>CAJTOG010000145.1 GCA_910577575.1 uncultured Ruminococcus sp. | reverse complement strand
CGCCGACTTAATGAACATCATGATAAAATCGAAAAAGAACTGTATGAATAACAGCCGAAACAGCGGACTGACTGCTAGCGGAGGCTCTCCGCCCGCTGTCTGCCGGAGATGGTCTACCGGCACTGATGAGGCAGACCAAAAATAAAATGGAGGAAAACGACATGGGCAACTCGAAAGAAGGAATCATTGGAATTCCAAATGAAAATGGCGGCTACACAGCAGTAAAATACTGTGCAGAAGTTTTTGATGAGGACAGCATTTATGGAATTGATTGGGGCAGAATCAGCAAGCTGATGCTGAGGCAGAACGGTAAAATCGTCTACAGTTACGACAGAGAGCTGGACATTTCGCTGCAGACCACCGAAGCAAAAACAGCACCTTCGATTCTCCTGAAGGAGTACACTACATTACGAAAGAAGATTTTTTTCGTGAGCAGAACGAAAATCATCGGAAACTTGACAGAATAATGGATATTTTACTTGAAGTGAAGGGAGAAATAGGAAATGGATAAGGAAACTC
>CAJTOG010000144.1 GCA_910577575.1 uncultured Ruminococcus sp. | reverse complement strand
GAGGAAAACTCCGGAATTGATTTCAGTAATCTTGATATGTCAGAACCTAAATTGCCTGATTGGGCTGAACGTCTGAAAGAGGCAATTAAATCAGGTGACTGGTACGGTGTGGGAGAAGTCCTTGCCGAAAGGATAAATGCTATTTTTGATAGTATAGACTGGGAAAATACTGAAAAAAAAGTTACTGACGGAGTAAATAAGATATTAGACTTGATTAACGGATTTGCAGATAACCTTGATTTTCAGCATCTTGGAAATACATTTGCCGGAGGACTGAACACAATTAGCAGTGTAGTCAATGCTTTTTCCGATAATATTCACTGGGAAACAATCGGAAGCGAGCTTGCTAACGGTCTGAATCAGGCAGTAAATAAAATTGAATGGGAACAGTTGGGAAGGTCAATGTCCTTAAACATCCGTATTCTAACAAATTTGTTTTATAATTTTGTTACTGAATTTGACTGGATAAATTTAGGTAAAAACATTAGCAAAGCTGTGAACGGCTGGTTTAATGGAGGTAATTTAGGTTCTGACATATCAAGATTACTGAAATCAATTCCGGAGTTTTCCTT
>CAJTOG010000143.1 GCA_910577575.1 uncultured Ruminococcus sp. | reverse complement strand
GTTCAGACCGTTGAACAGCGAAGTATCACGTATTTCAGGTGAAAACGTCTCAATAAACGGCTTTTCCGATGCCTGAATATCGTAAGTCCTGAACATCCGTTCCCTGCCTTTCGGAAGCACAGGTTTGCCATTCGGATTAAGCCGGAAAATGTCCTCTGTTGCGTCGATTGCACGCTCCGAGCTTTCAAACTCCCATATAATTCGCTCCCACTGTTCGTCAGCCTGATGAATGAGGTCAACAGAATTTTCAAAAGCCGAAATACCGAGCGGACTTTCAGGGTCGACAGTATTTGCTGACGGCATTTTAAAGTATGCAAACAGCGGTTTTTCCACGTTTTCAAGCACCGTAACTTCTTTCATTTTACTCCACTGGGGAACTTCTGCAAATGAACACAGTGAGCCGAGCGAAGCCCTGTCGCTGCTTCTGTAACACCTGTTTTTGACGGTATACAGCCGATTTTCAGGGTCAAACCTGTGATATTCAAGCCGTGTATAGCAGTTTTTTCCGATAACAAGCTGTTCAGGGAAAATTGCTGATGTAATCGTATCTTCTGAAAAATCAACTGCAAAAAAATTCTCAGGAAGCACAGTATCGACGTAAATCCGACCGTTTGAAAGATACGGTTTTACGATGATTCCGCCCACTGCACAAGCCTGTTCGACC
>CAJTOG010000142.1 GCA_910577575.1 uncultured Ruminococcus sp. | reverse complement strand
TTTTTCATGATATTCTTTGAATCCTCAAACTTTGAAATTCCGTCTGCAAGTGATTTGATGCTTTTCTTTTTGATACTCATTTCCGTCATCTCCTTTCAGGTATAAAAAATAAGGCTCTGTAAGCCTTATTTCTGCCCCTGTATTTTTGTGGTATAATTTGACCGGTGATTTTTTTGAAACGCCCTGCAACGCTTTGCAACGGCTCTGCAACGGTCTTGTTTCTGGGTAAGCTCCGCCATTCGGATTTCAGTGACTTAAAAATCCGTTTTCTGATATACATTCACGCTCGTCGGCAGGGGACGAATCAACCCTGATTCAGAAGCGTGACGGCTTAAATGCGGACTGCCGGAAGAGTAATTCTGTGATTTTTTCCTGCAATTTCTATGAAAATACCCACTTTTCGCTGACGCAGATTATATTCGATTTCACTGCCTGAGTACTTTCTCAGAATGCCCGACATAATCATTTTATCACCGCTTGCAGTGATGTAAATCTTTGAAGGTTCAATCGATTTACCGCCGTTTTCAAGCCATTCTATATACTTCTGCTCGCTGTATTTCAGCGGCTGATTACAGCCTAAAAACCGTACAACGCCGTCAATTTTCATGATTTCATAATAATTTTTCTCATCGGGTTCAAGGCGGATAAAAAGGTACTGTGTGAAAATTATTTTTTCATGCAGATTCCATTTTCCGCCACGTCTGACATACTCCTGAATCGTTGGCAGAACCGCATCAAATCCACGTTTTCTGAGTTCCTGACAGGCTGAAATTTCGTACCCTGATTTGATTTGCAGTACATACATATTCATAAAAAATCACTCTTTTTCCTGCTTTGATTTGACGAATT
>CAJTOG010000141.1 GCA_910577575.1 uncultured Ruminococcus sp. | reverse complement strand
CCTCGGGTGTACCTGCAAAACTGTCATCAATTGTATTTACATCAATAGCCATACCGGTCTGATGTTCAGAATAACCGGGACGTGCAGAGAAAGTATCAGCTGTTGCCTGTCCGTATTCATCAACATAGTTATTATAAATCTGACTCTGATAATCGTATGAACGAAAACCGGAGGAAAGATAAATATCCAGACCCTCGTTTGCAGCACCTACAACAAGTTCCTGAAATGCCGAATATGTTTCATCTGTAAGACCTTCTGGATTATATGTTTCAGGCAGACCATAAGACTTATTTGCAATTAAAATTCCATTTACATATGTTATGCCGTCCCTTTGCTGTATATCCGTTATATTTATAACAGTCACAGATATTTCTGCAAAAACATTACTGTCTGCGGAATCAGATACTCTTACTGTACAATTACCTTCTCTTACTCCTGTAATATTTCCGATACTGTCAACAATTGCAATACTTTCATCCGAACTTGTCCATACTTCTGTAATATTTTCTGAAACTGTTGGACGCTGTATAGTTTCTCCTACAGATATTTCTGCATCATAGTAACCGAGCATTATTTTCTCCTGAATATTTTTCGAAATTTCCATACCTGAATTGTGCACTTTTGATATATCTTTATCGCAGGAAGTCATAGAAAGCATAAACACAGAAACAGAAAGAAAAGTTATGATTTTCAGTGTTCTGTTCATTTTTATCATCTCCAAAATTCTGATAAAAAATCAAATTATCAATGATAATATGAGTCAATTCCAAGATATTCTTCAAGAGTAAGATATGGGTCTCCGGCAGCAGAAGCAGCATCTTTGACAGCCTGTGCAACTTCTTTTCCTACATAACGGATATG
>CAJTOG010000140.1 GCA_910577575.1 uncultured Ruminococcus sp. | reverse complement strand
AATATAGTAATAGACGTTAGTCGCTTCTGTATAATTTTTCAGAATATGATAATTTTTATCGAAAACATTTCCGTACACAAGCCCCTCCGCAAGCACCCACAGACCACGGATATACCTGTCATAGAAAACACCGGTATATGTGCGTTCATAGCGGTTTTTGACCTCGTCGGAGAGCGAAAGGTTATCGTCCATTGTGAAATGCAGATGCAGACGGTTTTTCTGTTTGGTTTTCTCGGAATTTTCGTCAACCCACTCTTTGAAAAACCAGTGCTCGGAGCTGTCTGGATTGCAATTGAACCAGAATTTTGAACCGGTCACAGAACATCTTGCAAGTGCCTGTTCCACGAATGATTTCGGCATAAGTGCTACTTCATCAAGAAGTATTCCAGCAAGCGTTATGCCCTGAATCAACTGATAGGAACTTTCATCTTTACCGCCGAAAAAGTAATACCTGTTTGTGTGTCCGCACATTGAAATATCAAGGAAATTCCGGCTCAGATTCACTTTGATTTTTACAACTCCTTCAAGCCATTTCTGCATCGGTTCAATCACATTTCTTTTTAATGAAGCAATAGTTCTACCGCAGAAAGCGAAGTTTTCACCGTTGAAATTTTTCATGCTCCAGAGTACGAATCCAATCGTCATGGACATGGTTTTTCCGCTTCGTACCGAGCCGTCACACACGATAGCATCATAATTTTTTGTATCTTCCCAAGCCCACCAGAGCATTGATTTCAGCTGCTTCGGAGACAGTTCTGTGTACATCATTTTTTCATACCTCCCTCGATGATTTCAAAAAGGTTGGTAAGCTGTTTATCATCTGAATTTGACGTATCACCGCACAGAACAGCATTTACGGTCTTTGAAATTTCCGTCTCCGCACTG
>CAJTOG010000139.1 GCA_910577575.1 uncultured Ruminococcus sp. | reverse complement strand
TAATTAGACATTAAATTAATTTTGTGGAGGTATGTATGTCAGAAGATACAGAATTACAAGAATTTATAGAAAAATATTTAACTGAACCGTTGGAAGAATATTCCCAAGAACAAATTATGGAAGCTTTGCAGGAATATCTTATTGATTTGGGATAAAGAATTAAGCTTTTTTAAGCTAACCGTTAGGGAGGTGATTAATGAGGAGGTAGCTTATAGGCAGTTTCCCTTATTTGCGCAGGGTATTAATACATCGTAATATGTACGTATTCAAAATAACTGACATTTATATTAACTGACATAAGAAAAATTTTATTTGTTTGAAAAAGGAGAAATTAATATGAAAAACAGGGTTAAATTTATTTTATGTGCAGTTATGGCTTGCTTAGTATTTGCAGGCTGCAAAAATGAAAATATTGAAGCGTCGGATACGGGTGTTACAAGCTCTGCGGCAGCATATGAGCCTGTTATTTTAACAAGACCAGAAGATGGATGGAGCTATAATGAGGTTTCACAAATACTTTACGTTGATGGAGTAAATATACCGATTCCGTTCACTGTGGAGAGTTTAGGTAAGGAATTTAGTATTAAAAAAAGCACGACAAACATATATGACAGTGGGTTATGTAACACTGTACTATATAAAAATAATAATCCAATTTTTATATTAGAATATTTTGAAGTTGATAGTTTTAAGAAAATATCAACAAAAGAGTGTGATACAGTTATGTCTTATTATGAAGATTTAAATGATATTTCCTTAAATGCTGAAATTGTTGTTAACGGAGTAAAATATGGTGATACATTAAGTAAAGTAAAATCTATTTTTGGTGAACCTGATAACGAAAATGAAAATGGTTCTGTTGTTGTTTATGAAGATAAAAACACCGGAAAGGGCTGCATTGGCTTTTGGTTTAATGACAGTGGAAATTTATATTCAATTACGCTAATTAGACATTAAATTAATTTTGTGGAGGTATGTATGTCAGAAGATACAGAATT
>CAJTOG010000138.1 GCA_910577575.1 uncultured Ruminococcus sp. | reverse complement strand
CAAAGAAACTCATGGTGATAGCAAGTATGCAAAAGAATATCTTGCTTGTATTGAAACTGCAAAAATTCATTTTGGCATAAAAGGTGATAAAGATGAAGTATGATAATAAACAAAATAAATGTGATGAATATATATTATCTGAATCGGACTTTTGTCCTCCAAAAGATAAACGCATATTTTATTCAGGTATACAAAATATTTGTAATGGTGGAGAATGTTGTGATGATTTAATGAAATTTATTGTTTTTAATTAAACAGTTTTTGGATAATATGTAGTTTACTAAGTATTTATGAAAGGAACAAAATGGAGATTTTATTTAATATTTTAAACGTTATTATAGTTAGTATAGGTGTTGTTGCATTTATTTCATGGATTAATTCGCTTGATAAAGAAAATAAATGTGTTCAATCAAAAAATAATTGGCATGAAGTTGACTTTAATTCACTTGATGAAGTATATAAAATCATTGCATCTGCTGATAATGATAATAACGATTATTGGTTCATAAAGTAAGTTATTATGGAAAATTTAACAATAATCACGATAATAAGATAACGTTTCTGAACCGTTGTACGAAAACAGCGGTATCCCATTCAACAGGAACACACAGCAACTACTCACCAACGAGAATCATAAGGTAGCAGACGGTATGGAGTGAGAGTGAAACAAGTTGGAAAATTCTTTAAAAGAAAGGAAAATTAAAAATGAATGAAATTATAATTACTAACACTAACGGAGAACTCACAACTTCAAGTCTTGGGGTTGCTGAAAAGTTTGGAAAACAGCACAAACACGTAATTGAAAAAATCGGCAATATTATAGCTGAAATGAACTCAGCCGAAAATTCGGCTCAGTACTCGACGGAAAAATCCGCTCAGTACTTTATCGAAAGCATTTACATTGATAACAGTGGTAAAAGCAATAAATGCTATGAACTCACAAGAGACGGTTTCTCACTGTTGGTCATGGGCTTCACAGGCAAGAAAGCTCTTGAATGGAAACTCAAATACATTGAGGCTTTCAACCTTATGGAGCAGAAACTGAGAGAGAAACTTGAAATTAATAATACTATGGACTTAAATATTTTAACTGAAACAATCGGAACTGCTATATCAAAAGTGCTTACAAGTCAGTTAGAAATATGCGTAGAAAATGCTATTCAAAAATATCTGCCCAAACCTAACACAAAGAAAATCAACACTTGGAAATCACAAGTTGTAAAACCGATAATAGACAAGATTCATAATGCAACTTCAATACCTATAGAAAATATTTATAAAATCATTTACTTCGTTATGCAGGAAATACACGGCTTTAATCAATGTTATGCCATCACATCTTACTGTGATAAATATAATTTGGAGACCTGTTCTGTTATTGATGCAATTGCAGATAACATTGAGTATCAGGAACAATTTGTTAAAGGGGCTAAAAAAATAGCGGAAGTTATACTTTTTGAATCATTTCTGGTATACTGCTGCCTGACTTGAATGACAAGGC
>CAJTOG010000137.1 GCA_910577575.1 uncultured Ruminococcus sp. | reverse complement strand
ATGCAAAGGAAATCCGCAATATTACAGGTTATCTTCCGCAGGAGTTTTCCATGTATCCCAATATGACTGTTTATGAGGCTCTTGATTATCTCGGTACGCTTTCAGGCATGACAAGGTCCGAGCGTGAAAAACGTATAAAAATGCTGCTTAAAAAAGTAAACCTGACAGAACATCAGCGTAAAAGAGTCAAAGCACTTTCAGGCGGCATGAAACGCAGACTGGGCATCGCACAGGCACTCCTCCATGACCCGAAAGTCCTTATAGTTGATGAACCGACAGCAGGTCTTGACCCTGAAGAACGCATTCGTTTCCGCAATCTTCTTACTGATGCGGCAGAAGAAAGAATAGTTATTCTGTCAACTCATATTGTTGGCGATATTGAAGCGTCATGCGAAGATATTGCTATTATGAACGACGGAAAAGTTTTGTGGCAGGGTACTGTTTCCGAACTGATTAACAATGCAAGAGGAAAAGTTTTTACTGTAAATGTACCAAAAAAATATCTTTCTCAGATTAAAAAGAATTATATAGTCACCGGTATGCTGATTCAGGGTGATTATAACACTGTACGCATTATATCCGATAATATGCCTGATTTGCAGGGTGCTGTTCATGATGAACCGAATTGTGAAGACGCCTATATGTATTGTTTGTATCAGAACGGCTGTGAAGTGAACGGAGGTGATGAATAATGCTTTTTTTTAAAGAATGCAGAAAAACACTGTTTTCACTTACGTTTCTGATTTATATAATTGCTTTAATCGCATTCTATATTACACAGTTCAGTCCTGACAGTAAAGATAAACTTTCTCCGCCGGCACAGGGGCTTGAGGATTATGGAACTGTTGCAGAAGAAGTTCCTGAAATTCTTATGCCTGCCGCTGCTGAAGGATTGTTAACAGAATATCTCAGGGGATATTATACTGCTTATCCGATAGGATTTTGTAAAAAAGTAAAACTTTCGGAGAAGAAAAAAACACAGATGGCAGAAATCATTACGGAAATTACAGGAATAACAAAACAGGAGCTGGACAGCTTTTCTGACTTTGATGAAGGCGGAATGACCATGATGCCTGACGGAAACGGCGGATATATGCCTGTTGTCAAGGAAACAACCCTGCCGGAAATCAATATTCCTGATAATATGCCATATAAACATTTCCGTGAGCTTATGCAGAAAGCAGATAAAATAATCGGAGGCGGTTCGGAATATTCCAATGATAATATTGTAAGTAACTTTTCACGTATTCCGAGAACATATGACGACGCTTTGAAGGACTACAATGATATTATTGAAAAAGACAAAATAACCGGTGCTTATGCAAGGCTTTTCTGCGATTATATGGGCATTATTGTCTCAATACTTCCTGTATTTGCAGCAGCATCTCTTACAAATTTTGACAGAAAATCACGTATGGAGCAGTTGATTTATTCAAGAAAAATCTCATCCTCAAGACTTGTATTTACAAGATTCGCCGCACTTGTCACAATATTGTTTATTCCTGTAATTATACTTTCATTTACAGCCTCATTCAGTGTCATGAAACTTTATCCGGACATCAATACAGATTTTTTTGCAGTACCAAAAATGGTGGTAATCCCCCGCTCCCGCTCCAAGGCATCGGTATCCAGGAAAGCATCGCCGTGGTCTACCCGCCCCATGCGCCCCAGCCGCCCGCTCTGGTAGAGCATGGCTTCGGACAAAGTGG
>CAJTOG010000136.1 GCA_910577575.1 uncultured Ruminococcus sp. | reverse complement strand
GTGCATCCGATTGCATAAAGCATGGAATATCAACAGTTTTCTGCCGTAATCTGAACATCAGGGGAAATGCAGAACTGATAAGTCTCGGGGCAATACCCATAGATGAAAACTGGGATGGAGATATTAAAAGATATATATTATCAGAATTTGAAAAAAATATCCAGTTGAGTTTATTGGATTAATTGTTTGAGTAGATTATATATACCATCTTTTTTGGCTAATCCGTCAGAAAAAGCAGTAGCTCCGCCGGAAGCAGTACCAAGTTTCAGAGCATAATTATAGTCGTCATTCTGTTCACAGCCTGCAATGAATCCGGCAACCATGGAATCTCCTGCTCCGACAGAATTTTTAATTATACCACTGCAAGAATCACAAAAATGAATGTTATCATGTTCATCAATAAGAAATGCACCGTCTTTCGCCATGGATACAAGAACATTCATTGCTCCCATATATTTTAATCTTCTTGCATATTCAACGATATCTTCTACTGAGTCAATATTTGTATCAAAGATTTGTGAGAGTTCCAAATTATTAGGCTTGATAAGGAATGGTCTGTATTTAAGGGTTTTTAGCAGTAAATCCTTTTCAGCATCAACAATGATTCTTATTTTTTTATATCTCAGTTTATTCAGTATTTTTTCATAAATGTCAGCAGGCAGTGATTTCGGAATACTTCCGGCAAGTATAATTGTATCGCCGTCCTGTATTTTTTCAAGTTTCTTAAACAGTTCATCTATTTTATTATCCGGAATATCAGGACCGCAGCCATTTATTTCTGTTTCTTCGGATGACTTGATTTTTACGTTTATTCTTGAAAATCCATGGTCAAGATGTACAAAGTCAGTCTCTATGCCCGATTCCTTTAGACCTTTTTCAATTGCTTCTCCTGTAAATCCTGCAACAAATCCCAATGCTACAGAGGCAACGCTCAGCTCTGAAAGAACCAGGGAAACATTTATTCCTTTTCCGCCGAAATATATATTTTCATTTTTTGAACGGTTAACAGAATTCGTTTTAAGTTTATTAGTATGTATAACATAGTCAATCGCAGGATTAAAGGTTATTGTATAAACCATTAAGAAACCTCCACGGGCTTTTTAGTAAGATTATTAAGCCAGTTGTATTTTTTGTAATGCTTATAAACTGCTGGAAGTTTTATTATTTCATCAATATTGATTGAGATATAAACGGCAAGTACAGGCAGTTTAAGAACAAAGGCGAAAATAAGTCCGATAGGTACTGTTACACACCACATTGTAATTGTATCGCATTTGAATCCGAATTTTGAATCACCGCCTGATGGAAAAATACCTCCGATTACAGTCATATTCATTGCTTTTCCAATTACGTAATATGAACATACAATAAGCATTATTTTCAGATAACTCTGAGCTGTGGTGCTTATTGAATCAAACAAGGATACAAAGGGAATCATGCAGAGAATCAGTGCACCCGAAATAAATCCGCTTATCAGTGACATTTTACAGAATTTTGAGCCATATTCTCTTGCTGTTTCAATATTTCCCTGTCCAAGTTCTGCACCGATGATAACAGCAGAAGCTGAAGCTACTCCCTGACATACACATATTGCAAGGTTTTTTATTATATTTGCAATTGAATTTGCAGCGGCAGCATCACTTCCGAGATGTCCGAGGATTACTGAATACATTGTGAATCCAAGACCGTATGCAAGCTGGTTTCCGAGCAGGGGAAGTGTATATTTCATATAATCTTTCATAAAAGACCTGTCGCTGTGTATAACATATCTTAACCGCATTTTCAGACTGTCTTTTTTAAGCATAAATATCATCGGGCATATTAATTGAAAAGCTGTTGATATTACTGTGGCAAGAGCAGCTCCTTTTGCTTCCATACGGGGAAAAGGACCAACACCGAAAATAAGAAGCCAGTTCAGTATAATATTCAGAATAACACCGGCT
>CAJTOG010000135.1 GCA_910577575.1 uncultured Ruminococcus sp. | reverse complement strand
AGCGTGGGAATCCGGAAGACCCTTTTCACATTATTGTTTACAGAATCACGGGAAAAGAACACGTCAGTGAGCTGAATCAGAGAGAGGAAAAAGCGGTTCTGAAGGAACTTCTTTCATACAGGGAAACAGAAGAAAATCCGCAGAAAATCAGCCCTGCACACAGGAAAAAAGTATGGTCGTTGGTTTATGAATTATGCGAGACTGACCCGTCCGGTGCGAAGCCTGCTGAACGCCTCTGCGGTGCGATAGAAAAGATTCTGAATACGTCTTCATTCAGACGTGAGCCGTTCCGGTGGGTGAAGGAACGTGATGCGGACAAACTTATCGAGACGCTGAAAAGTTACATAAAAACTGCCGAAAGGAAGATGAAAAATGAACATTGACAAGCTTATTTCAATCACTCAGCTCCGCAGTGAACAACAGAAAGAAATTGCCGAAATCATCGGCATTGAAGCATACAGAAAACTTGTTGAACATTATGGCGGAAGTCATATTTATATCAATAAATCCGACACTGTTACACGACCGGACAGGGATGAAGAAATCCGTAAAAAATTCAATGGTACAAACTGCCGTCAGCTTGCAAAAGAATACAATCTTTCAGAACCAACAATAAGAAATATATTAAATAAAAAGTAAATAATATGTTTATTAAAATCCGTCCAAATATTATAAGTTGATTTCAATAATTTTTTCATGCTATAATCAGGAAAAAGACTGATTATAGCATTTTTTATTGGTGGTGAGGAAATGGAAATAAGCTACATAATAGAGCTTGCACTGACGGCAGGAATAGGCGTAATTACGTTCTTTCTGAAACGTACAATCGACGAGCTGGACAGCTGTAAAAAGAATATTGCGAAAATCAAAGAGGACTACATTACGAAAGAGGATTTTTTTCGTGAGCAGAATGAAAATCATCGGAAACTTGACAGAATAATGGACATTTTACTTGAAGTGAAGGGAGAAATCGGAAATGGATAAGGAAACTCTGAACAGGCGTATTTCGGCAGGGAATTTCGTGGAAAACAACGGCTCTGTGCTTCGTGCGGTGAACATTCTGAAGACAAAATTCAACCGTTTGAAGGACATAAAATATGCCCTGAATATCGATAAAAACGACATTGAGAACAGCATAAATTATCTTCACGAAGCAGGATATCTGCATCTCAGAAATATTGAAAGCAAGCAATCGTCAGGTCTTGCGGATGATGATTTCAATATGCTTGAGGGCAAGCTGACTGCAAAGGGTATTCAGCTGCTGGCAGGCGTAATTGAGGATGAATGCGTAGAAATATGAAGAAGAAAAATCGCAAACATTCGATAATTGACGGTCTTCCGGCAGACCTCCGTGAAGCCGTTGACGAGATGATTAAGGCAGATTTCACGTACCACGAAATTGTCGAATATATCCGCAGAAACGGCGTACAGATTTCAGTCAGTTCAGTGCAGAGGTATGCTTCAAATCTGAATGAAACATTGCAGTCGCTCAGGCTTGCACAGGAGAATTTCAGGGCGGTTATGGAAGAGACTGAAAAGTACAAAAATCTCGACGTAACCGACGGAATACTGCGGCTTCTGAGCAATCAGGTATTTCAGGCAATCAACAATTTATCCGAAGAACAGGCAAAAGAAATTGACTTTGAAACGCTGATGAAGAACGCCGTCGCTCTGACCCGTGCGGTTGCTTACAAGAAAAAAATCGACATCGGTAGCCAGAGTGTTCTTGAAAATGGTGCAGATCAGTTCCAGAGCCTGATTTTTGAGGCAATGGCGGACGAAGACCCTGAACTTTACAGGCGTGTCAAGAAGTTCATTAAGGAGAAACAGTCATGAAAATGTACGTTTTACAGGTAAAATCAGGCTATGAAATATCGGCTTGCAACGAATTGAAAAAACGTGGATTTGATGCGGTTCTGCCAACAGTCCGGGAATATATCAGGCATGGCGGAAAATGGAATCTGCATGAAAAAATAATTTTCACACAGTACTTGTTTATCCACCTTGAACCCGATGAAAAAAATTATTA
>CAJTOG010000134.1 GCA_910577575.1 uncultured Ruminococcus sp. | reverse complement strand
TTTGGACTTAAAATCCAATTTCAGAGGTTTTGCAATTTCTGAAACGTTTAGCGTTACAGAATTTTTCAAAAGCGTTGAAACAACGCAAAATAGCGTTTCAGAGAATTTCAAGAAAATTTTCATTTTAATATAAAAATATTAAGGTTCACTTAGTGAACTAAATTACAATTGTTGGTGAACCAGTTCACTAAATTATTTTTATACACATTGTAATATCGATTTTATGTATTTGAATTGTGATAATTTTCTTCAAAATCGTAAATTACACCGAGCAGTTTGACTCGTTCTCGCATTGGTAGACTTTCGGAGATTTTAATAATCTCTTTTGCTATATCACTTACATCCTGCTCCGTCATACAAATTTCTTCATTTTCTGATTTTTCCTCTTTTGGAATGGGATTGTTATTTATAGTAACTGTTCCGCTTGAATTATTGCCTAAATCTCTTAAAGAACCGCCATAAGGAACTGGGAATGACTCAGATTGAGCTTGCATTCATAACACAACTTTCACAGCCATATATCTCAATGCTCGAAAAGGGACAGTTCAACCCGACAGCCCCCATAATTATAAAACTCGCTGTTGTTCTTGACCTGCCGGCTGATGAACTTCTTGGAATAAGTGACACGAAAAAAGCAGGCTGAAGTGAAACGTTTCTGAACCGTTGTACGGCAACAGCGGTATCCCAATCAGCAGGAATACACAGCAATGGTAGAGGAATCACAAAAAATCAAAAATAAAGATGTGATATAATTATTTTAAATAACACAAAAAAATAATTTACTATTTGTATAAAAACAAATTTTTTTCAGAAAAATTAAAAGCTCTGAAATTTCTTGAAATTCTCTGAAATGCTATTTTGCGTTATTTCAACGTTCTCACAATTTTCTGCAACGCTAAACGTTTCAGAAATTGCAAAACCTCTGAAATTGGATTTTAAGTTCAAAATCGGGGGTTTATTTCTTTCATGTCAACACTTTTAATTTAATTTGTTGCATGATTTTTCAGATTTCCCCATTAATTTTTTGCCTATATACCGAGAATTTCCGCATACTATCCGCATTTCCCCAGATTTTACCTTTTTTGTATTTTACCTGAAGGATTATATTTGATTTCATATTTTTCTTTCCTGAGCTTTTCAAGCAGTTCATCAATATTTGCAGGTTGCATCAGAAGCCTGTCAATATCCTCACGGATTTTTTCAATGTTTCTGATTTCGTCAACATAGCATTCCTGTGTTTCAAAACCGTTTTTAGTCTTACGGTAGGGGATATTTTTTTCATCAAGTTTTGCCTGAACAAAAGCCTGTTTTTCCGGAACAGAATAAAAAAATGATTTGTATGGAGGAGCTTCATGGTATTTCTGATGCTGTCGGTTATTCTGTTGTTTGCCCTGCGAACCCTGAATTTTCCGTGCTTTTTTATTGTTGTATTGAATATGATTTCAGGAATTGAGAAAAAATAGGGAATATGAATTTTGTCTGTCTGAACAGTGCAATATACTGCTTCATTTTATTTTTAAATAGGTTTATTTCACATTGAATCAGTTGTGAACATCAAAATGTTTAAACTTAATATTAGTTATCATTTACCCAACCGCAAAAATCGACATTTTTCTACAAAAAAACTATTTACAAATAAATTAGTTTGTGTTATACTAATTAATAATAAGTAATTATAGATTATTTCTGAATTTAGCTTAATACACTATGAAAGGCGGTGGTTATATTGATTGTGTTTAATTAATATCAGATTAAGAAAATATTATGAAACGAGTATTCTATGCATTTGAGAAAAGAGGTATATTATGAAACTAAAAAACAATTTGAAACGTATACTTTCAGGAGTTATGAGTCTTGCTGTTACTGCTTCAATTATGCCATGTTTTCCTGCATTTGCAGATGAACAGACAGTACCTGAGAAGTATCCTTATACGATGTTTGCAGCTTCAAATACTAAAGGAGCTATTACAATTAATGCGGATAGTATCTGTATTAACGGCAGTATTGCGTCAAATGGCAGTATTGTGACAACATCACCCAACTTC
>CAJTOG010000133.1 GCA_910577575.1 uncultured Ruminococcus sp. | reverse complement strand
CCTGTAGCGTGTTATGGTGGTGTGCTTTGTTCCTGCCTGCTCCTTTACTGCAAGAACATATTCCGCATACTCTGCAAACGTCTGCCTATTGTCAGGCATATATCCGAACCTGCATTTTTCCTCAAATAACAATGCCTGTCTTCTGGCTTCCTTTTCAGCCTGTTTAATCGTCATATTTGGAGCAGGCTTATAGCTTGTCGTATATGAATTTCAGTCGCTTTCCGTTGTTGTCGTAGCCGTTATATACTCTTATTGTGTAGCTTGTTATTACGCCCTTTTTATTTTTTCTTGCTGAAATACTTACCATAATAAAAATATCCCCTTGATTTTTCTGTGAGGATATGTTATAATAAGACTGGGATAAGTCTTTTCATAAAATACCCTTTTATGAATGGTTTCCAAAAGTGCCGTCTGCCTCTTCAATTGGACGGCATTTTTTATATTTGTTTGATTAATGGATTGATTTTAATACGTTCCTTTGGCTTTCTACGTTCGCCGTTTTTAATTATTTCAATCCTGATACAGTTCATATCTTCAAGGATTTCCAAAGGTGCATCAAATTCAAAGGCTCTCAAAGTCTCAGAAGTTAACTTTTGGAAACTAAAGGTTTTTCAGACTTTTTCAGCTTATTCAGTATATATTTAGCGTTCTTTACTTCCTGTGGTTCTGATGCACTGCCCGACAACGCATTTAAAGCATGGTTTTCCGCCCACATCGCTATCGCTATAGAGTTCATGGCGGTCTGACCTGTAAGTATTTCAGTTGGCGAATGTACGGATATATGAAGTATACCTGCAATTCTTAACGCTCTTGCAAACTGTTTTGATGCCCATTCTTTCAGGTTCTCAAACATACCGCCGTCCCTGATTTCCTTTTGCAGATATTCATGATAATCAGAAAACAACAGCTCCGCTTCTTTACTGCATACTATAACATGCGGTTCAACTGGTGATGGCATACGGAGCAGGTGTTTTATTAACTCGCTGTATCTTATTTGAAGTGATTCGGGTATATCGGGACTGCTCATTTTTAAATAACCTGCTTTACTCTCAGGAAATGAGAATAAAAAGCGATGTATAAAGCCACGCACTGAAAACTGCTTGTTGCTCATGGCTTCCTGAAAGTGTTCAGGCTGTACCATAAGCCCCATAGTAAGCAATGGTTTTTTCAGTTCTATGTTGTCTTTGGTACGTCTCAGGATAGTATAATTTTAACCGTCATAGGCTTTCAAGAAGATATTAATATTTGCCTGACCGCTTGAATATATACCATTAAGAACGTCAAAAACACTTCCCTCATCGTCAATAATTCCAATTTTACCGCCCTGTCTGTATATCTCCATAGCCAACGCCTCAGGTGTTGCATCGCTAACATTAATTACAAGTTCGTGCTTTTGTTCAAGTTCTGAAATCTGATTTGTAATAGCTTTAGCCGTCTCATGGCATTGCTTTTCTGATTTTCTAAAAATGCTCTCTCCGTCCTGTATTCCTCAATCTCGGTAGCATGGAGCTTGTTGTAATGCTCCTGAAATTCTTCTACAGGTCGCATAAACTCTTTAAGACTGCCTGATTTTCGTTCGCCTGGACTTGCAACCGTAATCGTATAAAGGTTAAGCGGTTCTGTGTGACTGTTTCCCGTGTGCTTTATTACTGCCTTGTCCTGCACGAATAAAGCAAGTACCGACAATAACGGCAGTACAGCCATTTCGGGCGTTACCTGCACATAGTTTGCAACGGCTTTCAGATAGTCCTTTAATAACGGTGGTAAGCTCTGCATCGGGAACGGTGCATTTATACTGCACCTATCAAAACTTTCGGGTACTTCCCATAATTCAGGTTCACCACGTTTAAGGGCGGTTGTTTGCAAAGTCTGTTCTGCTTCATTCTCATAGCCGACGGCTCTTGCATTTTTCATTTTTCCTGATAATTTCTATTATTTCAGCAGTTTTTCCCCGTTCGCCGTTCTTTTCACTGGTAGTCTGATACTGCTTTCTGAGAGTTTGTTTTCAAGCTGTTCAATACGGCTTTCAAGTTCGTTCTGTCTCTGGAGCAGGTCAGAATAAGCGTTCACCTGCTCCGTAACTCTGAAATATGAGTTTACAAGCTGTCGCTGTATATTCCATGCTAAATCATCTCTGAAAGATTTTACAAGCATAAGAT
>CAJTOG010000132.1 GCA_910577575.1 uncultured Ruminococcus sp. | reverse complement strand
AAACTTATGAAGTTGAGGTTGAAAAGGGCAAAGCCATTCTCCTTGATGAATATGAAGCACTTGCTCCTGCACCTGTTCAGGCTACCGAGCCTGCTGCAACTGTATCTTCCGCAGCTCCTGCACCGGTTTCCGCAGCTCCTGTAAATCTTGCTTCAGGTGAAACAGTGTCTGCACCCATGCCCGGAAACATTCTCCGTGTTGAAGTAAAACAGGGCGATGTTGTAAAAGCAGGACAGCTTCTTGTAATACTTGAGGCTATGAAAATGGAGAATGAAATTGTTTCTCCGAAAGACGGTACCGTTGCACAGGTAGTTACAAACAAAGGTGCGGTCGTTGATACAGGTTCACCGCTTGTTATCATAGCATAAGGGGGGCAGAAAATGGATATTCTTCAAACCCTTACAGATTTATGGGAGGGCTCCGGCTTTCAGAGTTTTTTCGTAAACGGCGGTTGGAAAAACCTTATTATGATTGCTGTTGCTTGTGGACTTCTCTGGCTCGGCATAAAGAAAAAGTTTGAACCGCTTCTGCTTGTTGGTATTGCATTTGGCTGTCTGCTTGTAAATCTCTCATACTTCGGACCTGATTCAACTGACGCACTGTACCATCCTGAGCTATGGACCGATTTTCTCGACAGTAACAGTGAATATTATCACAGTTATGGACATATTCTTTCAAACGGCGGGCTTCTTGATATTCTTTACATAGGAGTCAAAGCTGGAATTTACCCCTCACTTATTTTTATGGGCGTAGGTGCAATGACTGATTTTGGTCCGCTTATTGCAAACCCGAAAAGTCTGCTTCTTGGAGCTGCTGCACAGATGGGCGTATTCCTTGCATTTTTCGGAGCTATACTTCTTGGCTTTACGGGAAATCAGGCTGCTGCCATTGGTATAATCGGCGGTGCGGACGGTCCTACTGCCATATTTCTTACGACCAAGCTTGCTCCCGAACTTCTCGGACCTATTGCAATTGCGGCATATTCATACATGGCACTTATTCCGATGATACAACCGTTCTTTATGAATTTGCTTACAACTGAAAAAGAACGCAAGGTCAAAATGGAACAGAACAGAGTTGTATCAAAAACAGAAAAAATCATTTTCCCGATTATTGTTGCAATGTTTGTAATACTTCTGCTTCCTTCAACAGCTCCGCTTATAGGATGTCTTATGCTTGGTAATCTATGGAGAGAATGCGGAGTTACCGAAAGGCTTTCCGATACGGTACAGAATGCACTCATGAATATAGTAACGGTATTCCTCGGAATTTCAGTAGGTGCAACAACTGCTGCTGAAAGTTTTCTCAATCTCAAAACACTTATGATTATTGCTCTTGGACTTACAGCATTCTGTTTTTCTACAGTCGGCGGACTTCTTGTCGGCAAGCTCATGTATGTACTTACAGGAGGAAAAGTAAATCCGCTTATTGGTTCAGCAGGAGTATCTGCCGTACCAATGGCAGCACGTGTATCCCAACTTGAGGGACAAAAAGCAAATCCTTCAAATTTCCTGCTTATGCATGCTATGGGACCTAACGTTGCAGGTGTTATAGGTTCTGCAATTGCAGCCGGTTTCCTGCTTGTTGTATTCGGCGGTTAAGTATATATATAAAGCTGTACGATTTAATCGTACAGCTTTTTTATATAACAGACAATTATTGTTTTTTTATAATTTTTCGACCTTTAGACACTAAAAAAATAATTATACTGACTTGACATAAGCTGATTTTTGTATTATAATGTTAAATAAGATATATTATGGTAAGAATTATAAAAGGCGAAAAACAGGATTATTTAAAGTTTTATTTTTTTCTGTCCGTTTGAAAATAGTAAATATATCTTGTTAAATTTTTAAGTCTTATTGTGTGAGGAACAAGAGCGGAGGTTGTTGGATATGAGTGTAAAAAAGAAAAGAATGCACGCAAGAATAGGAAGAATAATTGCGTCTATGATGGGGATTGTTCTTATAATGGTTATTGTAGACAGCCTCAGACGTGACTTTTTCAAAGGCAATACAAATAACTGCATTACTGTTGAAGGACAATTCAAAACAAGAACAGGCAGGCAGCCGACTCCATCCAGCACCATTTCATTTGATGAAGCAAATCAGCCTACTACTGAATCTGAAGGTGTGAAATTTGCCGGATATACTGAAAGCACTATTTCAT
>CAJTOG010000131.1 GCA_910577575.1 uncultured Ruminococcus sp. | reverse complement strand
CCGCCGCATGATGAAAACTGGAAAAGTCACGGAATCTGCAAAACATCAGGCTGAAGTGTTACAGAATGCAGGTCTGCTTTATGACGATATTCTGAGGATTATCGCACAGAATACGGACGCAGCACAGAATCAGGTCAAGGCTCTTTTTGAGGACGCAGGCGTTGAAACAGTACATTTTGACAGCGAAATTTATCAGGAAAACGGCGAAATTCCGGTAGATATACGTCAATCACCTGCAATGAGACAGACCCTTGAGGCTGGTTACAGAAAAACGCTCGGGAATATGAAAAATCTTACGCTGACAACCGCCGTCACTTCACAGACAGGCTTTATAAATGCCTGTAATCAGGCATATATGCAGGTCACAAGCGGTGCATTTTCATATCAGGAAGCCATAAAAATGGCAATAAAAAAGACCGCCGAAAACGGGGCAATGGTGCTTTATCCGTCGGGGCATCAGGAACGCATCGACGTTGCTGTGAGGCGTGCAGTTCTGACGGGTGTCGGACAGACGTGTAAAAAAATTGGTGAAATGAATGCTGAGAAATCGGGCTGTGATTTGATGGAAATTACGGCTCATTCAGGTGCAAGACCCGACCATACAAAGTGGCAAGGGCAGCTTGTGAGCTTGTCGGGCAGGAATGCAGGTCGCATAATCAACGGTAAAAAGGTTTTGTCGCTCCGTCAGATTGGCTACGGTAAGTGTGACGGCTTTGGCGGCTGGAACTGCCGTCATGACTGGTTTCCGTTTTTCGAGGGATATTCGACACCTGTCTATTCTGATGACGACCTGAGACGGCTTGACGAAAAAAATATTGAATATAATGGCAAAAAGTATTCTGAGTATGAAATATCGCAGGTCCAGCGGCGTTACGAGCGTGAAATCAGAGCGGCAAAGCGTGAACAGACAGCATTCAGGACCGCTGTTCAGGAGGCTAACGACCCTGAACTGAAGCAGGTCATGCAGGATTCACTGAACTATGCTAATGATACTGTTAAGAGAAAACAGGCTAAAATGCGTGATTTCATCAGTCAAACAGGTCAGAGCAGAGATTACTTCAGGGAGCAGAATTATGGTAATTTTCAGAGTAGTATTGATTATATGTCAAGATTTACTCCGAAATATTCTGACCAAAAGAAAATCACAACAGGCACTATCAATATGCATGTGAAAAAAGTTTCGAACAGCAGATTTGATATGTTTACTGATATTGATGTAGACCGAAAAAATAAGGCTGTACGCCTGACAGAGAAAAACCTTCTTGCGATACAGGATAAATTGCCAAAAGGCTTTGAAATGCCACCTGTTGCAGTTGTTGATTTTAATAAACATCATATCAATCCTTATGCAATCGGAGGCTATGATAAATATACCGGAATTATGTACTTTAACAGCCAATACGATACCAGAGAAAAAGTTCTTGATTTTGTGAATAAATCCAAAGGGCATTTTGCAAATACAACTGAATATGCTCCTTTTCTTCATGAACTGGGTCATAAATATTATGAAGATTCTATAAAAAGACTTGCAATTTCTAAGAATATGAGTTATAATAATGTAAAGAAAGAAATTGACAGAAAAATTTATGATTATATTGAAAGCAAAGGCGGAAATTTTTTTGCAGAAGAAAATTTAAGTGGTTATGCAAATATAGGATATGAACATAATGACTATACTGAGATTATAGCTGAATGTTTTTCTGTAAGAAATGATAATCTTATAGCAAAGGAAATTTTGAGTTTATTGGAGTGATTTTTATGATGTTTAACCCTACTGAAGAAGAATTAGAATTACGAAAAAAAATAAAACAATGCGAGGATAAAGAAAAGTTGAAAAAATTAAAAAAAGAATTATTTGAATTAGAAGAAAGAATGTTTGAAGAGAAAAGAAATAGTCCATTTTGTTAATACAACAACAGAACGCTCTTTCAGGGGCGTTTTAATTATGTTTAAATATTTAAAAAAAAGACCGAAAAGGTCTTATTTTTATACCCAAAATTAAGAAAGCGAGGAAAAGGAAATGGCAGAAGAAAACAAAATACCTGAAATTAATCAGGAGGAAAAGCAGTCGGAACAGCCTGTGAAAACTTACTCCGAGGAGGAGTACAACGCACTGAAAACTCAGCTTGATACCGCTAACAATACCATAAAATCCTATGAAGATATGGATATTGACGGAATCAAGAAGTCCGTTGAGG
>CAJTOG010000130.1 GCA_910577575.1 uncultured Ruminococcus sp. | reverse complement strand
CAGCGGATTTGTGAAGTTGCTGGGACTTAAAGACGATATTTATGAAAAGCACGTCGCTGACATGATTATCAGTAAGGAACTCAAATTTGATGGCGATAAGCTCATCGGAGGTGATGACATTGTGAATCAGTTCAAAGAAAAGTACCCTGATGCGTTCAAATCTGCACAGCCTGTGCCTGAATTTTCTGTTTCTACACAGGGAGAAAACGGTGTAAAAGATGACGACGCATTTGTGCGGGCAATCATGGGACTTAAATAAAAGGAGGAAAAAATTATGGCAAATTCAATCGCACTTGTAAAAAAATATGTTGATAAGCTTGACGATGTTTATAAACTTGCAAGTTTAACTAACGTTCTTGAAAGCGACGCATCAACCGTTCGTCGAGGAACGAACACAAATGAAATTCTTATTCCAAAAATTGACATGGATGGATTGGCAGATTACAGCCGTTCAAGCGGTTATGTACATGGTGATGATAATCTTACATGGGAATCCGTGAAGTTCGATTACGACCGTGGCAGAGCATTTTCTGTAGATGCTATGGACAATGAGGAGACAATTGGAATTTCATTCGGAATGCTTTCATCACGTTTCATCAGAAATAAAGTTGTTCCAGAAATGGATGCTTACAGATTTGCGAAATACAGTGAAAAAGCAGGAACAGTAAAGAATGAAGGAAGAATCCTGTTCATCACGCCAACGCTCCACAACGCTATTATTTCCTTTGATACTTATAAATCAAAAGCTATGCTTGAGGGTTTTTCGACCATTATAAAAATTCCACAAACACGTTTTTATACAGCAATTGACCTGTTGAATGGAATAACATCAGGCGAGGAAATCGGCGGATACAAAAAATCAACAGCAGGTAAAAATATCAATTTCATGATTATTGAAAAATCTGCTGTACTTCAGTTTACCAAACACATCGTTAATAAGGTAATTTCTCCAGAAAACAACCAGACTGCTGATGCATGGAAATTCTTCTACCGTGCTTATGGTCTGACTGATGTTTATGAAAACAAAGTTAAGGGAATTTACTGTTCATATTCCACAACATAAGGAGGATTTTTATGAAAACTATAGGACTTGAAATCCCCGAAAAGCCTAAAACTAAACCAAAACCGAAAGATGGTGAGTAAATTGGCATATGCCGATTTCCCCTATTATCAGGACTTTTTCAGGGGTACATTAATCAAGGAGGAGGCAGAGTTCCGCACTTTTGCGGAGCGTGCCTCCCAATTTATTGACACAGTGACTTTTGACCGGCTTGCTGATGGGGAGCTTCTGAAGCGTTCGGGAATCACCGGAACACGTGCTGGAACGGGCATCATCAGATACACTGCTCCGTATGCGAAAAGGCAGTATTTCTGCGGGAATTCAAGTGGTCAGCGGGGGCGGAAATGGGTACGCAGAATGTGGACTTCAAAGGGCAAAAAGATTATGAAAGACGCACAGAAAATGATTAACGGAGGTCGGTAAATGACTATTATTGAGAGCATCAGGGACTTCATTGCAGGCTGTCCGCTGCTGAAAAACGGCGTGCTTCTGAACGTTGACCGATTGGGAGCAACTGAAATTGAGTACACCGTTGACGGTGAAATCACAAATCCGGTTTTAAGGCAGTATACTGACGGCTCGTCACTGAGACAGTTTGAATTTGTCTTTGCAAGCCGTGAAAGGTACGGTGCGGACACCTTGCAGAATATCGCAAATTCAGGCTTTTATGAGGACTTTGCTGACTGGATTGAATCGCAGTCCAATGTAGGAAATCTTCCAAAACTCGACAAATACCGAGTTCCGCAATATATCGAGGTGCTGTCGGGAGGATATGTTTTCGATTCCGATGACAGCATTGCACGCTATCAGATACAACTGAAATTTGTCTATTATCAGGACAGGAGGTATAATAATAGGTAAAAATTTAAACTATGGACAATTGGTCACAAGACCTAAAAAACTGGCATTCTGGAAACTTCCGAATGGTCAGTATCACCGTATGGAGGGTTTCACAGACCTCAGTTATTCAAAAAATCCAAAAGAATACAGCCGTCAGTAGATTGCAGCAGTATTGCTGAGAAAATACGTGCTTACTGCAAAATTTTCCATGAATTTTACAACGTGCTTTTAGGTGAGAATGCATCTGAAAAAATATTCTCAGAAATAAAGGACAACTGCCGGAAATATAACGAAATATATGCATCACTGCTTGATTTTATCGCAGAACAGCGTGCGGTTTCGTCGAACAGAATGAACGAAATTTCCAAGAAATACGTCCCGAAAAGACTGAAAAAAT
>CAJTOG010000129.1 GCA_910577575.1 uncultured Ruminococcus sp. | reverse complement strand
AGTGCTGCACCTGAATATTTGTCATCAAAATATTTTGAACCTGTAGAAGCTTTTCTTTGTCCCGCAAAAAGTCCGCCGGAAGAATACGGAGGGTCAGTCAGAAGCAAATCCACCGAATTATCGGGGATTTGCTCCAGCATTTCAAGGCAGTCGCCATTAATTAATTCAATCATTTTTCCTCCAATATGCCGCTGTAAGTTGTACCATCGATTGTGAGCGTGATATTTTTTGACTTTTTATTGACTGTAGCCGGATAAACATCTGATTTGCCAAGACCATAATATTTATAAAAATCATCTGTTACGGAATAAGCCGTTGTTTTAACTTCGTCGCCCTTCCAGAAGTTGGTTGTACGTGTATCAACATGGGTTGCCGTGTATGTAGAATCAATATTTGCAATACCGCCAAAGCCGATATCCTGAGCAGCACAGCAGACCTTTTTAGATGAAATTCTGTTGCCTTTCTGGTCATAGCAAATAATATCAGCCGCACAGCCGTTAACGTGCTGACCTGTACCCGAACCGCCTACATTCCTGTCATGAGTAGAACAGCGGTAGCCTGAATTGATGATAATCTTAGAGCAGTTCAGAGCTTTGTGGAGCTTTTCAAGCTTGTCCGCAAGTGTGGTATCAAGCTTTATATCATGGCTTCCGCCGCATTTGCACTTGAACTCGCTTACATTGAAGTGTGTGGTTAACTGTGTCTTGTCAGTTGATTTAAAAGTTTTAATCATTTAATTTTCCTCCATATTTACAGTATTTGTATTATTTTCAACCTTTATAGGCGTAAATTTATACCAATCACTCCAGACCAAATCAGGAGCAGAAGAAGAACCGCCCGAGCATGAACGGATATAGATTGCAGGTGGTCTTGTAGTTGTGTAAGCACAGTGAGCAAGACGTTGAATGTAGTTGTAACTGCCATTTTTCCAAGTTTCAAGCGTGAATCTGTTGTCGTTCACGTCCGCAGGTCTGTTCAAAATTGTTTGGGTTATAGATTGAGAGCCGGTGGTATAAATCTGAAAGTTATCCGAAATATATTCATTCAGGTCTGCACCCGATGGGATTGACTGTTCATCAAGATATTTCTTGTCTGCAAGCTCTGAAAGCTTTGATTTTTCGGCATTCGTGAAACTGTTCTGAGAAAGTCCCATGCCTGAAATTTTGTCAACTTTGCCTGAAATAGCGGAGTTCATAGCCGCTGCGGAATCTTCATGGGAATAAATCCAGTCGGATAATTCTTTCAGTGTGTTAAAATCTTCAGGAGCATTAGCAATAATTTCTGCAACTTTTCCGGAAATCAGTTCATCTGTCTGTAATTTGGTATAATAGTCAGATAAATCAGCGTTTCCGCTGTTATTCCTGTTCGCAAGCTGAGCCGCTAAAAATACTTCATGTAAACTCATTTAATCATCTCCCCATTTATGTACCAGTGACCGTCGCCTGAAAGTATAGCAACTCTGCCTTCTTTGATGATAAGTGCCGTTGAACCCTGATGCAGTATTCTTCCTGATATGCTGTCAGTTTCGGGCAGTTCGTCTGCTGTATCAACATCGATTTCCGCTCTGATGCTCTGCCTGCCATGTGGAGAAACTGCCGATTCTGCGTAAATTTCTTTCCTTACTGAAAGCATTTTATCCCTCCTTATTCTTCTGATGCTGTGTACCGAAATAGAACGCTATAACGGTCGTGAAAATGGTCTGAAACTGTTCCGATGAAACTTGACTTTTCAGCGATAACACGGCAAAAACAGCTGTCAGAACAATCGTTACAATTGATTTTACATCAATAAGCTTTCTGAGTTTTTCTTTCATTTTATTACCTCCACAATAGAATTTTCCTGTGCGTATATTTATAACTCTTAGTTAACAGATTATTAATAATTCAAATCCTGAAAAGAAAATCTGTACCGGATTTTTTTCGGGAATGAATAACTGACTGAGGAATTAATACTGATTTTTCCGAGTTTCATTGAAGCCAAAGTCAACGGATTTTTATTATCCATAGCGATTCCTTCCGGCAGATACTGACCTTCATGTTCAGTATAGCCATAAAGGTCATTTGTGAAAATAGTACACCAATACCATTTGTATTCGCTTTCAGGACTGTAAAAAACGCCGATACCCATATGGGTTATATCCTGATTTATAATTGCCGCCCAGTGCTTTGATGAGTTTTTCCACTGATTCAGGATAATTTTCACATCACTGTATCCGCACGCCAGATTCTCCGCAAAATAGCCATATTCAAACTTGTTATAATCAATGACATCTGAACAGTATTCTCCGTTTGGTCGTGTATG
>CAJTOG010000128.1 GCA_910577575.1 uncultured Ruminococcus sp. | reverse complement strand
GTATTAAGAACAGTCAGAATTGCTCCGATTACCATTTGGTCTGTAAGCTGATGTCTGTAACAGTCAGAATCTTGGCAGTCCCACTTCTCGCAACAGCAAATATTGACTTGATTTTTATTTTCTCCTTGGACAATTCTTGTCAAAGGCAGGATTGCAGGCATAAAAGTTTTTTGCATTCAGATTATCCTGAGTAATTCTCAAAGCTTCGCCGAAACGAACATTATGTAGTGAAAATGATTAAACGTTCCAGATAATTTCGATTTTATCAGGATATACCAGTATCTTTTCTATAAGTAAACTTACAACAGCACATTTATCATTAAATTCCATTTCATCCCATTTAGACATAGTGTTTTTCAGTTCATCATAATTATTTGAGCAGTTTTTCCCCTGTTTTTCTTTCAGTTCATCAATGTTATTAGACAATTCAATTCTGTTTTTATCCAAATCAGCTATTCTTTTATTTATATATGTTATAGTAATATTACTCACATTTTCTATTGTAATACTATCAACTAATGAATTAATGGCATTATTTATTTTATCAATTTCAAATTGTAATTTGCAAATATTTTTCTGAATGTGGTTGTTTTTAGTATCTTCCTTTGCTTTTATACTGAGAGTCTCGATTTTTTCCTTAATATGCTCAATTATTATTTTTTCAAAATCATCTGCACGAATGGTTGGTAATTTATGGGTACAACAATGATGTTCTGACCACCCTGTGTCAATAAAATATCGTACAGCACTGTTTTTTCGTTGTGAAAACCTGACAACCAGACCATAACCGCAGTTTCCACACTTTATCTTGCCGGATAAGAATGAGTTTTTGGGTTTACAAGTTTTAATCTGATGATTGGCAAGCAGTTTTTTTCTGCAAGAAAGCCAAGTTTCTGAATCTACTATACCCTGATGCGGAGCAATTACAAGATTTTGATTAGACAAATCCCATGTTTTGCGGTTTTTATTATTGCCGCTGAATAAATATAAACTTGTTTCTCCGTTAAACTCTTCCGGAGGGTTTATAATATTGCTTTTTTGTTCCTTGAAGAAACGATATATATTAATATCCGCAAACGTATATATAGGATTTCTCATAATTTCAGATAATCGTGCAGTGTTCCATACATGACCTCTTCGGTTAATATTTATATTTCTTGTTTTTAACTCACGGAGAACATCACCAAGTGACATAGTGGGGATAGAATAAAGTTTATATATTAAACGTATGTCCTCTGCTTCGTTTGTATCGCTTTCATACATGGATGTTTTTACTCCGTCAATAGTAATTGGAACTTTTTTGTATCCATAGGGAATTTTGCCACCCATATAAAATCCTTTTTTGCTTCTGCTTGTATATGTATCTATTACACGTTGCTGTATTGTTTCTCTTTCAAGCTGTGCGAATACAATACAAATATTAAGCATTGCTCTGCCCATAGGAGAAGATGTATCAAAATGTTCGGTAGCAGAAACAAAATCAACGCAGTGTATTTGAAACAAGTCCATCATTTTTGAAAAATCAAGTATTGAACGACTTATTCTGTCAAGTTTATAAACAATAACTTTATAAATTTTCTTATTTATAATATCTTGAATCATTCTTTGATATTCCGGACGTGAAGTATTCTTGCCTGAATATCCATTGTCCGAATAAATTAAACACTCTTCTCCTCTTGCCTCAAACCTGCACATCTCAATCTGAGATTCAATAGATATTGAATCTTCACGAAAAACAGATTTTCTTGCATATATTGCTACTTTTGACATAATATATCAGCCTCCGTTAAAAATAAAGGCTAATGGTAGTTGTATTTATATTATACACCACCATTAGCAATTTGTCAATCAAAAATATTTTATAAAAATCCTATAAAGTTCATTTTCTATATGTTCTTTTTCTTCTTTTGTAGTATTGGATTTCTTGCTGATAACAATAAATTCATTCATAATAATCACCCCGTTTTATATTATTCATCCTAAATATTTTTTATGTTACAGAAACTTTGCTGTAATTAAGTAAGGTTTCTGTTTTTTATAATTTTAGAATTGTAATTTAAAATTATGATTGCAACAAAAATAAACAAGTCTTGATAAAGCATCTATAGATTTTTTATAAGATTCATTTTCAATTATAATATCAACTTCATTTTCAATACCATCAAACTGTCCTACGTCTGAAAGATTACGGCGAATTGCTTCATCTATATTATCACCACGCTGTAAACATTTTATCAATCGGTCTCTGCGTGGGATTTTTATGTAAAACGAAATTATTTCAATATTTGGATTTTTTTTGATTTGTCT
>CAJTOG010000127.1 GCA_910577575.1 uncultured Ruminococcus sp. | reverse complement strand
ACAGAATTAAATCTGATTTTGAGAATAATTTTTTTGATATTGATATAAAGATAAATTCTCAGTCAGATGACAACAGCAATCAGACTATCGAATCAGCCATTGCAAGAGAGGAAAAGAAATTACAACGCATACGTGAAGCCTATGAAGCTGGAATTGATACTCTTGATGAATACAAGGAACGCAAAGAAAAAATTCAGTCGTCAATTGATAACCTGAAAAAGCAGATTAAAACGACTGTGCCTGAAAAGTCACCTTCTGAAATGCTGAAAAATAAAGTAAGCGAATGTATGGAAATTCTTGAAAGTAGTCAGTCAAGTGAATCACTTAAAAATGTTATGTTAAGGAGTTTTATAGAAAAAATAATATTTGTACGTCCTGCCGGAGCTATAGAAATTTATTACAGGCTCTGATTTTTCAGAATCAGATATAATATCTTTTTGGAACTGCGAGGTCCTGATGGTGAGCTTGCTGCTTCACTAAGATATCTTAATCAACGTTATGTAATGCCATACGCTGAAGTAAAAGGATTATTAACAGATATAGGTACTGAAGAATAGGAACATTAATGATATATGTATAGATACATAACAAAAGTCCCTCCGAAACGGAGGGACTAAATTTTTATCAAACAATTATAATCTATACCAACTTGTAATATTGAAAAATCAATCGTTGCAGAAGTTCTTAATTTGACCATTTAAATATCAAAGAATCATATCAAAATCCTAAAGAGTAATAAGTCTGTCATTATTAACATCTGCCGATTTTAACGCATTATCCGTTAATACATTTTTACCCATTAAATATTTATTAATCAATATATTGTGGTTATATCTCAAGCTTTACATACAAAAATAATCAAACAACGCCAGCAGTTATAATTCCTTCTTCAAATAGTTCATTCATGTGGCGAAGTACTACTGAAAACATCAAGCAGAAGCGAGGAACTGCCCACATTCTTAATCCGTCAGCCCTAAGAAATGAATATTGCTTCGTTGTCGAAGGTGAAATTGACTGTATGAGTGTTGATGAATGCGGATTTTCATGTATCGGCTTAGGCTCAACAAGCAATATCAGAAAAATATTTAACTATGATACTTCAAAAACTGTGATTATTATCGCTTTGGACAATGATAAAGCAGGCTGTAAAGCTACTGTAGAGCTTGCAAAAGAATGTGATGAACACAGAGTACCCTATATAATTGCTCCTAAAGACATCTGGAACGACTGCAAAGATGCTAATGAACTTCTGGTAAAAGATAAATTCAGGCTTATCAGTAATCTCCAGACACTTTCTGAAAAAGTTGTAACGCTTGATAAAGATAAATGGCTCAGTGAAGCTCTGAAACGTAAGGAAGATAATTCGGATTGGAAAAGTAAGCTTACCAGAACACTTACTACTGGTTATGTAAAGAATACATTGCAGAATCTCGAATTGATATTCTGCAATGACCCAAATTATAAAGATAAAGTAGAATTCAATGAACTTACTCAGATGAGAACATTTCAGCGTGAAGATTGGCGTGATGTTACTGAAAACAGAATGAAGCTGTATCTTGAGAAAAAGTACTCACTTTTTACGTCCATAGAATCAATCAACCAGATATGCAGTATTATTGCTGATGAACATTCGTATCATCCAATAAGAGAATATCTATTCTCTGTACAGTGGGACGGAATACACCGCATAAAAAGTGTATTTACGGACTTTTTAGGAGCTACAGACAATATATATACTCAATCAGTTGCAATTGTTACATTTGTTGGTGCAGTTACAAGGGTATTCCAAGCAGGAATTAAATTTGATACCTGCACAACTCTTGTCGGCAAACAAGGTACAGGAAAGTCCAAATTTATAGCTAAAATTGCTGTAAATCCTGATTGGTTCACAGACGGAGTAACCACATTTGACGGTAAGGACTTTTACGAAAGTATTCAAGGTAAATGGATTATCGAACTTGGTGAGGGTACGGCATTTCAGAAATCCATTAAAGAACGAAGTAAACAAGCGATAGCAAGTCAACAGGATTTTTACAGAGAACCATATGCAAGGCATCCGAAAATCAGAAAAAGGCAATGCATTTTCTTAGGAACGACTAACAATTATGATTTTTTGAAAGATGAAACAGGTGACCGAAGATATTACCCGATAGATGTAAATATAGCTAAAGCCACCAAGAATATAGATAAAGACCTTACACCTGAATACGTTGCTCAACTCTGGGCGGAATCTGTACAGCTTTACAATAGTGGTCAAAGTATTTACATACAAGACAGTCAGGTGCTTGCCTTATCAGAACATTCACACCTATAATTCAGGCTGTAATGCCTGCATTGAATACCCTGATGTCAGGGTTACAAGATATATTGCAGGATTTACAGCAG
>CAJTOG010000126.1 GCA_910577575.1 uncultured Ruminococcus sp. | reverse complement strand
GTACCAGAGGCAGGCGCAGATTAATGTTTCTTCCTATGGAATAACGGTGGACGCCATGTCGGATGTGTTCTATACGATGCTTTACCGGCATCCGGAACTGTACTTTGTGAGCACACGCCTGAGCTATTCGTATAATCCTGTGAACGGGAATGTGACAATCCTGACAGTGAGATATCTGGAAAAATCCTCCGCTGCTTTTGTTTCCTTTTCAAGAATTATAGTTTTTTGTCTGCCCTCGTCATCTTTTATTACCTGAGTAACGGCAACGGATTTGGCATTCAAAATCTTTTCAAGTAATTCATATGCGTTATAGTCCTTAGTACCGAAATTTTTTGTTGATTTTACAGAATTGTCAAGACGTGCATTTTCGATTTTCCAAGAGCCTTTTCCCGAACCTGAATAATTGACCGTAATAGCATTCGGATTTTCCTGTGCTACGCTGCTGTCATATTCTTTAAAACGTGTCGGCGTTTCAAATGTCTCATACATGAACTGCTGAATTATTTTAGTATCAATCCAAGTCATGCCGAGCTGCATATCAATTTCCGTAGCCTTCAGCGGTTTGGGTATCACTTCCGTAAGGGCGGCGATATTTTTTTCATATTCGGGATTTTCGGATATTTTTGCTTCTGCCTGTGCTATCTTTTTATAGATATTTCCCGACAGATATTCATCGCTTGTCTGATATACCGTGTTATCCTCTGTAGAGAGTTCGGGAACAGGGAAGATGTCACCGTGTAAATCGTCGATTATTTTGTTTTTCTCAAAGCCTGTGAGCTGCTCCATGTAGTCAAAGTCGATTTTGCCCTTTTCGGAAATTGACAGAATCAACGCTTCATGGGCAGTTTCAACGTGTTCAGCCACCTTGTGGGGACGTATAGTCCTTTCGGTAAAAATCTCCGTTTTTCCTACAAACTGACCGTCCTCCATTTTTTCAAGGGATTGCAAAAGGGGAAGTCTTACGTCATTTTTGAAAACATTGCTGTTGGGCGCTTTCCTCGATACTCCGCTTGCATTTCGTGAATTTGGCGTTTCTATGGGATTTATGCGACCGTATTTCCTTGCAAAATTATCATATTTTACTGTCAGTTCAGCTTGCAGGGACTTTATTTCTTTATCTGGTCTGTCCTCTACTTGTGCTTGTAAAAGTTCACGGACTGTTTCGCCAAGACCGCACATAGCCTTGCGGCGGTCAGCGATTATTCCGTGCTGTTCACTTTCTTTCAGCGGTATCAGATTATCGTCAACACGGTAATACAGTTTATCCTCAACCACCGTATAGGTAAGATTTTCAATATTGGGAGTTGCGGTCAGGTAATTATCTTCCGCACGTTCGTCAAGCTCCTGCTGAAATTCAAGGGGAATATATTCTCCATTGATATTTTTCATGGCTTCATGAAGCTGCTCTTTAAGGTCTGCACCATCAAGCGGAGTGCAGACTATACTGCCAAATCTGCCGTTGTCGGAAAGTTTACCCAAGACCATATCGGGATTATCGGCAAAATAACTGTTGATTTTCAGACCGTCCGTATTTTCCTTTGTATGTACCCAATCGCAGGACTTGTCCATAGGCATATCGCCGATATTAAGCGGCTTTTCACGTTTTTTTAGGAAGATAATATCTGTTGCTGTCTGTGTTCCTGCATTTTTCTGAAAAGCATTGTTGGGCAGACGTACCGCACCCATAAGTTCCGCTTTCTGAGCAAGCATTTGACGGACTTTTATATCTTCCTTATCGAGCGTACCTGTTGATGTGACAAATACCACAACACCGCCCGAACGAATGCTGTCAAGAGATTTGGCAAAGAAATAGTCGTGTATCAGAAGTCCCTTGTAAGCCTTTGTTTTGTCGTTCACACCGTGATTTCCGAACGGAACGTTGCCCACCGCCAAATCAAAAGAGCCTTTTTCAAGCTTTATTTTCTCATAGCCGTTTATTGCAATATTGGCTTCGGGATAAAGCTTTTGGGCGATACGTCCCGAAATATTGTCTATCTCAATTCCTGCGAGGTTGCTGTTTTCCCTGATACTGTCGGGCATAGTTCCGAAAAAGTTTCCCACGCCCATTGACGGTTCAAGAATCTCGCCGCCCTTAAAGCCAATGTTGGAAAGTCCCTCATAAATAGCCTGTGTAATTACTGGAGAGGTATAAAATGCGTCGTTTACCGTTGCACGTGCGGCTTCGTATTCTTCCTCGGAAAGAAGATTTATAAGTTCTGAATACTCCTTGCTCCATGCAGAATTATTCTCGTCGAAAGCCTCCTGCAAACCGCCCCAGCCGATATACTTCGACAGCGTTTCCTGTTCTTCGGGAGTAGCAGGACGGTCTTCATTATCTATCAATTGTAGTGTTTTGATTGCTTCAATATTGTTTTGGAATTTTTCACGCTTGCTGCCTTCGCCCAAAT
>CAJTOG010000125.1 GCA_910577575.1 uncultured Ruminococcus sp. | reverse complement strand
GGAAACATACAGGGCACTTCTTGGCGATACTAAAGTCAATCTTATCTGCACGGACCCGCCGTATCTTGTAAACCTTGAAAGCACATCAGGCAAAATCAGAAATGACGACCTTGATGATGAAAAGGGCTATGAATTTCTGAAATCAGCCTTTGAGAGATTTCACGAAAATATGGCAAAAGATGCAAGTATTTATGTGTTCTATGCTACTTCTAAAGCACGTGTATTCCATGACGCCTATGAAGACGCAGGATTCAAAGTAGGTGCAGGACTTGTCTGGAAAAAAGACCGCCTTGTCCTCACAAGAACGGACTGGAAGTACATACATGAGCCGATTATCTGGGGCTGGAGAAAAGACGGCAAACATATCTGGTACGGTGACCAGAAGCAGAAGACTGTATTTGAGTTTGACCGTATAAAAAATTCCAAAGAAGACGGCTGCGGTCATCCGAGTTCAAAGCCCGTACCGCTGATTGCTTACCTTATTTCGCAGTGTACCCAGTCAAACGGACTTGTTCTTGACGGATTCCTTGGCAGTGCGTCAACGCTTATCGCCTGTGAACAGCTTGACCGAATCTGTTACGGCATTGAATTGGAACCCAAGTTTGTAGACGTTGCTGTAAATCGCTATATTGCTCTGAAAAACGGCGATTCTGATGATGTATATGTAATCAGGAGCGGAGAGAAGAAACTGTATTCTGAACTGATGAGGGAGGTGAAAATCTAATGGACAGCAGGAATGAAAAAATACTGACTTCCATAATCAACGGAACAGAATATGAAGAAATTCCCCAGAGCCGTATAGAAGCACTTCTGTTGGAACTGAAAAATACCATAGAGAACAGTAGTGGCGGAAATGTAAATTTGTCGGACTATTATACAAAATCACAGACAGATTCTCTGATTTCCGGTAAGGTCGATAAAGTTTCAGGAATGGGACTTTCTCAAAACAGTTTCACGGATAACGAAAAATCAAAGCTTGAAAGTCTTGAAAATTATGAAGATACGGAAATCAGTTCTGAAATTTCAGAACTGAAAAATAAGAAATATCTTGACGAACATTCAATTCCGTCAGGTGCAGACCTGAATGACTATATTTCGGATAATTTTCAGATTTACAGTACTGGTTCTCAGGCGATAACCCAGACAATCCTGAACAGACCGGCGGAAGTGAACGACAACAGATTCACGCTTGAAACATGGAAAAACGGAAGTTACAACTATATTCAGCGACTGACTCACTGTGCTTATACGGCTGTAAGACCGCCGGTAATATATATCCGCTCATGCTCGGGCGGTTCTTCTGCTGCTCCTGATTTGATCTGGAGCGACTGGTATAAATTCACGCCTGTCAAATGTGAATAATTTGTTATCTAAAAAACAGCTTCTACAGAAAGTAAAAAACCGCCTTAATCAAGACGGTTTTTGATGTTCTGATAATATTTTATTTATTGGCAACAAAATTCTGTAAGGCCTGTTCCACTGTAGAATTTAGAGTCATATTATGAGCTGCTGCAAAAACGGCAAGAGAACGATGAAGTTCAGGTGAAATACGAATATTAAAAGTTCCCTTGTAAACTTTTTGCGGTTCCACATTCTTTTCTTTACATATTTCAAGATAATCATCCACAGCAGCTTTAAAATCTTCACGAAGCTCAGCTACACTTTCGCCCTCATAGGAAATAAGCCCGTTAATGCCAATAACTTTTCCGAAAAGAATATTATTTTCAGAAGAAAATTCCACTGAACCGGCGTATCCCTTGTATTCAAGTACATTTGCATTCGTCATATAAGTCCCTCCTGTTCTAATACATCAAGAATCTGTTTGACCTGATATTCAAGCAGTTCCTTCCTTGGATGTGGTTTATGCAAAATAATTGGTATATTATCCTTGATAAATTTTACCCGTGAACCACTGGTTTTGCCTTTGTTTGACATCTCAAAACCGAGATATATTAATAATGTCTGCATTTCTTCAAATGTAAAGTCCTTTGGATTACTCTTGAGTCTTGCAATCAGTTTTTCTTTTTTACCCACATTATCACCGTCCTCATTTATATTATACCATAGTTTGAATCAGAATGCAACTGTTTTTTAGTTGCTGAATAAAAATATAGCAAATTGTGAACATACTGATATTATGTTTCGGAAGTCTCCCGGAGACGGAAAATAACAAAGATTCTTCTCTAATTATATGTATCTTACCATAAAAAGTCAAATTTATCAAGCTGTAAAGTACACAATGATTCCGAATATACACAGCCGGTTTTTCTGTACATTTAGCGGCTTGATATATCCTCCGAAAAGAGTTAATATGTAATACAACAAAAGGGCGGAAAGCCCTGAAAATGGAGGAAAACACAATGAATGCAAAAACGGCAGGACAGATTGAGAATCTTAAAAATCAGACAATCGGAGTAGAAATTGAAATGAACAGCATCACCCGGGAACACGCCGCAGAAATAACCGCAGAATTCT
>CAJTOG010000124.1 GCA_910577575.1 uncultured Ruminococcus sp. | reverse complement strand
GGTAAAGTCGAATCGCCGCAGATGACCATGTGTTTGCCAAGATGCCAGATATCCCCGTACTGCGAAAAACATGGCTTTTCAAGTTCTGCATCTATGTCGAAATCATCTTCCTTTGCTTCATCACAGTCCACAGCAAATAGGTCTGCAACTTCATTTTCGTCAAAGCCTGTCAGTTCAAGGTTAAATCCAAGATTCTGAAGTTCTTCTATTTCGGCAGCAAGCAAATCTTCGTCCCAGCCTGCATCAAGTGCCATTCTGTTGTCCGCAAGAATGTATGCCTTCTTTTGTGCGTCTGTGAAATGCTCCGCAAATACGCACGGAATCTCTTTCATGCCCTCAGCCTTAGCCGCCTCAAGACGTCCATGCCCACAGAGAACATTAAAGTTTTTATCAATGATTATGGGATTGATAAACCCGAACTCACGCAGGCTTGAGCGGAGTTTTGTAATCTGCTCTGTGCTGTGAGTTCGGGCATTGTTGATATATGGAATCAGCTTGTTCGCCGGAACAAGCTGAAAGTTTGTTGTTGTTTTCATTTTGACATTTCTCCTGTGAAATATGAATAAATTATGGATTAAGAGTTTAGTTTATACGATAAGTAAAATAATCGGTCAGATTCAATCAGCAATTACTTCAGCCGGTTCAATTTCGGACGGTTCAGTTTCAGCAGTCTGAAAATCTCCGTCATACGGAATCAAATCGGCTGTTTCGAGTTCAACGTCAAAGATGTCATCCAACGGTTAACCGCCTTTCCGGACACTCAGAAGGAGTTCCATAGTATCGTCCATGGGAGTGTGCGAATAGTCACCGGATGAATTTTCTTTGACAATCTGGAAAATCTGATACCAGATTTGCTGTGCCTGTTTCATGTAAGTCTGCGAAACATTTATGTAGGGCGAAGCAATAGCGTTTCCTGTTGTGGGATGCTTGGCGAGGAATCCTGTTGCCGAGATGAGTTCTTCTGCCTGAATCCAGCGGGCAACATTCATGGCGTACTGTTCAATCAGCTGTGAATACACTGCTTTTTCACAGCCGTGTTCCTTAAGCCAGCTATATGTATCGGAAAAAATTTCCTCGGCTATCAGCTCCTTGCCTTTTGCCTGCGGAGCTTTAAGGAAATCCCGGACAGGCGGAACGTCTTCGCCATGCAGTTCTGCCGGAACAGTCAGTACTTTTGCAGATTTGCCCTCGCTGATTTTGTCATTCAGGGATTTTGATTTTCTGCCTGCCCCTGCTCTTGCACCGCCTCTGTTTGTGCCGTCTTTAGCCATTTTCTCACCTCGCTTTGCTGAATTTTATATTTGATTTCCGAAGGGGGTTAATACCCTGTTTGAAAACAGATTTTTGTACAGATGACTTTCACTCCTTCGGTCTATTGAAAATTCCGTAGAAATTCAAATACCCCCAGGTAAAATCAATATTTGTACTCTTTCAGCGGCGTTCCTTTGTGATGCACGTCTTCTGTAAGAGTTTTTCTGTCATGACATGACTTGCACAGAGCCTGCCAGTTGGATTTATCCCAGAAAAGTTTTTTATCGCCCTTGTGCGGTCTGATATGGTCAACGACCGTTGCCTGTACAAACTTGCCCTTGGCACGGCAGCAAACACAAAGAGGATTACGCCACAGGTAATTCTTACGTTCTTCCTGCCATTTTTTACCGTACATATTATGGTACTTAGAAACCCATGGTCTTGATTTATCATGAATGAATTTCTTTTTTGGTATATAAATTCTGTGTTCCGCACAATAAAGTCCGTCCGTAAGATTCGGACAGCCTGAATGCCTGCATGGTCTGAGTGCCTTTCTTGGCATGGTATTCACCTCCGTTATGATACAAGAAAAAGCCCTGATATTACATCGGGGCTTTTTTTATTATCTGCTATTATAATTATATCATATCTGCAACATGACATTCAATGACATTTAGTGACATTCTATATATTTTTTTATTTTAACTAAAGCCTGTCCGTGAAGTCTGTAAATATGCCTTACATCACAATCAATTTTTGTGGCTATCTGTTTCCATGTCATAAAATTCAGATAACGCATTTCAAGAATAGTACGCTGTCGGATATCAGGTATCACATTTATCATTGCCGTTATGTCATTCTTCAGAACAAGCAGTTCTCTGATATTGCTGTTTATTTCATTTTTCAAATCAATGATTTCTGCAACAGTTTTTTCAAGTCTCTGATTATCAGGCGTGGAACTATGCGGCATATCACTGAATACAGAAGTAACTCTTGCAGCAAGACCTCTTAAGGATTCAATCTGCGTCAGCTTGCTTTCAATCCGTTCATCTATTCGATAAGCCTGTTCTAAGTATTCTTTTGCGGTCATACCATCATCTCCTCCAATGCAGTTTTAACTTCATCAACAGACCTGACAACCACGACTTTCCCACCGCATTTCTGTATTTTGTTGATAACTGATTCCTGCAAAGCCGTAGTTCTGCCTTTTTCCGTCTTAACTTCAAACGCCATAAATTTTCCACGATAACAGAAGATAATATCGGGAATACCTGCCGTTCCGTACATACCGCCATGCTCCTTCCAGCAGAAACAATCTGGCACAGTTTTCAGGTACTTCAAAATCGCCCTTACAATATCCGATTCTTTCATTTCAACCCTTCACCTGCTTTAACACTCCCGTATAATTCTTTATACAGATAATCACCTTGTAGGTAC
>CAJTOG010000123.1 GCA_910577575.1 uncultured Ruminococcus sp. | reverse complement strand
AAGGAGCAGGCAGGAACAAAGCACACCACCATAACACGCTACAGGGAACTTTTAGAACATATTAATTATAAAAAAATAGCAAATCAGGTGCTGACATTTGAGAAATTAAAAGAATTTATTTAATACGTAATTAAGAGGATATATACAAAAAAAGTTTTGTAAATAATAAAAATGCATGTGGAATATGAAATAACTCTGCACCCATTTTTATTAAGTGACTTGCATTTTAAGCAGTGTAGTGTTATAATGTAGAAAAAGACTTTTTTGAGGTGATTTTATGTATAAACTCAAACTCGGAAAAAATAAAGAAGTACTCCGACATGGTGAGTTGAGCAATGAATTATCCAATGTTACAGATACTGTACTTGCTGCTTCGTTGAAATTATTGATTAAAAATGAAATTGTGAACCGAAAATCATATGATGAAATACCACCCAAAGTCGAATGTTCCCTTAAGTATTGTCAAAAGACACTGAGAACACTTTAATACAATATCAAAAGTGTGATTATAGTAAAAAATAATAAGAAATTATGAACAGTAAGCTGAACATTTAAAAAAATCAGCCGTACCTACTTTGACAGCAAGTACGGTTTGTATACTTAATTATTTGCATTCGATACAGATATATTCAGGAACAGTTTTTTCATTGATAACTGACTCATACAGCCGCCATCCCCCTGCAAGATTAAAACATTCATAGCCGTTTCCCATAAGAATGCGACAGGCAATATAACTGCGAAGACCGCTGTGACAATGAACATAGACAGGCTTGTCCTTTGGAATCTCCCCAATGCGTTCTCTTAACGAATCCAGAGGAATATTAATAAATCCATCTATTTTACCTCGCTGTACCTCTGTTGTAGTCCTTACATCAAGAAGTGTCACACTTCCGTCATAAGGCAAATTCTCAACGTCGTGCCAAAAGAACTGCTTTATCTTTTCTGTAATTACATTTTCGGCGACAAATCCAATCATATTAACCGGGTCTTTGGCACTGCCAAAGGGTGGTGCATAGCAAAGCTCAAGTTTAGCAAGGTCAGTGATTTGTGCTCCCAAACGGATTGCAACGGCAAGTACATCTATACGCTTGTCCACCCCGTCAAAGCCGACAATTTGTGCACCAAGAATTTTCAGTGTTTTTTTATCCCATAAAGCTTTGATAGACATATTGTTTGCATTGGGATAATACGCAGCATGGGAGCCGGAATAAATATACACTTTATCATAATCAATTCCTGAAGCTTTTGCATTTTTTTCATTAATTCCTGTTGCAGCAACGGTCATATCAAAAATTTTCAATATCGCCGAGCCTTGTGTGCCTGTATATTGAGAATTAATCCCTGCAATATTATCGGCAGCAATACGTCCTTGTTTGTTAGCGGGTCCTGCGAGCGGAATAAATACAGGAGATTTTGTCACAAAATCCTCTACTTCCACCGCATCACCAACGGCATAAATATAAGGAATATTGGTTTTCATGTTTTTGTCAACAATAATACTGCCACGAGGATTGGTTTGGATACCGCACTTCTGTGCAAATTCAGTTTCAGGACGAACTCCGACTGATAGGATAATCATATCAGCATTAATTTCACCATTTTGTAAAATAATTGTATTACCATCGATTGCTTTCACTCCATTATTGAGATACAGTCTGATTCCTTTTGATTTAATATAGCGATGCATGTCTGCTGCTATATCAAAATCAAGAGGAGCAATGAGATGATTGGTAAGCTCTACAATAGATACTTCAAGTCCGGCTTTCTTCAGATTTTCCGCCATCTCAACGCCAATATACCCACCACCAATTACAACAGCCGATTTTGGCTTAGCAATTCCGATATATTCTTTAATTTTTATCATATTGGGGATATTACGCAGTGTAAATATAAAGTCACTGTTTATTCCGTCAATATTTGGCCTGATAGGCTCAGCACCAGGAGAAAGAATCAGATTATCATAACTTTCTGTATATAATTTTCCTGATTTCAAATCTTTCACTGTAACTGTCTTAGCATTGGGATTGATTTTTATCGCTTCGTTATTAACACGAACGTCGATATTGAAACGTGACTTAAAGCTTTCCGGTGTTTGCAATGTCAGATTGTTTTTATTGGTAATGACATCGCCGATATAATATGGCAAGCCACAGTTTGCAAATGAGATATATTCTCCACGCTCCAATATTATGATTTCTGCCAACTCATCAAGTCGTCGAAGTCTTGCCGCTGCGGAAGCACCGCCAGCAACACCTCCAATAATTACCGTTTTCATATATATTCCCTCTTTTCTGAAAGGAGTTTTTTCAATGGAACAAAGTTTATTTGAATCTTTATATCAAGAGATTTTCCCGTTTTGGAATAAAATACCAAAATCTGACAGAGCTTTTATATGTCAGCATTCTCTGATTACCGCATATCCTAAAGGCAAAAACATTCACAATGGAAATGAATGCTCTGGAGTCATTTTTGTGTGTTCTGGAAGTCTGCGTCTTTATATGATGTCGGAGGATGGAAAGGATATTACGCTTTATCGCCTGCATAAAGGCGATATGTGTATGCTGTCAGCCTCCTGTGTGTTAAAAACAATCACATTTGACGTTTTTGTTGATGCAGAAGAAGACAGTGAATGTTATATCATCAATGGTTCTGCATTTGCTGAAGTTTCTTCACGTAATCCTCAGATAAGAATATTTGCATTGGAAACCGCTGTCAGTCGTTTTTCAGATGTTATGTGGGTCATGCAGCAAATTCTTTTTATGAGCATGGACAAACGGCTTGCGATTTT
>CAJTOG010000122.1 GCA_910577575.1 uncultured Ruminococcus sp. | reverse complement strand
TGATTTCAGTATCGGGATTGATATATTTCTGATGTGCAACGAATATCCTGTCAAACTCAGTCTTGTCCTTTCGTCTCGAACGCTCCGCCTGCCACTCGTTGAGTAAATCAATCCAGAACTTGATGACCGCACGCTCTGTTTCTGAAAATTCCTGAAATGATTTTTTAATGCCTTTGCAACGGTATTTCAAAGCCGTTGCAGAAGCGTTTTCAGGTTCAATTTTTTCAGGCAGGATTCCCGTTTCTGTTCGCTTTTGCTTGTAATATTTCGCCTGTAAGTCTTCTGATAAAGCCGATACAGGTATCATATAGCAGGGCTGTTTATTTTGTGGGTGTGGCTGTTTCTCTGCAAAAATTTTTCCGTCTTTGCAAAGTTTCTTCATGTATTGAACAGAACAGTCTTTTAATTTTGCTACTTCTTTAACTGTTAAGTAGTCCATTTCTTTTCCTTTCTGTCGGAGCATGATTGCTCCGACAAAATTTTTTCTTGACAAATTCTGAAATTTGTGATACAATGATTTTGAAACATTAAGAAAGTCTTATTTCTTCCTTTAATGTCTCGGTTTCCAGTTTCAGGGTTTGTATCAACTTGTCAAAATGATAGCCCTGAAGCTGGATTTTTTCTAAGTGTGCAATCAGTCGTTCGTTGATTTTGATAAACTTGCGTTTGCTGATTACAACAGCATTCGGAAGTTCGGCATCAAGCTCCATTCCTGTGATAAACTCAGAAGTAGCCTGTTCTAGTCCGTTAATCGTTATGACGATTTTGTACTGTGCCTCAACGTTTCCCCTGAGTTCATCACTCAGCACCATTCCGCAAAGAGAATTGACCGTTGTTGTCACGCTGTTCAGATATGCCGAAGCTCTGCATAAATAGTTCATTTTCTTCACCTCTATTCTGTTTTCAGGTTTCTTTCAGCTTGTTTCACTCTCGTCCCGTGCCGTCTGCTACCTTGCGGTTCTCGTTGGTCGGTAACTGCTGTGTATTCCTGCTGAATGGAGTAGGGCTTTTGAAGTGATGCCCTTCAGAACACTATATTTTCAGCCTGCTTTCTTTACATCATTAATCCCGAGAAGTTCATCGGCTGACATAGCAAGCACCGCCGCAAGACTGATTATTGTCGGGGCAGTCGGAGCAAACGTACCTTTTTCAAGCATTGAGATATATGGCTGTGAAAGTTCAGTCTTTACAGCAAGCTCAACCTGCGTCATTCCCAGTTCCTTACGGCGGTTCTTTACCTTCTGTCCGAATGTCATAAAAATCATTCCTTTCTTCCTGTTCATCAGAACAGGTTATTTTTTACACTTTTCTATTTACTTTTCAGGTGTATTATGATACAATTATTGCAGGGTCTTTATATCCTGAAATATTAGTATATTTATATTATACAGCGTATAAACGCATTTGTCAAGCGATTTTTTGCTTTTATACGCATTTTGCGAAAAACAACTAATTTCAAGGAGGTTTTTTTAGTGTTTTACGACAACTTAAAAGCAGTTTGTGAAAAGCAAGATTTAAAGATAACAAATATTGTTGTTGAATGTGGTGGTGCCCCAGGTAGTATTCATGGTTGGAAAAAAGGTTCTATGCCTAATAGTAGCATTGTAGTAGCTTTAGCTATGCGTTTAAACGTATCTACAGATTATTTATTATTAGGAAAAGAAACTTCCAATACTTCACATATTTCAAACTCTATTGTAGACCACTCCAGCGGAACAATAACAATAAAAAGTGCAACAGAGACCGAATCTGCGGCTTTGTCAGAATCTATGTTGAGTGAAAACGAAGAAGAAATTTTAAAGGTCTTTAAAAGTTTACCAACAAGAGAACGTGTTAAACTTTTGAGCATAATTTATGACTTCGAAGAACAGTATCGCAAATCAAATACATAAAACCAATCAATATTACAGTATGTATAAAAAATAGGGTGGCAACAGGTTGCTATCCTATATGAATTTAGTTGCCAGCTTGCCACCCCATTTTTGCCCATCAAAATGAATTTTTTTCAGAAAAAACCAAGTCTCTGAAATTTCTTGAAATTCTCTGAAATGCTATTTTGCGTTGTTTCAACGCTTTCACAATTTTCTGCAACGCTAAACGTTTCAGAAATTGCAAAACCTCTGAAATTGGATTTTAAGTCCAAAATTGGGGGTTTATTTCTTTCATGTCAATACTTTTAATTTAATTTCTTGCATGATTTTTCAGATTTTCCCATTAATTTTTCACCTATATACCGAGGATTTCCGCATACTATCCGTATTTTCCCTGATTAATTTGTTTTTTACCGTTTTTGTATTTTGCTTGAAAGATTACAATAAGTTTCTCCTTTGTCCTCAATTTCACCTGAAAACGCTACAAGTACATCAAGGTCGGTATATCCCTTTTCTGCAATCTGTTTTTTGAACTCAAGTACATAACGTATGGCATGAAGTCTAGACGGTGTCATAATCATGGCTTTTGCCTTACCGCCTATTTTATATCTTGTAATATTTCGGAAGTGTTCAAGCATTATTGCCGTTTTCTGCGATATATTGTGCGGATGCAAGGTTTCATAATTTCGTATTGCTTTTATACCTGCTGTTGTATCAAGCTCAGGATTATCTGGGATAGTTTTTGCAATCTTATAGTACATTTTATACGTCATATAATTTTGCAGAACATCAAGAATAAAATGCTCTTCAATCGCCTGACGCATAGAATAAATGTGGAATGGATGATACTTTCCGTTCTTGTCACGACTTCCAAACATTTGCAAGGTCTTGTCCTTTGGCGTAGCGGTAAAGGCAAAGAAGGACAAGTTATCGTGAATGCCCTGTGCCGCCAGTTCATCAAGGAGTTTTTCATCATCGTCCTTACGCTTACTTTCATCCTCATATTCAAGCTCTGCCATTTCTTCCAGAGCTTTTTCCGTATCAGCTAAGGCACGTTTCAGCTTTTTTGCTGCATCGCCTG
>CAJTOG010000121.1 GCA_910577575.1 uncultured Ruminococcus sp. | reverse complement strand
ATATAATAATTGCATACCACCAAATACGGAATATGCAAGCAAAAGCTTCATTCGGAATGGACGAAGTACTTTATTTTACAAAGAAGTCAGTCAATAAAAATAAAACGGCATACCAGTTTGCAACGGGGAATTGGAAAAGGTGTATGAATAATTTGTCTGAATTTTCAAATGAGATTATGAACACTCTGAAATAATAAGAAAAAGATGATTAAAGTATGAATAAAAATGTAAAACTTATAGTCACTGATGATAATTCTCTTTCTCTTGAAACATTCGGATTTATTTCTAAAATGATAAATATACCGGAAAATGATTATGCAACAGAGGAAGATTTTTTTACTCTGTTCAAACAATTCAAAATGCCTTGTCCGAACTTACAGAGAAAAGCTTATGATGAATTGGGAACAGAGACTAACAGTATCAGCGAATCCGAATCATATTTGACATTACTGAAATTCAGAAGAAATATCCATAAACTTTAATACTAAAAAACTTAGGGATTCATTTATTTTAACCAACATGATAACAATTTTATTTTTGATATTTGAAATATTAAATATATAATAATTATAAATTAAAATTAAACGTCCTTCACAACTTTTTGATTTAATTTTATCACGTTGTAAGAAAAGTGTCAATAGATTGGAGAAAATTTTATGATTAAATTTAATGAACATTTTAAAGAATATAAGGAAATTCCAAAATAAAACACAAAAAGAAACGTCTGTTGCTTTAGGAATCACTGAAAGAAATTATCAAACATTAGAATATGGAAAATCAAAACCATCATTTGATGCTCTTATTTCACTGGCAAACTATTTTGATGTAAGCCTTGATTAACTTGATGACCCAATACTACATAAAAAAGACAATGGAGGTCAATAAAAAATGATAATTTATACACGCAATATCTGGTGCAAAGAAAACTTGCGAAAAGTTTGGGATTTGAGCCATTTTGAAGAAATCCGGATTGCTATAGGCGATGAACGAGAAAAAATCGCAGAAACAAATAGTTGTAATCTGACAAATAATGCTACATTTTTATTGGCATATTATAACAATTGTCATTATGCAATTATTGATATAAATGCACTTGGTTTCCTTCAGGGATTAATGGACGATTTAGTGACTGCAATGTCTGAGGGAAGAAAAGTTTATGATATAAACGAATACTACATTAAATTTGAAAACAATTCAAGTTTGTTCAATAAATCTTCCTTTGATGTATGGTTAGAAGAACAATTGAAAAAGAATAGAAAAGCAAAGCCGGAAGTTCTTGAATTTATCTGGAATTTTGTTACTCATGACAAAAGTACTGAGAGTTTCAGAGTAATTGAACATCAGTTCACTACAGGATATTGCTATCATTTTGCCCTTATAATGCAAAAAATGTTTGGAGGTAAAATTGTATGGCATAAAGGACACAGTCACATTCTCTGGCAGGACAAAAATAAAGTAGCATATGATATACGTGGAGTATACTGTGACTACAGACTTGGTGAAATAGCCCCTGCATCAGCATTGGGAGATGAAATAGAAGACTATTTCCATAGATAAAAATAACTTTTCTTTTTTGGAAAAATAAATAGAAGTAAAAAGCAAGACGTTCGTCCTGCTTTTTTTTATTTAATAAGGAGGAAAAAATTATGAATATGATATTGATTATTCCGATTATTATTATTATTATGGTTATCACAGGATGTGATTTTATAAGCAAAATGACAAAAAGTTGAAATGGATTGATTTGGCTTGAATTGACTGGATTAGCCTAAAAATGGCTGTAATAGGTGATATTCAGAATTGAATTTGATAGAAAGACAAAAGTTTATAAATTTAACGTGAAAAAATAAAGTCCCGATTTAGGACTTAAAATCCAAATTCAGGACTTTTTTATTTTCTGAAACAGTTTTATGTTTCAGAGTGTTTCAGAATTTTTCGAAGCTGTTTGAATGGCTATAAATAACGTTTCAGAGAATTTCAAGAAATTTCAGAGATTTGAATTTTTCAAGAAAATTTTCGTTTTAATATTATTGTTAGTGAACCAGTTCACTAAGTTGTTTTATACAAATAGTAAATATCTAATATTTTAATTTATACTGCTTAATAAAATCAGAAAACTGTGAAAAGACCTTTGATTAGGATGAAGTATTCCAGTATCATCAAATCGAATTTTGATACCAAGTTTATTGGTTACTGACTTTAAATCAACTGGCAGCTAACTGACGGGTGACGGACACTGGTACATAAACGGGGAGATGATTAAATGAGTTTACATGAAGTATTTTTAGCAGCCCAGCTTACGAACAGGAATAGCAGCGGAAATGCTGATTTATCGGACTATTACACGAAATTGCAGACAGATGAATTGATTTCCGGAAAAGTTGCAGAAATCATTGCTGACGCTCCGGAAGATTTTGACACACTGAAGGAATTATCCGACTGAATTTATTCGCATGAAGATTCCGCAGCAGCTATGAACTCCGCTATTTCAGGGAAAGTTGACAAAGTTTCAGGCATGGGACTTTCTCAGAACAGTTTTACAGATGCCGAAAAATCAAAGCTTTTCGAGCTTGCAAACAAGAAATATCTTGATGAACAGTCAATCCCATCGGGTGCAGATTTGAATGAATATATTTCAGACAATTTTCAGATTTATACAACAGGTTCTCAGTCTATAACACAAACAATCCTGAACAGACCTGCTGACGTGAACGACAACAGATTTACGCTTGAAACTTGGAAAAATGGCAATTACAATTATATTCATCGTCTTACCCACTGTGCATATACGACCACAAGACCGCCTGCAATGTATATCCGTTCGTGCTCGGGCGGTTCTTCTTCCGCTCCTGATTTCACTTGGAGCGACTGGTATAAATTCACCGCCTGTAAAGGTAGAAAACAATACAAATACTGTAAATACGGAGGGAAATTAAATGATTAAGAATTTTAAATCAACTGACAAAACACAACTTACAACACACTTCAATGTAAGCGAATTTAAATGCAAGTGTGGAGATTCTCACGATACAAAACTTGATACCACACCTGCGGACAAGCTTGAAAAGCTTCTACAGGTTCAAAATATTTTGATGACAAATATTCAGGTGCAGCACT
>CAJTOG010000120.1 GCA_910577575.1 uncultured Ruminococcus sp. | reverse complement strand
AGGATGTATACAACATCTTATTTACTTCTTTATGTTTTCCCTTAGCAAAAGCCGAGGCCATATGTGGCAACATTACTGTTCCCAGTGAGGTCGCTAAAGTTAAAACCATTTTAACGATCTGATCAGCATTGAAATAAAAGCCTGCATATTCAGCACCGACCATTGCCCCTAACATTGTCTTATTCAATTGCAAGTAAACTGATGTCGCAACTTGTGGAATAAATAACGATACTGTCGGGTTAAAATGCTTTAGTGGATGTAACTCTTTAAGTTTGACTGGAACCAAGATCTTTTTTAGTCATACAAAGCTTATGGAAAAACTTACAGAATCAACAGAAACAGAAAACAACTATGCCTTTGAATTATGTGACCTTAACGGAGATGATATTCCTGAACTTATAATTTCAAAAGGTACAGACCCTGATTCATCATGTGAAATCTATTATTTCTCCGGCAATGAACTTGTTCAGGCAGAAGGTGAATTCGGTGAGAATGGACAATTTTCATTTGATGCGGAAAACCTTGTGTTCTTCACTGAATTTTCATGCTGGAGTATCAATAATGCAAATTTCTCTGCGGAAAATTATGTAGTTTCAGACAGTATAGCAGAAATTGGCAGAAAAAATCTTTTAACCCTGAAAAATATCGACTCGGCATTTTAATTAATGTTTTAAAATTATGGCTAAATCAAAATATATTTATACCTGCAACCAATGTGGATATGAAAGTTCAAAGTGGCACGGAAAATGTCCCTCATGTTCTGCATGGAACAGCTTTGAAGAAGAACCCTCGCAGATTTCTTCATCAACTTCAGCATTTTCAAAATCACCATCAGTCTATCCAGCGGGAACTGCCCTGAATCTTTCAGAGAGTATAATGGAGCTTGAAGATATAGGCGTTGACAGTGACGTACGCTATGATACCGGAATAAATGAGCTAAATCGTGTTCTTGGCGGAGGGCTTGTCAAAGGTTCAATAGTTCTGCTTGGTGGTGAACCCGGTATCGGAAAAAGTACTATTCTGCTCCAAATCTGTCAGTTTTTGGGAGAGGAACATTCCATACTCTATATTTCAGGTGAAGAATCTGCAAGACAAATAAAACTGCGTGCCCAGCGACTCGGCGTTGATACCGAAAACCTTTATATACTCACTTCAACTGATGCGGAAGCTGTTGCTGAAACTATTTCCGCAAGTTCACCTGACATTGCAATCATTGACTCAATCCAGACAATGAGCATAGGCAGAATCACATCAAGCCCAGGAAGTTTAACTCAGGTAAGGGAATGTTCAAATCTTTTTATGCATACAGCTAAAAGCCGAGAAATACCTATAATTATTGTAGGCCATGTAAATAAGGACGGTGCAATTGCAGGTCCGAAAGTTATGGAGCATATTGTTGATGCTGTACTTTATTTTGAAGGTGAACGCCACCAGAGTTACAGGCTTCTCAGAGCAGTTAAAAACCGTTTTGGTTCGACTAATGAAATAGGCGTTTTTGAAATGCTTGATAAAGGACTTACAGAAGTTGAAAATCCTTCACAGATGCTTCTTTCAGGTCGTCCGCATGATGTATCAGGCACTTGTGTAGCCTGCATTATGGAGGGAACTCGTCCGATTCTTGCAGAAATACAATCTCTTGCTTCTAAAACAAGCTATTCTGCTCCCCGAAGAGTAGCCACAGGTTTCGACTTCAACAGACTTAATATAATAATCGCCGTTCTTGAAAAAAGAATAGGAGTTTTTATGGGAAGTCTTGATATATATATGAATATTGTCGGTGGATTCAGGCTTGATGAACCTGCCGCTGATTTGCCTGCCGCTATGGCTCTTTATTCAGGAATAATGGATAAGCCTATTGATGAAATGACAGTTTCATTCGGTGAAATAGGTCTTGGCGGAGAGATACGCTCAGTTTCTCAGGCTTCTCAAAGAATAAGAGAAGCTGAACGCATGGGATTTGAAAAAATCATAATTCCCAAGCAATGTGCCAATAAAATAAATCCAAATGACTACAACATAAAAATTATTCCGGTTGCTACCCTCAAACAAGCATTTTCAGCAATCAACTGAATTAATTATTTAAGGAGAATAAAAATATGAAAAAATTCTTGACTGCAATTTCTGTTCTTGTAGTACTTGGTTGTTCCGTGTGCAGTTGTAACAATAACAAAAAACCAACATCTAAAAATACAAGTACCGGAACGGTAACAGAAAACTCTGTTTCAGAAGAATCTTCAACAGAAGATTCTATATCAGAAATTGAAACTACCCCTACCACTCCTACAAATGCACCTAATGATGCTAAACTTTCAGAAGATGTTATTAAACCTCTTATTAATTATTTTAAAAGTTATCAGGATAATGATGCTGAACTTCTTCTGGAATCAACTACTCCAAAATTCTGTCTTAACTGGGCAAAAGAAACAGATATATATGACGATGCTGTTTTATCTGCAAAAGATAGTATAGAAACATCAGTTGTTCTCTGGAAACATACTTATGGAGATAATGTCACACGTGAATTTATTGAAGAAGTTCAGAATACCACTTTTACTCCTGAACAGATTGAATGGGCAAACATGATGCTCAAATATGATTATTATGGTATTAATTCTGATTTTGAAGTAGCTGAAGGATATGAAATTGTATTCAGATATACGCTTAAAGGTGATAAAGATGAAAAAACAGATGAACAGGCAGCTTGCCTTATAAATATCAAAGATGAAGGCTGGATATTGCTGGAACAAAATGCCGAATCCCTTATCGACTATAAAGATGTTCCACCACCAGAAGAAATTGCAAAAACAACAGAATCAGAAACTTCTGCTGAATAAATTATAAAACCTGTTCCTTTTTTGAACAGGTTTTTGGTTTTTCAGATTTTATGAAAATATGAATAAAATGTTATCTAAAAGATTGATTTATACAGAAAGTAAAAAATGATTTTATACAAACATAATATAAAGAAAAACTCCCGATGCAGGGAGCTTTTCTTCATCATATTCTTATATTTAAGGAAAAGGCTTACTCAATTTCAGGAAGTTTTGAAAGAAGCCCTGATTCGATTTTCTGAATTGAATTTGCATCTTTACCGGAAACACCGTCCCCAGGATTGTAACAGTCCGCATTTACAAGTCCCTGTGCAGAAAGACCATATTCATCTTCATTTCCCAAGTGCTGAATAAT
>CAJTOG010000119.1 GCA_910577575.1 uncultured Ruminococcus sp. | reverse complement strand
TCACGATGAACTGACTTTTATCATTCCGGAAGAAAAGCTGAATGAAGCGGTAGGCTTTATCCGTGAATGTATGGAAAAAAAGCCGTTTCCGGAGTTCGACCTGCCACTTGTTGCGGAAGCGTCTGCCGGAGAGAATTTCGGAAATTTAGAGGAACTGGAGGAATGAATTTGGCATCAACGCATAACAGTGAGGGATATTTCTCGCCTACAGAATTTGAAGCAATGAAAAAAATCGAGAGCGAGGAGCGGAAAGCACGCCGTTTAGCCGCTTTTCGTCCACTGGTATATATCTGTTCTCCCTATCGTGGCAATACAAATGAGAACATTGAAAATGCACAGAAATACAGCCGATTTGCGGTCAGACATCACAGCATTCCTTTTGCGCCGCACCTGCTTTTTCCTCAATTTATGGACGATACACTGGGTGAAGAACGACAGACGGCAATGTTCATGAATTATGTGATGCTGACCAAATGCGTGGAATTATGGGTATTCGGTGGTCATATTTCTGAGGACATGACACAGGAAATAAAGTGGGCAAAACGCAGGCATATGCCGATTCGTTATTTCACGGAAAAAATGGAGGAAGTCTTATGAATATATCGGCACAGGATGTCATAAACGTCATGTTTAATCCCGATGATACAGTAAATCTGCGTGTTTTTGACGATAGAAAAGAGGGCATCTTTACAGGTACGAAATTATCGGTTGAGGCAGGAAAATTCTTTGCTGTGGAATCGACTTTGAGGGAACATAACAAGAAAAATCATGGCATCTTTTTCGTGGTAAACTCCGGTGGTCAGACCGATGACAGTATCACTCGCATCAATGCACAGTTCGTGAAGATGGACGATAAGACTTTCGAGGAACAGCATACTTTGATAGACGCATTTCCTCTGCCGCCTTAAATGGTTATCAGGACAAGAAAATCCCTGCATACATACTGGTTTATCAAGGATGCAAAAGTAGCACAGTTTCGTCCGATTCAAAAAGCATTAGTATCTCATTTCGGCGGCGATCCTGCCTGCGTCAATGAGAGCCGTGTTATGCGTCTTCCGGGATTTTATCACTGTAAGAAAGAGCCTGTTCTGGTGGAGTGTGTCCTGTTTCATCCTGAACGGAGATATACGCAGGAACAGATTGCGGAGATTTTGAACGTTACAGAAAAAGCAGATGTTTCTGAAACAGAAGAAAAAACTGTTTCGGACGGCACTGAAATGGGTTTAAAACTGATAGAATCACAGTGTGATTTTATTCAGCATTGCCGTGATAATGCGGCAACACTTTCAGAGCATGACTGGTATGCTATGATCACAAATCTTGTACCGTTTCAGGGCGGAATTGCAAAAGTTCATGCACTATCCAAAGATTATCCTGCATATACGGCACAGGAAACAGACAACAAGATCGCTCATTTTCAAAAATCCGGAACCGGTCCCATGACTTGTAAAATTATTGAAGAAAAGGGATATCAGTGTCCAAAGCTAAAAAGCGGAAAATGCACCTGCAAATCTCCTGCATCTCTTGCGTATCTGCCGCCTTCATTTGACGGAATCAGGGTACTTGCAGATACACTTGAGGTTAGCATTTCTGAAATGGATAACTTGCAGACTGTCAGGCATTTTATTGAGGAATATTTATTCAATCTGGACGTAGTAAGTGCCAATGCGGTTATCAGTCATTTACTTAAGGAGAAGTTTCATTTTAAACAGGCTGATGTGAAACCAATGCTGCAATATCACAAGGAAATATACCGTAAATTTGAAGCTGCAAAACGTTCTAAGAAACATAGGCGATCTTCGGCACAGATACCTTCATGGTATGAAGCAACGGAACGAGGACTCAAGTTTCTGCCCGATATTCTTGCGGCAGATATGGCAAAAAATACTGCGGCATTCTATGCTGCCGAGCAGTATTATCGCTATGAACACGGCGTATATAGTGAAATTTCAGAATTAGACGCTAAAAACTTGGTTCGTGAGAAAATGCTTCCCGGCAATACAAAGCTGTCACAGATCAGTGATGCAGAAGGACAGTGGAGGATGCAGATTCAGCGTGATGTGCGTGAACTCAATGCAAATCCATATATTATCAATGTAAGAAATGGTTTGTATAACGTTCTTGAAAATAAGCTGACGGAGCATAATTCTGAATATTTATCGACAGTACAGCTTGCAGTAGATTACACACCCGGTGCGGATTGTCCGAGATTTAAGCAGTTTTTACATGAAGCTCTTGATGATGAACAGGTCATTCTGATTCAGGAAATGCTGGGCTATTTTCTCATTCCTGTCAACAGGGCACAGAAAAGCTTTGTCATTGTAGGAGAAGCAGGTGCAGGAAAATCAAAGCTGCTGCTTGTACTGAACGATATTCTTCTGGGAAAGGAAAATGTCAGCAATGTATCCTGGCAATCCTTGAATGAGCGTTTCAAGACGGCAGAGCTGTTTGGTAAGCTTGCGAATATCTTCGCTGACCTTCCAACGAAAAACATAGATGACAACGGTATTTTCAAGGCACTGGTCGGTGAAGATTATCTGACTGTGGAACGTAAAAATAAGAATCCGTTTTCCTTTCAGCCCTATGCAAGACTTCTTTTCTCCTGCAATAAAATACCAAGAAATTACGGTGATAAATCGGAGGGCTTTTATCGTAGACTAATTATTGTCAGATTCAATCATGCGGTGCCGGAGGAGAAACGTGATCCAGACTTATTGGACAAATTCCGCATGGAATCAGACGGCATTTTTCTATTTGCACTGGAAGGATTAAGACGTTTGATGAACAATCATTTCAAATTTTCCGAAACGCAGGCAAATCGTGAAGAACTCCAGAAATACCGTGAGGACAGCAACAGTGTACTTTCATTCGTCAAGGAATGCTGCGAAATTTCATCGGACGGTGAAGTCAGCAGAACGGAACTGTTTAATCATTATAAGGAATACTGCACCGATGCCGGACTTGCACCTTTTGCACAGAGAAACTTCAATGCAGAGTTGGAGAATAACTATCCATCAGTGCATAAAGCCACAGATAAACTCGGAAAAAGACGTACATGGAGAGGTCTGTGTTTCTGTGAATATGAAGATTGACGGCTTTGACGGCAATTTGCCAATGTGCGTGAAATCAACTGAGAAACCATCAGCACCAGCTTGACCTTTTTGACATCAAATCTCTATTTCTTTTTATTTATATATATTTTTTATTATTTATTTATTTAAAATACTTAGAGAG
>CAJTOG010000118.1 GCA_910577575.1 uncultured Ruminococcus sp. | reverse complement strand
TCCTTCGACACACGCCCCTCAAACGTGCCTGTCTGCCTATTCCAGCACACTCGCAAAGTATATTTATATTATACACCATAATTTTCAAAAAGTCAAGAGATTTATGAAATTTTTATTATTTAACTAATGATTCTTATTTTTCGACATTGCAGATAAAATTTTCCTTGAAATTTTCTGAAAAAAGATTTAAAATTAAAATGCAACCCGAATTATCGGGTTTATTATAGATTTAGGAAAAAAGGAGTGTTTTCCAATGGAAAATGAATTTATCAAAGTGCTGATTTGCGATGACTCAGCATCAAGCGGCGTCAGACTTGCTTCAAGACTCAGAGAGCTTGGAATTTTTGCTTATACACGCAGAAATGAGGGTGAAGTTATTCTCAGTTCTGTTCTTTCGGATAGTCCAGATGTTGTTGTTGCTGATTTATCACTTCGTGACACTGATTCTGTTGCAGTGATGCAGAAAGCAAAATCGATACTTTCTCAGAGTCCAGCATTTGTTATCTTGTCAGAGATAGACAACAGCTTTATAGAACGTCAGGTTATTGAAAGTGGTGCTGCATACTTTCTTCCAAAACCTTTTGAAACAGAAAAACTTTATGATGTAATAAAGTCTGTTACTGTGAAGAAAACTGACGGCAATTGCCTTGATGCAGAAATACTTGTTACTGAAATGATTCAGAATCTTGGTATACCTGCTCATATAAAAGGCTACAGATATATCCGGACTGCAATACTTGAATGCCTTTCAAATCGTGCATGTCTTGACAGCATTACCAAACATCTTTATCCACGAGTTGCTTCAAAGCATGAAACTACACCTTCAAGGGTTGAAAGAGCAATAAGACACGCAATTGAGACAGCATGGGAACGGGGTAACAGAGAGAATATGAATTCATTTTTCGGTTATTCATTAGATAGTTATAACCGACCGACAAATTCCGAGTTTATAGCTCTCGCAGCTGATAAAATCGGTCTCTGTATGAAAGCAAAAATATAATTATTTCCCACGGAATATTTCCGATTCTTCGGGGGACGGACAAGTTCAGGAAGAATTAGGATAGGAAATAAAAATACTGAAAGACTATGGGACAACATAGATTCAGAAGCAGCAGTTTAATAAAACTGCTGCTTATTTTTTCTTTTTTATGTCAGCAAGCGGATTGGCTTCCATTGCCATTCGCACACTTTCGTCATTGAGATGTGTATAGATTTCAGTTGTTGCAATATTTGAGTGACCAAGCAGTTCTTTTAGTGTAAGAACATCTGCATCGCCGTATTGATACATAAGAGTTGCAGCAGTATGACGAAGTTTATGAGTAGTAAGACCTTTTCCGCCAAGTCCGGCAGAATTTAAAGTGTTATCAACAATCTGTTGAACACGTCTTTTTGAAATCCTCTTATTTTGGTTGCTGATGAATAAAGCAGATTCATCAGCAGCTTTTTTATTTGATTTACGTATAACAAGGTAATTTTCAATTGCATTGATGCAGGCGGCATTCAGGTATACCATACGTTCCTTATTTCCCTTGCCTAAAATTCGGAGTTTGTTTTCATGAAAATCAATATCGGAAATATTTATGCCAATAAGTTCACTCAGACGCATTCCGCAGTTAAGAAAAAGCGTGATTATGCAGTAATTACGTTTTGAGTCACTGTTGTCTGAAGCTTCAAGAAGCCTCATGCTTTCATTGAGTGAAAGATATTTTGGAAGTCCGCTTTTCGGCATAGGAACTTCAATATCAAGCATGGGATTATCTTTAACCAAATGTGCAGTTTTTGTAAGGTATTTGAAAAAGCTTCTCAATGAAGAAATTTTCCTGTATCTTGCCTTGTCAGAGTTTTTTCTCTCATCAGCGGTATAGAATATGAAATTATAAATGTCAGAAACTGTAATGTTATTCAACTCATCAGGCGACATTCCGGAAATATCAACTTCTTCAATATCATTTTCAATATCGTGAATATTCTTATAAAAATATTTAAGAAAAAGACGTGTATCAAGATAATATTCCTGAATAGTTCTTTCCGAAAGCATTTTTATAACTTTTATATGTACAAGATATTCATTAAGAAATTCAGGATTTTGGCTGTTATTGTAATTCTGCATCTGAAAAGCTCCTTGTTTTTATTTTAGATATATTGATTATATGGAAATCCAGAGATAATTAAGAGCTTTTGAATAAATCTGAGACGGTCTTGCCTTACTGCTTATGAGCATTTCTGTAAAATCGACAGCATCTTCAATATCACGTGAAAAATCGGCTATTGATTCAATTTCACCCATAAGAGTATCTTCAACTTCAATTCCGTATGTAACAACTTCATAACCGTTCAGGAAAGTCCGTCCTGCCGTTACACGGTAAGAAACTCGATTATCCCCGAAAACTTCCATATATATTGTTTTGTCATAGACCTCATGTTTTATCTTTTTAACCATTCCGAACATCTGCAAATACTCCTTTCTTTTCTTGTATATATATGATTATATCATATCACAGAAAAGAAAGGAACGGGTTAATTATAGTACTTTTGCTGATTTGTTGACGAAAAATATCAGAAGATGCAGATTAATCTAAATCATTAATCTGCATATATATTTTCTGCATCTGTAAATCAGTTTCAGAAATTCTCTCCGCACATTGTTTCAGCTCTTCTGAAATTTCGGGAGTTATTGCAGATGAGGGCTTATATTTCAGTTGATGTTCCAGACTTGCCCAGAAATCCATTGCAATAGTTCTTATCTGAATTTCAACAGGTGCAAAGGTTTTTTTTGCAGCAAGATAAACAGGTACGTTTATAATAAGATGATAACTTCTGTATCCGCTTGGCTTTGGACTTTTTATATAATCTTTTTGCTTTATGACAGTAAAATCATCACGTTGAGAAAGCATCTCGGCAATCACATAAATATCACTGATATAATAACAAGTTACTCTGATTCCTGCAATATCAAGAAGATTTTTCCGTGCATTTTCCGGAGATATGGGGATATTCTTACGGCGTAGCTTTTCAATTATTGAATCGGATGATTTAAGCCTACTTTCAATATTATGAATTGGGTTACGCTGGAATTTTATATTGAATTCACTGTCAAGTATATTGAGATAAGTACGGACAACTTCAATTGCTGATTCATAAAGATGCTGGAGCTGAACAAACTCCATAAATATTTCAGCAAATTTTTCACGTGCCTCATCACCTCTTTCGATAATGGCAGGAAGCTGTTGGATACCCTCAATATAGAAATCTATATCAGTCATAATCATTCTCCTTTCAATTAAATATTTTTTTTATTAAAAAACACTTGCATTTCTATTTATATTTTAGTATAATTTAATTAAAAA
>CAJTOG010000117.1 GCA_910577575.1 uncultured Ruminococcus sp. | reverse complement strand
TGGATAGCATAAGAAATTTAGACGAATAAGAAAACGGAGAAATCCAGACGTAAAAAGACATTAAATTTTTGACGTATACTTTTGACTTGCTATAACTTAACATCAGGATTGACAATAAGGTTTTCTCCTCACATTTGAAAGTGAGGAATATTATGAATCTTTTAAAAAAAATGATGGCTTCTGCCATTGCTGTTATGTTATTAACTTCTGCAATTTGTATACCGTCATCATTTGCTTCAAGCACCATAATAAGTACGGAAAGTGAAAGCAATAATACATTCGATACTGCTGATATAATAAGCAGGGATAATGTGGTAATAAGCGGAAAAATCAGTTCATCATCAGATGTGGATTACTACAGAATTACTTCGTCAACAGCAGGTTATTGTGACATCACACTGAGTGTTCCGAGCGGTTGCAATTACAACTTTTACGTATATAACGCAGACAGGAGAACTATTATGGCTTATGGTAATCAGAACAGTTCAGGAATTGGAGAAATTGCAAGAACAGTTTCTTCAACAAATACACCTTTTTACATAAAGGTTGAATCTGCAAGCGGTTACTCAACTTCTAAGGAATATAAACTGTATGTATCAAGCGGAAAGGGACTCAATAAAACTTGGTACTCGCAGTGGGACAATACCTTAGATTACGGTGATTATAACATTAATAAATTGCCTACTAATTTCACAAAAGTAATGCAAAACGGCGGTTGTGCGATTTGTTCCATTGCTATGGTGCTTCATAATATGAATGCACATACAAAAAATAATATAACAGACGGACGCACAGACTTTGTGGGTAAGCAATATGCTGACCCTTTGACTGTCTATATGGCTCGTAATAACCTTACTGTGCAACCTGATTCTGCTTCATCATCAACTCTTGAATTGCAGTACGATAGTAATGGACAAATACTTAATATCGGCAATTACTTTAATAAAACAATTACAAGAAAGACGGGTGCTACTCTTTCAACTGTAAAAACAGCACTAAACAGCAATCCCTATGGTGTAGTTGTAAGGTTTGGAACAGGCAATAACAGTCACTATGTTGTTTTCTATAAGGCTTCAAATTCAGACGGATTTGTCGTGTATGACCCTGGTACTGGAACAGCATCAAAAGGAAACGGTGTACCATTCAATAATTCATATGCTGCTATAAATCGTTCCTTTACCACGAACGATATAACAGAACTTATTACAATTTCATAAGGAGTGGTTTTTACGTCAAATCTTTTCAAAAAAACATTTTTATGCGTTATATCTCTAACGCTATGCAGTTGTATGTCATCTAAATCGGAAGATGTCACTGTAACAAATGCAGCTTCTTTGGAAGTATCAACTGAAAGTTCTTACACAGTATCTGAAAATGTGAGTATGTCAGGCACGGAGCAGTTGAATGAAGATGTTCAGTTGCGCCCATTTGGTTTTAAGTACCAATTTTCTTATGACGATGATAAATTTACAACAATTATGTTTGATGATGAAGATTTGAAGTACAAACTTGACTTGGCTTCGTGGCTAAAGTTTGAATATGTTGACAGAACCTATCCTCCTGATTTTTCTTTATCCGAAGAAAGTATTGTGGAATATATCGACGGTGGAATAAATAACCGTCCATATTGCAGAACAAACGTTGATTATAATAGTTTTATTGATACATTCAAATCATGTTTTACTGATAAATGTATAGAGGAACTTTTTAAGAACAAAAATGACCAATACATCAATGATAACGGCATTCTTATAGTTGGAGATGTAAGCGGATTGCCAACAAGTCCCTGCACAAAAGAGCTTACATTTGAGATTAGTGAGCAGACAGAAGAACAATTAACTTTACATTGCAATGCTAAAGTCTTTCATCCCGATTATCCTGACAAAGTTTCATTTTATGATTATTATTTCACAGTTCTGATGACAGAACAGGGGTGGAAGTTCGATACATTTGATAACGCATGGCTCTACAGTGGGATAGACTTTGATTTTCGTTTAGAATCCTAAGAATAAATTCTTAATCAATAAGTTTACACAATTTACAATATGAAAGTTAATAGTTGGATTAATTATATTCACCTAATTTCATTTTTTACACACAAACAAAAACATTTGGAGAAAATTCAGACAGAATATTAATCGTATCTTTTATCGCACATCTTAAACGCACGACAAAAATACATCAAGAATGACATTACGGTTTTCTCCTCACACATGAAAGTGAGGAAATTACTATGAAAATGACAAAAAGAGTTGCAGCACTTGCTACTTGTGCTGTTATGACGGTTACTTCTATGGTTGGTATGAGTGCTTCAGCTGCTTCATCTGATACAACAAATGCGGTTTACATTGGAACAGCTTTTAGCAAAAAAGTTTACGGTCAAGCAAGTATCTCTGTGTCAAACGGAACAGCATATGGTTCTACAATTGCATATGTACAAAATGGGGATATTCTGCCCGCAGGTACATTAGGGTTAGTCGTCTTAATATATGATATAAATGGGGACTGTATTAAAAGTACCAACGGAGCATTAATGCAGCCTACTGACACAAATCGTTTTGAAACAATGATTTCCACAGCAGCTACAAAAGGCGGTAACTGTTGTTCAGGAATAGTTGTTATTGATGAAAATCATAATGGAAGTTCTGACTGGCAGCCTACGTATACAACAGATTATGTAAGTTAATTGGAGGTTAATATGAAATCGTCGTCTAAAAAAGTAACAATTGCTTGTGTCATTATTAGTGTTTTGATAATTTTTGTGGTATTTTTCTGCATAACTATTAGTTTTAAAAAAACTAATAGTCAAAATAATTCAGAAAGTACATATCAATATACTGGCACTACAATTAGTAGTGATGAAACACAGATTTTGGTGACTACAAACTACCAAAGTAAAATTGACTATACAATTGATACCTATAGTTCAACAAATGATTCTATTGAGGAAACAGTAGATTACCCCCAAAATTCAAATGGTGAAACTTATGGTTCTGCTTTAGACGCTTCAAGTTTCAATAATAATATTCCCGATTTAATTTCGGTTAAGGGTAAAAATGGCATAAGGGGTTATGTTCAAAAAGATGACTTTTTACATATTAACCAAAATGATTACGAACATTATAAAGAGATTATAACGGACGAAAAAATGTTAAAATGGTTACGTTCTCAATATAAAAATGTGCGTTCTGACTATGAAAATTTATCATTTTATGATGACGTATATGATGTTCCCGTGTATGATGTTGAACATGAAACTATTATTGACACATTTCCATTAACAGCAGGAACTTATATTTTAGAAGATTAAAAAATTCTGTCGCCGTTTAAATCATATAGATGAAACATGAACGTGTGTGAAAGTACATAATGTTATTTAAAGTACAAACAGTGCAATATGTAATAACAGTGATAACCAAAATACAAATACTAAAGTTCTTTATTCATACAACATGATTATGGCATTTTACAGTCTTTGTGAATATTA
>CAJTOG010000116.1 GCA_910577575.1 uncultured Ruminococcus sp. | reverse complement strand
CAGGAATCAAAAAGGATAATATTATACTTGATGCTGGTATAGGATTTGCAAAAAGCTATGAAAATAATCTTGAAGCAATAGACCGCATTGACGAATTTCGTAAGTGTCTCGGATATCCTGTCTTGCTGGGAACTTCACGAAAGTCCGTTATCGGATTAACACTCAATCTTCCGTCAGATGAAAGAACGGAGGGAACAATCGCAACAACTGTTGCAGGAGTAATCAAAGGTGTATCTATGGTAAGAGTTCATGATGTGAAGGAAAATGCAAGAGCCGTAAAAATGACACTGGCAATTATGAAAGGATATAAAAATGGATGAAATTCGTATTGATAATCTTAAAATATTTGCACATCATGGAGTTTTTGAGCATGAGAATATAAACGGACAGAATTTTTTTGTAAATGCTGTTCTCTATACTGATACAGAAAAAGCAGGCACATTTGATGAACTTGAATGTTCAGTAGACTATAGCAGTGTGTGCAAACTTATTTATCAAATTATGACACAGAACACTTTTAAGCTGATTGAAAAAGCAGCACAGAAAACTGCTCTTGAAATTCTTAAAAATTTTTCTCTTCTTAAAAGTGTTGATATAGAAATAAGAAAACCAGAAGCACCCATTGAAATGCAGTTTGAATCTGTATCAGTAAAAATACACAGAGAATGGCATACAGCTATAATTGCACTTGGTTCAAATATCGGCAACAGCAGAAAATATATTGAAAATGCAGTTGAACAGATTGAAAACAGCGAGTATATAAAAGATGTGAAAGTTTCCGACCTTATTTTAACAAAACCTTACGGATATACTGAGCAGGATGATTTTCTGAACGGAGCTTTGATATGTAATACTGTTCTGTCGCCTAACGGACTTCTTGATTTGATGCACTCAATAGAAAATAGAGCAAACCGTATCCGTGAAATTCATTGGGGTCCCAGAACCCTTGACCTTGACCTTATTTTTTATGATGATGCTGTAATTGATACACCTGATTTGACTGTTCCGCATATTGATATGCATAACCGTGCTTTTGTACTTCAACCTGTACATCAGATTGCGCCTTATTACAGACATCCTGTGCTGAATCTTACTGTATCTCAGATTTTAGAAAGGCTTAAACAACATGATTAATATAATTGCCGCTGTTTCAAAAAACGGCATCATTGGTGCAGACGGAAAAATTCCTTGGGATATCCCTGAAGATAAAGCATATTTCAAAAAAATTACATCAGGCAATATTGTAATTATGGGACGACGAACTTTTGAGGAAATAGGTTATCCGCTGCCCAATCGTTATAATATTATAGTATCGGAAAAGAAAAATTTTCATGATGAAAATCTCATAACTGCTAAAAGTCTTGATGAAGCTTTAAATATTGCACATATTTATGGACAAAAAAATAATATTGAGGAAATTTTTTTTTGCGGAGGAGAAAAAATATATAAACAGGGTTTAGAACTTGCACAACGTATATACATCACTGAAATAAACAGAGAATATGAGGGAGATACTTTTTTTCCGAAATTCAACACTGGTGAATTTCGCCTTTCAAAACGTATATGTTTGAGAGATTCGGAATTATTTTTCTGTGTTTATGAACGATATGAATGATTTAAAATTCTTCAAGGATTATATATACAATATTTGCTGTGTGAATCTGTGTATTACGGACTATCCTTCTTTAATCATTATTAAAATTGATATATTATACATGAATATATGAAAATAGAATTGTTATGCAGAAAATAAAAAATTAGAGAAATTGTTTATTAATTGCATTTTATTATGCCACAAGCTATTTTGTTTCCTGAATTGCCTGATGGTTGTGTATGATAATCGTCAGGAGCCGAATGTATAATAACAGGATATCCTTTTACCTGTATTGGTTGAAAGCGATTTGTATATACGGCATTCCACGCATATCCGTTATTACTGAATAATGCAGGAAGGTCACCGGTATGAAAAGGGTGTTTTTCATCAGTAAAATTCAGATGTGAGCCTGCATCAGCAAACGGGTCATCTAAATTTCCCGTACAGCTCATTCCATTATGAATGTGCATTGCAAAAACTCCATTTTCTGAAGGCAGATTGAAAATTTCAGCAACTACTAATGAACCGGTGCATGCCTTAAAAAATGAAACTGTTCCATGTACATCCTTATAACTTTCTGAACCTGAAATAAATGCTGTACAACATGGACGCTGTAAAAGAATTTTTCGGTTTAATGTAAACATATATTACCTCCATTATGTATTTTATTATTATAATTATGCATTACGTAAAATTTATATTACAATAATCTCAGGCAGATTAATTATTATTTTTATAATTCTTGTTTATTGTAAAAATTACTTGAAATTTTTAGATTAACACTTGAAGAAATTGTAAATTTATGATATAATAATTTATAATGATTTGTATTTATATGAAATTAATATATTTCTTTAAGGAGTGAAATAAATGAAATTAACAAAAATTTTTGCGTTGTTTTGTTCAGTAACTATGATAACACATTCTGTTCCGCTTTTCTCATTTGCCAAGGAAACAGAAATGCGTGATATTACTACAATGGAACTTGTACGTGATATGGGTATAGGTATTAATTTAGGTAATACTTATGAATCATGCGGAGACTGGATTGCTCAATGGGGAGATGGTACCCCTGAATCTTATGAAACTGCATGGGGAAGTCCTGTTATTACTCAAGAAATGATACAGGGGTATGCAGATGAAGGTTTTGGAGTTCTGCGTATACCGGTAGCATGGTCAAATATGATGGGAGAAGATTATGTTATCAGCAAAGAATATTTTAATGCAGTACATGAAGTAGTGGATTGGGCATTAAACTGCGGTTTGTATGTTATTATGAATCTTCATTATGACGGTGGTTGGCTTGAAAATTTTCCTAATGATAAAGATAACTGCATGAAAAAATATTCGGCTATTTGGACACAATTATCAGATGAATTTAAAAATTATGATGACTATCTGATTTTTGAATCACAAAATGAAGAACTTGGATGGTCATCTCTCTGGAATCGTTGGGGAGGAACTGAGGGAAAAAACGAATCTTATACACTTGTAAATGAAATAAATCAGGCTTTTGTTGATACGGTCCGTAAATCTGGCGGAAATAATGAAAAACGTCATCTGCTTATTTCAGGATATTCAACAGATATCGAACTGACTTGTGATAATTTGTTTGAAATGCCTGATGACCCTGAGAATCGCTGTGCTGTATCAGTTCATTATTATACACCTTCTGATTTTGCAATACTGGAAGAAGATGCAGACTGGGGAAAAGCACGTTCAACATGGGGAACAGATGCTGACTATGAACAGCTTAATAAAAACATGGATATGCTCAAAACCACATTTATTGACAATAATATTCCTGTTATCATAGGCGAATATGGATGTCCTAAAAAAAATAAGGATGAAGATTCCGTAAGACTGTTTTTAACTTCTGTATGTAAAGAAGCATATGAACG
>CAJTOG010000115.1 GCA_910577575.1 uncultured Ruminococcus sp. | reverse complement strand
CCGCATACCTCAATTGTTTTACCTGTAAATTCGTATTTCTTATCCATTTTTTCTTCCTCCGTAAAATTAATAACCTAAGTTTTCAATTTGGTCATAAAACCATTCTGCTAAATATCTGTACCGTTCTTTTGATTTTTCAGATTGAATACTTTTTGTAATTCTCTGTATATCATTCCAAAAACTACACGTATGAATTTTTCCTACATGAAACAGATTCAAAATTTTATTAATTCTTTTTCTGTCTGCTTCTCCGTCAGCTATTTTATAGAACTGCTTTTCAATTTCTTCAATTGTATTATACAATTCTATAGCATTAACATATTCATGATTTGGATTTACAGAGATAAAAGTTTGCCATGCAGTTTCCCAAGTATCGCCTTCAATTATATTTTTTAAATAACAAAAATTTTCATTATCAGTATTGAAAGGGCGAACAACTCTTGTTGTAACTTTAAATTTCACGAAATTTTCCTCCTTTATAAATATTTCAAGCATACTCCGCTACTTTAGATATGCGGTGAGTAGCTTTAATGCAGGGTGGAATTTTCCATATACCCTGCACCTATCAGCTTTTATGCCTTATATCAAGATTTATTTACTGCTCTTTACTACAATTTATTTGCTTACGATTCCGTCTGAATATAATCCGCCACTGTTCTTAGCTTCGCTCACCAGTTCAAGAAATGTATTCATAAGGCTTGCATATCTTTCATCTTCGGTATACCAGTCAAGCTCTTCGTCGTCGGTATCATCTTATGTCACCGTCAGCAGCGTTTATGTAAACCGTTTCACCGTATTCATTAACCAGTCTTTTGGCAACAGTTCTCGCTCCTCTAATATTTCCACAATGTTCATAAATTTCTTCGTCCTTGCTTTCTGTTGTAAAATAAAATCTTTTCATGAAAATCTTCTTTTCTGTATTTTTTTTTGCATTTTAAATTGAAATTGGTGTGAAATCACCATGACAATTTCCACATCTGTAGTCTTGATAGTTCTTGACAAAATTACTTTTTATACGTCTTTTGACAATTTTTCCACAATCTTTACATTTAAAAGCGTACTTATATGCAGGTGGAGTATATAGTACTAAACTTTTAATATCAACAAATCTCTGAATATCAAACTGTGGATATTTGTTATTGATAACATTTGCAAGTTTTCTCCACTCTCCAGTATGTTTCATGCAATCAGGGCAAGTGTGCAAAATTTCATGTATTATAATATTATAACAACTGTTTTCATCAGCTTCAAGAAGTCTTTCTGAAAAAGTTATTGTATATTCTCCGTTGCTATGTTTAGTAGTCGTTGCAAGTGTTCTTTTCATACGCTTGCTAAAGCTAATAGCTACGCCTCTATACATTGTATCAATGCCAGATGCAAGAATATAAACATTTGCACGCTCAAAAAGTGTATAAAATTCCTCTTGTGTTCTCATAATATTTTCCTTTCTTAATACATATTTAAGTCTGCTAAAAACTTTATGAAGTCTCTAATATTTAGCATATCAGAGACTTGAAAAACTTTCACCAATAAATAGTGAATCCCTGTTCCTGTCTTCTGTATCGGATTTTATTCTCTTCTCTCAATTTGTTAAAAGTGTTTTCAGACATATATCCGACAAAAATTTCTTCCGCACATTCATCAAAGCCATATATGCTTATTTTCGGCTTATTATCTTTTTTTACTTTGATAATATGAAAATTTTCCAGAAATTGTACAGCTTCTTTATAACCTATTCTTTTCATGATTGTAACTCCTTTTGTATTAAAAATCGTTAAATTTTTCACTTAAAATCATGTTTTTATGTATTTTTAGATATACATATGACTGCGGATTTCTTCACTGTTACTATAATCAGCCAAACGTTGCCACAAATCAGATATGTATGCACCAATAACGTAAAATCACCCTTCAACCTTTCTTAATTAAAAAATTTTCCATTACCTTTGCCTTGACTCTGAGCTTTGATACGGACTTGTCACCGTTAAACTTTTCGTTTAGTGCATTAAGGCGGCGGAGTTTATCCGCCTGTCGATTGCTATAATTGGATTAATCATTATCAATAACGTCAATTATTTCCTCTGATTCAAGAAATTCAATTATATCATTAATTAGAATATTGTCGTTACATTGACGAGTTTCAATCATATAAATTAATTCTTCTACAATTAATTCTGCTGATTCTCTTGTGATTCTGTTCATCATATTATTTTCCACCTTTCTTAAAATACAGCAAGTTGTCAAATCTGCTCAAAAGTTCATCACGTAATTTTTTACGAATTTCACTTAATTTTATAGCTTCATCAATTCTTTTTTCCGCAACAAATTCTCGAATAGTTTCAAGTAAATCATCAATTCCGCTTGCTTTTTCAGCTTTGCGAAACGCTAAATCATTGACATTAAATGGCATACAATTGGTTTCAGTAAATGCTATTATGCATTCTTTATCGCTCCATGCATAGCCTTGTTCACAAGATGCAGATACAAGCATATCAATAAGTTTTTCCGTTTTAATGCGTTTATTGATAGCCTTTACCATGTTTGTTAATCTTTCATCATAAGTTTCAACGTTTTTGTGTTCCATGATAATTTCCTCCACAAACTGTTTGATTTTCTTTTAATAAAAGTAAGGTACAAGGAGCATTATGTTATAATGTTATACTATCTTTAACGCCCCTTCTGATTTCATTAACTGTTTATTCGTCAATCTTCTGCATATTCTTTGTCGTCAACAGGAGCATCAGGAATATCAAGAAAAATCCATCAGTTTTTGGTGTACTTGAAATTTCATCTAATGGTTTGTCTGATTCTATAAATGCTTTTTTGACGGCTATACAGCCTATACACGTTTCAAGAACATAATAACCATCAGACTTTTCTTCCAACTTAACCACTTGTGTACCCTCCTTCTTAATTTTTTCCGACTATTAGACATATACATTTCTGTATACAAGCCCTGTCACCACGTCAAGGTTATCGGATTTTCAGACAGGGTAGCGGATAAAACATCCGCTTATTGAATTTAAACGCTTTATTAAGTTAAATTTCTTTTGTTAAAGGTTTCATGCGTTTACAAATAGCTTGTACAGCACCGTAAAGCCAACCATTAAGATAATCAATGTTATAACAGTACTGTGTCCATGATGCATTATCAGAATTTTCCGTATAAACATAAAATCCCTTGCCATAATCTTCACGTTCAATGCGAATATATCCAAAATTAGTCATATATGCTCTAAGGTTATCTGATATAAGTTCTTTTTGCTTTTTTGTTAAGGTCATAATAATTTCCTTTCTCCCCGTATATCCGATAGGACAGCTTAAAATTTGCTAATAAGTCAAAGAAATTTTCCATGACTACCTCGCCCTACTAAATCAGCAAGGCGAACGCTTCGAGCCTAAAGTCCTGTTTATACACGCTCGAACGTGTTTATAAATATTATTTGTTTATTTAATAAGATGTAAATTTGTTTTAATTATTCCTTTTATACTCCTAATTTTAATATTAAATCAAGTATTTGTTCCCTACATTCCCAGTGAT
>CAJTOG010000114.1 GCA_910577575.1 uncultured Ruminococcus sp. | reverse complement strand
AACAACACCGGAAAACGGCTTGTCAGGCAGTTCTTTTTCAGGGTCGATGAATATATGCCCTTTTTCAAGAAGTTCGTTACATACAATTTCAGGCGATTTATCAAGCAGAATTGCCATGTATGAAATATCAGGTTTGCCTTTCTGGTCAAGTGATACCTGCAAGGCTTCTTCTACATTTTCAACCGACTTTATTTCAATCATTGGATTGACGGTACGTCGGAAGAAAATATCAGCTTTTTCAGTTTTTTCAGACTCTTTGTCATGCTTTTCAAGTGACTGTAAAATAGGATAATCTGAATCACTACCGAACAGTTTTTTTACTGATTTACCGGACAATTCACCATGTTCCGCCCTGTACTCATCATAAAGTTTATTTAGATTTTCACGTATTGGTAAAAGCTCTGAATCAGTTACAGATGTTTTCTGTAAATCAATTAATTTTCTGGTCACATCACGAATTTCATAAAGTTTTTTTATCATTTCTTTTTCAGTCTGGGTACATTTTATTTCTTCCATTTTACCGCCGTTACGATAATAAACTTTGTCATCTTTTAACTGGAAAGTAAAATTTTTTCCCCAAGGCTCAATGTTTCCACGCTGTTCATTTACTGCCTTTTCACGCTTTGTAACAGTAATTTTGGCGTTCAGATTTTTAATAGCTTCATTTAGTTGCTTTTCAAGGTCTGCACCCTCAAACGGTTCGCAGGTAAGCCTGTCATGAAACGTTGTTTTCTTCATTTCGCCAAGTATCATCTGCGGATTTTGTACGAAATATGAATTGATTTTCAGACCGTTCTTATCTGGAATCGTATAGCACCAGTCGGGTTTTGGCTCATGTGCAGGCAACGGATTTTCACGCTTTTTCAGGAAAATAATATCAGACGGCACACCTGTTCCGGCGTCCGAAAAAGCGTTGTTCGGAAGTCTGACAGCTCCTATCAAATCTGCCTGTGTTGCGAGATATTCACGTACTTTAGGACTTGCCTTGTCCATAGTTCCGGTTGATGTGACAAATGCCACAACTCCTCCGGAAGCCACTTTGTCAAGTGCTTTTCTGAAAAAAGCATCATGAATTTTCCAATCCTGAACATAATCAGGGTCATTCATATTGTAGTCGCCGAATGGCACATTTCCTATTGCCAAATCAAAACTTTCATTTTCAAGACCGGAATTTTCAAATCCACTGTTGATTATCTGAACATTTTCATTGTCACGGTTAATCTGATGTGCGATTCTTGCCGTAATGCTGTCCAGTTCAACGCCCGTAACCTCCGCATTGCCGAAACTATGCGGAATTCTGCTGATAAAATTTCCCGTACCGCAAGCCGGTTCAAGTATTCTTGCATCACGTGGCAAATCCATATTTTTCACTGCTTTGTACATTGCATCAATTATAATTTGTGGCGTATAATGAGCATTCAGAGAGCTTGCCTTTGCTTCGGCGTATTCTTTAGGAGTAAGCAGTGAGTGCATTTCCTGACGCCTATAATTGTACTGTTTGAATCGCTCATCAAACACCTGTGAAAGACCGCCCCAACCGCAGTACTGCCTTAAACGGTATTCAGAATTTTGCTTGCTGTTGTACTGGTTACTCCTCTTGTCATATATTTCTTCGCCCGATTTTTCGGCATTTTCAAGACGTATCATTTCACGGATTGCTGATATATTATTGCTTATTTTTTCAGACGGTCTGCTTGCGTATGTGATTTCGGGCAATTCTTTATGTACTTTCGGAAGTTCCGAAATTCCGCCGTGATTTGCTGAATCTGACTTGCGGTTATAAAGTTCAGAAATATCCTGACCTCTTGACTGGATTTCACTTTCAAATTTTTCAAGGGATGTGCGGAGTTCTTCAGAAGTGAACGGCTTTCCATACTCCGGACTGTCGATTTCACCAAGTATAAAATCTGTACTGTCTTGAAATTTTTCAGTAAGTTTCCAGTTATAACCATTGTAATTTGACGGTTCAACATTCAGTTCACCAAGACCATATTTTTCAGAAAATTCATTCAGTACAGCACGTAATTCCGGTGATTTATCGCTGATTTCAGGTTCTTCCGATTCAATAATTTCAGATTCATTATCTGAATTGAACTCATTTCCTTCTTTATCGGTATACGAAGTAAGCGGACGTTCCATATTATGTGCATTTTTCAGATTCTGCATGAAATTCTTTTCCAGTGAGGAAAGAAGTTTCCAATCAGGATTATTGTTTTCATCGTAAACACGCTGATAAATTGTGCCGAAAACAGTGCCGTCCTGCTGATATTCCAGAATATTCAGCGTCTTGTTTTCATAGTCAAGTTCAAATTCAAAATCAGGGTCACGCATCACATCACCATTCTGAATAAAATAAGTCATGAAAGCGTAAGTATTTCCGCCCAGATGTTCAACTGTAAGCGGTTCATATGCATCGCCGATATTTCCGTAACGTTCATAAGTATGCTCGCCTGAAACAATATCGGGGAACATTTTTGCAAAACGTCTGTAAAGTTTTTCAGGATTTGAATTATTTGAAGTCGGCACATATGACTCACCTTTTTGATTATCAACAATCATACTAAGCTTTTTTTCTATTTCAGTATCGCTGAGTCCTGTACTGTTAAAATCTTCATCAGGTTGTAAAAATTCCATTGCCGAGTCAATGAAATCATCATCTGTAACATCACACAGCGTAATATTTCCGTTCTCATAAAGATAATTCATCATATCGGAAGATTTCACAGCTGATTTAAGTGTATCAAAATCAAATGTATTATACACAAGCTGCCCTCCGCTGTCGCTGTCAGGATTGAAGTACACCCATGTAACACTCTCATTTTCTTTATTGATGTAAAACTTATCAATGTTCTTTTCAAGTTCTTCCTTGATATTGTTCGGCAACGGTTTTGCAGTAAACCATGTACCGCTGTTTTTATATACCTGTTCGCTGAAAATTCCCTCAAGAGGAAATTCGCCCTCGTATAACTCTACCTTATTTTCTTCTGTATTCAGGATTGCAAAACCGTCGTAACCATCATGAAGATACTGTCTTCCGTCTTCTATGGCTTCGTCTATTGTGGCATATTTTTCCTTATCATCTGCACCGGAATTATTAGAATAGGTAACTACCTGATAAATTTTTTCATCAACATTAAGAGTAATTTCAGGTTCAGCTTTTGAAATAATCTCAAAACCTTTTGTATTCATATCTTCACGCCAACCGTCATATGCATATACATCGCTTGTACCGAGCAGAATACCGCCGAAATCAGGAGCGTCCAAATTTTTCAGACTGATTTGTTTTTCATTTATCTGCTCAACTTCTCTGCGTTTACCGTCATACAAAATTATATCTCCAACAGATAAATCGTCAACTGTAGCTTGTCATGCAAAATACAAAAAAGTTACACGCAAAATACAAAAAAGTGAAGAAAAAATTTACAGACAGTAAAAAATAATTGAAGCCGAAACTATTGCTGAAAATAAAAGAAACGCTCCTGCAAGACCTTTGCAACAGTCTTGCAGGAGCGTTTCCATAGTGTTTCAGGAATTATTTTTTAGAGTTCCCATGCTGTTCCTTTATGAGAAATTTACCGGTTTTCTTCTGCTCGTTGGGAATATACTCAATCAAATCCGTGATACTGCAATCAAGGTATTCGCAGATCC
>CAJTOG010000113.1 GCA_910577575.1 uncultured Ruminococcus sp. | reverse complement strand
CATTCCCCCAGAGATTAAAGTCTATACATTTATTTTTCACTGCATCATAATAACAATAGAATGTATGTATTCTTAGTTTGAGAAGACCAAAGTTGTCATATGAAACTATTGCACCGTTTGCTTTTTTATTTCTGAGATAAGCGTCAAACATTTTTAATTCGTCTTCATTATAAACTTCATAAGCACGGTTATATACACTCAAACAATCACCAATTTTACTTGTGTCACTTCCAAACCAACCTCCATTAATTATATACATCGCATTTAGCTGAAATTCAGCAGACAGTCTAAAAAATTTATTAATATCATTTGTTAAGACTCCTGATTGATAACAATCATATTCTCCTATTACAGCTAATGCATTATAAGTAGCAATTACTTCACAAGCAGTATCAGACATTTTGTAAAACTTCCCTCACTTTGATTATACAAGACATTATAATTACTAATATCAGAAGGTTTAATATTGCTATTTCCTATACCATTTCTAATATTTTGACGATAATAATACATTAAAGAAAAATATAAACTTTCTGGTTGTTGGTTGACCTCAGGAAAACCTATATAAGATAAGTAAATTTCACCAAATCTTTTCCAGTTATAAGTTGGATTTGAAATATTAAATTTCTGTTTTTCATCTGTTTTACAAATAAGAGCATTAGATGATTCATCTAAAGATAAGTAATATGACTTTGCTAAAGAAGCATTACTGTCAAGATATTTTGACCTAATAACTATGTTTGTACTATTTTCACATGGTATAACTTCCCAAATTTGATTGTCATTTATCTTTGTGCTGTTATATGAACTAAGTCTTACTTCAAATGAACTTGTATTTGCGGTTACAAGATTATTCACACCAAAATCCAGAGTAAGTGCATTGCTTTTATTAAGATTTCTCTGAATACATTCAGCTTCATAAGTATACTGAATTTCAAAGAACCTTGCTTTTGGTTTCGGAATAATTCTGATTTCCTTGATTTTCTTATCAGCAAGTATCGGTGGTATTCTGATTTCAACAGGTTTGTGTGTTTTCCTGAATGTATTGGAATATGGCAGAATTAACTTGTTTCCATTCAGTCTGACAAAAGCTGTCTTTTGGAAGATAATGCGGTAATTTGCAATCTTTAAACGCATATTTACCTTTTTTGGTAAGCTTCAGCAGTCCGAAAAAGCTTTTGAATGAACCGTCTACTTCTTTGAGTATCTGCTGTGCCATATTGGAATTGAGCATTTTGTAATTAGGACTGTCCTTCAGTAATACATAATTCTCAAGTATTCTCCCTCTGTGAAGTAATACTGGCGAACATTGTAGATTGCTTCATTGGCAAGATTTTTGGCTGTATGACATAATTCTCTCAAAATATTGTATTCTTCTTTTGACAGATGCTTTACTTTCTGTTTTACCGTAAGATACACAGTTTTTCTCCTTTCCTTCAGATTCAGGATAGTTCCTATGTATCTATTATAACGCATATTTTACTGATTTTCAATAGTTTTTGTAAAATAGATACGGCATTCATCCCTCACTTTTGCTCATTTCGTTCGCTTAGAAGTGGGGATATTCTGCCGAAGTTTAGATAAAATCGAACCGCCCGAAAATACAGAAACTTCTGAAAAAACAGAAGAACGTGCTTTTGCAGATTTCATACGGGGCAAAGTTACTGAAATGCGAGCCGGAGAACAGAATATTACAATGGGTAATAATGGTGCGGTTATTCCTGAAAGTATTGCCAACAGGATTATTGATACTGTTACAGAACTTTGTCCGATTTTTTTCCGGTGCAGAAATTTACCATGTAAAAGGAACGCTCAAAATTCCTAAATGGACTAAGGTTGACGGTCTTAGAGTATATATGATATTAATATAATGGTCGATGAGGATTTTAACGGTACAATTATTATCACCAATAGCACTGATAAGCCTATTGAAGACTGGGAATTTGTTTTTGATACGAATTTCACAATCACAGAAATCACAAGCAGTTGGTCAGGCACAATGACAACACTTGAACCGTACAATTATATGCTGAAAGGTTAATATACAAGTGTAATCGAACCCAATTCCAGCGTAAGATTGGGATTCTCAGGAGTCAAAGACGGCGAACCTGTAATTACTGATACTGTACTCACAGAAGTTGTTGCTGATGAATCGTTAATCAAATTTAAAGCTGTATATCCTGACGGTGTGGCTCTCTATGCTTTCGTCAATTATAATAGTGAAGATAATGCTGTTGATATAGAGTGGTATACAAATTATAAAAACGGTGATTATGAAATATGGACATCTGATGATAATGTTACATATACTTCTGTAGCTTTTGTATCGGATTCAACAGAATATCAGTATCTTATTACTGAGGATTTTGAAAAAAAGATATTTCAGAGTATCTTTAGATGTAGGCTTGGATGAATGTTCATTGAATCGCTGATATCAATGATATAAACCAAATCAATCATTTTTCTTGAATCAGCTTTATTGGTATATAGTGAAAATTGGTACGGGGATTATTATTTTGACGTAAAAGTTTTAAATAAATATGATGAAAATTACTACAAAGATTTAGTGCTAAAATTGCTTTCGGATAATCCACAAGACACTTTTGATTCTTCAACTCATATTTTATTGGACTATAAAAGAATAAGAAATACAAGTTTTAAAATTGAAGACCAACTGTCTGATGTAGATGCAGTTAGTATGTTTATTAAATTTTATAGAACAAATAATAAGACCACAATTTTTGATTGTATTAATGGTTATTATTCAAAAATTGATGGAAAACGTTTCTGTAAAGATAGGTATAACTATTTCATTGATAATATTTTTAATACACTAGAGGATTATTCTTATGATTTTAATCTTAGAAGCGAATATTGGGATGGAAATATTACAAGAGATAAATTTAAATCTGAAGTTGTTGAGATGTTCTATACTTACATTTTAAAATACACAATTCCCATTCATAGTGCGATTTTCCTTTGCTTTTTTCGGGATTTTCAATAACCGAAAATCCATATTTCATCAGATAAATCCATTAGTTTTTTCCATGAACGATTCTGTTTATTTCCCTGATTTTCTTGTGTTTTAAAAGTCCATCCGTCAAACATATTCGCATTATTGAAAATGCAGTGCAGATGAACGTGTTCGTCTTTGTGGACGGCGAGATAATACTGATATTCGCCTTTCAGAAACTTGTCACAAAGTTCAATTCCGATTTTCAAAGCCTGTTCAGGAATAATTTCGCAGGGTGGAAAATTCTGGATAAAATGCTGTGAACGTACAGAACTTAAACCCGTTCCCATGCTGCGAATCTGTGCAAAATCCTTCCTTGCCTTAATCGGATTTTTGTCACAGCCGAAAGTATAAATCAGTCTGCCGTTGTCGGTTTTTTCTCCGTCGGCGATGTATGTTATTGATGCAACTTCTGTAATTCTGATTGGAAATATCTTTGTTGTCGCCATAATTCATCAATGTCCTTTTTTAGTTCTGAAATATCCTCCGCACAAATGTTGCCTGTTGAGTTCACACGCAAGGCAATCTGATTGATGTTATTTGCTATATTTGAAATCAGTCTGAATGTTGTCTTTGTTTCCATCGAAGTGAAGAATGATTCCATTCAGCTGAATTTGTCCTGAGAATCAACCTTTGATTTTAAAAATTTATCTATAAAAATTTCGTATTCTTTCTCATTCATTCGGAACGAAATTTTATGATTTCTGCTCAGAACTGAACATCTTTTTGAACTTATTTACTTTGAACTTCACAAGTCTGAACCATGATATTATGTAAT
>CAJTOG010000112.1 GCA_910577575.1 uncultured Ruminococcus sp. | reverse complement strand
ATTTTATCCATGCTCCGCAATCACTGCAATACAAGCCTGTCTGATTTCCCTTTGACTTTGTATACAATGATATGCTTCCGCATTTTTTACAGGACTTCTGATTCATTTTGTCAGCTCCTTATCCACATCAATTTTATACTCGTTTTTCAGAAAGTTCATACAGTATTCAGGACTGTATTCCTTACCAAGCACACTACAATCCATAATTTCAAATTCTGCATTCAAACTGTCCAGAAAATGCTTCAGTCTCTTTTCACCGAATCCGTATTCCTTATGTAGAATATACATACAAACGGCTGTAAACTGGGGAATCACATCTTTTATTGCATTTTCATATACCTTGTCCTTTAGCTTGTCAAATTCTTCTGCAACCTGTTTTCTGATTTCAGATTCACCGATTGTAATAAGTCTTGCTTTCATTTCTGTTCACTCCTCTTACGCTTTCAGGATATTCCCGCAGGGCTCTATTTTCTGTAATGTTTCTTTGCAGAATCAAAAAATTTTTGAAATTCTCTCTTTATACATTAAAATATATCAAGGTAAAAATCAGATGCTCTGAAACTATAATCTGAAAGAATGTTGATAAAATGTGGAAACTGTTGAAAACTGAATGCCTTTGGTGGTGAGGTTTGGGGAAGCGTCACAGTTTTCCCGCACACTGACGAAAAAAGAAAACTGTGACGTTTAAAATTTGCCTCCGTATGGAGCCGGTCCTTTTTCACGACATCCTGACAGCACTACATTTCAGCAGTTACAGCAATCCGGCACACCCGACTACGCATTCCATCCCACGTTCTTTTGACTCGCTGTATTTCCTACCGGTGGAACATCCAACCTATGCTCTGTTTTTATTGAGGATTTTTCGCATCTAAGATTCCTCTCCTGCTTGTCCGGAAATATCAGGATACTACTCCGGACAGCCGAGTGTTCTATAGCATCGGCCACTCTCACCCTATGTTTTTTACGGAGAAACTTTCTTGCTCTTGAAAACTCACTTATGTAATTCAGCGGACTGTGACGGATTCGAACCGTCCACTGATTCACTGCCACGCAGTCCGTATACAGCCATTGATAACGCTCAATGGCTAAGGCGTTTTTAGAGGATGTTGATTGCAGTTCAGAACTGCCGGGATACGGCTGATTAAGGCTCAGCCGTTCAGAAGCCTCTGATTATCAATAAATCATTATTAAAAGATTAATTTATACATCAGATAAAGAAATCAGAACAATTGATAATCGCTCAGAGTTTCAAGTATAAGTTTTTCCATTGAATCCTGAACAGCTTTCAGAAAAGCTGCCTTTTCCAGAGGGCTTTCTGAAAATGAACCCGCTATGCTGTTTATCAGTGCCAATACAGCGGTTTTGGCCTCAAAGCCTTTTATATTATGTGCACTGATTTCTATTGAAGCATCGCCATAGGCATTTACAATAAAATGTATTTCCAGTTTGTTGTCCATTATATTTTACTTCCTTTCTAATTTTATATAAATCAGTATTACTTATCGTTTCTTTTGATATAAAATCATTTGCCTTGTATCTCTGTGCAGTTCAGATGCCTATCAAGCTCTGCTATTGCATTTGTAAATTTTTCCATTACCCTATGTTTATGTTCAAGATAATTATGGGCTTCATCAGGGTGACAGTTAAGATAATCACTTCCTGCCCTGCCTATATTCTTCATTATTCTGGGTATGTATTCGTCTTTTTGCTTCTGTGTAAGATTTTCAAATGGAATTACAGTGTTTTCGTCCACAATTAGAAAACTGTATGCTTTTAATTCGTTATTCTTTTTTCTTGGCATAAAATTCACCTCCTTGATTATAAGTTTATTCGCATACAATATGTCCAATTTCCTGCATATATGAATTCTTACAATAATACTTGAATTTGTTTTTTATCATTTAAAATTTTCTGTTACCAGCTCCTCACAAGTCGTACCCATAAGTTTTGCAATTTTTACTGCCTTGTACACATCCGGAATTCGTTTACCATTCTCATACATAGAAATAGAGGCATCAGACACACCCACAAGTCTGCCGAGTTCCTCCTGAGAATATCCATGCTGTATGCGAAAGAGCTTTAACTTTTCGGGAAATCTCATCTCTGTAACCCTCTTTAAATTTTTTCAAAACTATTGACAAATCCATGAAATTAGTGTAAAATAAAATAAACAGAAATTTTTTTATTTGTAAACTCTACAATAGTTAGAAAGCCCATTAAAAAATAATACGCTAAAAAGCCATAAAGCGTATTATTTTCTTTGGAGTTTCCAAATATCAATGGAAAATGCCAATTCCAACAACTCGTGTTCCGGTGACTTTCGCACTTGTTCCCTGAACACAAGTACATATTACCATACAATTAACTAATTGTCAAGATGAAATTAGTCAATTGCCAAATTTCTGTATAATTGCACAAATAGGACGGTGATTTTATGTACAAAACTACCGAAACTGTTATGAGAATTAAGGAAATAGCACGGAAAAAAGGAATTAAAATATCTGATATGCTGTCACAATGTGATTTAACTGTAAGCACTTTGTCTTCAATGAATACTCGTGGTTCTTGGGTTCAGGCAAATAGTCTTGCAAAAATTGCTGACTGTCTTGAAGTATCGGTTGATTATCTTTTAGGTCGCACTGATATACAAGAAATAAACCATGTGGATTCCATGACTCAAATACTAATTAAGCACTTTAATAAACTTTCACCACAGGACAAAATTGATTTCCTTAATCAAATAGTAGAAAAGGCAAGTTAAAAATAATACAAGTAAGGACGTTAAAAAATAAAAAATCAAGATTATAATATAGAAAATACTCAATCAGGAATTAAGAATAAACTTAAAAGCCCAATATTTATAACAATCTTAGTTCTTCTTTTGTCTTCCTGTTGTTGTTGCGGTGGTATTGGGATTGCATCAGGAAATAAGGATAAAAGTGAAAGCAGTTCTGTATCAGAAGTATCAAATGAAAGTTCTGTTGCTGAAACTACAGAAGCAGTAACAGAAGAACCGACAACTGAAACATCAACAGAAAAAACTACAACTTTAGCAACTACCAAAGTGACAACTGTTGAGCAAGCGACAGAAGAACTCACAAAAGCAACTGTAGAAGATATTGTTCCGAAGGAATATTCAAATGCTTTGAAAAAAGCAAAAAGTTACGCTGATGGTATGAATATGTCCAAAGCAGCAATTTATAACCAGCTTACATCAGAATATGGAGAACAGTTCCCGGCAGAAGCTGCACAATATGCAATTGATAATCTTGTAGCTGATTTTAATGCTAATGCATTAGCAAAAGCAGAAAGTTACAGTGATACAATGCATATGTCCAAAGCTTCAATCTATGACCAGTTAACATCAGAGTATGGTGAACAATTTACTCCAGAAGAAGCCCAGTATGCAGTTGATAACCTCGTAGCAGATTATAATTATAATGCACTTCAAAAGGCAATCAGTTATCAAGACACTATGGCAATGTCTGTTGACAGCATATATGACCAATTAGTTTCCGAATATGGAGAAAAATTTACACCTGAGGAAGCCCAGTATGCTATAGATAATTTAAGTTAATAATTATAAATATATTTTCTAAAAAATAATCAGGCACAACCCGATGCTTAATCGGGTCAGACCTGTCTAAAAGGAGTACATTTAGTGTGCGTTGATGGCGATAGCCGGATTTAAACCGACGATTACGGAATTTTGTATACCCGTCGAGTTACCACTTCCCCATATCGCCATTGGTTGCAGAGGCTGAATTTGAACCAGCGACTTTCAGGTTATGAGCCTGATGAGCTACCGCTGCTCTACTCTGCCGTACTGCTGAAGTCCCTACCCGGAATAATGCAAGGACTTC
>CAJTOG010000111.1 GCA_910577575.1 uncultured Ruminococcus sp. | reverse complement strand
CCGGCATACTTCCGTAATCGATTTTCGTGATGTCCTCATAAAACGCTTCACCTCCAGTGTCGTACAAGGCTCGGTAAGCCTTTTGTGTAAATTTGTCGATTTCGCACCATCCAACGCACTCAAAGCCTCCAACTTTTTCAAAAGCAGAGCGGAATGCGCCGATTCCTGCGAACGCTTCAAAATATCTTATCATTTATCACTTCTCCTTTCATACAATAAAAAAAGGCTGAATTTCCGCAAAAATTCAACCTTTACATCGTCATATTCATTTCGATTTCTTCTGATAAATCTTCATTTACCGAATCCGCTTCCACCTTTATATCAGGCTGAAACGGAATATCAGGGTCGTTTATCTTCACTGACTTGATATCATTTCTTTCATTCAGTATTTCCGCTGTTGCTTCAACAAGCATTTTCTTCACATCATCAAAATTGCCATCGAGATCCTCAAGAACGTCGTCAAGTGAAAACTCTGAATACCCTGAATGCGAAAATTTCGCTATCCTGTCTGTCATCTCATGCAGAAGTTCATAGAGTTTCTTTTCGCCGTTTGTCAGTAATATTACGGGATTCTGATGTACTTCCACAAGTTCCTTTGCTCCCGAAATGTATTGGGAGTATCGGGCGTATGACGTACCCTCGGACTCGATTATCAGACCATCGCCCTGTTCTTCATCATAAATCAACAGGCAATGATAATTGTCATCTCTGTCACAGTACATTATATCGACATTCTCGGCTATCAGCTTATTGTCACGCAATGGATGTCTTTTCAGCTCGTCAAATTCCGCATGGGGAACTCCTATCGCTTTCTCCACCACACAGGATTTTGTTCTGAACTCTGATTCCTTACGGAGCAAATTTGTGTTGATTATCAGTTTTTCTTTCATCAGTTCTTCCTCCTTTTTCGGAAAATAAAAAAAGACCGTTCTGTTCATCATCACTTAAAATTCGTGATATCTGACAAAACGGTCTTTCAAATTCGGTTATTATTCTATTGTACAAAGGTGGATATTTTTTGATTTTTTCTTTCTGACCTGCTCCTGTTTATGCCATATTTTTCCTCTGCGAGGGTTCAAATCCTGTACCTTCGCAAAAACGGGCAAAAAACAGCCATGGTTTTACACTAAAAATTTTCGGCTTCTGAGTAGCAAAAAAGCCCGATTATTCGGGCTTTTTTCGGTGGACAGCTATTTAGTCTCACCAATATGGTTGCGGCGGCTGGATTTGAACCAACGACCTTCGGGTTATGAGCTTTATGAAATTTTCAAGGAAATATTTTCCTCAGATTAGGATATGTGTTATAATTATCGTATTCTATATAAAAGGAGGAAATTATTCCTATGAAAACAAATCCAACACTGAAAGAGTGGCTGCATGAATGGTATGAGATTTATTCCAAACCCAACGTAAAGCAGTCAACCGCCGTGAGCTATGAATGTTACATTCGTAGACACATCGTCCCTGCTCTTGGTGACATTCCGTTATTAGAGATAAAATTGGGAACACTTCAGAAGTTCTTCAACGATGAAGCAAAAAAGTATTCGTCAAAAACTGTAAGCAATCTGCGTATGATGTTTCATACCGCAATGAAAATTGCCTATCAGAACGACTTAATCGGCAAGAATTACATCGAGTTTGTAAAAATCTCGACTGTGCGTACTCCTGAAATGAGAGTATTCACAATTGCAGAACAGAAAAAATTAACCGACGAATTAAAACGTACCGATGAGCATTTTGCTATCGGTATTTTTTTATGCCTTACAACAGGAATACGTGTCGGGGAACTCTGCGGTTTACAGTGGAAACACATTGACATTGAGAACAAAAATCTTATGATAAGACAGACAGTACAGAGACTTCCAAAACTTGACTACAACGGCAAAGGCAACAAGACTGAAATTGTCATAGGAAGTCCGAAAAGTCAGGCTTCCGAGAGAGACATTCCATTAGAGAACAAAATCATTGAAAAGTTGCTTGACTACAAGAACAAAACGGAACAAATACATGGCAGATACATAACAGCTCCTAACGAGTTCCTGATTACATCAAAACGAGGCAGACCTACTGAACCACGCACAATGCAAGATTCATTCAAGCGAATAATTTCAGCTGCTGGAATTACAAATGCCAACTTCCATGCTCTTCGCCATACTTTTGCAACAAGAGCATTGGAAGCAGGTGTTGACTTCAAAACACTGAGTATTTTGCTTGGTCACTCCGATATAACAGTCACGATGAACCGCTATGCTCATGTATTGGAAGAACCCAAAAGAACAGCTATGAAAAACATTACCTCGATTATTCTTCAATCTGAAGAATAATTTTTTTTATTTTCCGACATTTCATCACGGTTGGCAGACAGATACAAGCGTTAAAACAACAAGACTTGCTTACAACCTATGGAATGGTCATTGTTCTGACGGAGATACATATATTGACAAAGACGGTTATGAATCTGACTTGCCGTCATGCTGTTATGCTATAGACAATATTTTCTGCTGCGGATATGCTTCATACTACTGACAGGATATACAACTTCGTTTCCCTGAGTATATACAGCATTAACAATAAGGTTATTCTTTTCTCTAAATGAGAAATGATAGCTGCATAAGAATACGGTTGCAAACGTATCGGGACGGAGATGCCTTCACCGTCCCTTTTCTTATGTTATATAAATTATGAAGGCACAACAAACAAGTACCGACAGGTACGGAAAGAAGGCACACTATTATGAAATCAATTGCTTTTTTCAACAACAAGGGCGGTGTTGCAAAGACAACATCAGTAGTCAATATCGACTACATTCTTGGCAAGGTTTACCAGCGTAAAGTTCTGATTGTTGACTGTGACGGTCAGCAGAATGCTTCACGTTTTCTCTCCGATGAGATAGGAAGTATGGGAATTGAAAAGGTTCTTACTGAGAAAACAGTATCACCCGATTCATCACTTACTTCTACAAGATACGAAAATATAGACGTTCTCACTTCAACATCTGAAATAAACAACTGCTGTGAAAAGTTTCATGGTCTTGATATTTCTGAACAGGAATGCAACCTAAAAAAACTCATTGATTTCTGGAAAGACAAATATGACTATATATTGTTTGATATACCTCCTGCCCTGAATTATCTTTCAGAAAACATAATCAGTATTGCGGACGGTGTTATAATTTTACAGATAAAACACAAAAATAAAAAAAGCTAGATAAAGCTATGAAAAGCATGAAAAACTGCGGTATATAGCCGGACATCTAGTTGAACAAAATAAAAAAACATAAAATTAAAATTTTTAATGTTAAAAAATAAAAACCTCGATTTTAGAGTAAAAGCCAATTTCATGACTTTTTAAATTCTCATAAAAAAATCGTTTAAGAACTATTAAAAAAATATTTTAGTGTTTTAAAAATAGTAAAAATGCTGAAAAATAGCGTTTAACTTGAGTTTGCAAATTTAAACGGATTTTTGAAAATCTAAGAAAAGAATGACTTTATAATCTTGAAATAGACTGCGGAAGTTCGGAACTGGTTTTGCAGTAAATTTTATACTATCTGTAATAAAAAAATCTGTCCTAAATGTCATCCAGGCGTTCGGCTTTTGAAAGTTTTTCCATAGTTGATATTCCATAAAAAACAGAAAAGTCACAATTGTAAAAAGAACATATACTATAATCAAGTTTCTTAGTGGCTTGTGTGAATTGATTTTCGTCAGAATTTATAGTATAGTGTTACAGATAAATGTCTGATTCTGAATTACGGACAGAATAAAACAGATTATTATACGCATAATATTAAAGTGACAAAAAAATATATAAAATATAATAAAATTTCTTGACTTTTGGTTTGAAAGGTGGTATAATTAATGATAAAAGGAGATGGCGGAATGGTAACGTTTGTAAAATTAAGGAATTTCAAATCTTTCGGCAAGATAGAATTTGATTTAAAAAAGACAATGAAAAAGGCGAAGAATTTCGTAGCTATTTATGGAGAAAACGGAAGCGGTAAGACAAACTTTATTGAAAGTATCCGTCTGCTTGTAATAAATATCATGGCGTACATGAATTACTATAATCTTCCTCAGTTCAGAGAGAATATCTCTAAAAATTCGGAACTTAATAAGAAAATCAGTCTCGAAGACATTAAAAATTTAATAAAGCAGATTCAGGGAAATG
>CAJTOG010000110.1 GCA_910577575.1 uncultured Ruminococcus sp. | reverse complement strand
TTTATGCAATCGGATGCACCATGCCATGTTCCGCCTTTTTTGTAATCTGATTTTACTGCAACTGTTCCAAGTGAATGTGCGTAAATATATCTGTTTCTTGTTAATGCAGAAACTGTCGTAAATTCCGCATCAGGTTCTGCGGCAGACAATATAATTATATGATTAAAAAATTTATTTTTAACTGCTGCTCTTTTCATCAGGGAATCAGGCACATACTCAACAACAAAGTTATTGTTTTCAATTGACTTCATTTCAGCAACTGAATCAGTTCCTCTTGCTCCGCCTGATACTACTGAATATCCCAGTGAATTAATTTTATCAACTGTTAGTTCAGTAAATCTTATGTCATCATAATCAATATTTCTTGCCCCCACAAATCCCACACATTCTTTTTTTAGAATATCCAAATTTCCAAAACAGTAAAAAAGAGGCGGACAGTTCTGTTTGAGCTTTAACTTAAGCATTGCCGGATATTCTGCGTCAGCTCTTGTTATGATATAAATTCCCATATCCGCATATTTTTTAATTTCAGTAAAAAGAAAATTTTTTCTTGCAAGCAGTTTTTCAATCCGTTTGCATTCTTCATATCCAAGATTAAGCAGTCTGCTGTATTCGGACACAGACATACTTATCAGACTTTTTGGAGTTAATCCTGCTCTCATAAGTTTTTCTGCAAATACACTCCATTCAGACGGTTTGAACGGATTGATATTCTGATTTGCTGCAAGGTTGCTGCAAAGTGATATGATTACTTCTGAATTGATATTCATAAAATTCTCCTTATAAAAATAAAAACAGGATACATTAAAGAGTATCCTGTTTTTTTATATCATTGACTCTCATGTTGAAATTCTTTGGTAAATTTTTTAATTTCCTGTTTATGATTATACATTTCCTTGTCGCTTCTTGCAAGTATGATTTTAGTACTCGGAACGTCAAAATCTATCGACTTATCATAATGAGCAGTTCCGACTGCAACTGAAAAAGGATAGCCCTTATATTTTGAAGCTTCAATTAAAAATTCTGTTTTTATATCCTTAGTAAAATCTGATTTTGTAATACAAACAAATTCATCTCCGCCTGTTCTGTAGACCTTTCCACTTTTTCCAATTACTTTCATCAGAACCTCTGAACATCTTATAATTGCCTTATCACCGGATTCATGACCATAATTATCATTTATATATTTCAGAAAATTCACGTCGCAAACTGTAAAATAAAATTTTCGGCATTTTTTAGGCGATGATTCCAAAATTTTAATTCTTTCTTCAAAAGCATTCCTGTTATATGCTTGTGTCATTGTATCAATGCAGGCTGAACGCAATGCTTCTTTAGTAGCTTTGATTTTTTTTGTTATTTTAAATGATATAAATGCAAACGATGTCATTATAATAACTGTTACTGATATAATAATTATACAATTAATTATTCTGTGCCTTATCAAAAGAGTGCTGTCAAATATAACCACATTATCAACATAAAACGACATAATATCATTTTCTGTGACAGGTCTGCCGTCTTTGACATCAGCAGTCTGTATGTAGAAAAATATATCCTCTGCACCGTCAGGAATTATAAAATCACCTGAAATTCTGGACCATGTACCCTTTTGAAGTGTTTTGCCTGCTATTTCTGAATAAACTTCTTCTCCATCAAAAATATATTGTAACTTGATTACAAAATCATGATTGTTTTCATATGTTGCTCCGTTGTACATTACATAAGCTGAATAATTATAATTAACTCCTGCATCAATATTATTCAAACGTATCATAGGAGCATTCCAAAAATCTTTTCTTCCGGAAACATACAGAGAATATTTTCCGGTATAGCTAAATTCAGATGTTGGAACAATAGAAATATCTCCTCTCGAAATCCAGCCGTCAAGACTGCTTTCAAACCCAAAATTATATTTCATATTTTCATCTTCCGCAGAATCAGATATATTTTTGGGAATTCCATAAATACGTATGTCATCAATTCTGAAATTTCTGAGACTTTCTTCTGTCTCAAAATATACAGTCAAATCATTTGCATCTTCAGGAATCAGGAAAGTACCTTTTATAAGCTTCCATTCTTTATTATTTACAATTTTCGAATTGATATTATTATAAATTTCCTTACCATTTGTATCAATTGATTTAGCTGACAATCTGATGTCTATGTCTTCGCTGGATTCTCCGATAACATATGCCTGAATTTCGAGTTCAGTTCCGACAGTCACTAAATCTGTTATATTTAGTGCAGGTCCGCTCCATGCAGAAATTCTGTCACTTGTAACAACAGATATATTTCCGCTGTGACTCTTTTCACTGCTGACAGAAATTTTTGATTTGTTTCCGAATGACGACCAGCCTTCAAAAGTATTTGATTCAAAATCTGATAATAAAAGCAGTTCCCTTTCATGTATTTCTTTATTATCAGAATAGGTATTAAAAGGAATAATATTTAAAAACAATAATATGAATAAAAATAATATCGGAGATTTTTGGATATTTTTCATATAATCCACCTCCCTTTTCCTACTAATATTATAACATTTTTTCATTTAATTTTCTATATGCACTTTGTCAAAATAAAAGAATAATTTTCTGTGTATATTTTACAAATTAAATCAACAACAAAAGTCACTTTTGAACGAAATTATCAAAAGTGACTTTTGCTTTAAACAAAATTATTTTCTTGAAAACTCTGCATTTTCAGACTTGATTTTCTGTTTGTCAGTATACATTTCCTTGTCGCATTTTGCTATGATAGCTTTTATATCAGAACAAACATTTTCATCGTATTCCGCAAAGCCACACGCAACCGCAAACGGATAACCATTATCTTTTGCAGATTCAATCTTGATAGCACTCCTGATTCTGTCATTTATCGGCTGTCTTGCAATGCATACAAATTCATCTCCGCCTGTTCTGTAAACCTTGCCATCAGAACCAATTGTCTCAGAAAGCATATTTGCACATCTTGTTATAGCCTCATCACCTTTGTCATGACCATAATTATCATTGATATATTTAAGAAAGTTAACATCACAGAGTGCATAGTAAAGCGTTTTGTATTGTTCTGTATCGTTTTCAAGTTCTGCAATTTTCTTCTCATAGGAATTTCTGTTGAAAACCTTTGTCATTGCATCAATTGAAGCAAGTTCAAGTGCAGCATGATTCTTTTTTATATGACTTACAATTTTTCCTATTATAAAAAACAATATAACAAATATCAGAATACTTATTATTGTAATAACCATAGCTTTAATTGCATTGTTTTTTTTCATTACAGAACCTTCAACAATTTTTACACTGTCAACATAAAACGACATTAGGTCACTATCTGTAGGCAAATCACCATCTTTAAGATTATCTGTCTGAACATATATTGAAAAATTTTCAGCACCTTCCGGAACAGTATAATATCCGGAAATTGTTGTCCATTTATCTTTCTTTGCTTCCTTTTCACCAATTAACTGATAAACATCAGAACCATTGAGATTATACTGCATTTCCAAACGAAAGATATGCGAATCTTCATATTCCGAACCATTATACATTACATCTGCTGAATAATAGTAGCTTTTGTTTTTGAGGATTTTATCAGAAATAAGCAAAATAGGACCATTCCAAACTGCTGTTCTGTTTGTTACATAAATCGAATGAGAACCTGTATTACTGTATTCATCAGTATGAACAACTGTTATATCGCCTCTGGGTGCCCACGTTTCAGAGCTGTTTTCAAAATCGAAAAAATATTCTTTCTTCACTTCAGCGGCTTCCGAGGTAGACTGTACAGCAGAATTTCCCGTGACCGTAATATCATCTATATAAAATTCAGAAGACGCATCTGAACATTCAAAATATATAAGATATGAAACAGCTTCATCAGGAATAATTATAGAATTTGAAAGCTGAGTCCATTCACCTGATTCAACCTCAGCACCATTTATATGTGCGTATGAAGTTGCACCGAGTGTATCAGTATAGCGAATAGTCCATGAAATACTTCTCGGCGAACCTTCTTCATGATAGACCCAGCCATTAAAGTTGTACATTTCTCCGGAATTAAAAAGGCTGTCGCAAAGCAAAGACGGTCCGTGATATGCATCACTTCTGTCTGTTACTTTAAGACTTGATTCACCTGAATGAGCGATATTATTATCTGCTACAATATTTCCGCCGCCGAATACTGACCATTTATCAGTATCTCCATTTTCAAAATCACTGCTTATAAC
>CAJTOG010000109.1 GCA_910577575.1 uncultured Ruminococcus sp. | reverse complement strand
CATCAACAAACGTAGCGATTGGGAGTTCGTTTTGGTCTACGCTGATGAAGGGGTGGCGCCGCTTCTTGGTCCTGCGGTTTCAATCGCTGCTGCGATTACTGTTATGGTTGTATTTACAAAGTTGTTCATCATGTGGATAGAGGATTATCAGGAAACTGTTGATCTCTATTTCAGAGCGCTTGATGGTGATGAAGCTGCAGCAGATAGATTGAATGGTAAAGCATTTTTAGCAACGGTTTCAATGTTTGTTGATTTTGCAACAGGTGGATTGAGCGGAAGTAAGGGTGCAGGACCTGATGATGTGCCATCCCCCGGTGGAAGAAAGACTAATCTCTCTAATAAAGGGTATGCCGATGATGTGGTAGATGATGTTTTCAAGATGAAAAATGTGGACTCTTGTTCAGATGATCTTCTTGAATCTATTGCAAAATCAGGTAAGTCGGCAGATGTTGCTGATACTTTATCAAAATATTCTGATGATGTAATTGAGGCTCTTAACAAGTCAACTGATAAGGATACAGTCGTTTCCCTTATTGCAAAGCATGGCGACGATGCTGTACAAATTTCAGCAAAGAGCAGTCCCGAGGCATTAAAGGCAATTTCAGGGCTTTCAGATGAGGCAGCAGAAAGTTTCTTTAATACAGCAGGTAAGCATGGTGACGAACTTGCATCTGCTATCAACAAAAGTGCAAATATTAATGATGCTGTTTCGTTTGTTTCAAAGTATACAGATGACGGTGCTGAAATCTTTTTAAGACACGGCGATGATGCCATTGCTGCTGTTAAGGGCTGTGATGCTCCTTATAAGGCTGTTCAGATTATAAAGAATGGTGGACTACAATACGGTGATGAAGCTGTTCAGGCACTCAAGAAGTCCGGCGATAAGGCTATTGAGGCTCTCACTAAAGTTCCTACTAAAGATTGTGCAAATATCATTGTTAAATATGATGATGAAGTTGTTGAGCATATTTGTAAGAGTAGCATTAGTCAAACAGAGGTAGATTTAATCACAAAATATGGTGATGATGTTGCTGATCCACGTTATTTGGATAAATTTGATGTTGCTTCTTCTAAATTAAACGATATTGATAAAGCATATAAATCAACCAACGATTTCTTCAACAGAGTAAGTGAATATAGGGGAACATCAGTAAGCCAAAGCTGTGATGTATCACAAACTGCAATAGCTAATGCTATAAAGAACGAACGTAATACTGATGCGGGAATTTTACGTGAAGCATTATACGAGGCCGGAGTTACTCCTCCGCCGTACAAAAATCAGGCACATCATATTGTAGCAAAAAATGCTGAAAAGGCAACTTATTCAAGGGAAGTTTTAGAAGGTTTAGATATTGATTTGAATTCTGCATCAAACGGAATATTATTGCCAAGCGATAGAGCGGCGACAGACGCTGTTACAGAAAGCATCCATAATGGAGGGCATCTTGACTCGTATTATCAATATGTAGATGAAGAAATACGTGGTACTCTGATTCAAATTAATCCTGAATGGGAGACCGCTACTGACCTTAAATCAATTTTGAAAAATCTTCCAGAAAGTGAAAAATCAAAGGTGAAAACTGAGATTTGTAACACTTTATCTGAAATAAAGCAAGAGTTGTTAGATGGCGATTTGATTATTCATAACTGAGGTTTAATTGTTGCTTAAGCAGAATGATGATTCGTTCAATATATCAGACATATTTTTCATCATTTTATTTAGGTAGGAGGACTATTCAGAATTTATGTAATTATTCATCGCACATATATAATATGTTGCGATGAACAATTACAAAATGATTGGAGGTGTAAAATGAATATTTGGAAACTAATAGCCAACGAAGGCTTTAATAATGCTTATTTGACAGATAGTAGCGGGATTCAGCGTTTTGACCCGGTATCAGATTTCAAAGAGATAAACGATTGTCCATGCACACGTTTTTTGAAAATTGATTTAACTGATAAAGGATTCCCTGATATAATGAACTACTGGGGAATGAATGGAACATCAATTGTTAATTCAAAAGTAAAAAAATTGATGCAGGAATATTATGGAGAATTAGCAATTCAGTTTCTTCCGTGCATCTGTAATCAGTTTAAGGAGCATGAAATAGAACTGTGGCTTTTAAATGTTTGTGAGTATCACGATGTTCTTGATTTGAATAACAGCATATGTAAAAAAACTCATACTTTACAGGGCGAGGAAGTGATCAGGTCTGTCAAGAAGTATGCGTTTAAGAAAGAAGCTTTCAATTTGGACATTTTTAAAATTTATTTGGGAGGTTCCAAACATACCACTTGTTTATTTATATCAGACAGATTCAAAAAAATAATGGAAGAAAACAATGTAACAGGTTTGGCACTCGAAAAGGTTTATTCATTATAATTTAAGGAGATTCTTACTATGCAGAATAATCAAAACCAATTTGGAAACAAAAGACTTGCCAAACTTGCCGCAGAAAACACTGGATTGAACAAATGTCGTGCAGATATGTCAGACGTGAGCTTTGAGATAGGAAAAAGCAGTAACAGCGTTAAAATATTCATAGCAATAGTTCTTTTTGCTGTCTTTTTCGGCGGACGTATTTTTATAAGACGCAAAGTAGGAAATCCGAATTATAATATGCCAGCGACGGACATAGCATTTGGGGCTTTTATCGGCTTCATATTTATATGTACGGTCGTTTACGCGATCATACAGAGTAAAAAGCCGAGTATTTCCGTATCGGGAAAAACGGTATTTTACAATGGAAATTGCTGGAACAGCGATGAGATCTCATGTGTTAAATGCAGCAAGTGGTTTGAATATATAGAGGTCTATTCTGGTGGCAAAAAGATAATATCTTTTCCTTGGGAAAAGGATAATTCGGAACTTTTTATTGCGTGGACTAAGAAATGCGGAATACTATTTGAGGATAATCGTATAAATTTAGGAAAATGATATTGATAAAAAATCCATGTATGTAACAGTGATTTTGTAATTTTAAGAGCGAGCGGAAACTCGCTCTTATTTTTAATTTATAGTCACAATAATCAAAAAAGCGAGGTGAAAAGAAAATGCTAAGAATAGGAATAGCAGACGATGAAAAAGAAGCGGTAGCGGAGTTAAGCGAATATGTAAAGGATTTCATGGATAAAAAAGGAATAGACGTAAAAATAGACGGATATGAAAATGGTATAAAGCTTGAAGACAGATCCGCATTGTACGATCTTGTGTTTCTTGATATAGGTATGCCGGATATGAGCGGAATAGAGCTTGCACAAAAAATCAGATTGACCAACAGAAAGCTCAAAATTGTGTATGTAACAAACTATAAAAATTATTACAAAGCAGCATTTATGGTTCACGCATACGGATATCTGGAAAAGCCGGTAAGTCAGGAGAAGATCAAAGAGATACTTACTGAGTTTCTTAAAGAAAAGAGAGATGAGAAGCATTTAACGGTTCTGAAGTTAACAGACGGTACAAATTATTTTGCAGATATTTCGGATATATGCTGCTTTGAATATGATGGAAACAGAAAAGTCAAGGTGCATATGTACAACAAAAAATGCATAAACATTTCAACAACGTTAAAGGCATTGGAAAAGGAATATGGTAAATATGGCTTTGTTTCACCGTATCAGTCATATCTTGTAAATCTTGCGAGAGTAGAGCATTTTGATATAAGAAATAAGCTGTTGATTTTTGATAATGGAACGAATGTAGAAGTTGCTGAAAAGAAAACAAGAGAAATTCAAGCAATACTGGCTGAATATTTTCATAAAAGACTGGAGGATAAATGAAATGGTATCGATTATAATGAATACAGTGTCAATGATGATACTGTTCCTGTTTGCAGATAAAATATATCCGCATTATTATCCGCAGAAAAAAGAGAGGTTCAAATATGAAAAATATTTGTTTATAGCAGTGGCGTCGATACTGCTTGCGGTATTGCATGAGCATGAGATGGATATAATAAATTATGTTTTAGTTGTAGCGGCGGTCAACGTATACAATAATCTGTTCTACAAAACAGAGGGTTATATGTATATTTTATTTAATGTTTCCGCATTGCTGTTTATGCTGCTGGCTGAATTCGTATCGGTAATAATGATACCTCTCCTGGCACATAAAACAATAAATGAATATCTTGAAGAAGGAAATCTGATAATCAGCTATCTGATAAACTGGTTTGTAATGTTTGCAATTTTTGAACCCGGATATATGTTTTTGAAAAGAAAGAATGAGAAACTGCCAAGTATAACTTT
>CAJTOG010000108.1 GCA_910577575.1 uncultured Ruminococcus sp. | reverse complement strand
TCTCAAGATAAGATGACACATAGCCGGACGCAAACAAATACGATTTCACATCATCAGCATTTCCATTTAAACTTAATGCCTGATTGTAAACACCAAGAATATCTAAACCAAAATTGCCCTTCTTTGTGAGTGTTGTCGATGTTCTATAGCTGCCTACACTCCTTGTTTCCACAATAGGCTCGTAATTAAACAAGCCGAAGGAAAGCTCTCGCTCTTTGTATACATCATATGCACTTGCATACATTGTATTTTGTATATCAAGCTGTGCAAAATATGAATTTCCAATAAGATTCAGATAGTTATCACAGTAAGAGCTTTCAAAAAAATTGTTCTCATTAATGGTATCCTTGATTTTTTTATAGTTCTCATAGGCTGTAAGAAGTGCCTGTGGGGAAATTGTCTGAGTATCAATTACAATAGATATTATAGAGCCAACGATAAGTTCTCTTGACTCGATATATCTATACTGCTGACCGCCTGTACTTGTTTCAATGGTCATTTCTTGCTTATCACCAATCGATACTCGTGCATTCGACCATTCACAAATTTTTACATTATTTAAATATAGAGCCGGACAGATTGTTTTCTGACTTGCAGTAACATAGTCATTTGATATTGGAGCATAAATACTTGCAGGCTTTTCAATATCAAGTACGTCACCTAATGTATCATAAAAATCTTCACATGGAACATACTGGATAGATATAGGATCAATATAAGCACGTGCTGAATTGATTGACTGAGCATATTTGCCGAATACAATTGTAATAGAATCAGATGTTATTGCGGATGAATCAAAAATGTCATGTGTCTCTTCTATTATTGTATTACAATCATAGGGTAAAGTCAAGGGAAGTTGCGATATTTTTTTATTTTCCAGTAATCTGCCAGCAAGATTAATATCTGTAAGACTTGCTTGATCCTTGTACTGTTCAAAAAGTGCATCTGCATCATCAATAGTTAAATAGTCTTTAAAATCAAGATCAAAGTTTTGTGCCTTGATTTCTTCCGAGATACCATTAGCTGGTTTGAACTTCTTAAAGTTTACATCCAGTTGATATTCCTTACCATCAATTACAGTCTTAACCCATGTACGTTCGAGTATGTAGTTGTTGTTTGAACGTGTGAGTGGTTTGCCAAGAAGCATATAAATCTTTTCCGCATTTTCAAGAGTATCTGTTGCAGTAAGTTCCATAAGCTGTGCTTTGGTAATTGTGACTTTTCCTGTTACATAATCAGCGTCATATCCAAGATAGCGGAGCATTGCGATGAGAAGGCTTGAACAGTCAACATCATTACCCGCCTTCTGCTCATAAGTACCAATACTACCTTTTCTCGAACCTATATAATATTCTGTATTGAGATTATTATAAAGATACTCATAAACTGCAAGAGGTGTTTTAAGCTGATCGGCAACCTCTGCCATTTCCTCTGTCATTTTAGTTTCTGTTCGTTCACTTGATTCAAGAACTACTCTTGCTCTCGGCTCGATATTTATATTATTCACATACTCTTCATCGTCAATATCAGGCTCATCTTCAGTAACGGTAATATATACAGACTTACTTGCTGTATTGCCTATCTTATCAGTTGCTGTAACAACAACTTCAAAAGTACCTGTCTTATCAGAGCTAAAGCTGAATCCATTCTCATTTTCTGTAATCGTTCCGCCATCTGACGTGCAGGACAACGAAACTTCTCCAAGCATTGACGATGTACTTACAACAAGATCAGTCTTTTCATTGGGCTTGATAATATTCTTTTCAACGTTAACACCGAGTTTAAGTTCAAATATCAGATCTTCCTCAGTAATAGTTACAGTCTGAGTTTTTTCGGTGTAGTTTCCGCTTTCGTCCTCGGCACGAACAAAAATAACATAATCGCCAGCTTCATTAGGAGTATATATTGCTACATGATTTTCAAATATTACTTCTTCACCGTTTACTGTTCCGGTGATTGTTGCTGTTCCGCTGTTATCTACGGCAACAGCGATAATTTCAATTTTCTTATCTTCTGTTAATTCAACCGCTATGTCAAGGTCAGGAGCTATGGTATCAATCGGCTGACTGCTGAGAACAGTAAAATTATATGTGTAAACAGCATAATTTCCTGAAGTATCGGTTGCAGTTACCTTAAATGTATGCTTTCCTGCGGTAAGATTTTCAAGCACAGCTTTATTATCTATGACTGAAATTTCTTTTCCATCAAGATTTGCAGTTATAGATGCAACACCATATTCATCTTTTGCTGTAATTTCTGCAGTTACAGTATCTCTCTCTTTAGGGTTATTATTTGAAAGAGTAACTGAAATTTCAGGAGCAGTGCTGTCAACAATATTTATTTCAAGAATTCCAGTGAAAACAGCTCCGCACTCGTCCTGAATCTGCCATACAAGCTGATGTGTTCCTACTAAAAGTCCCTCAACAGATATCTTATCGTTTTCAACAGTCATCTGCACGCCGTCGATTGTAACCTGTTGATTGATTATGTTCAGATTATCCGAATATACAAGTTGAACGTTGACAAGTTCGTTCTCCTTGTATGTAGTTTTTTCGGTTACCAAATCAAAACTGATAACGGGTACAATAAGCTGAAAATCTGTATTATTGCACGCTTCATCTGCAGCATGAACGTCTATTATAAGATTGCCTATTTCTTCAGAAATGAAGCTGAAGCAATCATTTTCGTCCAAAGTTATCACTGAACCGTTTACCGCAACAGTAAACTCTGCAACACCTGTATCATCTGAGGCAATAAATTTGAATTCTCCTGATTCGCCTACCATAAGCATTTTAGGAACAGAATATTCGACTACAGGCTGATTTGTATCTTTGATTTCTTTCTCGGAGACGTTAAGAACAAGAGTCGTATCAGAAATATTGCCAACAATATCTTCAACAGTCAACGTGAATACATGTTCGCCAACGTTTTCGGGAGCGAATATATACTGATAATTTTCATTAAGAGTAACTTCTTCCCCATTAAGAGTTAAAGAGTAATCATTAATGCCGTTTTCATCGCTCATTAAAGCCGAAATAGTAACTGTATCATTTGTATGAATCTCATCACTATCAGATTTAAGTTCAACGCTTGGAGCAGTTCCATCAATCACTATTGCCTTACTGCTTTCGCCGTAAAGTCCAAGTGCGTTTATAGCTTTAACATTAATCGAAATTATACAGTCGTTTTCAGGAGCTGTAAAAGTAAAATTACCATCCTCATCTGCTGACACACTGTCATTTCCAACCTTAATTTCATACTCGGATATCTGTGAACTGTTAAGATTATTTACCTTTCCGTTGACAGTTGAGCCTGCTTTTACAATGGAAGGAATCTCTAAATCAACGATTGGAATAACCATAACTTCATCATTCAATACAGTTATCATTTGGCTCACAATGGTTTCAGAATTACCATCGGAAACAATAATAGTAACTTCGTACTCGCCTGATTCATTAAATTCGAATGAAGTGTAAGGCTTGTTTGGACTGCTGATAATTACGTTCTCATTATTACAAGACCATTTAAAATTAAGTTGATTGCAGAATGCGTCATCCATAGTTTCGGATGAAAGGAAAAGTCTTTTGCTTACACAAGTAGTATCAGAACCGATTATCTTGGTTTGTGGTGCGTTATTTACATAATTCACCTTATCCGCACCGTCTGAAAGAAGTGTAATATCAAACAGTTCCGGTGTTTTTCCTGTAGAGGAAACATTCATCTCCACAGACAATTTAATATATCTGCCCGAAAGATTTTCAATATCCGCATGGTTGATAATATCAATCCAATCACTAAATGCATTTTCATCGTTTCCTGCACAAGCCCTTACTGTTATTTTTCCGTCATCATAAAGTTTACCATTCCAATAGATATTCTTCCATACTGTATTGACGGTTTTGCTGTCATATACTGCCGTCCATGTTCCCGATTCTTTATAGCTGTGAACAGGCATAACGATATCGTCGGCATAAACCGTAGATGATTCGCCGTTTCTGTTAAAGAATGTACAGGATACGTTATCTGCGATATTAACCAACCCTGATTTCAAATCAGTAACAGAAACAGGTACAGTTATTTTCTGACTTTCATCAATGGAGATCTTCTCGTAGTTCCATTTTAAAGTTTTGGTGCCATCTTCATTTTCAACAATCTCAGTAGGATTAGGCAATATTGCAGAGGTATCTATATCCGCTTTCTTTGATACTGTCATCTCCAAAGAAACATCTTTACCAGCTGTATCAAATACTTCTGCAGCAAACTGCTGCATCATTTCATTTATCTGTTCTGCTGTAGGACTTCTGCGAAGACATCAGGTCAATATAGTCCCTGACATTCTGCGGAACGTGC
>CAJTOG010000107.1 GCA_910577575.1 uncultured Ruminococcus sp. | reverse complement strand
ACGTAGTGAATATCTGTCGGGAAACGTCCGCATGAAGCTTACAATTGCCGAAGAATATGCAAAAATTAACCCTGAATATAGTAGAAATATTGAGGCTCTGAAAACCGTAATTCCGGAAGATATAAAGGCTGAAGAAATTTCTGTACAAATGGGTTGTCCGTGGATTGAACCGGAAGATTATACTGCTTTTCTGGAGCATCTGAGTGGTCGCAAAGGCTATAATTCACGTTCCTGTGATGTGAGTTATTCTACTGTTACAGGCGAATTTGAGGTGCTTCATGCAGGAAGTAAAACAGATTTGAATCTGAATGAAACTACTACTTACGGCACAGCTGATTACAGTATGTATCAGCTTGCGGAAAAGATTTTGAATCAGCGACGTATAGTAGTAAAATGTGAAAAAATAAATCCGAAAGACCCATCAAAAACAATTACCAGAACTGACCCTAAAGCAACCAAAATCGCACTTGAAAAAGCAAAAGCTATTCGTGCCGAATTTGAAAAATGGATTTTTGCTGATGAAAAGCGAAAATCAAAATATGAGCGAAAATATAATGATATTTTCAACAGCATTGTCGGACGTGAATATGACGGTTCACACCTGACCTTTATCGGAATAACGAGTGATTTTATACTTCGTCCACATCAGAAAAACTGCGTTGCAAGAGCGATTTACGGCGGTAATACACTTGCTGCACACGTTGTAGGTGCAGGAAAATCAGCTGTAATTTTTACATCAGTAATGAAGAAAAAAGAACTTGGATTAATCAATAAAGCGTGTGTTGTAGTGCCGAAATCTCTCACGGAACAGACTGCAAATGAGTGGCGGAAAGTTTATCCTGATGCAAAGATTCTTACCGTCACAAATGAAGATTTGTCAAATGAAGCAAAAAGAAATCTGTTTACTGCAAAAGTTGCAACAGGTTCTTATGATGCGGTAATTCTTTCGCAGGAACAGTTTGAAAAAATTCCAATGTCAAAGCAGTATCGCATTGAATTTATGCAGAAAGAAATTGACGGTTTGAGCGATATGATACGTGAAGGAAATCTGGCAAATAAAGGCAAAAGCGATTATTCTGTAAAAAGAATGGAAACGGCTAAAAAACGATTGGAGACAAAACTTGAAAAACTTCTTAATCCAAAAAGTGCATCAAAAGCAAAAGATGATTTACTTGAATTTGAACAGCTCGGATTTGATTACCTCATATGTGATGAAGCACACGCTTACAAAAATGGCTTTGTACAGACAAAAATGACGAATGTAGCCGGAGTTACTACAAAACCATCAGGCAGAGCGGAGGATATGCAGATGAAAACAGATTACTTTAATGAACAGCTTGGACAAGGACATATTTTATTTGCAACCGGAACACCAGTTTCCAACTCAATGACAGAACTTTATGTAATGACAAGATATTTACGTCCTGATTTACTGAAACAGGCAGGAGTTGAGCGTTTTGATGACTGGGCAGCAACTTTCGGAAACGTTGTAACCAAAAATCAGCAGACGGCGGACGGCACACTGAAGATGAAAACAAGTTTTGCAAGTTTTGCCAATTTACCGGAATTAATGGCAATGTACAAGGAATTTGCAGATGTTCAGAGTGCTGAAAAACTCAATCTTCCACGTCCGGAACTGAAGATGGGAAAACCTCAGATAATCAGCATTCCGGCAACTCCTGAACAAAAAATGTATGTGAGTGAACTTGCGGAAAGAGCCAAAGCAATTGAGGACGGTCTGGTAGACCCTCACGAAGACAATCACCTTAAACTGACAAGCGAAGCACGTCTGATAGGTCTTGGAAACAACGCAGTAAAGGCACTTTATGCAAAACGTGATGAAGAATTGCCGTATGATTTTATTGACGATAAAAACAGCAAAGTTGATAAATGCATTGAAAAAGTTGCTGAAATTTACGAAAAAACAAGTGATACAAAAGGTGTACAGATTATTTTTTCGGACGTTGCGGTAAATTCGGACAACGGAAATTTTTCAGTTTATGAATATATCAAAGATGAACTTGTTGCCAAAGGAATACCCGAAGATGAAATAATTTTCGCTCCGAAATCTGATTCAAAAGAACGTGAAAATATTTTTCGTGACATCAATAATTCAAAGTACCGTGTGGTAATTGCAAGTACCGGAACGCTTGGAACAGGTGCGAATATTCAGCAGAATCTGTACGCACTGCATCATATTGATGTGCCTTGGAAGCCGTCAGATTTTGAACAGCGTGAGGGCAGAATTTTACGTCAGGGCAATAAAAACAAGGAAGTTGAGATTTTCAATTACGTTACTGAGGGAACGCTTGACAGCTATCTTTACCAGACCGTAACCAATAAGGCACGTTTCATCGCACAGCTTCTTGACAATAAAACTCCTGCGAGAGTATCAGAGGATTGCGATGAAAAAGTGCTTACATACGGCGAAATTCAGGCGGCAGCAGAAGGAAATCCTGATTTCAAGCGACGTATTGAAGTATCGAATGAAATTGCCGAACTTGCAATGCTGAAAAGTTCATATGACCATGAAACAGCTATTACAAGAGAGAAAATTGAAACAATTCCGGAAGAAATCATACTGAAAAAAGAAATGCTGTCGCACGTTCAGAATGACAGAAAATCAGCTGAAAAAATTCAGGAACTTGCTCTTTCAAATCCAAACAACAATAGTAACTATATTGTGATGACAAAGGAAAAAGTCAACGCATATCTTCTGAAAATGGCACAGGAAAAACTTAAAAATACTGAAAAGGAAATATCGCCAGTGAATATAAATAATTTCAAGGTTGCCGTTTATTTTGACAAGCAAAATAATGAAGTGAGATTTAGTGTTCAGGGTGAAGGTATGTATTCATGTATTGCCGGAACTTCCGAAAATCAAGATAATTATCAGCGTTTGCAGAATATTTTTGAAAAAGCGATTCCGAAAAAAGAACAAGAAATTATCAAAGAAATTTCAGCACTCGAAGAAAATCTTGAACAGGCAAAAATCCGTGTGGAAACACCGTTTTCTCATGAAAAAGAGCTTGAGGAAAAAGTTGAGGAGTTTCAAAAACTTGAAGAAAAACTTTCGGGACTTTCCGTACAGGAAGATGTTGTGATTGACCCCGAAGAAGAACCGATTATTGAGACAGCCGAAGAAAAATCGGCACGTGAATCAATTTATAATGTTGATGAAAACGATTATCAGCCAACAGAAAATGATGATAATCCAAATACATTCAGACGTTAATTTTTAATGCCCTTACTATAAAAAAGTGAGGGCATTTTTTAAAATCCAAAGGAGAAAAACTATGCAGAAAGAAGATTTTAATGAGCTTATACAGTCCGCACGCTCAGCTGATTTGCTGACATATTTTCAGCAAAGCGGATACCATATTGACCGTCACGGAGATAATTATTACGTGAAAGAAATTCGTGGCTTGTGCATAAAACCGGACAAAAATCAGTGGTACAATCATTACACGAATACCGGCAGGACAAATAATTCAATCGACTGCCTTACGCTTGTTCTTGGAAGAAATTTCAATCAGGCAGTCTATGAACTTACAGGAAAAGATGTATCAAATATGCGTTCATCAGACTATCCAAAAAAGCAAGCTCCGCAGTACACATCACCGCCAAGACCACCCAAAACTGAAAAGGAAAATAAGGTTCTGAAAATGCCTGAACAAGCTCCTAATATGCGTCAGATGTTTGCATATTTTTGTCAGACAAGAAAAATTCCGGCACAAATTGTTGAGGAACTTGTTCACGCAAAACTGCTTTATCAGTCGCAGAATACTTTCAATACGGTTATCAATGGAGTACCAAAAACTTTCCAAAACGCCAATGCTATTTTTGTGCATAGAAATGAAAAAGGCGAAGCAGTCGGTGGAGAAATTCAGGGCTGTAATTCGTTCAAAAGATACAAGAGAGTTGTTGCTGGAACTGGTGAAAGTGCGTTTATGTTTACTCCGTTTCCTGCAAAAGACGGCAAGCCGAAACGTGCATATATTTTTGAAAGTGCAATTGATTTGATGAGTTTTTACACGTTCTGTGACAAGAGAAAATTAACAGGTGCAGTGTTCGTTTCAATGGCAGGAGTTAAACCGACTGTCCCGAAAAAATTGCAGGAACAAGGCGTGAAAATTATTTCATGTGTTGACAATGATGATGCAGGAAGAAAATTTGAAGAGGAAAATAATTTTGAGCGTTCTGAGGGTATAAAGGGCTATCTGGATTACAAAGGTTTTAAAGACTGGAATGAACTTTTAGTATTCAAAGCTGAAAATCCTGATGCAAATATTATGGAAAAAAGTCCTGCACCACAGGAGAAGAAAAACGACAAACCTAATTTCTTTTCGAGGAGAAAATA
>CAJTOG010000106.1 GCA_910577575.1 uncultured Ruminococcus sp. | reverse complement strand
ATGGTTATCCCACCGGGTATATCATTACATGGAAAAATCCTGATGTAAAAACAAAGGACGGAATGGTTGCCGGAGGAAAACATGTCCTGATTGACGGACAACAGCGAGTAACTGCTTTAATGGCTGCTATTTCCGGACTCGAAGTGCTTGATGAGGATTTTAATAGGGATAGAATCAAAATTGCATTTAATCCGTTGGCAAACGATCCTACTAAACGATTTGAAGTACAAGACGCATCTCACTTAAAAGATAAGAAATGGATTTCATATATATCCATAATTTTCAAAGCGGACTTCAAGCAGAGAGCATTTGAAAATCAGTATGCTTCGCTTCAAGAATATTCCAGATAAAGATAAAAAAACTTTTTCGCTTGATGGACTTGAAAATTCGGAAAAAGAAACAGTTGTAGCTGAATATGATGAAAATACTGATGAAGTGGTTCAGGCTAATTTAATCGTAAGTAAAGGGATGGAGGACAGACTTAATAACGCTCTTGAAACCAATGATGGTATACTCATAATTCAGTAAAAGGGGAGTGAAAAAATGTATAAAAAATATGGAGAACCCTATGGATTCCAGAAAGAAAATTATTGAAACCATTAAGGCAGGCTGGGCAGTTTTCGGTTCATTTATCGATGAAGTTATTAATGAGATTCAGAATTCAATTAAAAACCTGGGAAAATATAAGATCGATAAAAAATCAATATTGATTTTTTAAATCACTACAGAAAAAAGAACAATTCAGAAATCATTATTGCAAAAGTAAAGTATCTTTTTAACAATTTCCTTGACAGTCCAGAGAAAAGAAAAATGATGATTTTAAACGATGAATATGTTATCGCAGAGTATGACAGAGTTGTTCAGTCTGACTTCCTTTATACAGAAAATATCTCTGATAATACCATGACAGCTTTACAGTACAATGGTAGCATTATTATAGTCAAAGGATAGGAGATTGGAATTGAATATTTATCTGTTATATAATACTGCATCTATGTTAAAAAGCCAAATTAATCAGGAATATATTACTAAAATTTCTGAAGAAATATTTGGAAAAAAGTTATCTTCTTTTACTCTTAAAGAGTGTACTAATTTATCAACGGGAAAAAGTGAACTTGACTACTATTGTATTATCGATACAAAGATTTCAATTGACCCATTAGGTAAAAAGAGAAACTTTTCAGATAAACTACATCAGATAATGGGTGATATAAATGGTCGTTCACTTAATGGAATGGTAAAATTAAAAACAGATTTCAACATTAATCAGGATGTTAAAATCAATGAAAAAGCATCAGAATCTTCTGCTTTAAAAACAGAGCAGGAATTTGATTATGAATAACGTGCTGAAATATATAATCCTGTAATCCCTGCATATACATTTGACAGAGATATTTTTCCGGAAAAGTTTTAAGCAAAACACAAGAGTCACTTGCAATTTTAGAATATGAACAAAAAGTGTTCAACGAATGGGGTTTATATGCAATACAGCCTATCCGTAATTTGCATTAAGCTTTTATGGAGCGTCCGGTAAAGATAAAATAATGGCAGCATAAGCTATTGCGAACAAAATTGAAAAAAGATAATTAAAGTAAGCTACTCTGATATTGAAAGTAAATATCATGGTGAAGGACTTAAAATGGTTAAGACAATATTTCTGTCAGCTCAAAAAATGCTGCTGTTTTGTTTATTGATGAAGCTGATTCACTTCTTTCAAAACGTCTTACAAATGTTACGTAAGGTTCAAAACAGGCAATAAATTCAATGAGAAGTCAGCTTCTCATATGTTTTGAAGAATTTAAAGGCATTGTAATTTTTGCTACAAATCTTGTCGTTAATTATAATCAAGCATTTTTGACACGCTTGATAAATGTTGAATTTATAAAACCTGATAAAGAGTGCCGTAGGAAAATATCGGATGTACATATAAAGCTTACTAATAATAATAAACTCAACGTTCCTTTGGATAAAGATGTTAATACTAATGAATTAGCAGAAAAATATGATTTTTGTGGAAGAGAAATCATACAAGCTGTTATATCAGCTTGTATAAATGCCGCTATGAAAAACCAAAATATTGTACATCAACAGGATTTCATTATTGCTGCTGATAAAATTCTTGCTGAACAAGATAGTTTAGCTAATGCAAAAATCATACTATATCAACAACTTCAAATAAACTAAATTTAACAACTTGAAGATTGATTTAAGCGATGTTATCTGAATGCTGGTTGCACCATTTTGATTTGCAAATATAAAAATTGGGAGACGGAGATTCGATTTTATATATCGTGCAATATGATACTCAGACTTTCCATGGCAGATTATAAAGGCTTTGTTATAATTCAAATCACGGGAGCCTTTATTCTTCATTATAATCGTCCTCACTTATTTTTTCATTTTGTTCTTCCAACAGCTTCATGACTTCATTTCTATTTATACTCATCTCCTCGTTGGTCATGTTGATTGCTTCAATTACCATATCAGTGTCAATAGGGTCCATGATGGGTACACCACCAAATTTTCCGCTCATATACATATCGCTTGGATTATGCGTCTTTTGAAGACCAAACTGGCTAAGGCAGACGGCTTCCTTATTACCCACACAGTCAATATCAATAATATATGCTTCGCAGGGGTCGAGGTACTTCAAAAGAGCTGTATTGTGTGTTGTAATAATAAGCTGTCCTGTAATATTTTCTCTGATAGCATCTATGATATTTCGGCATAAAATATCATGGATACCAGTATCAATCTCGTCAATAAATACTGTCATTCCGTTAAGTGAGCTGATAAGTGGTGCAAGTACTTGTAACAATTGGTTTGTGCCGAAAGATTCTTCGTCGATAGAGATTCTTCTGACTTTACCGGCAATCATTTTATCAAGCATAAGTGTGTACTCTATATATCTGTCATCAATTCTTGTAATTTCATACTCCACAAACTTTATATCAGAGTAGGTTTGTGTTAACAGCTGACAGAGCACTTTTTCTGAGCGGATAAGGTTGTCTAATTCACTTTCCGGAATATTTCCCTTTTTGAGTTCAAAAAGCATTCCAGAGCTTCCATGTTGATAGTATGTCTGAGTTGATATACCTTTGCTCATCACGTTTATGGCTGTTATCGCATGTAAAAAGTCAATTAGATGTATTGAACAATTATCGTTGGAATACTTTTTATTCTTGGACGCAACAATGTTGAACAGGATACTGAGCAGAGAAAATTTCCCCCAGAATTGTTGTATTGTTTCTTTTATCTCATCATAAAGAACTTTGTTTTTTATCATATTACGGTTGAACTTACAGGAGATATTACCGTTTTCATCGCTTTTGACATTAAACATAATTCCACTCTGTTTTCCCGTCCAGCAACGGAGCTCCTCACTAATAATGTGGTCAATGAAAGAAATTTTATATACAGCGTCGTTGGCTCATTACAATCCCTCATACGGCTGTTTTTGAGTTCTTCGTTAAAATCATTTCCCTGAATCTGCTTTATTAAATTTTTAATGTCTTCGAGACTGATTTTCTTGTAAAGTTACAACAACTAACCCAATAGAATCGCCAACAGAACCTTCTGCACCTGCTCCGACTAATTCACCGACATTTTCTCCAGCAGAATCAAAAGTAATAAAATTTATTTTAAATACTGAATCTGGTTGTGTTCATATTAGTTCAAGTTGTAATGCAGCAAAAAAATTTTACCGGAAAATTATGCAGAAATTGAAATAGCAGAAGATGAAATTGTTAATTATTCATATACTTATTGGGCATGTGGCAAATGTTCAAAACTTTACTCAAGTGAACTTCCAAAATTTTAAGCAATAAATAAGCCCCTTAAAATCAAAATTAATGGGCTTGTAATGTTTTATGATACAAATATAAAAAAATAATGCCTGACGGTGAGAACGTCAGACGTTAGCAAGCAAACACACTAAAAAAATACTTACCTACTCCCATTATAATATAATCAGAGTAAATTTTTAGATAAACTGAAAGAAAAATTTATATAAAAACTATAGCATAAATTAATCATTTTGTCAAGAGAAAACAACAGATAATTTTCCTATTCTTCAGTAATGTATTTGAAGTTGATAAACAATGCGGTAACTTCAATTATAAATGATATGGTTTAAACTCAAGGTTCTTTTAGGAAAACGAAAATTTTATATACCAAAGTAGCTAAATAATTTTATTTCATTTGCTTTTTCTACAAATTTCTACAAAATTATATAAATTTCGACATATTTCTCCATTGACAAATAATGTCAATATATATATAATAAAATTATAGATAAAATTATAAACATTTAAAATAAAATATTATTAAAATTTTAAAAAAGGAATTACTATGAAAGTAAATAAAAAAATTATTACAAGTATTATATCTTGTATGATTATGACAACAAATGTTGCTTCT
>CAJTOG010000105.1 GCA_910577575.1 uncultured Ruminococcus sp. | reverse complement strand
ACTGAAAGCACTATTTCATCTGATAAAATTTCACAAGGTAATCTTCTTCTTATAAGCGATGAACATCCTGCTCCTGAAAATTCTCATAATATGGTTAATCTTTCAGAATATAAAAATGAATACTATTATGTTGCCAGTGATGAAATCAGAATTAATGAAGCTGCTGCTGAAGCACTTAACTTTCTTATGGCTGATTACCATGCGGCAACCGGACTGAATGATTTTGTGGTTTATGGAACAACTAATACATATTCTGCTCCGGATTCATTCTGTTACGGTTATTTCCCAGAACGTTTGTCAGGAAATACAGTTGACTTTGCACTTCTTGGAGCTAATGATTCATATATTGCATTTGATGGTCTTGATGAAGAAGGCTGGGTAGTGAAAAACTGTACAAAATACGGATATATCGTAAGATATCCCGAGGGCAAGCAAGAGAAGACAGGTGAAAAATACCGTCCGTGGCATTTGCGTTATGTTGGAAAACTTCATGCAGCAATTATGAACGACAAAAATATGTGTCTTGAAGAATATATTGAGTTTCTGAAAGGATTTAATATTGACAGTCCTTTTATATACAATTTTGAAAATGAAGAATATGAATTGTACAGCGTAAAATCCGAAGGGGAGGTTACTAATGCAAAACTGCCGATTGCAGGTGGATATGAAATATCAGGAGATAATATTGATACATATATTATAAGCTGTAAAAAATAGATAAGTATAATATAATATGTACTGGCATAAAATAATGCAGAGGTGATACTGTGAAAATAATCTGCATTATTTTATCGGTTGTACTGGCTTTTTCTGCACTTATACCCGTTTGTTCTTCAGCAGAAAATCAGGAAAATACCGATAATATCAAATCATATGTTTTAATGGAAGCAGCCGGCGGTATGGTGATTGAAGAGAAAAATTCAGCAGAAAGACTGAATGTGGGCTATTTAAGTAAATTGATGACTGTTTTACTGATTGCTGAAGATATTGAGACAGGTAAATTTCTGATGTCTACCGAACTTACAGCATCGCAGTCTGTAACGGGAATAAAAGGTGCTGTTGTCTGGCTTCAGGCAGGTGACAAGATGACTGTTGAAGATTTAATCAAATCAGTTATAATAGGTAATGCAAATGACGCTGTAACGGTTCTTGCTGAAAAATCAGAACAGTCAGTTGAAAAATTCGTTATGCGTATGAACAGTGAAGCATTTGATTTAGGGCTGCGTGACACAGCATTTTTTTCACCATATGGATATTATGACGAAAGAGAGTACACAACTGCCTATGATATGGCAATCATATGTCAGAAACTTGTGAAATATGAGTTTCTGCGTCCGTATTTCAAAACATGGCGTGATTTTGTGAAATCGGGACAAACAGAACTTGTTAATGAAAATACTTTTGCAAGAACTTATGATAGACATATTGGTTTCAAGGCAAGTCACTCGGACGAAACAGGTTATTGTATTGCAGAAGCTGCTGTAAATGAAAGCGGAGTATGCTATATATCAGTAATTATAGGTGCATCTGATGAGGATACCTGTTTTAAGGAAGCTAAAAAACTAATCAATAAGGGATTCAGCGACTATAAAGTTACTGCAACTATGTTTCCTGATGAAATGCTTATGCCGATTAAAGTAAGAAACGGCGAAGATTCGGCTGTAGAAGTAAGACTGAAACATCAGAGCAATTTGGTAATACCAAAAGGAGTTAATGAATTGAGTACAGTTGTAGTTATTCCCGAATATCTTTCCGCACCTGTAAAAAAAGGACAACGTATCGGAAAGGCTGCTTTTTACAGCGAAAAAAATCTTGTCTGCGAGATAGATATAATTACAGTAAACAATGTTGATAAACTGACTTTTGGATTTGTTATGGAAAAAACATTGACAAATTTACTGAAATAAATATATTGATATTTGTTTATAATTGACAAAACTGCAATTACTTTTAAAAGAATGCTTGAAATATTTTTCAAAATATGGTATTATAGAATTGGTAATTTGTAATGTGAGGCATTTTGCCCGCATTTATGGAGGTTATAAAAATGTCATTAAAACTTAATTCAAAGTATCTTAAAGATTTTGTCAATGCCGATGAAATGGCAGGTATAAAGTCTCAGGTTGAAGCTGCTGCTGAACAGCTTCATAACAAAACAGGTCTCGGAAATGATTTCCTCGGATGGGTTAATCTTCCTACTGATTATGATAAGGAAGAATTTGCAAGAATCAAGGCTGCTGCTGAAAAAATCAAGGCAAATTCTGACATTCTCATCGTTATCGGAATCGGTGGCTCATACCTTGGTGCAAGAGCAGCTATAGAGCTTCTCAAGTCGCCTCTTTACAATAACATAAAAAAAGATACCCCTGATATATATTATGTCGGAAACAGTATAAATCCGACGTATCTCAATGAAATTATATCTCTTTGTGATGGAAAGGACTTTTCTGTGAATGTAATTTCAAAATCGGGTACAACAACAGAACCTGCTCTTGCTTTCAGAATTTTCAAGAAAATGATTGAAGACAAGTATGGCAAGGAAGAGGCTAAAAACCGAATCTTTGCTACTACTGACAAGGCAAGGGGAACTCTCAAGAATCTCTCCGATACAGAAGGTTATGAAACTTTTGTTATTCCTGATGATGTCGGCGGACGTTTCTCTGTTCTTACTGCTGTTGGTCTTCTTCCTATTGCTGTTGCAGGCTGTGATATTGATGCACTTATGAAGGGTGCTGCAAAGGCTCAGGCTGATTTTTGTGCGGATTTTGATGACAATGATTGTTATAAATATGCAGCTCTCAGAAATATTCTCTACAGAAAAGGTAAATCTGTTGAAATGCTCGTTTCATATGACCCTAATTTTGTTATGATGTCAGAATGGTATAAACAGCTTTTCGGAGAGAGCGAGGGCAAGGACAATAAGGGTATTTTCCCAGCTGCTGTTACTTTCTCTACAGACCTTCATTCTATGGGTCAGTACATACAGGACGGCGCACGTATCATGTTTGAGACCGTTGTTGATATAAAGAATCCTAAAACAGATTTGTTCTTGGAAACAGATGCTGAAAACCTTGATGGACTTAATTTCCTTACAAATCAGAATATGTCGGTTGTTAACAGAAAAGCTTTTGAGGGCACTGTTCTTGCTCATACAGAGGGCGGAGTTCCAAATATCATTCTTGAACTTGAGGACACCACAGAGGAAAGCGTCGGCTACATGATTTATTTCTTTGAAAAGGCATGTGCAATTTCCGGCTATGTTCTCGGAGTTAATCCATTTAATCAGCCTGGTGTTGAGAGCTATAAGGCAAATATGTTCGCTCTTCTCGGAAAGCCGGGATATGAGGGTGCAAAGGCTGAACTTGAAGCTAAGCTTGGTTAATTCCGGCTTGCAATAAATTCAACTAATATACACTGCCGAAAAGGCAGCGGAAGGAGTAAATTATGATTAAGCTTATTATAGGTAAAAAAGGTACAGGAAAAACAAAAATTCTTATCAATCAGATTAATGAAACTGTAAAATCTACAAGCGGCAATATTGTCTGCATTGAAAAGGGAGATAATATCAGACGTTCTATCAGCTATAAGGTTAGATGGTGCGATGCTGAACAGTTCAGCATCGACGGTATTGATTCTTTCTATGGCTTTGTTGCAGGTATGCTCGCAGGCAATTATGATATCAAGGATATCTATGTTGACGGTATTTTCAAGATTGTCGGCAGAGATTATGAAGCTTTCGGTGCTATGCTTGAAAAACTGGACAAGCTTACAAGTGAAGATGCTGTTGTTGTTTTCACTGTTTCTGCTGATGCAGACGAACTTCCTGAAAATGTAAAGCAGTTTGTTAAGTAATTTTAAAAACAAAAAATTATCATTCAGCTATTGACATATTGTGTTAATTAGTGTATAATGTTAATTGTGATGCTCTGAAGGATTTGTAATATGAAAATTAATTTAAAACAGCTTTTCAGTATCGCAGGTGAATCCAGAGATATTGATTATGAAATTCAGGCAGAAGAATTTGCTGAAATAAGTGGCTGTAAGTTCAGTACTCCTGTTTCGGTCAAGGGCAGAATTTATAATAAAGCCGGTGTTGTTTATCTTAGGTATTCACTTGGTTTCAGTCTGCTTATTACCTGTGACAGATGTCTGAAAGAATTTATAAAGCCCTGCTTGTTTGACTGCGAACATATTGTTGTTCCTTTTGTCAGCGGTGATAATGATGAATATATTGTTGCCGATGGTGAGAGCATTGAACTGAATGACATTGCAGTTGCTGATTTGCTTTTGCAGCTTCCGACAAAAAACCTTTGCAATGAAGATTGCAAGGGATTATGTATGATATGTGGCTGCGATTTGAATGAATCAGACTGCGAGCATCAATCAAATTAAATCGAGCTGTGAAGCTCTGTAAGGAGGTGCCAAAATGGCTGTACCAAAGAGAAAAACTTCTAAGGCAAGACGTGATAAGAGACGTTCTGCTGTATGGAAGCTGGATACGCCCGCAATGTCCAAATGTGATAACTGCGGCGCTTAT
>CAJTOG010000104.1 GCA_910577575.1 uncultured Ruminococcus sp. | reverse complement strand
TATCCTCCTATACGATCCATGTTAAGATATTCAAGAGAACCTGTAAGACGATATCCGATGTCATAAACAAGACATTCACCGTCCTCAACCATACACTGCATGAACATCATACCGTTTTTAATGCCGATAGATTTAAGCATCTTTTCAACCTTTGGAAATACAGTTTCCTGATAGTGCGGAAGAAGCTTTGACGGATATGAATATGCCACAGGCAAAGCTATTGCATCTTCCTGCACTTTTTTTACATGACGGTTTCCGAAACCGCTTATCATTATATTTCCATCCTGAAATACCCAGAAAATAGTTGCCTCTTTTCCTGTATTTACAAATCTTTCAACAAGAACTTTCTTGCTCTCTGAAATTTTCTCTGCTTCTTCACAGGCTTTAATCAATTGCTGTTCATTCTCACAAATAAGCACACCTCTCGCACCACTGCTGTCTGCAGGCTTTACCATGACAGGATATCGGATTGAATCCCATTCTGCTGTACGGTTGCGGAAATCAATATCATAAGAATCAATAGTAGGTACACCGAACTGTCTGCAAAGTGCTTTATACTGTGTTTTATCTGTCATCTGCTCAAACTGCCTGCGAGTACCGTAGCATGACAATCCCATACGCTCGCATATATCAGCATAATAAGGAAGCACGGAATCAGTAAATCCTGTTACAATTCCATCAATATTTTTTTCTTTTATTAAATTTTCCATTGCATCCAAATCGGAAGTGCTTACAAAACAAGCCTCATCAGCAATCTGTTTAGCCGGTGACTTTTCAAGCGGATACCAGTCTGTTACAAGAACATATGCACCCATTTCCTGTGCTTTTTTTACAATCTGACAGCTTATGCGTGAACCGCCGAGAACTAAAAGTCTTTTTCCTTCAAATTCCTTGTTCATTATATTGATATACCTCTCTTCAATTTACTTTGCCCTGTACTGCGGAAAATACTCCACAGTATCACGGTTGACATTTTTTTGCACACACAATTCATTATAAATTTTCTCATTCCAGATTTTTTTACCTATATAGAATCCGAACTCTGTACCTTTAGTAAATTGTTTTTTGAAACGATAAAGGGAATTTTCGGAACTGTTATCCGTTCCGCCGCCATGATGAATAACATAAATTCCATTTTCCTTAGCCCAGTTTGCCGCTGTATACCTGAGCATATATGCAGGTGAAAGGAAAAGAAACTCCTTTCTTGTTCCTGAAAGATGTGTCTGCAATATACCGTTATATACAAAATAAAAGCCTGCTGCAATAACCTGCCCTTCATAAAAAGCCTCAACAAGCAGAATATTTTCACGATAATATTTCAAACAGGTTTCAAAATAAGACTTCGGAAAATAATAATAATCAGAAGCTTTATCCCTGTCCATAGTATCATAATAGATAGGTATGAATGTATTGAGATTTTCAGGTGATTCTGTAATACGGCAAGTAACGCCTTTATTTATTGCCTGACGTATATTTTTGCGACATGACTTTGAAAATTCCTCCTGAACAGGGTCATTATGATTGGCGATATCAGTACCTACAGTATTATGCATATAGACTGTTTCATACATATTTCTGAAATCAGCCTGATTATTGACTATCGGGTGAAAGCGTACAAATTCACTTACAATCTTATTTTCATCACAGTATTTTCCGAAAACTTCTGCAAATTCTTCTGCAAGAACTGCACGGTCGCCTGTGCATTCAGTTATTAAAGGTCCGCCGTATCCATATGGAGTAACTATATCATAGTATCCCTCAATATCCGGAATTTCACGCATCATGAATTGATGTCTTATTTTTCCTGATGAGGATTCAAATTCAAATACGGTTGCCTTTGCATTTTCAATCTCTTCATATAACTTTCCGAAATTTTTGTCAAAATAAATGTCAGGAAGCATTATAACACCTCTATATTTTCTATTTATGGAATAAGTGCAGGCTTTTTTGCACAGTATTCAGCTACACAATTCATCATACGCTCCATATCCTCAACAGAATAACGCTGGTCGCATATCAACGAAAGTTCACAGCTTCGCAGACCAACTTCTGCACCCATGACCTCCGGCCAGTGAACAGGACAATAAATACCGTTATCAATAAGATGCTTACGCAGCGAATCACGTTCATCTTCCGGAACAAGTACCGGAACAAATAACGGACAGGCATTTTTCCAATCCGGTGAAACAACAAGCGGTTTAATTGACAACCCTGAAAGCCGGCTGTAAATTACTTTTGCATTTGCAATACGTTTTTCACGTACATCATTTATATCTGTATTTGCTATAATTTCAGCAGAAACATTGTCCATTTTGATATCTTCATTGACTTTTGACAATGCACGGTCGCCTTCATAGAATTTTTCAAGAAATTCTTCTTTGCTGACTTCAGCCCCTGAAAGATAATCACGTTTTTCACACATTGCCTCAATTTTTTTCATCATTACATCAGAACTTTCCCCGTTTGCCTTTAAAGAAAGACTTCCGGAGGATTTAATGAGACAACCACCTGCCGGAGATGCAAACCACTTACGCAGGCTTACTGCATAATAATCAGCCTGTGAAGAACATGAAATCCTGCTCATGAAACGATGTGTAATATCTTCAATAATAACTGTCCCATTTTCCTTAAAAATTTTAAGAATATCATCTGAAACAGGCTCAGAAAGTCCGAAATAGCTCATAGCAAGAAAAACATCACATTTTTTATTTACATCTATTTCATAGCTTACATTTCCGTTTTTTTCAGAAACATTATAAAAAACAATATCAATATGCCTGTCAATAAACGGCTGAAGCATTGAAAGGCAACAGTATGACGGGACATATGCAGTATGTACCTCATGATTTTTACATAAATCAGAAAGTGCAAGACCAATTGCCGCACGACCCGACAATGTAAATGTCTTATCGCCATAAGGAAGCCATGGAAGATTCAATGTATCCGGGTCAATTCCTGACGGAATTTCTGAAGTTTCCATCGCAAAATTGCTTCCGATTTCCTTTGTCTGCATATTAGTATTACCTTCTTCCTCTATAACTCTGAACAGTGTATAGTCTTTGTTTGCACGAAGTGAAATTCCTGAACGGCGGATTACTTTCAATCCGGTTTGTATAATAATTTTAATATCAAGCCAGAATGACATATTATCAATATAATCTGTGTCAAGACGAAAACGGTCATGCCATGCAAGATTGTTTCTGCCGTTGACCTGAGCGTATCCGGTCAGACCCGGACGCACTTCATGACGGCGACGGCTTTCCTTTGTAAAATCAGGAAGATAGAATATTGAAAGAGGTCTCGGACCTACTATACTCATATCTCCCTTTAAGATATTGAAAAGTTCAGGAAGTTCGTCAAGACTTGTCGAACGGAGCATTCTTCCAAATTTCGTTATACGCTCCTTATCAGGAAGTAGATTTCCAAATTCATCTTTGGCATCAGTCATACTGCGAAATTTATACATTTTAAAAATTCGCTCATCTTTTCCGGGACGAAGCTGTGTAAAAATTACAGGACTCCCCAGTTTTAAGCGGACAAGAATTGCAATAATCAGCATAGGAACAGAAAGAATTACAATTCCAATAGCAGAAAGCAAAATATCCAGCAGACGTTTGATAAATTTACGATACAAATCAAATCTTCTCCTTTTCAAAAAAATTTTAACAAGTCTATTATATCATATACAGAATTTTTTGTAAAGTGACAATTATTTGCAATAAGTCATTTCAAATCAGTCCATATTTATCATTTTAACACTATACACAATCAAAGTCAATTAAATTTTCAGCATTTCAGCATTTTTTACATTTATTAATCAGTATTTATAGTTTCAGATGTCGTATTAGACAATAGATGGAAAAATATGACATAAGTCACAAGAAAATTCGACATGTATCATATATATTATATTAGAAATTCTATAAATTCGGTTATCTTACCATAATCTTATTTCAATTGCTTTTCTTGTTTTATAAGATGAAGAAAAGGCAAATCAATATACTTAAGGCTAAATTGTTTCATTAAAATTTTAATATTCTTTACTGACAATTATATAGTCTACTTATCATTCTGTCAAGTTTTTAATCAATACTAAGTCAATATATTTTTACAATTTATTCATATTTTTTTCATGGACAAATATGTATTTAGGATGTATAATGCAAGTCAGTAAATGCATTGACTGAAAACAAATATACTAATTAAACAGGTGATATTATGAAAAATAATGAATTCAAGAAAAAATTAATGAAACTCGTCATTCCCATTACTCTGCAAAATTTTATGCTTGCCCTTGTAGGTGTTTCGGATACTGTGATGATGGGATTTTTAAATCAAAATTCTCTCTCAGCTGTATCACTTGCAGGACAGATACAGTTTGTCCTGTGTCTGTTTGTCTTTGCCGTAACCGGAGGAGTATCTATCCTCGTCGCTCAATATTGGGGAATAAAGGATAAAGACTCCGTTGAAAAAATTCTTGCTATAGGATTTAGGTTCCTTGCACCGATTTCTCTGTTTTTTACACTTATAACATGTATTTTTCCTGAAATACTTATGAAGTGCTTTGCATCAGACCCTGCTTTGATTTCAATTGGTACAGAATATCTAAAAGTCGTAGCCCCTTCATACCTTTTCATAGGAATTTCACAGCTGTTTCTGTGTATCATGAAAAACTGCGGTAATGCCGGAAGAAGTTCCCTTATAAGTTCAGCCGG
>CAJTOG010000103.1 GCA_910577575.1 uncultured Ruminococcus sp. | reverse complement strand
CGGCAGTCGAAAAGAAGAAAAAAGATTTTATTATCACTGTTGACGGCGTGACCTACGAGGGCGAATTAACCGAAAAATAAGCAGGAAACAGTCCCTCCGAATCTGAGGGACTGTCAATTTTAAAGGAGGATTTTTATGAAAAGTTTTATACCATGGGTGGGTGGAAAAAGTCTGCTTGCGAAGAAAATCACATCACTGTTTCCTGACGATATTGACCGTTATATCGAGGTTTTTGGCGGAGGCGGTTCGGTACTTTTTTACAGGGACAAACACGCAAATCTTGAAGTTTATAATGACTTCAACAGCTGTCTTGTGAATCTTTTCAGATGTGCAAAATATCATCGTGCAGAGCTTCAGCGTGAGATTTCAGGATATTTCAATTCACGTGAAATTTTTGAGGAAATAAAGGAAAAGCTGAAAATCCGTGGATTTACCGACATTCAGCGAGCAGCGATGTTTTATGTGCAGATTAAAATTTCTTACGGTTCAGATACAAGAACATTCGGCTGCAACAGGAAAAATCTTTCGCCTGATTACCTTGAAAAAGTCGAAAAGCGGCTTGAAAGAGTGGTTATTGAGAACAAGGATTTTGAAAATCTGATAAAGGTTTACGACCGTCCGAAAGCACTTTTTTACTGCGACCCGCCTTATTACAAAACTGAAAATTACTACGATGCCGTGTTTACAAAAGATGACCACGAACGTCTGAAAGCTGTTTTAAGTCAGATTAAAGGACGTTTTATTTTGTCATACAACGATGACGAATATATCCGTGAGCTGTACCGCGACTTTGAAATTATCCCTGTTGAACGCTCAAACAACCTGTCAAAAGGCACATACAAGGAGCTGATAATCAGAAATTTCTGATATATTTTTTTTAGAATAATAATAACGTATTCAGTTATGTTATTGTAAAAAGAGTATATATAATAACGATAACAAAAAAGACCGCTTAGCGGTCTTTTTTTATTTACTGGTCTTGCCCAGTTCGTAGGCTCTTTCAAGCATCCTCTGAAGCGACCATACGCTGACTTCCTTGAAGTCGTCATCGTCGTTGTCACGTGCGTCAAGTCCGCCTCTTACTTCGATTGCGTAACTCTCTTCCATTGCGATTTTTTCCAGTGCCTTTTTAATTTTTTCATTCATTTTATTTTCCTCCTGAAATTCGGTTTTTCGCTTGGTTTTCCCTTGCGTTGTACACATTATAACTCTGTTCAGGTTAAAAAGCAAGTGGCTGAATGTACAGAAAATCAGTAGCAGTTTTCAGGGATTCTTTGTTTAATTGTTACTAAAATTCTACAACCGATTCTGTTACATTATTCTGGAATCAGTGTATGATATAACGTTGTTTTCTTGTCATATAAGCACTGATAAAGCCCGAAAAACAGCTGAAAGTTTGGTGGTTAATGTGACTTGATGTTTCTCCCGAACAGAGTTATACTGTGTGTGCAATCAAAAATACACAGTTTCAGGAGGAATTAAAAATGAAAAATCAGACATTCGGGGTTGAAATTGAACTTACCGGAATCACAAGAAAAAAGGCGGCTCAGATAATAGCGGACTACTTCGGAACGGAAAGTTTTTACATAGGCACGCATTATGATACCTACGGTGCAAAGGACGGCGAGGGCAGAACTTGGAAGGCAATGAGCGACAGTAGCATCCGGATTGAAGGCGGTCAGGAGGTTGAAATTGTGACACCTGTCCTCAGATATTCAGATATTGAGGATTTGCAGGAAATCATAAGAAAACTGCGGAGAGCCGGAGCAAAGGCAAATAACACCTGCGGAATTCACATTCATATCGGTTCGGAAAAACACACGGCTAAAACACTTTCAAACCTCGTAAATATTATGACGAGCAAGCAAAATCTGATTTACAAGGCATTCGGAATAAAGTCGGAAAGGGAACGCTACTGCCGGAAACTTGAATCAGAATTATCCGAAAAAATCAGGAAAATCAAGCCTGATACGCTTGAAAAAATGGCGGATATATGGTATGATGGTTATTACGACGACAGAAACGCACATTATAACAGCAGCCGTTACCACTGCCTGAACCTGCACAGCGTTTTTACCAAGGGAACGGTTGAATTCAGGTTATTCAACAGCACCACGCACGCCGGAAAAATCAAGGCATACATACAATTCTGCCTCGCGGTCAACAATCAGGCTTTAACACAGAAATCGGCTTCGGCAAGAATTACCGAAACCACCAACCCGAAATACACCTTCAGGACTTGGCTTTTACGACTCGGACTGATAGGCGAAGAATTTAAAACCGCAAGACTGCATTTACTTGCAAACCTTGACGGAAATATCGCATGGAGAAACGCATGAGGGGGCGAAAGCCCTCTCCGAAAGGAGTAAAAAATGAAATTATATATCGCTTACGGAAGCAACACAAATCACGAATTTATGGCATCGAGATGTCTCGATGCGGAGTTTATCTCAAAAACGGTGATAAGGAATTACCGCCTTGAATTTCACGGAATTGAAAATAATTCATACCTTACGATTGTACCTGATGATAGCTCAAAAATTGAAGTGGCAGTCTGGATGATAAGCGAAAACGATGAAAAATCACTTGATAATTATGAATCGTTTCCGGAGCTGTACCGTAAAGAAATGCTTGATATCAGCTTGAACGGAACACCAAAACAGGCACTTGTTTACATCATGAACGAAGATGCAGGAAAAGCCATTCCGAGTGAATCATATTTTAACTGCGTGCTTGACGGATATCTTGACTCCGGAATCAATACAGAACAGCTTTTTGAAGCAATGATTGACGCTAAAATATAACCGTATGAGTTTTTATATAACATAATGCTTACAAACTGCAATTATTATATATAATATATATCAGTATCAGGCTATATTATATATAAAGGCGGTTATATTATGATTAAAATTCACTTATCCCGAATACTGGGTGAAAAACGTATGAGTCAGGCTGAACTTTCACGCCAGACAGGCATCAGACCCTCCACAATCAATGACATTTACAATGAAATGTCCGACCGGCTGAATGTTGACCATCTTGACCGAATCTGTGAATACCTTGATTGCACTATCACGGATTTGATTGAGTATATTCCCAATGAGCAGAAGAAAACCGGTAAATTCCTCATAAAGAAACAGCATGGAAACTCTAAAAAATAATTCCTGAAACACTATTGAAACGCTTCTGCAAGACCTTTGCAACAGTCTTGCAGAAGCGTTTTTTCTGTTTTCAGCAATAATTTCAACTTCAATTATTTTTTACTCTTTGTAGACTACATTCCCATTTCTTTTCATTTTGCGTGTAACTTTTTTGTATTTTGCTTGACAAGCTAAAACATTAAAACAATTGTCCAACAGTCATATCAATAGACTGATTGATGAATGGATTCACAGCGAACGTGACAGGAAAATTATAAAACGCCGTTTCATTGACGGTATTATATACGAGAAAATTGCAGAAGAATTTGATTTATCTGTTACACAGATTAAAACTATTATTTATAAAGCTGAAAGGGAATTAATCAAAAATCTGTAAAAAGGAGCATATTCTCTGCTTCTTTTTAATATATACAAAAATCATACGAAAACCGTCCGAAAACATACTTGTTAACAGGCGGTTTTATTGTTATAATAAAGAAAAAACAGGTGAGAAAAATGTTTAAAAAATACAATCCGAATCCGCAGAGAAACAATGTCGGTGACTGCGTTATACGGTCAATATCAAAAGTTCTCGGATACGACTGGGAACGCACTTACGCAGAACTTGCAGTGCAGGGATTCATGATGTGCGATATGCCTTCGTCAAATGCCGTATGGGGTGCATATTTGAAAAATAAAGGATTTACACGCCGTGCAATTCCAAACAGTTGTCCGGACTGCTATACTGTTGCAGATTTTGCAGAGGATAACCCTTATGGAAAATATATTGTTGCAACAGGTTCACACGTTATAGCGGTTGTGGACGGAAATTATTATGATACATGGGATTCAGGCAGTGAAATACCTGTTTTTTACTGGAGAAAGGAGAATGAAATATGAGTATGGGATATAATCCGTATTTTCAGCAGCAACAGTACGGGCAGACTTTTCCGCCTTCCTACAATACTCCGTATCAGCAGAATATGATGCAGTCCCAGATTAATACTCCGATGGTTCAGATGCCGGTTCAGCAAGTTCAGGATTACAACAATGATATGATTTGGGTACAGGGCGAAGCCGGAATGAAAGCTTATGTGGTTGCAAGAAACAGTACGGTTGTTCTCTGGGATTCCGAAAATCCTGTAATTTACATAAAGTCAGCCGATAGTTCAGGCAAACCGACTACACGCATTCTTGATTGGACGGAACGGAACACAGCTCCGCAGTTCCCGCAGCCATTTTCACAGCAGAAAGAAACTGATTTTGTAAAGCGTGAGGAATTTGACAGTCTGCTTGCACAGTTCAATAAAATGAGTGAGAAATTTGAGGAGGATAATAACAATGGCAAATCCGCTGTTTAATGCTTTGGGAGGAAATGAACATCAAAACGGCAATATGCTTTCACAGTTTCAGCAGTTCATGGGACAGATGAAAGGAAAGAATCCCAATGAAATTCTGAATAACCTTGTTTCAAGCGGACAGGTAAGCCAGTCGCAGCTTAATCAGGTACAGGCTCAGGCTAAGCAGATGCAAAGCAGTTTCAGTAATATGAAAAGTATGTTTGGATTTTAGGGCATATGCC
>CAJTOG010000102.1 GCA_910577575.1 uncultured Ruminococcus sp. | reverse complement strand
AAACTGCCGAAATTATTCGGACGACTGACAGTCTTTTATGAATTTTTTCAGTTCCCTGTAAAGTTTCGGATTGTCTCTTGACATCGCTTCAAATATCACTGTCTGAAACTGTTCTGCACCGTTTTTAAGTGCGGACTTGTTTTTTATATCGAGACTGCGTTTATAAGCAACTGCTCTGGTTAATGCAATTGTATTTTTGATAATCGCATCTATTCCCAGCTCCTGAAGCTACTCATTTGATAAGGTGCTTAGCTGTTCAAGGAGCTGACCGCAAAGTAAACGGGTAAGCGGTTCAGTAAAATCAACATTGTTATAATGTTCTGTTTCGTCCATTATTGCCCTGAAATTTGCCTGTGTTATCCTGATACTCTGCAATGTCTGCATGAAGTTTGTGGCATATCTCTGTACTGCTGATATTGATATGACGTTCCCCAAAGTCATTATATATTCAACAATTTCTCTGTATGTAAAATCTGCTTTTATCATTTCATCAACGGTTTCCTTGATTTCAGGCGGTAACTTATCAATTGCATAATGTTTTCTTATATGTTTGCCTATAGTGTTCTCCCTGTTATACATAATATACAGCAGTCTGTAATTTTTTCCCTTAATATCTGAATCTCCTTTGCAGTAAGTGTCATTTCAGTATCATTGAATTGCTCTGCTCTGAAATCGGTGGGCTTTCCGTAACAATTCCACGGATTTATATATCCGTTTCGGGATAAATATTTTACATTGCTTATAAATTCATCATGTTTTACAGTAGCATTAAAAGCAAATTCAAAACTTGACAGTCTGCAACGGTTGTTCTCGATTACATTCAGAGTCCTTAATATTATGCCGTTCATACGTGCGAACATACTGTTTTTAATATCTATCAGCATTTTTTAGTACTCATATTATTACGCTCCTTTATTAAAACAAGTCATTTACAAGCCTTTTGAAGTTGTCTGTAATCATCTGCTCGATTCTGCCTTGTATTCTGTACATCTGTTCTTCATTTAAAAACATACAGCATTTATTTACATAGTCAATAAATACCTGCTCCGTGTCTGATTCCTGACAAACGGGCGGACATCTTCTTTCAGTTCTGTCGAGTTCATGTTTGAATATATGAATTTCAAGGGGTTCGGCTGTAAACAGATTCTTTAATAAACTAAGTTCGATTCTTAAACCATTCTCAAATCAGTTGCATGAAGCCAAATTCATTGCAATTTGCATATCATTATTAAAATTACTTTTGAAACGTTCATCAAGTCCCATGATATTGTTTATTCTGTTCTCTAACGCCTGCTCCCTTTCTTCATCTTCTGAATTAAACAATTCAAAATATTCAAGGCTAAGAAGCTGATGCATTATGTATTTCCTTTATATTCATTTCATAGGAATCAGCAAATTTTCTTTCAGGCATTGTTTTTCTTCTCCTTTGGAAACATTGTTTTAAGACCTCTGAAATGGTCTTGAAACAGCATTTCAAAGGTCTTAAAAATAAGTACTCTGGGTTTATTATGAAAGGGCGGTTATATCATGAAATAGAATTGAAGTCAATCAGAATGGCTTGTTTTTTGGTGGGCTTTTTGTGTGCCAACAATACAAAAATTCATGAAAATATTAAAAATCCGATTAAACAATAAAGATTACTGAATATCTATTTATAGTCATTTTTCAGACTTTATACAATTATTATTAGACAACTCATAACCCGACGGTCTTAGAGTATAAATAAAGAAGTGATAATTTATAGGCAGCCGGCTTTATAAACACTGTTAGAAAATCACAATAAAATTAACATATGAAGAACAAATGAAATATCGCAAAAATCGACATTTTATTATAAATATTTACAAAAAAACCTATTGAAAAGCAAACGCAGTTGTAATATAATTATTTTAAAGAATAGATTTTTTTAATGATAACCCTTTTAATCAAAATTTTATGGTCAGTTTTATTTTGATTTATCAGGGAATCATATAATTTATAAAAAATGCGGTATAAATCCGCAGAATGGAGGCAAATATGAAATTCAACCAAAGAATCAACCGGATTATTGCCGATTCGCTCAGCTTAGTCATGGCTTCATCAATGATGTCGGCGTTTCCTGCATTTGCAGAAGAAACCAAAAGTGCAGACTTCGTATATGATGATTATTCTGTTTCGTATAACGTTACAGATTCATGGGGCAGTACGGAAAAAGTATCCATCACACTGACAAATACCGGTGAAAATCCGATTGAAAACTGGATGCTGTACTTTGACCCAAACGGTGAAGTAACAAGTATGTGGGATGTTAAGACTGCATCTACTGCAAATAATATTACATATTTTAAAAATGCAGGGTATAATTCAACGGTTGCACCTGATTCTTCTGTAACTTTCAATTATTTCGTTGACAACTGTGAATCCATTCCTGATTCATACACATTATGCCAGAAACGTGCTGAAAAATCGGAAGGCTATGATGTTGATGTAATTGTCGATAGCTCATGGGGTGAAGGTTTTAACGGTACAATTATTATCACCAACAGTACTGATAAGCCTATTGAAGACTGGGAACTTGTTTTTGATACGAATTTCACAATCACAGAAATCACAAGTAGTTGGTCAGGTACAATGACTGCACTTGAACCATACAGTTATATGCTGAAAGGTTCATATACAAATGTAATCGAACCCAATTCCAGCGTAAGATTGGGATTCTCAGGAGTCAGGGACGGCGAGCCTATAATTACTGATACAATACTCACAGAAGTTGTTGCTGATGAAGATATGATTTTTTCTTTGATTTACGGTGATGAAGAAAGTGATATAAATAATGGTTTTTATGCTTTTGGAGAATATGATGAAGAATCTAATGCTATTGGACTTTCATGGTCATGCCCTGATAATAGTGGTAGCTTTAGTATCTTTGAAAAAAGCTAAGAAAAACAATTTATTACAGAAGTTACTGATGATACAATGTATATTTGGGAAATCAGTGATACGGATGCCAAAAACGAATATGTCTTTGTAATAGAAAAGCAAATTTCCGAAAGTGAAACTATTGTATCCAATGATGTTGTTATGCATTTAAACGATGATGGCACATATGATTTTGTTTATATTGACAGTGATGGTGATGGACTCCCTGATGTATATGAATTAGAATTAGGAACAGATATATTAAATCCTGATACAGATGGTGATGGTTTGCCTGATGGATATGAATATTTTACACTTGAAACTAATCCGTTAAAGTCAGATACAGATGATAATGGCGTTTTAGATGGTAATGAAGATTTTGACGGAGATGGACTCATTAATTTACAGGAATATTTGTTAGGAACAAATCCATTTGCCTTTGATACAGATAACGATGGTTTTTCTGATAATTATGAAGTAACTCATAAAATGAATCCATTGGTTTATAACGAAATTTTGACTGATAATTCTATAATAGCTGATATTAATGATAATACAGTGAATGACCTTGAAATACTCAACATGGATGAGTATTATCCTCTTGAAATTGAATTTAATGATGAAAATACACAGGTTACTTCAATAAGTGGAGTTTTCAGCGATGTAATAGTCAAATCTCCAATAGAGGCAATTTACTCTATTTATAATGTAAAATCACTTTTGGGACTGAATAATCCTGAAACTGAATTAAAATTAAGTAAAGTAAGCCATAGCAATTCGGGGGAAACATATTCTTTTTTACAGTATTATAATGGTATTGAAGTTTATGGCAGTTCTCTTACAGTTTCTGTTGATACTAATGGAAAAGTAACTTCTTTGAGTTCATCTATCATAAGTGCAAATATTTTTGAAAATCTTTGCTTGGTATCAAATTTATCAGAGACAGATTTACAAAATGTAATTCATAATGAATATGAAAATTCTGAAGTGATTTCATCTCAGAAGGCTATATACCTTACTAACAAATCTTCTGTTCCACAGTTGATTTATATTTCAACTATATCGGATAATGGTATGTACTTTATCGTTTTTATTGATGCTAATTCAGGAAATATAATTGAAAAAAATGATACTATGCTTTATGAAATGGTTGCAGCATCTGGAAAAAATGAAAATGATGATGATATTAAATTTGAAGTAAATAAGACCGGTAAAATATTCAAAAAATATACTTTGGAGGATATTAACAGAAAAGTATATATGTATAATTGCAATGATTATAATAAACAATATACTTCAAAAAATAATGAATGGTTGGATAAAACGGCAAATAGTGCATATTATAATATAGTTAAGGTGTATGATTGGTGGAAAAGGTTCAACTATATAGGACTTGATGGTAATGGAAACAATGTAAATGTATATATCCATCACCCTCATCTTACTAATAATGCAGGTTTCAATCCTATGAAATTTGAATTGTATTTTGGAGATTCAACAGAATTATTAACCACTTTGGCATCAAGATTAGATGCTTGTGGGCATGAGTATGGACATGCAGTTTTTACTACAAAAGCAAATTGTTATGTTGCTGCTGATGTTAAAGTTAAAACAATAAGTGAGGCATATGCTGATATTTTTGGCTCTTTTGTTAATAATAATACATGGACTACGCAAAAAAGAAATATCGTTGATCCAAATGTTACATATAATCCAAGTTCTACTGAAGATTATGCAGCAATCTATGAAGCAGGCGAAAATGGAATTGATTTATATGATCCGCATTATGAATCCACTATAATATCTCATGCTGCATATTTAATGCAAAATGATTATAATATTGATTTTGATAAGTTAAGTGTTTTATGGTATGATTCACTATCAGAAGGCTACGATTTTTATTCTGATTATAATACTGTTAGAGATAATGTAATAAAATCTGCACGAAAGAACAATTTCACTTATAATGAAATTTCTAACATAATGCAAGCATTTGATGATGTTGGAATATATGCTGATAAGGGAATTGCTGAAATAAGTGTTTATGATGGG
>CAJTOG010000101.1 GCA_910577575.1 uncultured Ruminococcus sp. | reverse complement strand
AAAGACGGCTGGCTTAAAAATTATGAAATAACTCCTGAACAGTTCGGCTTTGAACGCTGCAAAAAAGATGACCTGCTCGGCGGTACACCCGCAGAAAATGCTTCTGTAACAAGGGGTATTCTTTCAGGTGAAATTCAAGGTCACAAAAGAAATACCGTACTTCTCAATGCAGGTGCGGCTATATATATAGGCGGTAAAGCTGATACATTTGAAGACGGTGTAAAAATTGCAGGAGAATTAATTGACAAAGGCAAGGCACTTGAAACACTTGAAAAAGTCATTGAAGTATCAAACGGCTGAGGTGAATTATGACTATACTTGATAAAATCGCTGACTGTGCAAAATTCCGCACGGAGCAGGCAAAATCCATAATTTCATATGATGAGATAAAATCAAAGGCAGAAGCAATGCCTATCGGTAAATTTGAATTTGAAAACGCACTTAAAAAACCTGATATTTCATTTATATGCGAATGTAAAAAAGCTTCACCTTCAAAAGGTATTATTGCAGAAAATTTCCCGTATCTTCAGATTGCCGAGGAATATGAAAAAGCCGGAGCTGAATGTATATCAGTACTTACCGAACCTAAGTGGTTTTTAGGGAAAGATAAATATCTCAAAGAAATTGCAAATACCGTTTCCGTACCGTGCATAAGAAAAGACTTCACCGTTGATGATTATATGATTTATGAAGCAAAACTTTTAGGTGCAAAGGCCGTTTTACTGATATGCTCAATACTTAATGAAAATCAAATTAAAGAGTATATTTCCATATGTGATAAACTCGGAATTTCTGCACTTGTTGAAGCACATGATAAAAAAGAAATAAATATGGCAGTCAATTCAGGAGCAAGAATCATAGGAATAAATAACAGAAATTTAAATGATTTTTCTGTAGATACAGACAACAGCAGAAAACTGCGTGAACTTGTACCGGATAATATTCTGTTCGTATCAGAAAGCGGAGTAAAATCTGCCGAAGATATAAACCTGCTCCGTGATACCGGTGCAGATGCAGTATTAATCGGCGAAACTCTGATGCGTGCAGAAGGCAAGGCTGCAAAACTTGCGGAATTAAGAGGCAAACATGATTAAAATAAAAATGTGCGGATTAAGGCGTGAAACTGATATAGAATACGCAAATAAACTTATGCCTGACTATATCGGATATGTATTTACCGAAAAAAGCAAACGTTATATAACTCCGGAAAAAGCTGGAAAACTTACTGAAATTCTTAATAAAAAAATTACACCTGTAGGGGTTTTCGTAAATTCACCAATCAAGAACATTATAAGTCTTACAGAATCAGAAACCATAAAAATTGCACAGCTTCACGGAAATGAAAACAATGAGTATATTTCTGCACTCCAATCCGAAAATATTATTGTAATCAAAGCTTTCATAATCAAATCGGAAATTGATATTGAACTTGCAAATAATTCACCTGCCGACCATGTTCTTCTTGATGCAGGAATGGGAAATGGCAAAACTTTTAACTACAGTTTGCTTAAAAACATACGAAGACCTTATTTCCTTGCCGGAGGACTTACTCCGGAAAATATTCTTAATGCCATTGAACTGAATCCTTATGCCGTTGATGTAAGCTCCGGCATAGAGACTAATGGATTTAAGGATTTCACAAAAATGAAAAAATTTACAGATTCAGTCAGAAAGGATTGATAAATATGTCACAGTCAAAAGGACGCTTTGGTATTCATGGTGGACAGTATATTCCTGAAACATTGATGAATGCCGTTATAGAACTTGAAAACGCTTATAATCATTATAAAAATGACTCTGATTTCAACAATGAACTTACTGCTCTTCTCAATGATTATGCAGGCAGACCGTCAAATCTTTACTATGCTGAAAAGCTTACTGAAGAATTAGGCGGTGCAAAAATTTATCTCAAACGAGAGGATTTGAATCATACAGGTTCACACAAAATCAATAACGTACTCGGTCAGGCACTTCTTGCCAAAAAAATGGGCAAAACACGTCTTATTGCTGAAACAGGAGCAGGTCAGCATGGTGTCGCAACTGCTACGGCAGCGGCTTTAATGGGTATGGAATGTGTCGTATTCATGGGAGAAGAAGATACAAAACGTCAGGCTCTTAACGTCTACAGAATGAAGCTTCTGGGTTCTGAAGTTATACCGGTAAAGGCAGGTACCGCAACTCTTAAAGACGCTGTTTCAGAGGCGATGCGTGAATGGACTTCACGAATCGGCGATACACATTATTGCCTTGGTTCTGTTATGGGCCCTCATCCCTTTCCTACCATTGTGAGAGATTTTCAGGCGGTTATTTCACGTGAATCAAGAAATCAGATACTCGAAAAAGAAGGAAGGCTTCCAGATGCAGTAATAGCCTGTGTCGGCGGTGGCTCAAATGCAATAGGAAGTTTCTATCATTATATTCCTGACAAAGAAGTAAGACTTATAGGTTGTGAAGCTGCCGGACGTGGTATTGATACATTTGAAACAGCTGCTACTGTGAACACAGGAAGCGTTGGGATATTCCACGGAATGAAATCATATTTCTGTCAGGACAAATACGGTCAGATAGCTCCTGTATATTCAATTTCAGCAGGTCTTGATTATCCCGGAGTAGGCCCTGAACACGCTTATCTTCATGATATCGGACGTGCTGAATATGTACCAATAACCGATGACGAAGCAGTAAATGCATTTGAATATCTTTCACGCACAGAGGGCATAATTCCTGCCATAGAATCAGCCCATGCAGTAGCTTATGCTATGAAACTTGCTCCGACTATGGATAAGGATAAAATCTTAATCATCACAGTTTCCGGCAGAGGAGACAAGGACTGCGCCGCTATTGCAAGATACAGAGGAGAAGAAATTTATGAGTAATATAAAAAAAGCATTTGAAAATGGAAAAGCATTTATTCCATTCATTACCTGCGGAGACCCTGACCTTGAAACTACTGCGAAAATAATACGTGAAGCAGAAAAAGCAGGTGCAGACCTCATTGAACTGGGCATACCCTTTTCAGACCCCACAGCAGAAGGACCTGTTATTCAGGGGGCAAACATACGTGCTCTTTCAGGCGGAATTACCACCGACAAAATATTTGACTTGGTAACTGATTTGCGTAAAGACGTTAAAATTCCGCTTGTGTTTATGACATATGCAAATGTTGTGTTTTCTTATGGAGCAGAAAATTTTATGTCACGCTGCAAGGAAACAGGAATCGATGGTATTATTCTCCCTGACCTGCCCTATGAAGAAAAAGACGAGTTTTCGGAAATTGCAGAAAAATACGATATTGATATGATTTCTCTTATTGCTCCTACTTCCGAAAACAGAGCATCTATGATTGCCAAGGAAGCAAAAGGATTTATTTACATAGTTTCAAGTCTTGGAGTTACAGGAATAAGAAATGAAATAAATACTGATATAAACCGTATTGTTGAAATTATAAGAAAAAACACTGATGTTCCGTGTGCTGTTGGATTCGGTATATCAGAACCCCGACAGGCTCAGAAAATGGCTGAAATTTCAGACGGTGCAATAGTCGGTTCTGCAATTATCAGGATTATAGAACAATACGGAAAGGATTCAGCACCGTTTGTCGGTGAATATGTCAGGTTGATGAAAGATGCTGTTTCAAATAAATTATAATTCAGAAATGAGGATTTTCCAATGAGTAAATTCTTCACACCGCCAAATCATATTAATTTTAAGGCAAAAAGGTTATTCAATGACTGCGGAAAAATCATTGATGGTTCTATCGCCTATATTTCATTGAACGGAGGCGGTCCTGTCAAACAACATACACATGAACATAATCATCTTTTTATAGTTGTTCAAGGAGAAGCTAAAATTCTTTTAGCTGACAAAACAATAATTATAAAGAAAAATGAAAGTTTTCTTGTTAACGGTAAAATTCCTCATTCTGTTTGGAATAACTGCAATAACGAAACAATTATGATAGGAATTGCAGTATCATAAAATTCACTCATTTGTTATATAAAAAAATGTATAAGGTAAAAATATGAAATATATAAAAGCAAATACCAGTCATACAGAAAAAATTTATAACTTGATACAAGATACAATAAAAACGATTTATCCAAGATATTATCCACAGGAAGTAGTTGAATTTTTCTGTAATCATCATAATATTGATAATATAATTGCCGACATAAAAAACGGAAATACATATATTATTCTTGATAATGGTACTATAGTTGGCACAGGCAACTGTATTGATAATCATATCACAAGGGTTTTTGTTTCACCTAATTATCAGGGAAATGGATTCGGAAGCTATATCATGACACAACTTGAAAAAGAAATCAGCAAGAAATACAGCGATGCAATACTGGACGCTTCACTTGCTGCAAGCAGACTATATGAACACAGAGGATATAAAACAGTAAGTCATGAACAGATTGAAGTTGAAAACAGCAGGATTCTTGTATATGAAATAATGAAAAAAGAGTTGTCCGGCAATTGACATTGTAAAAATAATATGATATAATTTTTCATGGAATAAATTTTTATTCTATACTGAAACCGAGGTGAAATAAATTGAAGAATACTTTTGGAAACAATATAGCTGTTACTCTTTTCGGTGAAAGTCATGGAAAGATGATAGGTGCAGTTCTTGACGGTATGCCGGCAGGAATCCCTGTAGATGAAGACTTTATTGCATATCAAATGTCCCTCAGAAAATCAGTCGGGGCAATCTCAACAGCACGTAAAGAAACTGATGAAGTAAAAATAGCAAGCGGAGTCTTCAACGGAAAAACTACGGGAACTCCCATAACTTTCATAATCGAAAATCAGGATACAAAAAGCCGTGATTATGGTGAACTTGCATATAAGGCCCGTCCTGGTCATGCCGACTATACGGCAGAAATAAAATATCAGGGTTTTCAGGATTTCCGTGGCGGGGGGCACTTTTCAGGACGTATAACTGCCGGTCTTGTTGCTGCCGGTGCAGTAGTAATATCAGCACTGAAATCTGAAGGTATAACCATAGGAACACATATTCTTTCATGCGGAGGAATCCATGACAGAAATTTTAAAGACATAAAATCTGATATTGATT
>CAJTOG010000100.1 GCA_910577575.1 uncultured Ruminococcus sp. | reverse complement strand
GCTGCATTTTTTCTGCTCTCAATCGCTTCTGCTGCCGACGCTATCGTTTCAGCATGCAGAATACCCTGCGAAGCACCATCACCATAGATCATGACCTGACCTACGAACATCAAAGATAACGCCCCAGCAAAGGTTTGTTTAATTTTCTTGTTCATTAAGTTCCTCCTTCTTTTTTGACAACAGACTGAAAGAATACTATAATCAAATATGTAATGTAAATAAAATTTTATTGTTTCTGCATAAGTATTCTCCCAGTCGCTATCTCAGTAATTATTGTCCGTTTATCAGGACTTGTGAAGCTTTTTTAATGCTTCGGGTTCTTTTGGCTGATTATATCCGCCGAAAGATGCTGAATTTGATGCATTTACAGCTGCCTTCTTAACTATTTTAGCTGCTGTTTTGCAAATCATTTTTTTAATCTGCATTTCTGTTCACCTCAACTTCCTTCATCAGCCTTGTAATCAGCATCGCTAAAGATACTGAAAGCAAAGCCAATGCTATTATAATTGAAACAGTTTTATAAAAAGATATTAATAAAACTGTAATTACCGTAAAAATAAAAGATAATATTATTGCAATTTTTCTGTATTTTTCAATTTCAGAATTTCCTAATGGCTTATTCTCATTTTCAATCGGTGCTAACCAAAATACCAATATATTTGATGTAGCAACAGCCATTATGTAAAATGTAGTGCTTACTACCGAAATATTTTTTATAAATAAAATAACCATTAGCACATTAAATGTGAAAATCAGATTACATTTCAGATGCGTTTTGGCATGATACCCTCCACAATATTTCCGCATTGCTAAAAACACAAAATAAAATATAGAAATATTAACAAGTTCATGCATTATCAAACCGCTAACAATAACTATAGCCAGATTTACTAATGCCGAAAATATCGCTTCACATCCATAAACATATATTTCACGCTCTTTCAAATCAATAACACTTTTTTCGACAAAAAAATCAGCTATTATGTTCGCAAGACGGGTAATCATTTGCTTAATCACCTCTTGCAAATATAATAGCTTTTATTTCCTTAAATGTCAATACAAAATGCGTGTTTGGCATGTTTCGCTTCGTATTTGGTATATATTAAAAAGATTTAATCATAATATTGGTAATGAACATATTTTCATTTTCATAAAATTCAATCATTCCATCATACTTTTCCGTTATATTCTTCATGGACTGTGTTCCGAGTCCATGATGCTCAAAATCCTTCTTTGTTGTTTTCAACTCAGCATTATTCTCAAGTACAGATGAAGTAATTGTATTGCCAATAGTTATACAAAGATAATTTCTTTTATTTTCGATATTTATTTTAATACGACTTTTAGTTTGTTTCAGACAAGCTTCAATTGCATTGTCTATAGCGTTTGAAAATAAACAGACTATGTCATCTTCTTCAAATCCACTGAAATCCGTATTTATATTGCACACAATATCAATATTTTTTTCTCTTGCAAAATTAAGCTTGACATTTATGATAGTATCAATGATTTCATTTCCTGTTTTTATATACTCATGGAACTGACTCAGTTTTGTATCAGAAAATTCGGTTATATACTTTTTGGCTTCATCATTCTGATTGTTTTCGATGAGATTGTATACGCACAGAAGATTATTTTTTAAATCATGCTGTAAAATCTGAAGATTATGATATACTGTTCTGACTGAATCGTATGACTTTTTCTGAAGTTCGTACTGCATTTCCATCATGGTGTATTTCAATTTTTCTCTGTTCTTCCTGGCAATAATTCCGAATAATATAAAAGCAATAATATTAATAACAACCAGTCCTACTAAAAGAATAATTAAAAATTTATCTATTGTACTGTTTCTGCTGCCACTGTAATATACCTCACTGGAGAAACCTACAATCATGACGGATATTACAAATATTACGGATACTGCCATAAGTTCATGTTTATCCAGAAAAGCTTCTTTAGGTTTCACAACTTTTAAAACAAATCTTGTTAGAATGAAAAATGAAAACTTAGTTATAAACAGCAGGAAAATTCTCAGTACATTTCCTGATTCAAGCAAATCGTTCGGTTCATAATTTAAAACATTTGATGCGGTTATACTTACAAGCAGATTTATGAACAATATGGTCATAATTGACAATATCGGCGTAATTATCTTATATATTATGCTTCCTTTCATAAAAATCAATGTATATACTACATATAAGAAAATCCCAAATAAATCCAATACCGCTGAATATTTTACAGAAATATGTGCAGAAGTTATCATATAGCCGTTTATTAATACAAATGCACATAAAAGCTGTAATATATTTCTTATCCCCCTTAGCTTACTTCCCAGAAGTTTGTTAATAAATTCAAGCAGAATTGCTGTTTCAAGTACGGTAGCAGCAATTTCACAGATTTGAAATATTTTATTCATTACATACTCCTCATAAATTTTTGAAATTTGTTCTTTACTTCTTTTTTCCGGCTTCTGCTTAATGTAATACATTCCTTGTTCGTAAGTTCAATAGTGTCACTATTTATGGAAAATATATAATAACAATTAACGATTATTCCTGAATGACATCTTACAAACATTTCATCTGAAAGTATGCCGGATAACTTTTCAAGGGTATAAAAAATCTTGATTTTATCTCCCGATTCGTTATGAAGATATACATTGTGATTATTGGATTCAATATAAATTATCTCCGAAGGGACAAACGGCTTTTCACCATTTTCTGTTTTCAAAAAATATTTAGCACACCTATTTTTAGCTTTATTATATAATCTGTGCAGTTCTTCTTCTATTTCAACATCGAAGCAATTTTTTCTGATAAAAGCTGAAATATCATACTTCAGCGTTTTATATACAAGATCGCTACAGTTGGTAACAATGGCAATTATTGCATTGATATTATTATCTCTGATAATTTCTGCTGTCTGCATTCCGTCAGGTTCCGGCATTTCAAGATCAAGAAAGAGTATATCAAAACTTTGTGTTCTGTCTGCCTCAATTACATCATTCCCATTAGTATATAACTCAATTTTAGCTTCATATTTAAATTTTTCAAGTATCTCCATTATCTTATCGGAAATATATTTTAGTACATTTTTTTCATCATCCACAATAGCAATCCTAATCATATAAAATCACCTCATACCTCAAATAATACCACATTTTAACAATAAATTCAATACATATTGCAAAAATTCTGTGGTATAATTAAGATATGAACCTAAAAATTTCTTTCGTCAATTCCGCACATATATGATTAGGATACTGGAAATTGTCGAATTTACGTCATTTTCTGAAAACAGAATGACAAAATTCTGACGGCGGATAAATTAAGCTGACAGGCAAAGTCTGCTTACATAGTTCTGTTTCATCTGCATTGATGAGTGTACATAGCGGTTCAAAGTTATTGATGCATCGGCGTGACCAAGAAGTTCGCTTAAAGTTTTCGCATCAAAGCCATTTTCAATACAAACCGTTGCATAAGTGTGACGGAGCAGATGAAAAGGAATATTTCGTACCTGACAGGTTTTAAGAACTGCCTTGAAACGATACTGCATTGTTCGTGGTTCAACGGGTTTGGCAGTACCGGAAATCAAAAACAACCTGTCATCTTTTTTACTCTGTGACAATAATTTCAGAAGAAATGCAGGAATTGGTACAGTGCGGATTGAAGTTTTGCTCTTCGGAGAACCAATGATGACTTCCGAAGTTCCACGCTTGTTGATTCTCTGAACAGTCCTTCTGACAGAAAGCGTTCCGGCTGAAAAATCAACATCGCCCCAAGTCAGACCGCACAATTCGCCTACACGCAGTCCTGTAAAAAGACAAAGCAGAATCGTCAGATTTGTACTGTTCAGATTGTGCATAAGATACTGTTCAAGCCGCTTGCGTTCTGAAAAATTCAGTACATTCAATTGCTTTCTTTCTACTTTTGGCATAGTAAAATTCGTGGATTTTACGCCGTATTCCTGCACTGCATACTTTTCAATGCTGTGGTACACACGCATAATATCACGGACTGTTTTTTCCGATAATCCGCCGTGTCCGTCCAAGCGACCGAATTGAAGTTTGATGTGAATAAAACTGTTTAATTTTTGAGTGGTCAAGCCTGAAAAATATTCTTCACCGAGTGTCGGCAGAATATGTTTACTGACGATATTTGAATAATTTGCAAAACTTGACTTCTTAACACGTAATTTTGCAGAACAAAGCCATTGCTCCGCCGCATCACGAACTGTTAATTTCAGCGAAGAAACGGTCTGTTCCTGACGGACAGAATAGAACTGTGACATTTTTTCTCTGACTTCTGAAAGCGTTCTTGCATACACAGATTTATATTTCAGCGTACCGTTTTCTCTGTATCCAACAGGCACACGGCCTTCATAGCGACCGTCCTTGCGTTTATAAATATTACTTCCTTTTCGAGCCATAGATAACTCCTCCTGACGATTTTTCAGACGGCAGAACCGCCCGATTTATATATTCAAACTTGATTTTTATCTATAATTTTACATAAAAATTCAGAAAACCTCTTTACTTTTTTCAAAAATCTGTTATAATAATATCAAAAGCAATCCGCTTTAGTCAAAAAAGTCTTGACGTAAATGTGCGGAATTGACGAAAAAGGCAGATTCCATATCCACGAATCTGCCTTGTATTTTATACCTGCTGATAACCATTTTCTTCTTTGATACCGAGTTCTTCTTTTTTCTTTCGGATCATTCTCCTTAGCCTGCTATCCGCCACAGACCGCATAGTTTTCTGACTTCGGTTATAGTCATCTTCGATACAGCGACTCAAATTCACAAACAAGCTGAAAACAGTATCCGCAAGCACTTCATTTTCAAATTTTTCCTGATTATCAAGAATATTTTGAGCATATTTATTGCCCTGTTCTAAGGATAAATTTAGAAATCTCATGGCTTTTTCCTTATCTTTTTCCAAGTCGTCAGCACCGAAAAGATAAATCCTGCCAAGCTGATAGCTCGACCACATATTTTTCTCTGCAGACTTCTCAAAGTACGAAACTGCTTTCTCAATATCATATTTTTCGTTTTGCAGATAAAGTTTTCCGAGAGAGTATTGCGTAAATTCATTATTTTCGGCGGACAGCAGATATTTTTCTGCCTTATCCAAATCCTGCAGCACAATCTCACCTTTGAGATAAAGATTTCCCAGCTTATAACATGAAAAGGCATCTCCGCTGTC
>CAJTOG010000099.1 GCA_910577575.1 uncultured Ruminococcus sp. | reverse complement strand
CAATTTCTGAAACGTTTAGCATTGCAGAAAATTGTGAAAGCGTTGAAACAACGCAAAATAGCGTTTCAGAGAATTTCAAGAAATTTCAGAGACTTGTATTTTTCTGAAAAAATTTTGTTTTTATGAGCAAAAATAGCTATTGAACCTTTGAACTAAAATAAGCCTGCTATTGAACTGGTTCAATAGCTTATTTTATACAAATAGTAAAATGCCATATAATCAATTTGTTAGTCAGTCATTTTTCAATTCTTCTGCCAAATTATAAATCTGATATAAAAATTTCGCTCGTTTTTTAGGGTCAAGGGATTTGATTATTTTATCAATTTCTAAGGCATCATCGCTTACAGAAGAAGATAAAGTTAAACTGTTATCATGCCCTCCGACGATTTTGCTGTTTGTCACATTACCAGTATGTATGTTGTTGCCCTTAGCCTGTTCATTTGTATCGCATTCTTGCCCTGTAAGTAAATATTCTGGTGTAACATTTAAAAACTCACAAATGGGGATTATATATTTAGCTGGCGGGTCGGTATTCCTGGTTTTCCAGTTAGTGACAGTGCTTGATTTTACTCCGATGGCTCTACATAAATCCATTTGTGTTAACTTGCTTTCCTCTAAAATTGTTAAAATATTGTTAATTATAAACAATTAGACCACTACCTTTCTGTGTAAAAAGTCAAAATTCACATTTTGGGAAAATAATTCTTGACATTTACACAAATGTGAGTTATAATATAAATATACCGATATTCAAGGTCATAAAACCCTGTAGTAATTATATCACAACGCACTTTAAAAGTAAATATATACTGATAAAAAAGTGCATAAAAATAACCTGTTCCATGGAACAGGCAGAAAGGAGTGATAAGAATGACAATAGGAAACAGAATGAAAATTCGTCGTAAGGAACTCGGACTTACTCAGAAAGAGCTTGCATCAGAAGTAAAACTTTCGCAGAACTATCTTTCAGAACTTGAAAAGGACAAGTTTAATCCAACCGCACCGATAATCATAAGACTGGCAGTGGCACTCAAAATTTCAGCCGATGAACTTCTTGGAATGAATGAAGAAAAGAAAGTGAGCTGAGCCGAAACGGCGGACAAGTTCCGCTGTCTGCCGTGAATGGTCGCACGGTACTGATGAGGCAGACCATGAAAGTGAGGTGAAAACAATGAATTATTTGTGCAGAGCAAGTGCGTATCTGAACAGCGTGACAGCAACGGTCAATTCTCTTTGCGGAATGGTTCTGAGTGATGAACTCAGGGAGAACGTTGAGGCACAGTACAAGATTGCTGTAACGATTAACGGACTTGAACAGGCTACTTCTGAGTTTATCATAGGAATGGAACTTGATGCCGAACTTCCGAATGCTGTTGTAATCAACAAACGCAAGTTTATCAAAATCAATGAGAGACTGATTACACACTTAGAAAAAATCCAGCTTCAGGGTTATAACATGGAAAAATTAATAACAACCCTAAAACTGGAAACACAAACACTAAAAGAAGAAATCAGCTTCTTTTAATTGTTTATTTTAAGTGTATCACAAATTTTAGAATTTGTCAAGAAAAAATTTTGTCGGGGCAATTCCGCTCCGGCAGAAAGGAAAAGAAATGGACTATCTGACAGTTAAAGAAGTTTCAGAATTAAAAAAATGTTCAGGCAGTTATATCAGTAGAATGATTAGAGATAAGAAAATTGATTATATAGAAAAAATAAATATTTCTAATAATCAGCCGTATTATCTGATACCAGTATCAGCTCTTTCAGAAGATTTACAGTCAAAATACTATAAGCAAAAGCGAATAGAAACAGGAATTATGCCTGAAAAAATTGAATCCGGAAACGCCTCTGCAACGGCTTTGAAATACCGTTGCAAAGGCGTTAAAAAAGCGTTTCAGGAATTTTCAGAGACGGAGCGTGCAATGATTAAATTTTGGATTGACTTACTCAACGAGTGGCAGGCGGAGCGTTCGAGACGAAAGGACAAGACCGAATTTGACAGGATATTCGTTGCACATCAGAAATATATCAATCCCGATACTGAAATCAGCACGGATATTCTCTATAGAAAATATTCCGCTTACAAAAATGAGTGCTACGGCGATTTGATTGACAACCGTGGCGGCTGGAACAGAGGCAAAAGCAAGCTTGATGACGACAGTATAATGTGGCAGGGTTTCCTGCAGCTCTACTTTGACCAGAGAAAACCAAAAATTGTCCTCTGCTACCGTGAAATGAGTGCGTTCATCGCTGAGGAATATCCTGAATTTACTGAACAGATTCCGTCAGTATCATGCTTCAGGCGGAAACTCAAAACCCTGCCATTTGCGGTTACAGAGTATGCCCGTGAGGGCGAAAAAGCTTTCCATGACCACTGCACGCCCCATGCAAACCGTGACAAAAGCAGTATTTACGCAAATGATATCTGGGTCATGGATAATTACACATTTGACGTGATTATTAAAGAAGAAAGCGATTCCAAGACCACAAAACGAATGTATCTGACTACCGTGCTTGACGTAAAATCGGGAGTTCTTGTCGGCTGGAACATCACCGACAGCCCTGATTCCAATTCAACTCTCGATGCTCTCAGATTCGCAATGCTCCGTTTCGGAATCCCGAAACGCCTGTATTTCGATAATGGTCGTGAATTCACAACGCTTGACATTGCAGGAGACGACCGAAACAGAAAAATTGCCAAAAACAAAAAAGGAAATCTTCCGGTCACAATCATTGCAAAACTCGGCATAGAAATTATTTTTGCACTCCCCACAAATGCTCAGGCAAAGGTTGTGGAACGTATTCACAGAATCATCAAGGAGCAGTTCTGCACTGCACAGGACGGTTACTGCGGAGGAAATATCATAGAACGTCCTGAGAACCTGAAAAAGATGATTAAATATATGAATATTGAAACAGAAGCAGAACTCCGTGAATCGTTCGCAGACTATGCCGACAATGTTTTTAATGTCGCTGAATACGGCGGCGGTGAACCGCAATACAAGGGCATGACGGCAATTGAAGTCTGGAATAAGTCGATTGCAGAAACATCAATAAGAAAAGCAAGTGAAGATGTTCTTGACCTGCTGATGCTCAGAAATGCGGGATTCCAGCAAGTCAGGCGTGATGGTGTATTTATCACATATCACGGTAAAAAAATCTGGTATTATGATGAGCATCTGACTTGGCAGCATCTCAAAGAAAAGGTTTGTGTAAGATATGACAGAAATGACCCGTCAACCGTCAGGCTTTATGATACGGAAGACAGGTATTTATTCAGCTGGAAGTGTGCAGACTGGCTGATTACACAGTATTTCGGCGAAAGCAAAGAAAATCTTGCACAACTCGGACGTAAAAAATCAAATGTCAGAAAACAGGTTACAGGTCGTATTGAAGAACTTACAGGAAATAAAATACGAGTGACGCACAAAGACGGCATGAGGTGCATTTCCAGACAGAACAGGGATAAATTCAGCATACAGATGCCAAGAAATATTATTCCTGTGACAACAGCAGAATCACTTCCGAAAGCTGTCGGCGATGAATGTATTCAGGTAAAAATCAATCTGAAAACAATCGCTGAAAATGCACTTAAACAGAAAGGAAAAACTTAATTATGAGTTATGAATATACAGAAGAGCAGAAAGTTATCCTCAATAAGCTGGAGGATTTTATCAGAAGAAAGCCGAGTCAGAAACAAGCAGGTCTGATTCTCGGCATATCCGACACAACCCTTTCAAAGCTCAGAAACGGCACTTATAATGGTGACGTTGAGGGGCAGATGAAAAAACTTGCCGACTATTTTGAAATCGAGGACAGGCGTTCAGAGCTTCCGGCAAACATTTCAACCGACTACGTTGAAACTTCGATTTCAGGAGAGATTTATGATATCCTCAGCTTATGCCAGATAAAAGGCGGACTTTCGGTAGCCGCCGGAGATGCAGGTATCGGCAAGACAAAAGCTGTCCTGAAATACCTGAAAGACCATCCGAGCAATACAATTTCAATCACCATGAACACTTGCTTTTCCAGTGTAAAAAGCCTGCTGAAACTGATTGCAAAACGTGTGAATGCAGGAAAATCAAGGCTTCAGGACGAAATGTGGGATTCAATTCTTGAAAAGCTTTCGGACGGTATGCTCCTGATAGTTGATGAGGCACAGTTCCTTACATACGGTCAGATTGAGGCACTTCGTGGATTTTCGGACTACTTCAGTGACATGGGTCAGACGCTTGGAATCGCACTTGTCGGGAATCCGAAAATACTGTTCATGATGGAGAGCCGACGCAATGAATTTTCTCAGATAATCAGCAGACGAAAGATTGCAAAAGTGTATGAGCGAAGCGATATTCAGATTGAGGATATTCAGAAACTTTTCCCAGCATCCGCCGACGACAAAAAGGCAATTGATTTCCTCTGGAGGGTTTCACAGACCGAACAGGGAATCAGGGGAACAGTTGAGCTTTACAAATGGGCGTGTCAGAATAACGACTGCTCTTATGAGGGACTTGTGGCGGTCTCAGAATATACGAATATAAAGTGAGGCAGTATACTGTTTATCATAAAAGAGGGTGTAAATTTTGAATGATGAAAAATGCAGATTCCATATCTGCGGAAGACACTGTAAAATACTTATGGGCATTGACTGCGACGGAACTGATGAAAACTGCTCTTTTTATAAAACTGAATTTCAGTTCCATAAGGACGCAGACCGTGCGATACTTATCAATCGTGAAAAGGGAAACTGCGATAAATGCAGATACAACATAAATCCGTGTGAACTGTCCCTGTTTTCAAGAGACAACAAGCACGCCTGAGGAGGAAAAGACTATGACGAAAACGGAACTTACTGAACTGCTTGAATCATGCAGTAAAGCGGAACTTATTGAAGTTATCCTGAGAGCTTCAGAACTTGCTTCCTCGACTTTTCCATGGAAACAAATTGTTGCCATAATAAAAACAAAAATGATTAAAAGGAAAACAGATGAAAAACTGGATGAACTTGAAGTATTACTGGAAAAACTCCGGTCTGTTCCCGAAGAAAGAAGAATCATAGAAAATGATGAAGCACGCAATCTTATGATAGCAATAAATAATAATTTGACTGAATGCAACGAGCTTTATAATCAGCAGAATAAAATTGAAAAGGAACTGTATGAATAACAGCCGAAACAGCGGACTGACTGCCAGCGGAGACTCTCCGCCCGCTGTCTGCCGGAAACGGTCTACCGGCACTGACG
>CAJTOG010000098.1 GCA_910577575.1 uncultured Ruminococcus sp. | reverse complement strand
GGACTGGCAGCTTTGTTGCAACAAATTATTCAAATGAAGAAGATACTGCTGAAAGCGAAATCATATCTGTTTCAATAAATGATGATTATGAAAATTTTATATATCAAAAAATACAGAAGAATATAGATAAATGCAAGTCTGATAAAATTGATATTGTAGGATTATTCAAATTGAATCAGGAAGAATTTGAAACAGAGTTAAAAAAGTATAATTTTGATAGTTTGAAGAATACTTTTTGGAATATATGTCAATCCTGTGTTGACATTCTGATTGAGCAGGGGATAGCAGATAAGAAATCATGGAATGGGAATAGCCCTAATTTATACAATGACTTATATTTGCTGTATTATAACAAGCTACAGGCAATTGAATCTGAGATAAAATTAAGGCAGAATGAATTGAATATTATATCTGCTTTGAAAAAAATCTTAGAACAGCATAGAGACTGGATTCAAATGGATTTAGATTTTGAAAGATTTTTGGGAAATGATTTGTTGAATGAATTTCAATCTTACAGACGGGAATTTAAATATATCAATTCAAATTATATTTCAGACGGATTAAATAATGCAGAATTATTTAAAAAAGCACATGAATTTATTAAAGTTGCAGAAAAGGAAATTTATAAATCAGCCGAATTGCAGCATTCAATTACAGCAGAGTTATATAATTTGATGGTTATCAAGAAATTTCAGCCTATAGTAAAATATTTCAAAGTTGGTAATTGGATAAGAATTTTAATAGACGAAAGGGTATATAAATTACGTTTATTGAGTTTTGAAATTGACTATGATGATTTAGAAAATATATCAGTTGAATTTTCAGATGTATTAAAAGTTTCAGATGGAATTTCAGACCAGCAATCAATTGTGAAACAAGCAGTAAGCATGACTTCAACCTATGATTATGTACAGAGGCAAGCCACACAGGGTGCTTCCAGTAATAAAAAAGTCAATGATTGGATTAATCAGGGATTATCGTTAACAACAATGAAAATTGTGAACAGTGCGGAAAATCAGAATGTAACATTTGATGAACATGGTATACTTTGCAGAGAATATGATAATATGCTTGATACTTATTCTGATGAACAGACGAAAATTATAAATAAAGGAATGTATATTACAGACAATAACTGGTTAACTTCTAAGGCGGCAATAGGTAATTTTATTTATTATAATCCTGAAACAAAACAGAACGAAGAGGGTTATGGAGTTATTGCCGATACTCTTGTTGGTAATTTGATTTTATCTAAAAGAGTAGGGATTTACAACGAAACCGGAAATATTAATTTAGGTGAAACAGGTATAACTATTACTACAGATAATACAGAAGAAAATTCAAACACAATGAATTTTATAATTCAAAAGAAAGTATTGGACAGTAATGGCAATGAAAGTCTTATACCTATGTTTTACGTTGATAGTAACGGTGAACTTGTTTTAAATGGTTCTGTAAGGTTAAACACAACAACCGATTCAAATATGCAATCATTAAATGATATTACAAATCCTGACAGAATTGTAGAAAATATAAATAATTCTATTACAGAACAACAAATACAAATTTCTTACAATTCTACAATACAAAAATATCAAGATATGATTAATGAATCCACGAGGATTATTAATAATTACAAATCAGATATAGGTCAATTTATGACATTTGGTGATAACGGGTTGACGTTAGGTGCAGAATCTAATGATTTTAAAATTAATATTGACAATAAAACCATGAGATTTTTTGATGGTGATTCTGTTGTTGCTTACATAGGTAATAATCAACTTTATATTAATAATGCAACTGTTAAAAATAACTTATTGTTGGGGAAATTTTTCTTTTCGCCAAGAGAAGATGGCGGAGTTTCATTAACATGGCAAGGATAACGAGGTGAAAAATGGCTGAAACGATTTCTTTTGTTGGTAATATATGTAATGGTCATTATAAATTAAAAATAGATTTAACCGTTAATCAAAATTTAGACAGCAACACATCAAATATTACAGCACAAATATATCTTATCAATGATTGGGCTTTGAATATTTCAGAGAGAAATGAATCACAGAATTATATTACAATTGATGGAGTAAAATACAATTTTGCTACATCTGCTGTAACAACAACAGGTGTTCATTTATTGGCAACGGTTAATGCAAATTCAATTAATCATAATACAGATGGTTCAAAATATATTAATATATCGTGTTATTTTGCGATTACAGCAACAATATCAGGAACATATTATTCAAATATTTCTGCAAATACAACAGTAACATTGCCACCAATTATAATGGTATCAACGCTGTCTTTTGATACATTTACTATTGGTGAAATTTGTTATATTAATATAGCAAAAGCTAATTCTGATTTCACACATACCGTAACTTACTGTTGGGGGGATACAAGTGAATCAGGGTTAATAAACAATAAAGGATACAAAGAAGTAATTGCACACAGAACAAATGAAAGTGTAATATCATGGATTCCTGAAGAAAAGCTTACAGGTATATATCCTAATTCTGCATCGGGTATTGGAACTTTTATATGTGATACTTATAATGGTAATACAAAAGTTGGTACAAAAACCTATTCTTTTGTATGTAATTTTTCAGGCAATATCAAACCGATTATAACAGATTTCACTGCGGAAATAGATAATTCTCACAATAATACAGCAAACTCCTTTGGGATTTGTATTCAAGGAATTTCTAAAGTCAAATTATCATGTAATGCGACAGGTGCAAATAATTCATCAATTATATCTTATTCAATTTCAGGCGGATATACAAGTTCTGTAACATCTATGCCGTATATAGGAGATGCAATTAATCAAAGCGGAAACGTATCTTTTGAATGTGTTGCAGTTGATAGCAGAAACAGAAAATCTCAGCCATGTTTTACTGAAATTCAGGTTTATTCATATTCTCCCCCTGAAATTTCATCTTTTACAGTAGAAAGAGATGCAGATGACAATAGTAAAATAAATATTAAAGTTATATATTCTTATTCAAAATTAGAAGACAAAAATTCAGCTTCAGCAGTTTTATATTATAAGAAGTCAAGTGAAACGGAATGGGTACAATACGGAAAAATATTGAATGATACTTTAATTACATTGCAGGGTTTCAAGACAGAAGATAGTTATAATTTTAAAGTGGTTGTGACAGATACTTTGTTAAGTAGAATACAAGAGGAAAGATTTATTTCCACTATAAAAGTATTACTTGATTTCAGAGCTGGCGGCAAAGGATTGGGGATAGGTAAAATTGCTGAATCCGATTCTATGGAAGTTGGTATGCCTGTTAAATTTATGGATTCAATTTACATTTACAATTCAACAGGTGAATCTTATACATTGGAAGATTATATAAAATTAGTTGTAAATAATATGGAGGAAATTAAATATGAATAAACCAATTACAATTTTAAGAGATGAATTTATAAAAAATTTGACTGAGTTGATAAATAAATCGAATCTGCCGTTATTTGTTATTGAAAGTATACTTAAAGATACTTATTTTGATGTAAAACCTCTTGTACAAAAACAATTGGAAAATGATTTAAGAAATTATCAGAAATCTTTGAAAAGTGAAAAATAATGAAGTTTATTGTACTTAAGATAATCAAAATATTAAGTATTGCTTTATTTATAACAATGATAGGATGGATATATAACATAAGACCATACAAATATAAGGAGGAGTTATGTTCGATATAACTTGTTTGGATAAAAACGGAAATAAAATAAATAGATTTACTCAGTGGGATAAAAATCAGACAATTTCAATAGAACTTGATTACGAATGGGCAGAAGCACCAGAAATTCATTTTTTTAACAAAAGAAGCAAAGAGGCGATAGTTGTTAAATCAATTCTAAACAATAATAGTATAACCTTTGCAGTTCCCAATGCTTTATTACGAGAAGCTTTTCCTATCATTATTTATGTTTATGAAATTGATAATATTTTTGGACGTTCTGTTGCAAGTATAAAACTTCCAGTAACGCCAAGATTAGTTCCATCGAATTATAAACAGAACATTACAGAAATTCAGCCTGAACCGACATTTGCATCGGATTATGAATACAGTATTTCAGATAACGCCGTGACGATAAAAAAATATATTGGAACAAGTATAAATCCGGCAGTACCAGCAAAAATCGAAGATTTACAGGTTAAAAAAATCGGAAGCGGAGCGTTTTCTGAAATAAGCGTTGAATTGGTACAGATTCCGGAAGGAGTGACTGAAATTGCCTAAAAATTTTGAACTGAAAATTTTAGCTGACAACATAGCTACTCTGATAAATGCAGAGCGTAAGGCACTCGGATTGCGTGAACTTTATGTTGTGCCGTATCTGAACGAATGTTCCGCAATCCGTGCGGAAGAAGCTTCAATAAATTATTCACATATTCGTCCGAATGGTGAACAAGCCTCAGATGTCATTGACTGTAACAAGTTTGAATATGGATATTTTGAAGAGAGTTTAGCAGCAGGCAGTGATAATGTAAGCGATACTTTGAATCAATGGAAAAACTCATCAAAGTACTGGTCAGCAATCACAAATGAAAATATAACCCATATGGGTATCGGCGTTTTCTACAGCCCTGAAAGCGAATACAAATGGTATTGGTGTACTATTTTCACAAATGACCTGAATGGAGAAGTTGAACACGAGGGGCAATATTTGCCGGAAGAAATTAATTTGAACAGAAAGATTTCCATAATTTCAAATGATGAAAACGGCGAAATTTTACCTGAATGTGAAATAATTATCGGTTCACAAAATGAAACTCTTGAATTTGTAAAGCTTGAAAAAAACGGCGAATTATTTACTGATTTTACACTTTCAGAAGATAAAAAAAGTATTGTTTTTCAGTCTGATGAAATACCAATAACGGTTTTTAATATTTTGCCTGATAATAATTATAATTATTACATAAAATCCTCAAAAAATGGTTATATACTGAAAAATAAAAATTTCAATATGCCTGCAAATGGTATAGAAGAAGCTGAACGAAATTTTGTTTTGGAAATGGAAGTCAGAACATTGAATCTGAAAGTTTCAGCTTTGTCTTTTACAGAAGGACAAACGATAAACAGATGCATATTGGTTCTTGAATCGGACAGTGATTTGTCAGAAGTTGAATCAACATTGAATTTCAGTCTTTCGGATGATAAAAAAGTTTTAAGTTTCATTCCAGTTAATACCGGTTATCCTTACGATAATCCCTGTATTTTCAGAAAAATACCAAACGGAAATTATAAGCTTTATGCCCGAAATGTACCGGAAGGTTTTAAACTTCCTCAATTATTGGAATTTTCAATTACTGAAACAATTTCTACTCCTTC
>CAJTOG010000097.1 GCA_910577575.1 uncultured Ruminococcus sp. | reverse complement strand
TCCAAAGTGAAATCATATTAAAGAATGCAATCCCTACTTCTTTTATTGAGATATACAATGCATGGCAACCAGAGGAAAAAAATAATAGAATTGAAGAGTGTCAACAGGCATTATATAGAGTTTTATTTAATAATAATACTTCTGACTTGTTTTGGCATCTTTTTGAAAGAACATACAATGTTATTGTTAAAAATCCCAGTTATAACGTTCAGCAGATATTTCTTTATGTTAATAAATGCCATCATAAAATGGCAAATGATTTGGGATTTGATGTTCTTTCTTTAAAGTATTTTATTGCTATTATGAAGGATGGAATTGAACCATGAAAATATTGAAAATAGGTATCGGGAATCATAATGAAGCTTTTATAGAAAAAAACTTCTGTGATGGGGTTAATATAATTTCAAGTGATGATAATAACAAGGGAAAAACAATTGTTATTCAATCTATGATGTATGCTTTAGGAAATGAGCCATCTTTTCCTGCAACTTTTGAGTATCGCAATTATATATATTACGTTGAATTTGAAATTGAAGGAACAAAATATTGCTTATGCAGGCATGGAAATTCTTTTATAATAAGAAGTAAATTGGACTTTTCGACTTTTGATAATGTATCAGAATTTAAAAGATATTGGAATAAGCAAATCTTTACTTTACCAACAATTTCAAAGGATGGAATTAATAAAATAGTTGACCCTGTTTTGTTTGTTCAGCTATTTTTTGTTGGTCAGGATAATAAAGATACGTCCAATATTGCAAATAAAGGTTTCTACAATAAGAACGATTTCATTGAAATGATATATTCATTTTGTGGATTTTCAAAAAGCAAAATCCCACAAGAAGAATGTGATAAGTTAAAAGAAAAGAAAGGTGCGTTAAAAGAAGAGCAAAAGTCGCTTTTGAAACAAAATAAAATTCTTAAATCAAATAAACTTCCTGTTGCATATTTAAGCTCAACAAGTGACCGTTTGGCGTTTCAAGAAAAGATAGGTCAAATCCAAAAATTTAAGGAAAGAATAGGAACGCTAAGAAAAGAAAGAAACAGTAGCACAGTGAAAAAAATAAATTGGGAAACTACACTTAAAGAATTACAATCTATAAATAGGAATATTAAAAGTGGAAAACTACAGTGCATGGATTGCGGTTCAACTAATATTAGTTTTTTAGGAAATTGTAAGAAAGAAAATTCATTTTCATTTGATGTATCAACTGTAGAATTAAGGAGTCAAATTTTATCAATGGTAAAAGATAAAATAGCATCTTATGAAGAAGAAATAGAAAGAATTACTGTTGAAATCACTAATGAACAGGATAATCTAAACCGTTTATTACAGGATGAAGATGTTACTCTTGAATCAATAGTTACTTATAAAGAAGAAGTATTTAATGCTTCAGATGCAGATAAACGTTTAAATGAAATTACAAGTGAGATTGAGTCAATTAATGCTCAAATTATTAAGAATGATGATGTAGTTAATGACATGAAAGAAAAGAGAGAGTTGCTTTTTAAAACACTCATTGATACTATGAATTCTTTTTATAAAAAAATAGATATTAGTGGTAATACTACATATACTAATCTATTTACACCAAAAAATGAATTGTATTCTGGTAGTGAAGCGATAGTCTTTTATATTGTTAAATTGTTAGCTTATCAGTCGGTTTTAAAGCATGATTATCCTATTATAATTGATTCATTTCGTGCTGAGGATTTGTCAACACAGAAAGAAGAGATAATAATAAAGCTATGTCAGAATATAGATAATCAAGTTATACTAACAACTACATTAAAGTCAGAAGAGAAAGGAAAGTATGATGGAAAAGTGAATATCAATCATATTGATTATTTAAGTCATGCTCCAAATAAAATTCTTCAGTCAGAATACGTTGATGAATTACGAAGTCTACTTTCTTATCTCTCTGTAAATATATGAATAAGAATTATTTTGGTTCATCCTACTTTTTGGATGAACCTACTTTTTTACCCCTTAAAAGTTGCTTGCAGTGCGTAAGCTAAGTAATGCTAAATTTCAAAAACGACGCAAGATAGGCGTATTTTAACGTGTTCCGTATGCTGAGAAACAACAGAAATCCTTATGTTAATCGTTCATAACCCGAAGGTCTTAGAGTATAACTAAAGAAGTGATAATCAGTTAAAATAATTGCAGGCAGCCGACTTTATAAACACTGTTAAAAAATAAAACATTAATAAATGAAATATCATAAAATAAATATAATAATCTCAGTATTTTGGAGTATTGCTGCTTTATTGTTGTATTTTTTTGCTATAAAAATTTTTGTTATAACCTCGACACCTGATGCAGAGGTAAGCAGAAAATATTTGTATTTTCGACAAAAACGACATTTTATTACAAATAGTTACAGAAAAATACATTGAAAAGCAAATGTATTTGTGATATAATTACTTTAAAGAACAAATTTTTTTAATAATAATTCTTTTAATCAAAATAATATATTTATAATCAGTTTTATTTTGATTTATGAGAAAATCATATAATTTCTTAAAAATGTAATATAAATCCGCAGAATGAAAGCAAATATGAAATTCAACCAAAGAATTAACCGGATTATTGTCGGTTCGCTCAGCTTGGGCTTCATCAATGATGTCAGTATTTCCTGCATTTGCAGAAGAAACCAAAAGTGCAGAATTCGTGTATGATAATTATTTTGTTTCGTATAACGTTACAGATTCATGGGGCGATACAGAAGAAGATTTCTCAACATAATCAAAATATGCTATAAACATTGAAGAAAGTGTTGCTATTGGACTTGGTACTTTTGATAAAGTGGTAGCATATACAAAAAATGGTTTAAATTATAATATTGAGGTTTATAAATATTTAAACTTTGACCCTGATAAGTATTCCTATATTCCAAATATTTATATTTATCAAGATATAAATGAAAATGAAACTTATAAATTATTGTACTAATGATTCAAAAAACGATTGGGGTCATGTGAATAGAAGCTTGGATTTTAATTGCTAAAGTTGAAATAAATCCGTTAGCAAAGATTATAATACAAGAGTGTATATTGTAAAAATTAAGGAGCTTACAATAATTGAATAAGAATAAAAAGATAACATACTTTTTGGTTTTAATTATTATGAAGAAATCATCTCAGAAAAGGATTTTTTTGTATTTAACACGTGAGCAAAATATCAAAAAATATATTGAAGAGGGTTATTTAACAGGGGATTATTCTCTTAATTATATTTATGTTATACCATCATTTAATAAAATCTATGTTTTTTTGAAGATAATTATCAAGCTAAGTTAAATGATGGAAATAATATAAGGTCATTGCCATCTAAAATTACTCAATATGTTAATCATAGATGCATAGTAATTTGGAAATTACATTTTTGAGAAATTAAGAAATATGTAACAAATAATATAACTGAACGTGTTGATTTTGCAAGTACTGATGAAATGTTTAATGGTTCAAAATATGCCAATAACCGAATTGTTGGAAAAAAAGTGATATTCGTTGAATTAGGAGAATTTCATAGCCCATTCCACACTATTGTTTTTGCTTACTTAGCATTTGACGAAAATGATTGTCTTATTGAAGTGGCAATAAGAAGAGATATTGATGGTATATAATGTTTTATAGTTTAAATATCAGAATTTTTTAAGTAACCTATATTTTAGAATTGTTTGCAGCATTTATCAGTTTTGTGGAAATACAGTTATCTGTATTGAGGTCAGTTTCACGTCATACTGATTTAATGTATATAATACTGATTATATTCTTTCATAAATAGAATCAGTATAATTGACATAATTTAAGAAACACAATACACGAATAAAAATAATTTCTAAAACACAGGAGGTATTTATTATGAAAAATACTTTTAAGAAAATCGCTGCTTCTGTTATGGCAGTAGCATCACTTGCTGTTGGAATAGTTGGCATGAGTGCAAATGCTGTAGCTTGGGAAGCATCTCATGTGAGTGGCGGTGCACCCGGAAGTGCAAGTAAAACAGCATACATTACTGTTTGGCATCAAGGAAATGGAGCAAATGCTAATTGCAACTACAATTCACACTCAAACGCCAATGCTGTTACAGGTTATACATACATTAACTGTACCAACTACACAATGGCTGAAAAAAAGATTACAAATACCGGCTCAGTGGTATGCAATCCCAGCGTAGGTTCACCTGTTGTTAACATTTCTATAAGTTATAGAGTATCTGCTTATACGCCTACAGCTCCTGATACTTTCTGGTCAAAGGGCAATATAACTAATAGATAAAAAGCATCACACCCATAAGGCGATAATAGTGAAGGGATTTTGCTATTATCGCCCCTTTCAAATTAAAATATACATATTAAAAGGAAGTGTTTTTATGAATATTAAGCTTATTTCATTGACAACAGCATTATTTATGTCATTATCATTAGTAGGATGTAGTCAAAATAATAAAACATCAAAGGTAGTTGAGACAGGAAATTTATTGGTGTCAGAACTTAGTAATATAGAAAATAACTTCTCAGGGGCTTTTGACAATATACCTAATCTTACCGCTGACAAAGAAATACGTTTTATACTTCCTAATGATATAAATGAGATTTACTCATATACTTCAAGGCCATCTCTCGAATATGATATGGAAAAATACCATGATGATTTTTTGAAACTGTTTGAATACCTTTTTCCAAATCATAAAATGGATAACGATTATTTTCTTTATTATGGAGAAAATTCTAAAATTGAATATGACGAAGAAGGCAACGTAATACAGGATCTTAATAAAGTGGAAGAAAATTACGAGAAGTTGGTTTCTGGTGCTGAAGGACGTGCTTATTTTGTTTATGATGAAACTTGGTATAGAAATCTGCAAGAATGGAATTCACCTGTTTGTCTTGAAATAGGAAATCCTATGGGATATGGAAATACTACTATCAGTAAGGGTAAAACTGTAGAATTAAGCGATTTGAAAATAACCGATTCCATGACAGGAGAAATTCGCTATCCTTGTTTGGAATCCTTTAGTCCTGCAAATCATATGAAAATAGTAGCTTCATATTGGCCTGAAAGTACAGAATCATATAAACTTTCAGACAAAGAAATGCAGATAAATGAAGCCGTATCATTTTATGAGAATTATGTAAATACTTTACCGTATCCAAAGGAAAAAAATTGCAGAACAGTAGTAAGAAGCGTTGATGTATTTGAAGTTACAAATGACATATACGGATTTTATTTTTATACTAATAAAGAATATCTTGGAGTTCAATATGATTATATGAAAAGTGGAACAGTTCATTCTATTTATGAGAATTATTCTCCAATGCTGGGATTTGGAGCTATGGTTGAAAGCAATGATGTTGATATCATTGGTGGAACATATTT
>CAJTOG010000096.1 GCA_910577575.1 uncultured Ruminococcus sp. | reverse complement strand
GAATAAGCAAAGGCGAAGTTTCCCGAACAGAAGATAATATGCTCGTTGTTACGGGGGACGGACGAAAGCTTGGTCTTGACCAACGTCTTTATGACCTTAACTTGCCCGATGAACCGCAGACAAAACTTAACGCCTGTGTTCAGAACGTTTATGACATTTGGGACAAAAATTCAGATAAAAAATCCACGCAGCTCGTATTCTGTGATTTGGGCGTACCACAGTCTAAAGAGGACTTTAAGAAGAATGGCGAGCGATTTGACGTATATGCCGATATTCGTTCAAAACTAATAGAAAAAGGCATTCCCGAAAAAGAGATAGCGTTTATTCACGACGCAGAAAGCGAAACGGAAAAGGCAAAATTATTTGCCAAAGTCCGCAGCGGAGACGTGCGTGTGCTTATCGGTTCTACGCAGAAAATGGGTGCAGGAACTAACGTGCAGAACAAGCTTATTGCGTTGCACGACCTCGATTGTCCGTGGAGACCTGCCGACCTTACTCAACGTTTGGGACGTATGGTACGTCAGGGCAATGAAAATGACAAGGTTGATAATTTCAGGTATGTTACAAAAGGCACGTTTGATGCCTATCTGTATCAAATGGTAGAGAAAAAGCAGGAAAGTATTGCACAGATATTCACATCAAAGGCTATTGCCCGAACCTGTGACGATATTGACGATATGGCTGTAGACTTCATGCAAGTTAAAATAGCTGCTGTCGGCGACGACCGTATCAGGCGGCAAATGGAGCTTCGTGAGGATATTCGCAGTCTGAATATGCTTAAAAATACATATCTTGAAAACAAGTACGAAATCGAGGACAATATAAAACTCCTGCCCGACAAAATAGCAAAGACCGAAAAGATAATCGAGGGCATTGCCGCAGATACTAAAGCAATAAAAGCTTATGTACCTAAAAAGGACATTGACGGAAAAGAAGTTTTTGAAATGAAAGTCGGAAATACTCTTTATACCGACAAAAAAGAAGCGGCAGAAGCCTTTATGACTGCCATGACAAAGGCGGTCATAGGAAATCCGAAAAATCCTACAGATATAGCGGAATACAAAGGCTTTAAAATCGCCGTTTCCTACGACAGCTTTGCCAAAAGTTACACAGGTCATATAAAGGGCACAAACCGCTATCCGTTTGATTTGGGCAGCAGCGAAAGCGGAAATCTCACAAGAATTGACAATGCAATAGCTTCTGTTCCTATGAGAATAGAACGCTACTGCAATGAACTTGACCGAATAAAGACGGAGCTTGCCGACAGCCAAAAGGAAGTTAATCAGCCGTTTGAGCATGAAGTTGAACTCGCCGAAAAAAAGCAGGAACTTGAACGTCTTACCGATGAGATAAATGCGGACAAGGTAAAAGGGGAAATTCCGCCCAAACAGCCCTCCAAAGAGAAAATAATCGACCCATATTTTCTGAAAGTCAAATCTGATATGCTTCCTGTACTTGAAAAAAGCGGTCTTAATTTTGAACATTGCGAACGCAATGGAGAAATAATCATAAAATTCAACCGCTGTAACCGTGAAAAAACTAAAAATCTTATTAATGCTCATTCAAAACAGCTCAAACCTAAATTGTGAATAATAAAATAATCCCTGACCGCTAAACAATCAGGGATTATTGTGATATTATAGCACATATCTCTCCTCTTGTCATAATAACATGAGGGGGATTTTTTAGAAAATGTGTTATAAATACCACAATTTCATTTATTTGATAACAGTGTAAATAATTGTTTAACAATATTTATAAAATTTGTCAATAACTTAAATTAATTTAATATGGTATAATTAAATAAATACACCAACAGAAAGGATTTATTTAATCATGAAAAAAGTAATCGCATTATGTACATCGCTTCTTCTTGCAACAGCTCTTACAGGCTGCGGAAATTCATCAACGGACAATTCCTCTACAGCTCAAACAAGTATCTCATCAGAGAGCAACAAAAATAAGTCACAAGAAACAGAAAAAGTCATTGTTGACCCATTTGATAAGGTTGCTTATCATATTCCTGAATTTGAAATCAATGGTGCTGGTGAACAGGAAAAAAAGATTTATCCAAATGATTTAGCCATAATATTGGATGCTTCTGAATCTCCTTTTGGAGACAATATGACATTCACTTACTCTGTCGAAAGTGCTGACCAAAATGAAATAATCATTAAAGCAAGAGCTAATACAGATGAAATAGAGGATTTTCTTGAAGAATCAAATTATAAGGTTGAAGAAACAGAAAAAACTTTTTCTATCGCAACAGCTGATTTAAAAACACAGCTTATTTCATCTAATCTCATAACTGACGATAATAAGAAGAAAATTATTGAAACAATGACAGATTGTATTCAGTCAGACACTGAAAATACTGACGGAACTTCTGAATATACAATTGAAAAACTTTATATTAAAATTCCGGAAGCATCAACTCAATTTGGGGTTGCTGAAAAAGAGCTTAATTCATCTATTTATTTAGATAAAGATTCATTTGAAAATAAATATGTGAATAAAGCAAAAATAAACTTTCAGGGTGCATTGTGCTTTGGTATTTTCGGAATATTTAAAGACAGTGAAAATAATTACTACTCTGTATCAGAATATGAAATTCCTGTAAGATTTACACAAGGTATTGTTGATGAAGATTCATTATCATTTACCAAAATACCATATATTGATGTTCAACCAAATCCGGATTATAAATTTCCCGATGAAAAATCTGCATATGATAAGTTAATCTCAGTACACGATTATGAAAATCGTGCATTTTCTTCTGAAAATTATATTATTGAAGAAATTCCGATTGATTAAGCCAAATAATAATCAATAAAAAAACAGCTGACAAGTATTTTGATTAATACTTATCAGCTGTTTTTAATTATTTATTTTTATTACATTGATTCACTGTAATTACATCCCGATTTAAAACCAGTACAGCCAAGAAATTTACCATATCTTCCTGAACATTCTACAATATCCTTGCCGCAAAGAGGACATTTCAAATTGAAATCATAACTGTTGCTGCAAGTATAATCCAAAATTGAATCAGCAATTTCAGCAATATCATTTGGACTAAGACCATCAAAGCCTATAGATTTCTGCTTTCTTCCTGCATGACTGTAAACACCAGAAATTTCATTTACTAAATTACTATTAAATATATACTGTATTTCATCACATTCTTCACAATAGCCTGAATTACTGTCTGTACTTTTAACATTGAAACTTGCATGATTTATTTCATTCTTGCCGGAATAAACCATTATTGCATAAATGTTACTGTCTTTAATATTAAGTTTTTCCTTAAGTCCGCTTTGGGAAATAATTTTCATAATATCTTTTCTGTATTCCTGTATATTATGTAATGAACTGTTGCCGTCATTAATAATCTCAATACCTGTTCTGTATTTTGAGTCAAAGATAAATATTACAAACTTTGTTATCACAAGAAAATCAATTTGAATATTTTTTCTGTATCCATCATCATTTTTATAAGGAGATTTAAAACATAAATCTTGTAAAATTATCATATCACTGAAATTTACATTTTTATCCTTGAGTTCAAGCAAACTCTGTTTAAGACTATTTTCACCCTTCAAACCTTTTTTACAGTTTTCAAGCTTACGAATAGCTGATTGCACATCTTTTTTATAACTGGATTTCTGACTTTTTGAAGATATAAATTTTTCAAGTTTATCTATCCATATTTCTAAGGAAGTTTTTCGTATATTTTGATAAACAATAGGAACACATTTAAAGCATTTATTATTTAGATTATCTGATGATTCAAAATTTTTAAAAATATCCTCATATTTTTGAAGTTCATCAATGCGTTGCTGTAAATTAACAGAATAAACTTTTAATTTTTTATATTCTGATATAAGTTTATCATAATTTTCAGAAATTTGACTTGTTTTTTCTTTCTGTATATTCAATTTATTTTTTAAATCATCATTTTCCTTGATTTGTTTTGAAAACTCATTATTTAATTGATTCTTATTTTCAATCTCTAATTGCAACTGTGTTCTAAGCTTGCCATTTTCAACAATCTGCTCTTGTAATTGAGTAAATAAACCTTCCAATTGTTCTACTTTAATTTTAGGTGAAAACAATCCCATAATAATTCCCCTGTTGTATATAAAAAATTTTTTAACTTTCCCAAAATTGGTTGACAAACGGAAAATAATATGATATAATAATATAGTAAAAGTAAAAAGCACCCCCACAAAGTATAAGTGGTTTCGCCGACCCCTTACACTTCGTAATCAAACAGATGTCCAAACATCTGAATGACTTAGTGAGAATGCTATTTGAGTGCGTGTTAATACATCACATTGTATTATACCACTAAAAATAGATTTTGTCAAGCCTTTCAGTTGTTTTTATGTGCATCTGAGGGGCTTGATTCTTTTCAAACAAAAGCAACTTGACAATTGAATAGTAACATCTTAAAGTACATTTCACTCTGTCGGTGGTGAGCCGATAGCCATAGAAGATGTCCGCCACGACTTCTAATTGTTATATCTCAACAATCAGAACGAGCGATAAAACATTCTTCAAATCACAAGCTGTACTTGTGGGGCGATGACAATTGAGTTGAGATAATGATACTTCTGTGCGAGCAGTTTTGGAAGAACTCCAAAAAAATAATGATTCAGACCGACAAAACCTCAATCATTATTTATGAGAAATTAATGGTAATTATATTATTGCGACAAACACATTAATTCACTTTAAGATGTTCAAAACAATTTTATCAAGCATTATATGACAATCGGTCAGAGCATACATATTTTGTATTTTCTGACCGATTATCAAATTGGTTGCGGCGGCTGGATTTGAACCAACGACCTTCGGGTTATGAGCCCGACGAGCTACCTAGCTGCTCCACACCGCGATATTTTTTACATTCGTCCTTTGACATTTATTATTATATCACATATATTTGAATATGTCAAGTAGTTTTAATATATTTTTTTTATTTAACTTAATACTCTTGATACTTATTTTTAATACTTATTTTTATAAAGACATTTTAAAAAGTCCATATAAATACTTAAACTATGATGTAAGTGTTAAATGAATCCCATATACATCAAAAAATAACAATCTTCAAATAATTTTCATCTATTCATATAAATCCATTTCAATATACTATTATATTGGTAATCCTTGTATCGAAAACTATTATTTTTGAAACAAATCCCCTTGCAGAAATCATTAAAAAACTATATCAGTTTTTCATCCATATAGACAATCGAACATAATCCGTTATAGGAGTGAATTTACCAACACTTTTTTCAATTAGATTTATATTCATTTTTAAAAATCAATAATAATAACTGTAAATTTGATAATAAAATTACATATACTATCAAAAACGCTTTGACATT
>CAJTOG010000095.1 GCA_910577575.1 uncultured Ruminococcus sp. | reverse complement strand
TTACAACAGCAACAACCATCAATATAACAATATTAGGAACACCTACAGAACTTGCTGTTTTTTCAGATATGTTGTCAATCCAGTTAAAAATCATCATAATCACATTTCCGACCACATTAAAAGTATTCACACAATCGGATACAACACGTTCCGACTTATATCCGGTAAATAAGGTAGCTAGGCTACCATAAATAATCAGAATAAGCATTGTCCATTGTCATTACTTGTGGAATTGGTCATTAAATTCTCTTCCGTGAGTTTTTTTGTGAAGATATCAGGTTATCATATTCAGATTTTTTCTTGATCTCCTCTTATTTTTTTACAAATTTATCTTGACAAATTATGTATTATAGTGTATAATACGTGTTATGAAATTACAAAGAAAATAATATAAATTCCTTTATCATAGCTTTTATAAGCGTAATGACTTGAAAGAAAACTGTAAAAACACAAAGGAATAAATGGAGGTTTACAATGAAATTTAAACGTATTATTTCAGTATGTATTGCTGTAGTAATAACATTTTCTATGAACTTGTTAATGCCTGTAATGGCTGAAGAAATGAATTTAGATTTTGATTACTATATGACATTAGACCCTAATGGAGAAGAATATCAAAATTGGAAATCAGAATATGTTTTGGATAACATGAACGAAAATGGTGTATCTACTTTTTCAGCAAGAAATTCTGCAAACGGTATTTCTAACGATTATATAGAGCTTACATTGAATGGATACAATTATACTTTAGGTACTATAGAAGGTAATCCAAATTCTACAACAGACAATAATAAAACTTTGCTATATGGTTATCCAAATGGTGGAACATCCTATACAACCATTCAAATTGATGGTGTTAATAATGTTTTCAAACCAGAAACTACGACTTATCGTGAAAACTCAATTATAAGTACTGGTGTTATTGGAGATGTTATTGTCACTCAATATCTTAATATAGTTAATAACCAGTATACTAATTGTAATGATGTAGCTGAGTTCTTTTATACAGTTGAAAATACAGGGGCAGATGACCATAATATTGGTATTCGCATTATGTTTGATACTATGTTGGGAAGCAATGATAGTGCACCATTTAGATTACCTGAAATAGGTGATGTTACTACTGAAACCGATTTAAGTGGTGCAGCAATACCAGAATTTTGGCAAGCATTTGATTCTTTAACGTATCCTTCTGTTATTGCTCAAGGAACATTAAATATTGATACATTATCTACTCCTGATAGAGTTAGATTTACAAATTGGGGTGCAGCAAGTAGAAATCTTTGGGATTACATAAGAAGTTCTGAGAGTAACAACGGTGACAGTGCTGTTTGTTTGTATTGGAATCCTAAATTACTTGGAGCAAATGAAACATTATCTTGTAAAACATATTATGGTTTAAGTTCATTACAGCAAAGTAATGAACCTCCATTGGCAGTGGCTATTTCTGGTGCAACAAAACTTGAAGTTATTGAGGATAAAAAAGGAATGTCAGCATATTCTCCGAATCCCTTTACTGTTACAGCATATGTACAAAACATTGGTACAGGTACAGCATATAATACCAATGTGGAGCTGACACTTCCTAAAGGAATGAATGTTGTTGATGGAAGTACTGTTGTTTCTTTAGGTGATATTCCTGTAAGTAATAAACAAATACAAGTATCTTGGAAAGTTGAAGTTGAACCCAGTGCTATTGATAAAATTGAAACATATGGTGTAATTGTAACTGCTGATAATGCTGAAACTAAAACATTGGAAAGAAAAATTGAAATTCCTTCTCTTGTGAATAATAATGTAGAATTAATGCTTGATAGAAGTGTTATCTCAGACGGCAGCAGTCTTAATTTAAAATTTAAGATTATAAATATTAGTAATGAACCTATTGCACTTAATCAAATTTGTCCACGTTATTATTATATTGACGAATCTCCTAAATCTAAAAAACAATTTAACTGTTATTCAGTTCATATGAATCAACCTTATTCGTATCTTTCTAATTCTATTGTTACTATGATAGATAAGGAATTAGAAGTGGAATCTAAAAATGCTACTTCTTATTTTGAGTTTGCGTTTAATACAGATAAAGAACTTCAACCTAATCAAGAAATTATTGTTAATATAGGTATAAATAATTCGTCATGGGCAAAAATTGTTTCTTCAAATGACTATTCAGCCGTTGGTGACGATTCATTAGCCTCAAACGGATATGTATCATGGGAATATATGCCTGTATTTTCATCTGCTAATTCTAAACATCCAATTTGGGGTAAAATACCTGAAATTTCTGCAGATGGAATGAACCCTGATTTGTTGGTTGAATTTAATCCTAATGCAGTAGATGGAAAAGGTTGTATGAATCTCAATATTCGTATTACTAACAACGGATTGCTTCCCGTTGATTTGGGACATACTGAGATAAAATATTACTATACAAATGATAATGGATATACTCAGTCAGTTGCAGGTAACTATATTGCTAAAAGCATTGGTAGCAATAATGTAAGTATACAAGACAAAGCTTCTATTGAAGTTATTAAAATGGATGTTCGCAAAAAAATGGCTGATACTTATGTTTCTGTAAAGTTTAAAGAAGATACAGGTATTCTTAATTTTGAAGATTATATTGATTTAAATATTATGGTTTATAACACTGATTGGAAATCTGGAGATTATATTCTTGAAAACGATTACTCATATCAAGAGGAAGAACAAAAAATACAGACATTTAGCTCAATGACTCGTAATGCTTCAAATACTGCAAATATGAGAGTGACAAATAATATTGTTGTATCTTCAATGTTTATACCGTTTATTCCTCCAATTCCAACAGATTTGTTAAAAACTGATTTTCTCATTGGAATAGAGCCAATGGATAAATATGAACCAACATATGCAGCATTTAAAATTGGCGAAGGCTTACCAAGCAGTTATGAAATAGATGATTATAATAAATTTATTGAAATATTTGAATATTCATTTAATGGAAATCCTTATAATGAATATTCTATCGGACAAAATATAGACAATGCTTTTTCATTTGAATATGAGAATTTAAAGGCACTTTTAAAAGCTGATATAGCATATATAAGTGGTCATGGTTTTGATGGCGGTGTTCTTCCTATATATAAAAATGCATTTAATTCAAATGGCGAAAGAATATATGTTAATAACTATGATAAAATTCTATCAACTGACAAGTATATCGGAACTAATTTTCATCGTTATGGTGGTTCTGAAATACCTGTAGAAAATGTTTTTAGTCTTAATATGAAAGACCATCCTGATGAGTTTAACGACAACTTAAAGTGGATAATTACTTCTGCTTGCAGTCAGTTAAGTGAAACTACTAGTTTTGAAGACCAAGAAGATATAACTACATCCAGCTTACAACGTTGGATAAATGTTTTGAAAAATAATAGTAATTTAAAGGGTATAATAGGATATTATGGAACAGCACCTGGTGCAGATAATGCTTGGACTCCTGATAAAAAAGTAATTGATGATTTTTTAAGTTTTTCTGCTGATGGTAAAGATATATATACCTCTTGGCTGAAAGCTAATACAAAAGATTATAGTATTTACAAACAACATGCTGGATTACTTGTAAAAGCTAATTATGAAAAAGAAACATTGGATTCTTCATTATGTGATAATATTGATGTTACATATTCTTCAATGTATTTATATAAGTTTTCGACTGGAATAAGCGATTGGTCAACCACAAAAGAAGAAGTTTATACAAAAGGCGGACACGGCGGTGGTGGAAGTATTCGTGCTCTTGCAATTACTGCTATTAATAACTATATTGAAGAAAATTCACTTCCTATTGATGATACTCAAGTTTTTATTTCTGAAGTTTCTTGTGATATTTATGATTACAATGGTGAATACATTGAAAATGATGTAGTAGATTATATTTTTGATTTTAAAACTGAAACGCCATCAATACAAACTTTTTCATTTAGCAGTAATTCAGATTCTACAATAAAACTGAAATTTAATATTGAGACATCTACAGTAGCCATTATGGAGTGAATATGAAAAAACGTAAACGAAAAATAATGGTAGTTATTGTCGCTGTTTTAATAATTGAATTTATTCATTTGTTTGTTTATATAAATTATGGATTAAATAAATCTGGAATATATATTGATAAATTTATTGTAAACTCTATAGGTTATTCTATAGCCCAAAAAGGATATTACTTAGATTTAATTCCATATGACGATTTGTCACTTATTTATAAAATTATTATTGATGAAGAAGAGTTTACAGCTGCGAATACTGACGAGAAATGCTTTAAAATCTATAATAAAGTTATTGAAAACACATCATCAAAAAAATGCTCATCATTTTTTACGACAATTGGTAACAAAAATGGAACATATTACGAGTTGTTAACTATTGATGGTATTAAATATAGTGTAAATCATAATATTGAGGTAAAAACAAATTACTTTACATTAAAACCATATATTTCTAAATGGATTATTACAATTGAAGAGGTTACTTAATAGAACACACTATTTCATTTGTTGAATCTAATGACAATATTGCTTTTTTCTCATCTGACAAATCAAAATCTGAAATTTGTAAACCTGTTGAAATTGCATTTTCATATAATCCTTTAACTAAAGAGATTAATCAATTATGAAAACAAGAAAAAAAACTTATAAGATATTAATAGTTGTAGGTATATTGTTTTTGTGTTTGCTATTTTTTATTCTTAGAATATATTCATATTTAAATTCTTGTGTAAGATTGCGAAGCGAAGCAAAGCAGCATATTATGCAGAAGTATTAACATCTTCGCCTGAAATGGCAAATAAAATTATCCCTTATGAAATGCTATCTGAAAAATATCAAAATAAAATATCTTCAGAAGAATACAATAATGCTAATGAACCACAAGAACTTTTGGATTTATATTCAAATTCAATCTTTCAATATTACAGTAAAAGAAATGTCGATATTGCTTTATCAACAGAGGGATATAAAAAATCACCTGAGAGTTACTTCAAAGTAGGAAATCAATGGTATTATATGAAACATGAAATTGATGTTATACCTGATTTTCTTACTTTAGAACCTAAAGTAAGAAGATGGTATATTGAAATTTCAGAAACAGAATTGCCCAAAAGTATTCAGCATTTATACTAATATTATATCTCACAAACATTTTAAAACCTAAAAACCACCCCAGTATATTTTATTGAGGGTGGTTTTCTTTGTAGTCTTTAATATAACAACGTACTACAATGTATAGAATGTGGCTTAATACCAGTATAAGTATTATATTTAACGGCATAAAATCAGCAAACCATACTAATACGGCTATGGTTATAATGGCAACAAACAGGCTTATTTCATCATAGTAATAATCCTGATATATATTTACAATGATTTTTCCACCAAAAAATATAAGCAAGCCGATTATACCGAATATTACAACAGCAACAACCAT
>CAJTOG010000094.1 GCA_910577575.1 uncultured Ruminococcus sp. | reverse complement strand
AAACGCTAATGAGGAAATGATTTATATTCAAAAGAAATTGAATTATTCATATTTTAGTGGTGAAAATGTCGAAATGTATGTTGATGATTATACCCTTGAGGAAATTAATATCAACATTAACAATCCCATGAATGTCAACGGTATATTGGAGATGACCGGAAATATTAATCTGAATTCTGGAATCAAGGCTCTTGAAGATGTTAATCTTAACGGCGAAGTTAAGAATACAAATAATTCTGTGATTTTCTCTGAAACAGGAGATATTAATATCAACACAAGTAACACGAATTTCAGCGGTCTTATTTATGCACCTTACGGAGATATTGTTATTGATACTGATAATTTGAACCTTAACAATGTTGTTATTATCGGTCAGACTATTACTTTGGATTGTCCGAGTATTAACGCAAATTACAGCACGTATATGGCAGAATTGATTGGAACTGAATCTGACATCGATGTTGAACTATATGCAATGGGAGAGTATAACAGAGAATCAAACAACATAGATATTGAATGGTACAGCAATTACATAAATGATACTTATGAAATATGGACTTCGGATGATAATGAAAACTATACTTATGTAGACGTTGTTTCGGATGAAACTACATATCAGTATCCGATTTCTGAAGACTTTGAAAAGAGATACTTCAAGGTTTCTTTTACCACTAATTACGGAGAGTACATTGAGTCTGTTCCGTTTGTAGTAACAAAAACAGAAGAAAGTTATTCTGTCGATTTTCTTGATAGTGATGAAGATGGATTGCCCGATATTTACGAAATCATAATCGGTACGGACGTAAACAATTCTGATACAGATGAAGATGGTTTAACGGATTATCAGGAGGTTTATATCACAGGAACTAATCCTATGAAATACGATTCAGTAACGGATGGAATTTCTGATGCAGATGCCGATTCTGACGGTGATGGAATCTCAAATGTCGATGAAATTAATTATGGAACAAATCCGCAATTATCAGATACAGATGAAGATGGTCTTTCCGATTATGATGAAATTTATGTTTATGGAACAGATCCATTAATCGCTGATACAGACGGAGACACTCTTACTGATTCTGATGAAATTGCTTTAGGATTGAATCCGTTGCTTTCTGATTCTTATAACGATGGAATCAATGACAGTGAGCGAAAACTTGCACAGACAATAAGCTATACAGAATCTGATAATGACTTACCAATTGAGGAAGTTAATATATCTTTTGATGGAACAGGATATATTAACAGCACAACAAGTATTGAAACTGATGATACTAATGTTTTTGTATCAAACTTACTGAGCATAATAGGTAAACCGTTCAGATTTGAAAGTATCTCTGTTTTTGATGAAGCAACCATATCATTTGTTGTCGATAAAACTGCTGCAAACGTTCAGAGTATTAATGAACTTGGCGTGGTATGGTATGACGAGGCATTCCATCAGTTCAGAATGCTAGAGTGCAATTATGATGAAAATTTATCAACCATAATTACTAAAGTTCCGCATTTCAGCATATATTGTGTTGTAAATAGGGAAGAATGGATCAATGCACAGGGTAATTATTATTTTATAGCTTCAGATGATCTTACTGATAATGATAATGACAAGATTCCTGATTGTTATGAGTCTTCTAATACAGAAAATCCAGAAAATATGTATATTCTTTCAAACGGAACGGCTACTTTTTCACTTAAAGGAGAAGCCCACAGTGACAAGCAGTTAACTCGTGATACTATTTATGATGTTGTTACCATCACAGAAAATGGTGTTAAATATTACACCGACGGTATTATTGACGGCGAAGAAATCGTATTTTGTACCGGAGGCGACGTTAATTGCGATAATATCGTTGACAACGCAGATGTTGCTTTATTGGAATCTTATTTAGCAGGAAATGAAACACTTTCTGCAATTGAAATGGTAAATGCGGACTGTAATCTTGACGGAAAAATTGATGATGATGATATTGACTTAATAAGAGACTTTATTGAAAATGGTTATAATACTGATACATTATCAGATAAACTTGGCGATATAAACGGAGATGGTGTTGTAAGTGCGGCAGATTTAAGAATATTGGCTGATTATATTTTGGGTAGACCTGTGTTATATCCTGTAACACTTGACAGAGCAGATTTTACAGGTGATGGTAAAATTGACGTTTTTGACTTGGTTTTAATGAGGCAGTATCTTGTGAATCATTCTCAGTCAATAGCAGGATTTAGCTATTTTTACTATGTTTCTGATCCTATGAAAAATGATACTGACGGCGATCTCGATTGGGATCATGTTGATCCTGACCCTATGCAACATCAGCTCAATGGATATTTTGCTCAGAAAATGGGAGAATTACAGTTGGCAGCACAAGATTACTTAAAATCATTTTCTAACTGCAAAGGAGATAATTACTATAATTCGAAAGATGTTTGGCTTACATTTTATTATTTAAGATGCTTAAACAAAGGTTATACTGATAGTAAATGGTCTAAAACTGCGGGTAAAGAAGAGGAATTTATTAATTTTATAAACACTAACAAACAATATTTAGAATTAAAAAATTATTTTGGAAATATAAACAATATATATGCAACTAAATCCGGTGATATAGAAGATGTTAAACACTTTGGTGCAGTAGTGTCTGCTCTATCATATTATCCCACTATCGGTGAATTACTTCCAGATAATGCGAGTTTTCTTGAGATACTCGGTGCAGCATTACTTTTAAATAGAAAAGAAGTAAATAGTAAATTAGATATATTAGCATCATGGGGTGGCGACTTACAGCAATTAATGGAAGAAGCATACAATTCCACTATAAACGGAGATATATCTGATAAAGTTGCAATTTTATTCGGAACAGGAAAAACATTCGCTTTGGACGATGCTTATGCTGATATTGATGCAGAAATAATTTCAAATAGTATAATTACCATGTATCGTAATCGAAATTCCTTCAACGATAATTTAATAACGAAGTCTATTAACGAGTGTTTTCAATTTAACAAATCTGAAAGATTCACAAAATTCAGCAAAATTGTAAATTTAAATCACAACACAATAGTTAAAGCTGAAAAGATTGATTTAGCATCAGAATATGGTATTAGTAATAGCTACAGGATATTTAAGCATCCTAAAGATATTTCAGAAACTGATTATCAAAATATTGCTGTAAAATTTCTCGAAAAAATAAATTCATATTTTATGGAGGTTTAGCATGATAAAGAATTTGAAAACTTTTTTATGTTCGTTATGTGCACTGACTGTTTTTACATTTAGTACAGGTAGTGTAACAGTAATGGCGGAGGACGAATCTGAGCTGCCGCATTTTACCGTTAATGTGTCTGACGACAAATTAGAAGTAATTTTCCACGATATTACTGTCGTAGTTGAAAATGACACGATGTTTTTTGATGGAACTATTATTTATGACGAAAATATACCATCAAATGATGCAGATCGTGCTGAGCTGGAAAAGATTGAAAACTGGGCAGCCAATCATAATCATACTATTAACAAGCTGACTTTTTCAGATAACGTTACCGACATTAATGCAACATTCGACAGATTTATTCAGGAATTTGAAACAATAACGTTCGGCAATAATATAGATTCTATCGGTGATAGCGTATTTTGCGAATTTATGGGCAGTGAAATTGTTCTCCCTGAAAAATTGAGGAAAATCGGTTCTAACGCTTTTGAATCGTGCGATAATATTGAAGCCGTTATTATCCCCGAATCGGTAGAGACAATAGGTAATGCTGCTTTTGCAAACTGTGATTCACTAGAAAATATAACGTTTATGTCGCTTGATGTACAGATTGCGAAAGACGCTTTCGCCCCTGATATTAATGGCATTCCAAATAATGAAAGAAAAATTTATGGTTACACGGGTTCAACAGCTGAAGTATATGCAAACGAAAACGGATTTAAATTTGTTGCCCTTGAGGAAAACGAAATTCTCGGCACAGGTCAATGCGGAGAAAATGTTTATTGGACGCTGTATTCAGACGGTACTCTTGATTTAAGCGGAACCGGTGCTACTTATGATTATACGTTTAACCATTCTGCAGTTACTGACCCTGATGGTTTGAAATACTATGAAGTTTCCAGTGAATTCGGTTATCCCACATGGTATGACCTTGATTTTAATCTTGAGGATTTTTCTATAAAAACAATTAATATTGGAGAAGGTATAACCCGACTTGGAGATTTGATTTTTTCTGATAATTATTTATATTGCGTTGATAGTATAAATCTTCCTGATTCACTTGAAGAGATTGGATATTTTGCACTATCGATATGTAGTGAAAATCATAACGCTATTAATAAATTTCCGGAAAATCTGAAGATAATTGAGAGCGGTGGCTTTTATGCATTTGATTTTCGTGATAAAATTGTTCTGCCTGAAAGCGTGGAGAAAATAGGTAGTCTTGCGTTCAATACAACTGCCAAAGAATATGTTATTCCACAAAATATTAAGGAAATTTCACCTTTAGCTTTTGGATTTACAGAAAATGAGAATTATGTTGACAATGATCCGATATATGATGAAGTTAATGATGAATATCTGGAACCACTTTTTAAATTTGTAGAGGTTGCAATTTACAGAAAAGATTGCGATTCAGTTCTTGATATGTTCAAAGCTGATACAGATGTAACTGTTTATGGATATACGGATACCGCAGTTGAAGTTTATTCTAATGAAAACAACTTTGAATTTGTACCGCTTAATGAAGAACCTGTCACTACAACATCTGCAATTTCTACAAGCACGGAAACGACAACTACTATCGTCATCGAAGATACAACATCAGAAACCATATCACAGAGCACAACTATAACTTCAGGCAATACTGCAACTACGACCACATCAAAAAATATGTCTGTAAAAGAGAATTCTCCCAAAACAGGTGATAAGGGAATTATCGGAATAAGTGCTGTTCTGTTTTCTGCATTAGGAGCGCTTTGTATTTCAAAAAAACGTCAATAATCAAATGTGGTATTAACAAATCATAAAGTTTATTTCAATCAGATTATATAATAATTATCTTCGTTCTGCTTTAAAAGTGGAACGAAGTATTTTTATACGTACAAGAAAATTTAATTTTGATGAAAATGAATTTAGGGTAGGTAGAGTGTACCTTTTGCAGAAGCGGACGAGTTTATTATTGACAATATTGAATAAAATTGGTATGATTACATAATAGATTCCGAAAAGCGTAAAACGCTGAGAAACATTCCTGCAAATATGAGGATAGAATTTTATTTTAACAAAATTATGTATATGTTTTATCAGGAAATTTTGTCAATATTATTAGGACCGCAAGTGATTATGCAGGGACGGATTTTTCGGCTGGTGCAAGCAAGTCATTGCGACCTGTCTGACCGCTTTTTTGCAGACTACAATCCTGTATCTTGGACTTCTGACCTACACTCAGCACGCTTTGTTAGTGGTCGGAATATGCCTTTCGGCGAACGAAGTCCCGAGAATAGCACAGATGTTCGGG
>CAJTOG010000093.1 GCA_910577575.1 uncultured Ruminococcus sp. | reverse complement strand
CAATATTGACATCAATGACATGGGCAACTGTTCTGACATCAAGAAAAAACGTACTTTTGACAGAATTTTGCCTGCAACGTTTTCACTGGCAATGAAAGGTACATCCTACCGCATGAAACAGGCACAAAAAAGCTATTCCGAGCTTAAAAATTTACTTATGGAGGACTGATTATGAATGAAATCAAAATTTTTAGCAACCCGGACTTTGGTGAGGTAAGAACTCTCAAAATTAACGGCGAACCTTGGTTTGTTGGTAAAGATGTTGCCAAAGCTCTTGGTTATGGTGATGGAAAATCTCTTGCAAATGCTGTTGCCAAGCACGTCGATGATGAAGATAAAGGGGTCACCGAAATGATGACCCCTGGCGGAAAACAGCCAATTATCATCATAAATGAGTCAGGACTTTACAGCCTGATACTCAGTAGCAAACTCCACTCCGCAAAGGCTTTCAAGCATTGGGCGACTTCTGAAATCCTGCCGGCAATCCGTAAGCATGGGGCGTACATGACGGAGCAGACCATCGAACAGGCAATTGCAGACCCCGACTTCCTCATCAGGCTTGCAACGGATAAGCCGAAAGTTCTTTTTGCAAACGCCGTGAATGCAAGCAGTACGTCAATTTTAATTGGAGAATTGGCAAAAATCCTGAAACAGAACGGCGTGGAAAACATTGGTCAGAACAGGCTTTTTGCCTATATGCGTGAACACGGCTACCTCATGAAACTGCACCGGACCGACTACAATATGCCCACACAAAAGGCTATGCATCTCGGACTTTTTGAAATCAAAGAGAGCGTTATTCAGTACTCCGACGGTCGCACGACCATCAGCAAGACCGTCTGTGTGACAGGTAAGGGACAAATTTATTTCGTGAATTTGTTTCTCAGAAATAGAGGTGAAGAATCATGCGACTGATTAAAACTTACGAGAATGTAACGGTAAACAGCAATTTTATTGTCATGATACAGTCTGTTTTCCTGGACTGCCAAAATGATGAAATCATCGAAATTCCGAACGATGAAACAGATTACGATGTTGTGGAATTTGGTATTCTTGCGACGACGGTATATGGTGATGCATTTATTCTTGCCGTGTACGCAACTGAGGAAGAGCGTGATTATGCACGTTATAAGCTGGAAAACTGGCTGATTTCCGATGCAGGCAACTACTACAAGATGACGGAAAGAAAGTGAGGATTCTATCATGGACAAGATGATTGTTACGCAGTACGGCAGGACAATTGACCTGAAAAATGTGGACTGCTTTTTCAGAAAGACAATGGGCGTTTTCTGCGATGATACGAAAAAAAGAACGCTTCCCTATGCACTTTTTGCACTCATGAAAAACGGTGAAATCGTGAATATCGGCAACTTCTGCAATTACGATATTGCGGAAATAATTGCAATTTTGCTTGATATTTTCAAGGACGACCGCAAGTATATTTTCAACGTAAATCTTGAAATTTACGGCATAACGGAAGTGCTTGAACTGCTTGAATACGCAACGGAAAGTTTCTATCCCGTTGCCGTGGAGGAATTGAAAATCTCGCTTGCAAACGGTGATTTCTATGTCAGTTTTTCGTAATGACGGCTACACGGCACTCGCTCACGCTATTATTGCTTCGGCTGCGGAAAGTTACAAATACACACTCATTGCTCTGAAACATCACACACGCAGCGATGCAGTTTACCGCCGAAAGGAAGAGCTGGAAACGTTCTTCCGCTCTGACTGGTTCAGGCTTTTATCGGGAGTTGACGGTGTGTGTCTTATGGAAAAAATGCGGGAGGTTTACTATTTTGACAGGTAAAAAATTTTTGGAGCAGTATTCCATAATCGAGCGAAAAATAAGAAGTGTCAAAATCCAGATTGACAGTCATGACAGCACGCTTGACAAGTATGTTTTTGTTTCCGAAATCGCATTGCTTACCGATAAACTGAAAGATTTAGTGGCTGAATCCATGAAAATCAAAAAAGAGATACTGGAAAAAATTCAGATGGTTGATAACGTTGAGCGTCATCAGATTCTTGTAAAAAAATATATCGAATTGAAAAGTACAACACAGATTGCAAGAGAAATGTTCATGACGTATCAGGGTGTGCGTTATCACCTGAATATCGGCGAAAAAGAGATTGAAAAATTCATATAACAAAAGACCGATTGGTGTAATCACACGCTAATCGGTTTTTTCTTTCATCATCTTCAAAACGCTTTAAAAAACTTGTGAGATTTGTATTTCCATTTCTGCTAAACTTGAATCAGGAAAGGAGATGAGCGTATGACTCTGACAATCATTTCGCAGGACGGTACGGCATTCAATTATACAAATGCAGTTGCCTGTGTAACCTGCGGTGAGTACGATGACGGCACGGGATACGGCTTTATGGCACATCTGAACGGCGATACGGAAAACGGTATCATGCTTGCGGAGTATAATGATGAAGAAAAGTTCAATGCTGTCAGGAACGATTTTTCACGTTGGCTGCGTGAACATATTGAAGCGGTTTTTGAGTTTCCCACATGAGTACGGATTTTGAAAAAGGACTGCGGAAAACGGTTGATTTATCGGTAAAAAGCAAAGATTTCACGGTTGACGTGCTGAAATTTGTCATGAATGATTTTCTGTCTGGCAAATCGCAGAAAAAAGGCAGAATTTCGATGAAAAAGTTATCTGAACGTTCGGGAAAACTTGAAAGCGTGGAAATCAAGGGCGTTGAGGACTTTTTGGACGTTGCAAAAAAGTATGACATTGATTTTGCAGTCAAAAAAGAGCAAAACTCCGATACTTTTCATGTATTTTTTCAGGCAGGCAAAACGGAGGATTTCAAGCGTGCTTTCGGTGAATTTGCTGACAAAAAGCAGAATGAATTGCTGAAACCACGTGCAGAAATCACAAGACAACAGATTAAGGATATGGCGAAACAGATTGCACATGAACCGAAAAAACAGCCGAAAATCCGTGAAAAATCAAAGGATATACAACATTGATGGATAGCAGAAAAATAAAAAAATTCGTCCTGAATAATCTTGTCTATGTGATTTTTGGTTATGCCGGTGACATCATTTCCTTTGCGTTCAGAACAGCGGAAGGTAGTGATATATCGGCAAAAATTCTTCCTGCCCTGACGAATTTAGGAACGGCGTTTGCCCGTATTTTGCCGTCATTCCATCCGGTTGACTTGGCAATTGGTGTGGGAATCGGTGTTGCTATGAAGTTCATCATGAAAATCAATTCTGCCAACAAAAAGAAGTTCCGGCAAGGCACAGAATACGGCTCTGCGGTTTGGGGTACAGCGGACGATATTTCGCCGTATATGGACTTAAAGAACAAGGATAACAACATCATTCTCACGCAGACGGAGGGTTTGGCAATGGGGAAACCGTCCTCGCCAAAGTACGCAAGAAATAAGAATATTCTGGTAATCGGCGGTTCAGGCAGCGGTAAAACAAGATTTTTTGTCAAACCAAATCTCATGCAGATGCACAGTTCCTACATTGTCACAGACCCGAAAGGCACTGTTCTGATTGAGTGCGGAAAAATACTGGAAAAAGGTCGTCCATACAAGGACGAAAACGGAAACACCAAATATCAGCCATACCGAATCAAAGTTTTTAACACGATTGATTTTGCGAAAAGTATGCACTACAATCCGTTTGCCTACATATCAAAAAAGAATCGTGAAAAAGATATTTTAAAATTCGTCGATGTGCTGATTAAAAATACACAATCAAGCCATCAGAACGGCGGTGACGACTTTTGGGTAAAAGCGGAAAAACTGCTGTATACAGCCTATATCGCCATGATTTTCACAATAAATCCGCCAGCGGAACAGAACTTTGAAACGCTGATTGATATGATAAATTCTTCTGAGTGCCGTGAAGATGATGAGGAGTTCAAAAACGCTATGGACAGGGTTTTTGAGTTTGTGGAATGCTGGATAAACAATGATTTTCCGCCTGAAATGGAAGTTAGTGATGAATTTCGGGAAATGAAAGAAAACAAACCGAATGAGGAACAAAAGCGGATTGGTGCGTTTGCCTGCAAGCAGTATCACGCTTACAAACTGGCGGCAGGCAAAACGGCAAAATCAATTCTCATCTCATGTTCAACACGTCTTGCACCATTCGCAATTGATGAAGTGCTTGAAATCACAAGTTATGATGAACTCGGACTTGACAAGCTGGGTGACGAATTATCGGCACTTTTCGTCATTATCTCGGATACAGATGCCACATTCAATTTTCTTGTTGCTATCATGTATTCGCAACTTTTCAATCTGCTCTGCACAAAAGCGGACAATTCTGACGGAGGTAAACTGAAATATCACGTTCGTTGTCTGCTTGATGAGTTTAGTAATATTGGCGAAATACCGCAGTTTGAAAAGCTTATCGCAACGATAAGAAGCCGTGAAATTTCCGCAAGTATCATCTTACAGGCAAAGTCACAATTGAAAGCAATCTACAAAGATAATGCCGATACAATTGAGGGAAACTGCGATACCATGCTGTTTCTGGGTGGCAAGGAAAAATCCACACTGAAAGAAATATCCGAAAGCCTTGGCAAGGAAACTATCGACAGTTTCAATACTTCAAATACCCGTGGTCAGTCGGAAAGTTACGGTTTGAATTACCAGAAACTCGGCAAGGAACTGAAAAGTCAGGATGAATTAGCCGTCATGGACGGCGGAAAATGTATCTTGCAACTCCGTGGAGTGCGACCGTTCTTCTCGGACAAATTTGATATTACGAAACACAAGCATTATCATCTGCTTCTGGACGATAATCCAAAGCAGAAATTTGATATTAAAAAGTTCGTCGAAAAGCGTGAAAAACGCTATCTCACACTGAAAAACACAACTGAAGTTGATGTTTATGAAACGGTTGAAACATAAAAATTTACCTGAAATCGGAATATCGGAGAAAAATTTTAAATTCGCTCCTTGATTTCGTTTTCAGTAAATAAATAAAAAAAGGAGAAATTAAAATGGAAATTTCAAACACAATGACGGTGGAAGCCGTCTACAAGCCTAAGCACAAGTGGTTGACAAAGTGCAGTAAGTTTGCTAAGAAAGCAACGCTTTTTGCTACAACATTCGGCGTGATGGCGACCTCATTCATTTCAACCGCCTGCACCGTACTTAAATCCGTAATCTGCCTGATTGGCGGCGGTGTCGGAGTCTGGGGCATTGTCAATCTTTTGGAAGGTTACGGCAATGACAACCCCGGTGCAAAATCTCAGGGTATGAAGCAGCTCATGGCAGGACTTGGACTTATCCTCTTTGCAATCGTCCTCGTTCCCGTGCTTCAGAATATGATGACGGGTGCAGTGTAATCTCATCTGATTTCTGACGGTTGCGTGGTGGGTGGAGTGTGGGCAACCGCTTAAAGAAAGGACGGTGAGATTATGGGTGTTATCAGCGATGCGATAGACAGCCTGCAAAGTTGGTGCGAAAACCTGTTCAAAGATGGCATCAAATCGCAGTTTGATGGTATTTCAGGCTTGCTTACGGAAACATTCAACAAAACAACCGAGGACGGCGGACTGATTTCCAACTACCTGACCGGTCATCCTGCAAGTTTTA
>CAJTOG010000092.1 GCA_910577575.1 uncultured Ruminococcus sp. | reverse complement strand
TTACAACAGCAACAACCATCAATATAACAATATTAGGAACACCTACAGAACTTGCCGTTTTTTTAGATATGTTGTCAATCCAGTTAAAAATCATCATAATCACATTTCCGACCGCATTAAAAGTACTCACACAATCAGATACAACACGTTCCGACTTATATCCGGTAAACAGGGTAGCCAAACCACCATAAGCAATTAGAACAAGCATTACCCTCTGCCATTTCTTTCGGAATTTGTCGTTAAGCTGTTCTGCTTTTTCTTTAACAACCTTGTTTTGACGTGCTATCAATTTATCATATTCAGACTTTCTCTTGCTGGCTGCTTCTTTTTCAGCATTAGCCTGTAAAATAGCTGTATTTGCACGTCTTTCAGAGAGAGAAGCCTCCTCTTGACTTCTTTTTACTTCTTTCTGCCAATGCTTTTCTTTCTCTCTCAGTCTGTTCTGCAATTCTTCGGCTTTCTTCAGCTCTAAGTCGCTCCTGTTCAGTTTCTCTATCAGCTCGGCTTGCCGTACTACTTTCAACTTTAATGTCTGCTCGTCTGAGCGTAATCCTTGTATTGTCTCGGTCAAGTCTGAGTTTGCTACTAAAAGTTGCTGATTGGTCGAGAACAGTTCCTGATTCTTTGAGGACAGTTCTTGTATCAATGACAGCAGCTCTTCCGTGCTGGGCGATTGTATTTGCTCTGACGGCTTGATTATATTCTTCTTGTTGTTTTCGTGCATTGTCCGCAAACTCACTCTCTAATCCCTCCTTGCTGAAATCTATATGATAATATTTTTCTAACTTACTGTTTCTAATCTTGCATTGTTTTTCTCCCTGTTCCTGCCTTGCAAGGTCGATGAATGTAATATACTTGTGATTATCTGACCATATAACACCATAGTCGTTAGCGTTCATCATATTAATGAACTGCTCTCGACTCTTAGATTGCTCTCTGCACTCCATAACAGCAAGAGCAATATCCTGTACATAGCTTTCCATTTCGCCCTGTTCTGCTCTCTGTAATAGCCTGTACTGCTCCTTTTTGTATGCTGTTGTTTCTTCTCGTTCTGCTCCGTCAAACGTTTTCCCTTTGTGAGTTAAACTAAATCCATGTTCAAGGCATATTTTGTCTGATAGGTCTTTCATTTTCTGCAATTCTGTACTTTTCTGCTGAAACTTGTGTCCATCCTCAAAACTTACAGAATTGAGAATGAAGTGAGTATGTATATGTTCTCGGTCTTGATGAGTTGCTATAAGAACTTCAAATCCTTTGAACTGCGTACAACTTTCTACAAATTCTTTTGCTATTGCGTGTGCCTGTTCAGGAGTAATCGCTTCATCGGGAGCGAAACTCTGAATATAATGCTTGTATGTTCTGCCGTCCGTCTTGTTCCAGATTTCTTTAGTTATCTGCATTTCTTCATATGCAGTTTCAGGTAATGATAAATTATAGCCACTCAACAGCTTATGTTCAGTCTTTTCTTCCTTGCTGACATAAGCTATAGCTATCTTTATCGATGACTTTGAAGATACTGCCTTAATGATTGCCATAGGCTTTTAAGCTCCTCCTGTGCGATTCTAAGTGCAGATAATGTCTGCAGTAATTTATTCTTGTAATCAACAAATCCTCTTGTATTAAGCTGTGTTGCTATTTGATTAATGTTATTGCCCTGTCGATTCAGCTCTGTTCCTTGATGTTTTAGTTCAATAACAAGTTCTTTCAAATCATCAGTCTTAATAATTGGGGCTTGTATTACAGCTCTGAGAATATACTCCTGATTATTTAATCCACTGTCGGCTATCTTCTTCATAATAGTTTCATATTCTTCTTCCGATACTCTGAATGTCATCTGCTTTGGTCTTTTTGTGTTCATTTTTTCTCCTTTCATCAATATGGGGGTCAAGGGGGTGTCCACATTGCAAGCTACTGAAGTTTAATACGTTAGTGGTAATACTTTAGGTAGCTTGCATATGCTATTTCACCTTACAGCCTTATTATAGCATATAATGCAGATTAAGTCAAGTATGAGCTAAAAGCAAAAGTGACAGCAACAATTAAATAACATTTGTTTCAATAATCAATAAATAAGTAATTATTGTATACGGGTGAAAACAGTGTGTCATTGTGACACACTTCGACCACAAGAACACCAAAGACTTTTGCCCAGATTATCGCCGCAATCTTTATATCAAGACTTGACAAATCTATCCTCATCGGATATAATAATAACAGCAAATAAAATTGCCGTCAAGGTGCGGTCAACACCTTAACGGCAGGGTAGCATTCGGTAGGACAGCAAACCAACCAATACTATACTTACATTCTGATTATATCAAATAAAAAAGGTTTTGTCAAGACCTTTGACATTGATAAATCCAAGAACATAGTAAGATGTTGCCCTGTATTTGCGAATATAGGGTATTTTTGTACCCTTTTGCAGAAAATATGCTTATAGCAAAGAAAGGACTTACTATGAACGAAACAATTGAAAGATTAAAACCATTCCTGCTTGACTATGTGCAGGAGATTACAGAACTGTCAAGAAATGGCAGCAGAAATCAATACATATGCCCGTTGTGTAACAGTGGCACAGGTTCGCACCGTTCAGGAGCATTCACCGTATACCCTGATACTAACAGTTATCATTGCTTTGCCTGCGATGCGAATGGTGACATCTTCAATCTATATGGAGAAGTAAATCACATCAGCGACTTCAAAGCAATTGTCAATGAGCTGAAAGAAAAGTATAATACTTCTTCCTCACAGCCCATCAGACAGAAGAAACAGCCGATAAAATTGACAGAACAGAGAGAAGAAAAGGACTATACAAAATTTTTTGCTGTGGCTGAACAGCACTTACAAGAAACAGACTACTTGACAAAACGTGGATTATCAATAGATACGCAAAGAAAATTTCGTTGTGGATATACTCCGAACTTTATGTACAAGAGCAATCAGACTACTCCAGCAATTATAATTCCGACTGCAAATACGTCTTTTATGTGGCGGAGTACCACCGAGAACATCAAGCAAAAGAGAGGAACTACCCATATTCTCAATTCTGTTGCCCTGACTGCTCCATATTGTTTCGTTGTTGAGGGCGAAATTGATTGTATGAGTGTTGATGAGTGTGGTTTCGCTTGTATCGGCTTAGGTTCTACAAGCAATATCAGGAAAATATTTGATTTTGATATTTCAAATACCGTGCTTATTATCGCTTTGGATAACGATAAGGCAGGCTGTAAGGCTGCTGTTGAACTTGAAAAACTCTGTAAAGAGCATAAAACACCTTATGTAATTGCCCCTGAAGACGTATGGGGCGACTGCAAGGACGCTAACGAACTGCTTGTATCAGACCGACAAATGCTTATCAGAAGTCTACAGAACCTCTCTAAACGTGCATTAAGCTTTGATAAAGAAGAAATTTCTTTTCCCGACAAAGAGGAAAAAAAGAAAAAGATAATGATTGACTATGAATTATTCTCTGAATACCTTAAAAAACAGAGATATTCCATAAGATATAATCAGATTACCCATAATTTTGAGTTTTTCGGCTTTGATACGGGCGAGAGTGCGGAACATCTGGCAGAGAACGTGCCAACAATCCTGCAAGACCAACTGAAAAAGATATATACCCACGTTTCAAAGCAGAACGTTATAGACTACATTACCCGATATGCAACAAGACACAAGTATAATCCTGTTCTGAGTGCTATTCAGTCGGTGAAATGGGATGGAAAAGACCGTATAGAAGAAATATATACTATATTCAAAATACCGCCTGAAAACACGGAAGAAGGCAAATACAGCCGCATTTACATAAAAAAATGGCTTATGCAGACTGGTTGTGCGTTGTTCAATATCATTGAATGTCCGTTTTCTCTCGATATTATACTTGTATTCAAAGGCAAACAAGGCATAGGCAAAACCCGATTTTTTGAGAAGTTAGCACTTAAATCCCATTTTTTCGGTGAGGGTATCTGCTTAGACACACGTGACAAAGACAGCATCATTCAGGCTACAAGCAAGTGGATATGTGAATTGGGCGAAATCGGCAGTACAATGAAAAAAGATATGGACAGCGTAAAAGCGTTCCTCACTAAATCTACAGACGAATACAGAACGCCATACGGCAGGGCAAGTCTGCATTACCCACGTATGACTTCATTTGTTGGAACAGTCAATGATGATGAATTTCTTATAGACCAGACAGGCAACCGCCGTTTTGCTACAATTCCCTTGCCCTCAGACCTTGTAATTGACTATGAAACACAGATAAAGCCGTTTGATGCTTTACAGCTTTGGGCTCAGGTCTATGAACTTATAAAAGACAAGGACAAGGCAAGCTGTTTCAGACTTACCGAAGATGAAAAAAGATACCTCGAAAAACGTAACTCAGCATTTGTAAAACCGATGAAAGCTGAATGTGAAGTGCTTGACATACTGGAAGAACAGCAAACACAACAGCAGGGATATATCTGCACCACAAAAGAAATGACTGTAACAGAGTTCATCAGAATACATAACCTGAAATATGATGCTCGTACTGTTGGACAAGTACTAAAAAAACATGGTTATGAAAGCAAGCTGAAAAGAGAAAATGGAAAAGTTACAAGAGTTATAAAATTGCCATTCAAACATTGGAACGGTAATAATCTTTACAACCCAAATTAACATACAAGCTGTAACAACACTTAAATTTGTTGTTACAGCTTTTTTTTTGATGTTACAATTTTTTTCCCAATATATAGCCTTTTTCTCCTCTCATTTGTGTATTTTAAACATATAGTGTAACAACACTTTTTTTTTTGTTGTTACAGGTATTTAGCCCGAAATATAGCCAAAAACTTTTATTTTTGTAACAACACGAATTTTTCTTGTTGTTACAGGTATTTAGCCCGAAATATAGCCAAAAACACAAGGTTTGTAACATTGTAACATCAATTTACTATTAAACTCTAAAAAAAAAACAGTAAAAGTTACAAAAAGGTTACAAGTTACTACCTAAAATGCACTTTTTCAAACTTTTACAAGGAATTTGTTGTTACAATGTTACACTTTATTGAAAAAACGGCTATATATCGCCTTAAAACCATGTAACAACACGTTTTAAAATTGTTGTTACACTTTGCTTCAATTCTCTTTTGTGCAAAATGCCAGTACACTGTAAAGCATTTTTCCTTTTCTGTGAATTATTTTAATATCGTTTGCTTGTGTTTGTCATCAGAACGGTGAGAACGTTTCCGATTCACTCTTATATGTTAAAGTGGATTGAAGTGTTGCCACTCTATCAATAATCGATAAATAAGTAATTATTGATAGTAAAAAGTGTAAAATGCGGTGTAACGGGCAATGTGTTATAACACGTAACACAAAAAAAGCCACTGTATTACACAGGAGCATTAGTTTTGTAGCAAATTTTATCTATATTTAGTAGTTTTCTTTGTAATCTTTGATGTACCAATGTACTACAATGTATAGAATGTGGCTTAATATTAGCATAAGTATTATGTTTAATAGCATAACATCAACGAACCACACAAGCAATACTATACTTATAATGCTACAAACAGGCTTATTTCATCATAGCAATAATCCTGATATATATTTACAATAGCTTTGACACCAAAAAATATAAGCAAGCCGATTATACCGAATATTACAACAGCAACAACCAT
>CAJTOG010000091.1 GCA_910577575.1 uncultured Ruminococcus sp. | reverse complement strand
AATATTTACAGGGTATTGAAGTTTTTTCTCATATTGCCACATAAATTATCTCCTTTCCCAAGGCCATGGGTCATCAATCCAGGTCCAATGCTGAGTGCTGTTATTCTGTTCGGGAGTAATCGGACCGAATTTTTCATTATATTCATTTAATGCTTCCTCACGAAGTTTTTTATATTTCTGAAACATGGAAAGACCACGGCGGCAATTTGGATGAGTATCAAGGTAGAGATTGAGTTCTTTAAGTGCGAAATCATACTGCTTAATTTTTTCCAGTAAAATTTTCTGAGCATCCATTATCTTCCGCCTCCTTCTTCAAAGGGGAAAACAAGCTGGGAAAACAGTGTTCCACATTCAAGAGCGTCTTCAGCGGATTTTGTATCTCCCCAATTTTGAAACGGAACATAAGCCATAGCGAGAGGGGTTTCGGGTGGGAAAGGAGAAATTTCGCCCGTATAGCTTATGTTTCTCTGAGACGGATTTTCAGTCAGATTGTTTTCTCTTTCTCTGATAATCAATCCGTCTATATTATCAAACAAATTAAGGTTCATAAATAAAATCTCCTTTAATTTTAGTGCAGAAAGTTTTAAGGCTTCTGCATTAATATATTATTCGATATAACAAAAAAAGGTGAATATTAAAAATTAGTAATTTTTTTCAAAAAAAACATTGAAATTCAAAAAAATATATGCTATAATAATAACAATATACTAAAAAAATCCTTTGTAAGGAAGTGATTTATATGAAAACTATTAATTTTATTTATTCGACAGAAAACGATTTTGAAAGACTTATTAAAACTGAAGGACTTTCTCCGAAAAAAGAATACCTCATCCGAATTCATACCTGTATACATAATAAGTACAATATCATGCCTTTGGTTAAAACTATACTTCAGTATCTTCCGGCTTCAAAGATAATCGGAAGCAGTACATCAGGAATTATTCTCGGAGGAGAATTGAAAACCGATTGTTGTATGATATCTGTTACAGAATTTAAAAATGCTTGTATCAGAACTTGTATTGTCAGTTTGTCTGATGCTCTTGGTGCAGACATAAGAGGAATCACTCTCGCAGACAGGATTATTGATTCTGTAATAACATCAGATTCTGTATTTATGCTTACATTCTTCGCACATTCATTTATAAAGATAGACAGCTTTATCGAACGTATTAATGAAAAAGCAGGGAAGCTTCAGCTGATAGGAGGAATTGCAAATTCTCCGGAGCTACCATTTGCTGGTGTGGAAATAAGTTCATTTGTTTTTGATAATGAAAACGTTTCAGATAATTCCCTTGTGGTTGCCATTATTGATTCAGAAAATTTTCACATATATGGCGACCTTATTTATGTTACTGAACCCGTCGGCGGAGTCCATACAATTACCGACGCTGATGGTATGATTATACGTGCAATTGATGGTGAAAATGCTGTTGACTGGTATCAGAAACAACTTGATATAAATTTTGATGATGATACCGGTTATGATATAACAGTTCTGTTTCCGCTTGTAAGAGCTGATTATGGCGATATTCCATGGGCATTGACATACTCTCCCCAGAACGAAAAAAAGCGAGTGTTCCCTGATGAGCCCGAACCTGTCATGTTTGTTCCGAGTGAAGCAAAAATAGGTGAAAAAGTTCGCATTTCTTACTCAAGTATACAGAAAAATATTGAAATCTGTGAAGAGGTATGTCATAATATAAGTAAACGTCCTGCGGAAGTTCTTTTTGGATATAGCTGTGTATCACGTCAGCTTCTTTTCAGTAACTGTATAAAGTGGGAACTTATGCCGTTCAGAAATACAAATCTCAGCGGTTCACTCGTTGCAGGTGAAATAGGTAATCTCAACGGCAAAAATTATTATTGCAACTATTCGTTCGCTATTTCCGCACTTTCTGAAAATGAAAGAAGAATCAAAATAGATACTGATATACTGCGGAAAAATTCTGCTGAACTCACGAACAGTCAGGAACATATAGTTCAGTATCTGCTTAAATATAACAGTAAATCCGGTGAAAATGAAAACCTTTTAAAACGTCAGCATGAAATTGAAGAATCTCTTTTTAAAGACGATGATACCGGCATAGACAATATCACAAAATATTCATATGATTTCAGTATGAGTAAATTTGATAAAATTTGTATGATTACTTTCCGTAACGAAGGATTATTGAATGCCTTTATGAGTAAATCCAAATTTCGTTCATGCATGAACAGATTCCATAAATATGTTATAAGCTTTTTGAATAACGAAGAATATAACTGCTATATCTATAAAAAAAGCTCATTCATAATTACAGGAAATCCTTTCATATGTGACAGAGAGTTTATAGACAGAATGAAGTCTCTTCAGGAGTTTGTATCGGAATTTCGGTTTGCTTCATATGTACCAGTAAGTGAATTTTCAATTGTAATGCATGAAGAAGATATGATTAACAAAGCTGAACTTGTACTTGTAAATATGAGGAGCAAAAATATATTATTTCTGCAATATACTTCTGATTTAGGTCTTGAACAGATTCATGCAAGAAAAATGAAGATGCTTATGATTCTGAATGATGCTGTTGCAAATGACCGTGTAGTACCGTTCTTTCAGGGAATCAGAGACAATAAAAATGGAAAAATCGGAATGTATGAATCGCTTATGCGTATAAAAGATTCATCGGGTAATATCTATACACCGTACAGATTTATGGATATTGCCAAAGAATACGGTTTTTATCCTGATATTTCATATATTATGATATGTAAGGTTATGAATCAATTTAAGGACAGGCATGATATAGTTACAATAAATATAAATATAAGCGATATTTACAATTATAAGATAGTACATTTTATTCTGGGATTTTTGCAGACTGCTCCGCATCCTGAAAACTATGTCTTTGAACTTACAGAGACAGAGGAAATTGAAGACTATCATATTATTGCCGAATTTGTTGAACGCATTCATCAGGTGGGTGGAAAGATTGCCATAGATGATTTCGGAAGTGGATTTTCAAATATAGTCAATATATTCAAAATTAAATCAGATTATATAAAAATAGACGGTGAAATAGTCAAAAATATAAAAAGTGATGTTTTTGCACGTGAGTTTCTTGAAATGATTGCAGGATGGGCTGAAAAACATCAGAAGGAAATTATTGCTGAGTTTATTGAAAATAGTGATATTCAGACTTTGATTGAAGAAAACTACATAAGATATTCGCAAGGCTATCTGTTTTCAGAACCATCTGATGATTTGAACACCGGTTAAGAAACCGGAAAACAATAACGAAGCTCTCATTTTTGTATGATATGGGAGCTTTTTTCAAATCCCTTGATTTATCTATAAATATATTGTATAATTAACTATATATTACATTTAAGGAATGAGAGCATGAAAAAATATTTAATATCAGCCGTTTCACTGTGCAGTATTATAATTCTCTCAGCGTGTAGTAATGAAAAATCAAAAAATCTACCGGACGGAAAACTTAATCCCTGTACAATCCGCTTTTCATGGTGGGGAGGTGATGACCGTCATAAAGCCACTCTTGACGCAATTGAACTGTGGAATAAAATTCATCCTGAAATTGAAATTGTTCCCGAATACGGAGGTTGGGACGGTTGGACAGAAAAAGTCAGCACACAGCTCAGCGGAGGAACCGCTCCAGATATTATGCAGATTAATTACGACTGGCTTATTTCCTTTTCACCAGATGGCAAGGGATTTTATGACCTCAGTAAGCTTTCAGAACATCTTGATTTGACAGTATTTGACAGCGATATTCTTTCATTTGGTAAGGTAGATAATATACTCAATGCAGTAACTGTTTCTGTAAGCGGAAGGGGAATGTTTTACAATTCAGACGTTTACAGACGCTTAAATGCTGAATATCCAAAAACTTGGAATGAACTTTTTGAACTTGGTGAAAAATTCAGAGGCGAAGATATTTATCCGATAGACCTTGATATTCAGTCAGGCGGTACAGCATGGTATCTTGCAGTAGTTTATGTTCAGCAGCAGACAGGTAGAATATTTCTTTCAATGGATGGCGAACTTGGTTTCACAGAAGAAGATATAAAACTTGCCCTTGATTTTTACAAAGAACTTGAAAATAAACATGTAATCCGTACTATTGATATACGTACAGATGAGGATGGCAGTGCTGCACTCTATCAGTCCCCGAAATTTATTGACGGTACAATAGCAGGTGTGCTTGAATGGGGAAGTTCTGTAGGAAAATATGAAATGGCACTTCCTGAAGGGTTACTTGAAGCAGGTCCCATGCTGTCTGATGATAATGGAAATTCAACGGGGTGGATGATTAAACCATCTGTATTGTACGCCATTTCAAAGGATACGAAATATCCCGATGAGGCAGCAGCATTTATGAATTTTCTTTTAAATGATGAAAAATGTGCTGAAGTTTTAGGAACAACAAGAGGAATTCCGGCATCTCATACAGCAGAAAAAAGTCTTGAACTCAGCGGTAAACTTCAGGGGCTTGTTCAGGAAAATGATATATTACTTGAAAATCTTGATACCATCACAATAAGTCCCTACATGGAGCTGGCAAGAATGAAGAGCTTTTATAATGATGCGATTGAAAAAGTATCATATGAAAAAGCCAATACATCAGAAGCAGCTCACGAAATGTATATTTCTATAAATGAATATCTGGAGAGAATCAGAAGATGAAAAAAATTTACCATAACCCAACAGGAGTTAAAAAATATACCGGTTTAATTTTCATATCCCCGTTTATAGTAGGATTTTTATTGTTTACACTTTATCCGTTTGTATCATCATTCCTTCTTGGAATGACTGATTATAATGGCATAAGTCCTCCTGAATTTACAGGTTTCAGTAATTATATATCAATGTTTGAAGACGAAAAATTCAGAAATTCATTATTTGTAACTTTCAGATATTCAGTTATACTTGTTCCTCTGAAATTAGTTATATCTCTTATTATGGCACTTATACTGAATCTTGAAATAAGAGGAATGGGCTTATACCGTACAATTTTTTATATACCGTCAATTTTAGGTTCAAATCTTGCTGTGGTCATTATGTGGCAGTTTTTGTTTACCGGTGACGGACTGGTCAATCAGTTCCTTGAGTTTATCGGTATAGGAGCTGTAAACTGGTACGGTAATGAAAACGGCTCACTTTCAATAATAGTTTTTTTGAGACTCTGGGAATTTGGCTCGGCAATGATTATATTTCTGAATGCACTCAGAGAGATTCCGCCTGAATATTATGACGCTGCGAAAGTTGACGGATGCGGAAAAATGTGTGCATTTTTCAGTATAACCCTTCCAATGTTAAAAGATGTCATTTTTCTGAATCTGATTTTGCAGCTGATTTCTGCAATGCAGGAGTTTAATGCTCCGTACATGATAACAGGCGGAGGACCTATGAAAAGCACATATACTATTGGTATGCTTATTTATGACGAAATGTTTAAATATCATAATTCAGGATATGCAAATGCCGTTTCGTGGGTGCTTTTTGTCATTACAACTGTTTTTGTACTGTTACTTTTCAGATTCACGGGCAGTCACAGGGAGGGAAATCAATGAAAAAATTCTTTATATATTTTTTTCTTACAGCCGGTGCAGTAATTATGATTTATCCTTTGATATGGCTTATCGGAGCGAGTTTCAAGTCAAATGATGAAATTTTTTCATCTTTATGGTTTATGCCTGAAAAATTTGATTTTTCAGTATATGAGAAAGCATGGCAGACAGTAACAGGCTATAGTATGGGACATTATTTTATCAATACTTTTATGATTATA
>CAJTOG010000090.1 GCA_910577575.1 uncultured Ruminococcus sp. | reverse complement strand
ACAAAGGCTTGTACTCAGGAATTGAACGTTATGCAGTATATTGCATACGCTCAGAGGGGCGAATATGACAAGTGTGCAGAAGAGAGCTTTGACTGCGTAATGTGCGGAGTATGTTCATCACGCTGTCCTGCCGGAATTTCTCACCCACAGGTTGCTATGCTTGCAAGAAGACTCAATGGTAAATATATTGCACCTGAATGCGGACATCTTGCTGACCGTGTAAATGAAATAAACGAGGGCAAGTTTGAATCACTCATTGAGGATTTGATGCAGAAACCGATTGATGAAATCAAAGAGCTTTATAACAACCGTGATATAGAGAAGTAAGGAGGAGCAGTCATGTACAAAATTGATAAACTTAATGAGCTTGCAAAGATTGTTGCAGAAAAAAGACCTGAAAATGCAAGTCTTGAGCCAAAAAGAATGACAGCAGAAGAAAAAGATACACTTCTTGCTACTTTCCACCCTGACTATAAGCAGGATGAATTTACTGTACTTTCAGCAGGTGTTAATAAAGGTGAAAAAGTGCCTTCACAGCTTGCTGAACTTTTACAGGGCAAGAGCCGTATCAGTGCATCTGATGTTGATTTGAATGCTCCTGATTATGATACAGATGTTCTTATCATAGGCGGCGGCGGTGCAGGTGCATCTGCTGCCATTGAAGCTGATGAAGCAGGAGTCAAGGCAATGATAGTTACCAAGCTCCGTATAGGTGATGCTAATACTATGATGGCAGAGGGTGGTATTCAGGCAGCAGATAAGCCGAATGATTCACCGGCAACTCATTATATAGATGCTTTTGGCGGCGGTCATTTTGCCGCAAAGCCTGAACTTGTCAAAAACCTTGTTACCAAGGCTCCGGGAGCTATTCAGTGGCTTAATAAACTCGGCGTTGAGTTTGACAAGGAAGCAGACGGAACTATGGTAACAACTCATGGCGGTGGTACTTCACGTAAGCGTATGCACGCCGCAAAGGACTATTCAGGTGCTGAAATTATGAGAACCCTCCGTGATGAAGTTCTTAACCGTGGAATCCCTGTAATTGATTTTACTGCGGCTGTTGAAATTATTCTTGATGAAAATGGAAAGGCAGCAGGTGCTGTACTCATGAATATGGAAACCAAAGAACTTCTTGTTGCACGTGCAAAAACTGTTGTTATTGCTACAGGTGGTGCAGGAAGACTTCATTATCAGGGTTTCCCTACTTCAAATCACTACGGAGCAACTGCTGACGGTCTTATTCTCGGTTACAGAGTCGGTGCAAGGCTTCTTTATGCTGATACTCTTCAGTATCATCCGACAGGTACAGGTTATCCTGAACAGATTTTCGGTGCATTGGTAACTGAAAAAGTACGTTCACTCGGTGCAAAGCTTGTCAATATTGACGGTGAGGTTTTCATGCATCCTCTTGAAACACGTGATGTTACAGCTGCATCTATTATCCGTGAATGTACTGAACGTGACAAGGGTGTGGAAACCAATCTCGGCAAGGCTGTATGGCTTGACACTCCTATGATTGAATATAAACACGGTGAGGGTACTATTGAAAAGAGAATTCCTGCGATGATGCGTATGTTCAGCAAGTATGGAATTGATATCCGCAAAGAACCTATTCTTGTTTATCCTACACTTCATTATCAGAACGGCGGACTTAATATCAGTGTTGACTGTTCTACAGATGTTGAAAACCTTTATGCAGCCGGTGAGGTTGCCGGAGGAATACACGGAAGAAACCGCCTTATGGGTAATTCACTTCTTGACGTTATCGTTTTCGGACGTGATGCCGGAAAGAATGCTGCTGCAAAAGCTAAGGAAACAGTTGTTCCTGAAAAGCTTACTCTTGAACATATTGAAAAATTCAATAATGAGCTTTCAGAAGCAGGAATAGTAAATGAAACTGCTTCACCTATGCTTCTTCCGCACTATGCAAGAAAGTCAAAATAATAAATCAAAAAATAAATATAAAATCGGCGGACGTTATTGTCCGTCGATTTGTATGATACGGGGATTGGTTATATTGTATAAAATATCGGAAAGAGGTAAAATTAATTATGGATTTAATTACCATTGGAGATTTCTCCATTTCAATCAAAACAGTAGCCTTTTTGGTATTCACTGTTTTTCTGATTACAGCAGTCGGATACCTTCTTGGAAGAATTACCATTAAAGGCGTTTCACTCGGTACTGCCGGAGTTTTTATTATAGCACTTCTTTATGGCTGTTTTTTCTATGATAATCTCAGTTCAAATCTCATAGTCGGAGATGATTCATATGTAAAAAATGCACTTAAAATTGTTGAAAATATAGGACTGATTCTGTTTGTTACGTCTGTCGGATTTATTGCAGGACCTAATTTTTTCGGAAATTTCAAGAAAAACTTCAAATCGTATGTTCTGATTGCACTTGTTGTAATTATTGCCGGCGGACTTTCATGTGCGGGTTGTATCTTTGTTGATGGTGCTGTTTCACCGGAAAGCACAACAGAAGAAAGTGCTTCGATGCTTGTAGGACTTCTTTCAGGTTCTCTCACAAGTACACCTGCATTTTCTGCTGCAAAATCAACTGTTGCAACTCCTGAACTTGAGGATTTGGTAACAGTCGGACATGGTATTTCTTATCTTTTCGGAGTTATCGGAGTAGTGCTTTTTGTCCAGCTTGTACCTAAATTCATGAAAGCTGATATGAGAGTTGAACGTGAAAAACTTGTTGCTGCTGATTCAGGAAGTACAAAGAAAAAGTATACAGGCAAGCTTATTGAAATGGATGAATTCGGATTCATGCCGTTTGCACTTGCTGCAATTATCGGTATTTTCGTAGGTTCAATCAAATTCGGCAATTTCTCACTTACAACAACAGGGGGCTGTCTGCTTGTCTCACTTGTTTTTGGTCACTTTGGTCATTTCGGTAAAATGTCAGTAATGCCGAAAGACAATACACTTAAAGTATTCCGTGAATTCGGACTTGTATTGTTCCTTATAGGTGCAGGCGTTGCAGGCGGTGCAAGCTTTGTACAGTATTTCAAGGCTGTTTATTTCCTTTATGGCGTAATCATGACAATTATCCCGATGATTATCGGTTTCTTGTTTGCTAAGTATGTTCTTAAACTTAATTTGCTTAATAATCTTGGTTCAATTACCGGAGGTATGACATCAACTCCCGCACTTGGTACGCTTATTGGTACAGCAGGTACAGAAAACGTAGCATCTGCATATGCTGCAACTTACCCCGTTGCACTTATTTCAGTTGTTATAGTATCTCAGATATTATTATTGATATTCAAATAAAAATTTATTCTGATATTATCTGAGCAATATATAAATAATTTCTATAAAGATAAGACTATTTTATTATTTAGACTGTTTGAATCTTTATAAGATAAGCAATTATAAAAAATGCACCTTTAATAAGGTGCGTTTTTTGTCTTTTTATTTTTTTAATTGTGCAACAAGTGACTTGAAAACATCGCCACGCTCCTCGAAGTTTTTGAAAATTCCGTAACTTGCTGATGCAGGTGACATAACACAGCTTTTTCCACTCGGAGTTATTTCTGAAGCAAGTCTTACTGCATTTTTCAGATGAGGTACATAGTGAACATTAGGTAAATCTTTTATCATTTCATAAATACGTTTTCCGGAAGTCTCCATACAGATTACATTTATATCGGTTGCTTTAAGATAATCAACAAGAGCTGTATAATCTATGCCTCTGTCCATTCCACCTATTAATATAGTTCCTGCATTCGGTACGCTTTTAAGTGCTTCAATGGCAGTTGCACAAGCGGTTGAAATTGAATCATCATAATATTTTACGCCATTGATTTCGTCCACAAATTCAAGACGGTGAGCAAGCGGATTGAAAGTGCAAAGAGCCTTTTCAAATTCCTCGGGTTTAACATAAAAAGTTGTTATAAAGTAAGCAACAGCTATATTATAATGGTTGTGTATGCCCAGAAGTTTGACTTTATCAGTCGGAATTTTATAGCTTTCATTAATTTCTGTATTTGTAACGACACCGTCATGCACATAAATACGTGATGAAGAACTTTCGGAAGATATAGTATAAATATACTGAAGAAGTTCAGAACAATTTTCAGGTGCAATATTATTATTAATCAGCAGGCAATCATGTTCTTGCTGGTGAAGATAGATATTTTTCTTTGCATTGTAATATCTTTCCATAGTACCGTAGTGGTCAAGGTGTTCCTCAAAAAGATTAAGGAAAACTGCTGTTGCAGGTGAAACGGTCATATATTCAAGCTGATGACATGAAAGTTCGCATACAACAATAGTCTTGTCTGTCATGCTTTCAGCTATGTCAAATACAGGAATACCAATATTTCCTGCAATTCTGCAATCTTTTCCATTTTCTTTAAGAATATGATAAACCAATGAAGTTACAGTACTTTTACCCTTTGTACCTGTGATTCCGATAATCTGTTCACGGTAAACCTCAAAAAACACTTGTGTTTCAGAAGTTATCAGGCATTTAAGTTCTGACGGCTGTTTTTCAAGTACAATTCCGGGGCTTTTGAATACCAAATCAAAATCGTCAAGTGATTTCTGATAGTTTTCCCCACAGATAAGTTCGACTGATTCAGGCAAACTGTCTGTTTTATTTATATCGGCAACAGCAATTTTCGATGGTGAACAGTATTTTGTTAAAATATTGTATGTTGCTTTTCCTTCACGTCCGAATCCAAGAATACAGACAGACTTGTTTTCAGTGTATTTTTTTATATATTCAATAAATTTATTCAAAGAAGTCTCTCCATTTCTTTAATTAAAATATTTTTGAATTCATCAGGAAGCAGATTATTTTCACTGAATCCACTGCATATTTTTCTATTCTGTGAATCGATTGTATCAGGAGAATATAATCCCATATTAATATATTTGTCAAATAAAAACGGCATGGGCTGACTTTTTTCAAGATAATTTCTTATCGCAAGTGATACCGCTAAATTCACTTCGTCAATACTTCCGACACATTCAAAGGGCTTGTGTTCTGATTTGCCGATAAGTTCAATAAAATAGTTTTCCATGAAAGTATCGTTCAGCAAATCCTTACCGAAAATTTCAGTAAGTTCGTCATGATTCAGAAAAGGCGACAGTATCAGGCATATAAATAAACATTTGGGGCAGTTTCCACACCATATATCAGGGGATGCTTTGCTTCCTAAATTGCAGCTTCTAAATATTGGAAGATATTTCTTATGGTTCACGAACATCTTGGCAATCTGAAATTCTGCAAGCGGACGCAAAAAGCTGAAATAATAAATACCCGTATCAAGATATTTTTCCTCATAGTTACGAAAATCCTGTTCAAATTCAAAACTTTTTGAATATTGATGGTTTACATTCTGTCCTGCAACTGTGCTTTCATTTGCACTGTCTTCATTTGAAAGTACTATATATTTCAAATTATTTATATAAGCAGTAATTTCAGCTGAAAATGCAACTATTGACGAAAAAGGCGTATGTCCGTTTAAATATCCTTTATTATTCAAATCTACAAGTGAACGGTCAAATAAGCGTTTTGCTGTAATGAGTGATTCTTCGGAAAGCCCGGCATTTCTTACCGTTTCAGTAATTGAGTTTCTCTTGTTGATAGAATAACATTTGCATTTTATACCTGCCTGATTCAGTGTTTCAAGAGTAAGTGCAGAATCTTTTCCTCCGCCTATCGGTACAAGACAACCATCAGGATTGTTATGTTTTGAATCAGATTTGCTGATAAATTTTCCAACTGATTGAATATCAATAAAGTTTTCAGTATCAGCGTTTATTTTGTTGATGTAGAAAAATTCGCCGAGTCCCATGAAATAAAGCTTTTTCCACCACTTTACCTGTTCGGG
>CAJTOG010000089.1 GCA_910577575.1 uncultured Ruminococcus sp. | reverse complement strand
ATTTCAATTCCCTGAATAGAAAGCTGCTGTTTGTCACCGTCAGAGAAAAGACTGTGCAGACTTACCTGATTCGGAAAATCTCCGTCAGATGAACCAATAGCAAATATTATTTTCGGTGAATTGAGTCTCGCCGTTCTTGCAGAAGCGGCAGTAATTGAATCAAGGGTCTGCGGTGGAAGTGAATACTTAATTTTTCCTATAATTGACCGCATAATTGATGCAATTTCATTGAACGGAATTATATTTCCGCCAAGTGTTCCGGCAACACTGTCAAGAATATTCATAAGACAGCCCCAGAGACGTTTCAGTTCTGCTGCTTCATAGTCATGGTCTTTTTTTATAAGTTCATTCATAAGACTGCCGAGAAAATATTCAACATTGCATTCAATAAGATAGTTATAAATCAAACGGCAGATTTCCTTTGCTGGAATATCTTCACTGAGTTTCTGCTTCAAAACTATAAGAGGCAATATTGTACGTTTGCGGAGAGATTCAATAATGTCTATACAATCATCGTCAGCCGTAAAGGGTTCGCACCATATATCACCGTCGATTCCCCATTTATAGCAGTAATTTTCAAGAATTGATATATCATTTAACGATTCTCCGAGCATACCGCATTTCAGCAGTCTGAATATATGTTCGCTTTTGAATTTTGCAGACGTAAGCAAATCCAAAAGCGAAATAAAGAATACCATTATTGCCGCATGATTAACTGATTTTTCTATACTAAGAAAACAAGGAATATCATATCTTTCAAACGCAGCCTTAATAACTTCCGAATATTCCTCAATATTGTTGGAAATAACAGCTATATCTTTGTATTTCAGCAAAGGATTGAAATAAACAAGCCTTTTTATTTCAGCACATATATACTCTGCTTCACTGTACATATCTCTTGCTTCAAAAATACTTATATTATTTGCTTCCGGTGCTTTGTCCGGTTCATCCGGCAGATTACGCATAACCCTTTCGCTGAGATATTTCAAATCAGGACTATTGAAACGATATGTTTTTTTACAGCATACAATTCTGTATTCACAGTTAAGTTCACGGCAGATTTCAGCAATCTGTCTGTAAGTCGAATTTACTGTTTCAAAAAGCGTAAGTTCATCTGAATTTACATTATCTGTACGAAGTGCTATAATGACATTTCTGGCTGATGAAAAAATAACTTTAAGCATATCAATCTGGTCGGCATTAAAACTTTCAAACTCATCAAGGCATACGCATTTCCCCTTGAAATACTGATGAAGATTAGCTATTTTAGCTGCCTCACGGATATTTTCCAGATTGTCCTTAAACCCGTAATGCTCCATAAGACGTTCATATTCATAATAAATCAATGCAATATCGGTTGTCTTATCGTGCAGTTTATTATCAAGCAGTTCAGCCTTTTCTGTAAGTTTCTGAGGTGTTATTCCAGAATGTTTCATATCATTGATAAGTTTCATTATTTCCTCGGCAAATCCCTGATGACCGCTGCGTCTTGCAAAAAAAGAAAGTGATTCAGGATTTGATTTTGCAGATGAAATTGCCTGATGTATAAGTATCATTCTTGCCATTTCGTCAGCATATTCGCCGTTTCTTACGGGGTCTCCGTAAATCTGAAAAATCTGTCTTGCAAGACTGCTGAAACTTACCGAAAGAAGTTCATTGAAATTTTTTGCACCGATATGAAAGTAAAGCTTTTTATCAAAATCATTTGAATACTGTTCCGGAACAATTATGCACTGTTTCATGCCCTGTTCCGAAAATTTTTTTATCCGCTCAAACATAACGGTTGTTTTGCCTGTTCCTGATGCCCCTGTAATAAATTCAATCATATATAATAATCCCCTGTTTATTTAGTCAATCTTGATTTTATAAAAGCGGCAAGCTGTGTAAACTGATGATTTTCCTGAAATTCCTTGTGCTTTTCCGGTGTACTGAGTGCATCGTCAGGCAAATCACAGTCATGAAATATAACTGTCTCACCATTTTTAAGATTAATTATCAGTTTGATATGTGCAGAAGCTCCGTATCTGTCATGAGTCAACCCTGTTTTTATTTCAATGTCTACAATATCATTATAAAAATATTCATATTTAAAAAATCCCACATGAAAAACAACAGATTTCTCATATGCCGAAAACTTACCCCTGCTGAGAATTTCACCTACAGCGATTGATAAGAACAATACAACACATATTGCAGGAATCTGCAAAAAAATAAGATTATACTTTGCAATTATTATTGCTGGAATTATGATGCCTGCCAAAAGCATTGCACACATACCGAATACTGCAATTTTATTTTTTGAATCTTTAAAATCCCCATTCATATTTTTTACCCCTTATCATAAATTTAATACTGAAAAATTACTCCTGATATTTTTATGAAATTATCACCGCACTGAATTAGTATCAATGCGGTGATATCTTAATCAAAATCCGTTCAATTCATAATGTTTCATTACTGACGGATAATTTCTGAAACAGGTGTTTACATAAATATTGCCTTCAATACCGTCAATAGTTATTTCTTTTGATTTAATCAGTCCATGTTTGAATTTATTTCCTGCTTTACCCGTCTCTGAACAATCAAGCCATACGTCATAAAGTTCAAAAAATTCAGATGTTACAGATTCTGCAAGAAAATCTTCCGTTGCATGAACTCCTATGTAATATCCATTCTCCTCAAACAATGAACAGAATGACTTTATCAGTGCAGTCATTTCTTCAGGTGAAAGACCAGAATCAGCATAGACAGAATCGGTCATATCAAGATAAAGAGGATATTCAAACTGATAGCCCTGAATCATAAAAAGAAACATTTCTGCTTCCCTTAATATCTCCTCTTCTGTAATAGACTTGGCACACCAGTAAGCACCGCAGTTTATACCTGCCTCCTTTGCAGAAATAAGATTTGTAGTAAAATCAGGGTCAACCTGCGGAGTTTCTCCACCTTCTCCTGCTTTCAGTATAACAAATGAATATTCATCTTTATTTATTGCAGACATATCCAGACTTCCGCTTCCTGCAGAAACACCTACTCCATATATAATGGAAGAAGTTGTAGTAGTAACAGCAGTTGCTGTTGTATCAGTAGAAACCGGAGCTGTTGCAGGAGGAATTCTTCCTGATTCCGGATTTACTCCTATAATTTCCGGATAATTCTTATAACAGTAATTCAAATCAACAGCCGCAGGAATACCATCAACCGAACCTGTACTTGAATACTGCCAAATACCATAATGACCGTTATAATGATAAATTCCTGAATTATATTCAGCAACCCATACATCATACTTCTTAAGAACGTGTTCATATATATTACTCTGAAGATAACTGGCGGAACTGTAAACGCCTACGTAATAGCCTTTTGCCTCAAGAGTTGAACAGAAAGCATCAACAATTGCTGAAAGCTGTGCCTTTGTCAGATTAAACATCTGACCATATTCTTCAACATCGAAGTAAACAGGATAATTAAAACTGTAGTCCTTTATTATCTGATAACAGGTTTCAGCCTCTTTTACTGCATCTTCAACGCTGTATGCATAACTGTACCAATAAATTCCGACATCCATACCGGCTGCCTGAGCATTCTGCATATTGTAATCAAAATAAGGGTCTTCCTGATTAAGTTCCTTGCCATATCCGGCTCTGATTATAGCAAAATCCGCATCACCGCTTGATTTTACTTTATTCCAGTCTATATTCAGCTGAAATTGTGAAACATCTATACCCTTCAGGAAAACATCCTGTGTTGTAGGAGCAGTTCCGGAAGATGTTGTGACAGTTCCTGATGTTACAGTAGTTATTATATCTGTAGTTGTTACATCAGTATCTGTTGTGATGTCAGTTAATGAAGATGAAGTTGCAGAAATTAGAACAGTAGTACTTAAAGTTGTTTTTTCAGCAGTAGTTGTAGTTTTTTCGGTTGTTTTGAATGTTGTCGTAGTATTATTTACAGAAGTCAATTCAGTTGTTGTAGTAGTTTCAGTGACAGCAATATTAGGTGTTTTTGTGGTTTTTTCATCAGTAGAAATGGGAGGAATTGTTATTGTATTTGAAGTTGTGGTAATTGGCTTAGATGAAGTGGTAACAGTAGTTGTTGTAGAATCAGTTGTATCAGATGCAATAGTATCTGAAGTAGTTAATGTTGTTGTTTCAGTAGTGACTGTTGCAATAGTAGAAGTTGTCGTTTTATCAGTTGTAGTTGAAGTGGTTAAGGTTGTCGTTGACTCGGAAGTAGTTGTTGTGGTAGTAATTTTTGTAGTGGTTTTGGTCGTAGCTTTGGTAGTAGTTATTCCATAATATGCATTATAAATTTCAAATACATTAAAAGGTTTATCATCTTCTGAAATTTCCTCTTTACTTTCTGATGATTTTATGTTATCATATTTTATGAAGTAATTACTATAATTTTTCACAGCTTCTGCCGACAATGCAGCAGGAGTGCAGGCAATTAAACATGATAACGCCACAGAAAGCATTTTCTTTAAAATGCCCATGTCTATCAATCTCCTTTTTAATTAAAATTTCAGACTGTCAACTAAAAAAAATACAGTCTGAACAGTCTTATTTATTAACTTTCCCTTTTTTAAACTTCCTTTTTTATTTCAGCAATATATTACAAATCAATTACACGCCTTTACCTATGATTATAACATACTATAATAAATAGTTCAAGTAAATTTCGGAAAAAAACTTATTCTTCCGGATTTTTGTAAAAAATAGCTAAACAAGGGACAAAATTTTATTTATTATAACATATTTTTTAACGGAGTGTACAAATGAAAGAGTTTATTATTAAACAAAATGACAGTAATCAGAGAATTGACAAATTTATTACAAAAGCTATGCCGGAAATCCCCAAAAGTATGATGTACCGTCTGATACGTAAAAAAGACATAAAAATAAACGGAAAGCGATGTGAAAACTGTACAAGGCTGAATGAAGGTGATGTTGTCCGTGTTTATGTAAAAGATGATGTTTCAGCAGAAAAACAGCATGATATGAATTTCCTGAATGCACCGGTCCTATCGGAAATAATCTTTGAAGATGAAAATATTCTTACAGCTTTCAAACCGGTCGGACTTGATTCACACAGCAACGGCACCAATACTGATGATACATTGATAAATCGAATTAAACGCTATCTTTATGAAAAAAATGAATATATTCCCGAATCTGAAAGTACTTTTGCCCCTGCACTTTGCAGCCGTCTTGACCGTAATACTTCCGGGCTTGTTATTGCAGCTAAAAATGCAGCTTCTCTGCGTGAACTTAATTCAGGCATTCAAAATGGAATGGTGCATAAAGTCTATCGTTGTATAACCACTTCAAAACCGCCGGAAAACGAAGATATTGTCATAGCTTACCACCATAGAAATGAAAACAGAAACATCGTTGAAATATCAGATAAGCCATTATGTGGTTTCCGTGAAATTCGTACGGGGTATAAAATTTTAGCTGAAAAATCAGGACTTTTTCTGATTGAAGTAAAACTTTTTACAGGACGAACTCATCAGATAAGGGCACATCTTGCACATATAGGCGCACCTATTCTGGGTGATGGAAAATACGGTGACATTTCTGCCAATAAACGTTACAGAGTTTTCCGTCAGGCTCTTTGTGCGTGTAAACTGGAATTTGATTTTCCGGAAAATTCACTGTTACACTACCTTAATCAGATTAGTCCTGAAATTGATTATAATTTCTTTAAATATATGCATGGTAAATTAATGTAACTGAATTTTGATTCTTTTTATTACAGCTTTTATCAAATCATCTTTATCTTAATTTCAGAATGAATATTTTTATGGAAATGAAAAAACCGCGATGGTTGAGTCTGGTCCCTCTGGGCTTCAAGCT
>CAJTOG010000088.1 GCA_910577575.1 uncultured Ruminococcus sp. | reverse complement strand
TTTGAGGGGCGTGTGTCGAAGGACGTATGGGTTCAAGTCCCATTACTCGCACCAAAGTATGGACAGGTGGCTGAGCTGGTCTAAGGCGCACGACTGGAACTCGTGTATACGTTAATAGCGTATCGAGGGTTCGAATCCCTCCCTGTCCGCCAAATGTAGCCGTTTGTGGGTTTTCCTGCAAACGGTTTTTTTATATTTAAATATCCAATACGACATTTACTACGACACTTGTACTAACATAAATCTTGAAATATTTAGAAAAATATGGTAAAATTTTGTTGTTAAATTTATTTTTTGAAGTATATTCATATGAAAAACATTTAGCTATTATATGTGCTTTAATGATGTTGACTTTTTTTGCATCATGTGGAGATATTCCGCAAAACAATTATTAACCGTCAAACAGTTCTTCAGAAAAGGTTACAAAAAAAGAAAAAACGGAACCTGAAAAAGCAGAAAGTACAATAGAAAATAAAACAGAACCTGCAAAGGAAAGTAATATTACTATTGTTTCTCATTCATTAAATAAAGATAAAGATGTACTTATAATAGAATTAATTATAATATTGTTAAAAAGATTTAAAAAAAGGATAATTGCATCACTGATATCAAGATTAATGTTGTTCAATATTACATACGCTTTTGTGTTTTTTGTAAATGCTTTAAACAATAAAGTAAAGTCAATAGGAAATTGGTATGTATTGGTGACGTTAGTGAAGATAATTCTGTTAATATTAGTGATGTAATCATTATTATGCAGTTTATAGAAACATATGAAAATAAAAATAATTAAATATCAATGACAGATTCTATAAAACATATAAGATAAGTTTTTGTATAATTCTACAATAAACAAACAATAATTTTGTATAAAATGCTTTATTAAATCCTATTTACTTTTTCGCTTTTTTGTGTTAAAATTAATATATCTGATTAAAAACGAAAGGATTTTTATATAATGCCGATTACAGAATTACTTGAAAGAAATGCTATGCTTTATGGAAATGACGTTGCACTTGTCGAGGTTAATCCCGAAATTACCGAAACCCGACGTGTTACATGGCGTGAATATGAACTTATTGAACCTAATCCGGAGTGCTGTTACAGGCGTGAGATTACATGGAAGGTTTTCAATGAAAAAGCAAATAGATTTGCAAATATGCTTCTTGAAAGAGGAGTAAAGAAAGGTGATAAAGTTGGTATACTGCTTATGAATTGTCTTGAATGGCTTCCGATTTATTTCGGAATACTCAAGACAGGTGCACTTGCCGTACCGTTGAATTTTCGTTATACTGCCGAAGAAATCAGATACTGTCTTGATTTGGCAGAGGTTGATGTACTTATGTTCGGTCCTGAATTTATCGGACGTGTTGAGGAAATTGCTGAAGAAATCAGTCGTAACAGATTGCTTTTCTATGTCGGTGAAGGCTGTCCTTCATTTGCTGAACACTATGACAGTCATTCCGCAAATTGTTCGGGAGATGCACCTGACATAAAAATAAGTGATTCAGATGATGCTGCCATTTATTTTTCATCAGGTACTACAGGTTTTCCTAAAGCAATTCTGCATAATCATGAAAGTCTTGTTCATTCTGCAAAAGTTGAGCAGAATCATCACGGGCAGACACATGATGATGTGTTTTTATGCATACCGCCTCTTTATCATACGGGTGCAAAAATGCATTGGTTCGGAAGTTTACAGTCCGGAGGCAAGGCAGTGCTTTTAAAAGGAGTTAAGCCGAAATCAATTATTGAGACTGTTTCAAATGAAAAGTGCAGTATAGTTTGGCTTCTGGTACCTTGGGCACAAGATATTCTTGATGCTGTTGACAGGGGAGAAATCAATACTGAAAATTATCAGCTTTTACAGTGGCGGCTTATGCATATAGGTGCACAGCCTGTTCCGCCTTCACTTATTGCCCGTTGGAAAGAACATTTTCCGAATCATAAATATGATACAAACTATGGACTCAGTGAGTCGATTGGTCCAGGTTGCGTACATCTCGGAGTTGATAATATTCATAAAGTCGGGGCAATCGGAAAGGCCGGATTTGGCTGGGAAGTTAAAATTGCTGATGAAAATGGAAATGCTGTTGAGCATGGACAAGTCGGAGAGCTTTATGTAAAAGGTCCGGGAGTTATGACCTGTTATTATAATGATGAAAAAGCAACTGCTGAAACTTTAAAGAATGGCTGGCTTCTTACCGGTGATATGGCACAGGAAGATGAAGATGGTTTCATTTATCTTGTTGACCGTAAAAAAGACGTCATAATAAGCGGCGGAGAAAACCTTTATCCCGTTCAGATTGAAGATTTTTTAAGGTCTCATCCTGCTGTAAAGGATGTTGCTGTTATCGGTCTTCCGGATAAGAGACTCGGAGAAATTGCTGCTGCTGTTATTTCCATAAAGGAAGGAATGGCCTGTACGGAAGAAGAGATAAATATATTCTGTCAGAAGATGCCGAGATATAAACGTCCGCACAGAATTATTTTTGCTGATGTTCCGAGAAATCCCACAGGGAAGATAGAAAAGCTCAAACTTCGTGAAATTTATTGTGGAGAAAGCCTTGTAGCATCTCAGATTAAAAATTGATTTTATAGTGAGGAATAAATTAAATGTACAACTATAATGAAAAACTTCAGGAAGTAAGAGAGATTTTCAGGAATGATAAATTTGCAACTGAAAACGGTATGGTTATTGATGAAATAGGTGACCATTATGCTAAATGCAGTGTTCAGCTTACTGAATGTCATCGTAATGCCATGGGCGGAGTTATGGGGGGAGTACATTTCACTCTTGCGGATTTTGCCTTTGCTGTTGCTGCAAACTGGCAGAATATGGGTACTGTTGCTCTGAACACTGATATTGCATTTATTGGAGCAGTAAAAGGTGACAGTCTTACTGCTGAAGCAACCTTGGTTAAAGATGGTCGCTCTGTTTGTTGTTATCATATAATAGTTAAGGATAATCTTGGCAATATAGCTGCTGATATAAAAACAGTAGGATTTCATAAGTGTTGAAAAAAGTCCCGTCTTTATGACGGGATTTTTTTCAACTATTTTAGCGTTTTTAAATGTGAACCAATTATTATCTAAAAAATTAGTTTATACAATAGGTATATAATCTTCTAACATTATATTAGCAATAATCTGTCTCATAATTATAACATCATATACATCAATTCTATTATCCTGATTCAAATCGCATGAATATTCGGCAGGTTCTATATCAAGAACATGATTTGATACATATACAAGATCGGCAATAGAAATTTTTCCGTCATGATTGAGGTCGCCATATTCATATTCATCAGACAATGCAGAGGTTGTTGTTGTTTTGGTTGTAATGGTAGTTGTGGTTGTAGTTGTTAAATTTGGATTTTCTCCGTAATTCCATAATGCTATTTCAGGATATTTAAGATTCGACATAAAATAGTTTTCTGTTGGTGTATGATTGGCATTGAAATCAGCAGAACCTTTAAGGAAGTATTCATATTTGACATCAATTCCGTCTTCGCCGTCACAGTCATCCCATGTCAAATCAACTGCATACCAGCAGTCATCTTCCATCAGAACATAATTCCACATATGAGCTGTTTTGTTTGTTTCATCATAATTGCCGAAAACACATACACACGGTATTCCGATTTTGTCGCAAATCATTTTAAAACCTTTTGCATACCCCTCACAGACAGCTCCTGAGACTACGAGTGAACTTAATGCAGAACCTGAAAATCTGCCTTCTATATCGTAATAAGTGAAATCTGCAATTTTATCATGGATATCCTTAAGTTTTTCAGCATTTGTATTACCTTTAACGGAAAAATTATCAACAGCATCTTTGAGAAGTGCCTTATATTCAAGAATTTCATCAATATCAGCAAATCCACTGTAATATGCAGGAGTAAAAGTAATTGCCTCAATGGTACATGTATACAGTCCGGTACGCCTGTTATATTTGTAAGGCATATTTCCAACAGAAACTAAAGTATTGTTCTGGTCAAGCCAGAATATTTCAGGCATATCAAATGAAACTGCATCTTTTGCACTTGCACACGCACTGAATACTGCATTTGAAAAATCTTCTCCGCCTGCATTTATATCACTTGTTGTAAATACTACAGGCTCCGGAAGTTTAACAGTGAATTTTTCTGTTGAGGGATTCACAAGTTCTGCCATAGCTGCATATACTGCTTTATTATTATTGTCAAGATAATCTCCTATGAGATAATCTTTGCCAATGTTGTTGGCGAGGATATGTATGTAATCAGGAGATGTTGAATTACCGGTATAGTTTCCAAAATTCATTTGATACTGCGACATATCAATTGTACCTGTTTCATTATAGGCCTCTCCGTATAAAGTAACAGCAGAAAAAGTGCTTGTTGTAAGACAATAAGCTGTCAGTACAGGTAAGGCTGAACGTAAAAATTTTTTCATGATAAAAACCTCCGTTTTTTACTTCAATTCCCGAAAATATCTATATCTATATTATATAAAATAATTATATAATATATAAATGAATTTGTCAATATGTGATTATTATATTTTTTCCATTTTTAAAAAAGCAGATGTATTACATTAATTTATCTGGGATTACTCCTTCAAAAATATTAAGGAATTATTATTAAGAAATAAATTTATACTTAAATTGATTATCTCAAATCAATAAATAATTATATATTTATTTTAATAATTAAATTATGTCCACCGTTCATATACACTTAACCGTCGTATAAAGACAAATTTAGCCGAAACAGCTAAAAAAATATTTTATTGAGTTATATTATTTGTTATCTTGTCACTTGAAAATATTTTTACAGTGTGGTATACTTAAAATATCGGATTGTGAGAAAATCACAGCCGGAACGATACAGAAAATTTTGAAAGGTGATGTTCCGAAAATGAATTTATCTGAAATGAGCAAAGAGCAGCTTCTTGATTTCAAAAATGAAAATGAAGCTCTCTATAATGAATTTAAGGCACAGGGTCTTTGTCTTAATATGTCAAGAGGAAACCCCTGTAAAGAACAACTTGAGCTCAGTCTTGATATGCTCAGTGTTTTTGATGACGGAGATTTTGTAAGTGAAAATGGCATTGACGTAAGAAACTATGGTATGCTCGATGGTATTCCGGAAGCTAAGAAGCTTTTTTCCGATATGATTGGCGTTGATGAGGATGAAGTCATTATCTTTGGAAATTCCAGTCTTAACGCTATGTTCTGGGCTGTTCAGACAGCATTTAACAAAGGGGTTTTGGGGAATACCCCATGGGGAAAACTTGATAAGGTCAAGTTCCTTTGTCCTGTTCCGGGATATGACAGACATTTTAAAGTCACTGAATTTTTTGGTGTTGAAATGATAAATGTTCCGATGACTCCTACAGGTCCTGATATGGATATGATAGAAAGACTTGTTTCAGAAGATGAGGAAATCAAGGGTATCTGGTGTGTACCTCAGTATTCAAATCCTGATGGTATTTCATACAGTGATGAAACTGTAAGAAGATTTGCAAATCTTAAGCCGAAAGCTAAGGATTTCCGTATTTTCTGGGATAATGCCTACTGCATTCATCACCTTACAGAAAATCCGAAATATATACTTAATATTCTTGATGAGGCAAAAAAAGCAGGTAACGAAAATATGGTATATATTTTCGGTTCAACTTCAAAAATTACTTTCCCCGGAGCCGGAGTCGCTGTTATGGGTGCCAGCAGGGAAAACGTTGAAAATCTTAAAAAATATCTTGGTATCAGCATTATCAGTTATGATAAGATGAACCAGTTCCGTCATGTTAAATTTTTCGGTACTTTTGAGAACATGAAAGAACATATGAAGAAACATACTACTATAATTGCACCTAAATTCAAGCTTGTATGTGATATGCTGAAAGCTGAAATTGCTCCTCTCGGAATTGGAGAATGGACTGAACCAGAGGGAGGGTATTTTGTATCGTTCAATGCGATGAATGGCTGTGCTAAACGTATTG
>CAJTOG010000087.1 GCA_910577575.1 uncultured Ruminococcus sp. | reverse complement strand
ACCGTCCGTTCTGAAAATATCCTCATATCTGAAATGTATTTTTATCTTAGTTTTGCTGAAAACTTCGATTTTTTCAATTAAAGTTACAAGCATACTTCGGGTAATTTCCGGAGAATCAAAATACTTCCTGTACTGATTTTTCACTTCATCGGCACATTCCAGAATCCTTATTTTTTGACTGCGTATTTCATCGGCTTCAAATTCAGTTTTTGCGATTTTATTAGTGTAAAACTCACACATTTCTGTATAATCTTTCTCAGAAATTACGCCATTTTCTTTCTGTACAAGAAGATTTTCCTGCGACTTCTTCAACTGTTCTGTCTGACTTTCAAGCTCCTTCAGTTCCAAATTGGTAACATTCAGATTCTGCATAAAATCGGACTTTATCATTGGTTCGGAGTGATTCAGAATTACTTCCATGTGCTTTTTCAAAGTTTCAAAAACCGCTTTTGCAAGGATTCTTTCTTTGATTCTTCCCTTGCATTTACACGCTGTATTATTACACGCTAAAAATTCTTCTTCTTTTGGTTTTTTATAGTGACACAGTGGTCTGCCACAATTTCCGCAATAAGCAAATCCTGAGAAAACATAAACCTTATTCGGATTTTTGCCACATCGGGTATCTTTTTTCAGCAAATCCTGTACTATCAAAAAAGTTGTTTCGGAAACGATTGCTTCATGAGCGTTCTCAAAAGCCGTCAGCTCAGACGGGTCTTTCTTGAAACGTCTGCGGTCACGATAGCTCAGAGATGTAGTTTTCCCTTGTATCAGAGTGCCGATATATATCGGATTTTCAAGGATTCTGCGTACACTTACCGATGACCACAGTGCCTTTTCTCCGGTTCTGAAATGTGTTGTAATTTTTACACCTTTTTTAATTTTGTACTCCAAAGGACAGCTGATGCCAATTTCATTGAGATATTCGCCAATTGCCTGTTGATTCAGCCCCTCAATTTTCAGATTGAAAATCATTCGCACAACTTTGGCGGCTTCAGGGTCAACCTCAAGTTGTTTGTTTTTTATGACATAACCGTAAACTGTACTATTTCCGATGAACTTACCACTTTGGCGATAATGTTCCAGAACGTTTCGCACTTTCTGTGAAGTTTCCATAACATGATACTCGTTCATCAGATTGATTATCGGATTTGCAAGTCGTTCACTTGCAGAAAGTTCACGATTGCTGTCATAAAAGTCGTTGACAGAAATAAAGCGTACTCCCATTTTCGGGAAAATACGCTGCATATATTCTTCTGTTTTCTGAAAGTTACGTCCAAGACGTGAAAAATCCTTGACCACAATGCAGTCGATTTCACCGTTTTTTGCACTTTCAATCATTCGCTGAAACTCCGGACGGTTAAAACCATATCCGCTGTAACCGTCGTCAGAAAATTCTCCGGAAAATTCTAAATCCTCTCTGCTTCCGAGAAAACTCATCAACATTTCACGCTGATTGGAAATGCTTACACTTTCTTTTTCGCCCTCCTCGTCTCTGGAGAGCCTGAGATAAATTGCTGTTCTGTATATCCTATCCATATCAATACTCCTTGTAATCTGTACCACCAAGCACAAGGAATATGCAAGCATCACATTATCCGCAGATTATATCTGCAAGTATTTTTTCGAGATTCATGCTGCCGTAAGCACATTCAACTTCAACATCACCAACCTTGTGAGCGGTACTGCTGCCAATCTGCCTGATGTACTCTTTTTTCTTTTCAGTCGGACTTGATTCCTGCGAAATTTCTACATCACAGATGTCCTTCAGCTCGCTAAATCGGCTAAAGTCGCTCTCCATAATACTCCTCCTTTTTGTGGTATTTGCTTATATATGGGTCGTTTCTCTGGCTCATGCACCTTTGAAACGTTATTAAAGGCAGTACCTAAATACTGCCTTTTTATCGTTGTATTACTTTACTGAAAAAGAAAATATTTGATTCTTTTAACTGAGAAGTTCTGCTATTTCTTGCTCTGAATATCCTGACTCTCTCAGTTTTTCGGCAGCTCTTTTACTTGCTATTTCTCTACCATGCTGATAACTTTCTTCCATCATAGTATTGTAATCATACAGGGCTTTCTGCCGAGCAGTAAATTCTAAATTCTTCTGTTCATAATATTTATGCCATTTTTCCTCATCAGAACTTAATTCCTTAAATATATGATATTCTTTAATAAGTTCTGCATAATCCTTGTCATCAATATCAATGGCTTTCATTATGATTTCATGGTCGACTCCCATTTTAATCAATCTTAACGATGTCTCAGCTTTTTCTTTGATAGACCCTAACCGGATTCCATCTTCATACTCATAAGTAAATGTCATGTTGTTATACCCCTGTATATTTTCTGATTAATTCTTCATCCATTCCATCGGCTCTCATTTTTTCTGCCATTGCTCGACGTTCTTCAGCTCTGCCTTCTGCTTTACCCTCAGCTCTGCCTTCTGCTTTTCCACGCAGCCAATTTTCTTCCATTAAGGTATTATAATCGTAAATAGCTTTCTGACGGGCGGTATATTCAAGTCTTTTCTGTTCATCCTGACTGATAATTTCAAGCTGTTTGTAGGCTTCTCCGATGTATTCGTCTTTCTTTGCCAACATCTCAAATTCCTCCTTATGTTCAGCTTTTAAGAAGCGAATCCAGTTGTAAAGGTCTGTACCGTCCTCAATTGACGGAAGTTTTGGCAGTTCAACAACGTGCCACTCCATAATATCAGTATATATAAAGTGTTCTGTATCTTCACTTATATGATATATTGTGTGAAAACGGCTTGTTTCTTTAATATAATTGAAGTCAAGTAGATTAATTCCGATACATTTCTTGAAATTTGAATATTTCTTATTTATGCCGATTTGTTCACCGAGCATTTTCGATACATAAAATGCACTTCTGTCTGCCCATGCTGCCATATATGCAAGCTGAATTTCAATGTCAATCTCCGTATTGTTGTTCATCACAAGGCGGACATCCAAAATTGCTTGTTTTTCGTCATCATGTACTTTCTGAAGATTTGTATTCTTCATTACAGTTTCTTTAATTTCACTCACCGGAATTTCAAGAACTGCACTCAGAAATCCCTTTCTTACTTTATCGTTGAACATGATTTCCTTGAATGCAAAATCTACTTTCGGGGACATGATAAAGTCATCGTTTATCATTGGCTTTACCTCCTTATATCATAATTACTGGTCATTTCCGCAGGTTCATGCACCTCCGGACACGTTATCACATGGCAGAACCATAAGTCCTGCCATGGCATTTATCACTGCATTTTCAGCAGTTTTCATTTTTAAAGTTGTTCCAACGCACGTCTTATCATGTTCTGCAACATGAAACTTTTCAGCCGGCTTTCTCAGCCGTCCTCACTGGGATTCTCACCCAGTCCGCTTTTCGTTCTTCTATTCAGCGGAAGTCATATCCATAAAAGCCGAGCAGTACCACTCCGGATTCTGTTTTCCAGAGGTTTTCAATGCACAGTCAATTTATAATAATCCACAACGTGACTAACTATTCAATTATCAAGCTGCTATCGTTGATAAATATCAAAGTTATTAATATTATCAACCTTATTAATTTTATCATATTTATTAGTATTTGTCAAGAGATTTACTGTAAATTCTGACATATTTCTGAAAAAAGTTCCAAAAAAAACATTTTACTGAAAAACGATATATACAAAGTTTCTATCATACTTTTTTTAGTCCATTTGGAATAAATTCTGATTCCTTACGTTCACGTTCTGCACCGACAAGTGACTGTACATAAGTACCGCCAAAAACTTTTTCCGCCATTGAAAAAATCTCAGCACTTTCTTTCAGTTTTTCTTTTTCAGCTTCGAGACTTTTTTCAGCATGATGAACATTTTCAGTTTCGTTATTTATCAGTGTTTCAACATTTTTATAATTGAAATTGTTGATATTCGGATACTTCTTCAAAGTCTGTTCCGCTTGCTGACGTGTAAAGACTTCTGATGTTTTACCCTCAAAAATAATCTCTATTTTTTCTTTCAGTTCGTAAAAAGTTTTCAGGTCAGACTTTGCCTTATCAAGTATTTTTTCTTTTTCAGCAACAGCATTTTCAGTATCTTCAAAATCTTTATGCAAACTTTCAAGTGTTGCACCGGAATTAATTTTATTATTCAGAGCAATAATTTTATCAAGTTCGCTGTCGTTATTCCAAGAAAATGGTTTTTGCTTATTACGTTTTCGCATTGGTAGTGCATTATTTGAAAAAGCTATAGTATAAAATTTTATCGTCTGTAAAACGATGATTTCGGGACTTTCTTTTTTCGCTGAACTGATTTTCTTTTCAATTTCAAATTCATATTTTTTCTTTGCCTTGATTCTATTACGGAGGGCATACTCGCTGTAATGTTCACCCAAAGATTTCATACGTACAAAATTTTTTGAATCAGGAGACTTTACAGCAAGATATTTTCCCTGTTTGATTTCATATTTTTCTTTGCGGAGTTTTTCAAGAAGTTCATCAACACTTGCGGACTGCATCAGAAATCTGTCGATATCTTCACGTATTTTATCACGGATTGAACCTGTCGGCGTAAATTCTTTTTCAATCTTTCTGATTTCATCAACATAACATTCCTGTGCTTCAAAACCATTTTCAGTTTCACGGTAGGGGATATTTTTTTCATCAAGTTTCGCCTGAACAAAAGCCTGTTTATCCGGAACAGAATAAAAAAATGATTTGTATGGAGAAACTTTCTGCATTTCAAGAATTTCATTTTCTTTTTCAGTAAGTTTCAACTTTTCTTTCAGACGACGAATTTTTTCAGCAGAAATTTTTTCACATGAAATTTTTCTTGATGATTTAAGTGCAGAAATCATTTTCTTTTCGTCCTGAGATTTTTTGTAATCATCAACAGTCTGGTGTGCATACTTTGCATTTTTATCCTCACGTTCAAAGCCGTGTTTCTGTAAAATTTTTTCCATAACCTGACGTTCACTATCTTCCCATGCAACAAGTCTGTTTTCTTTGAAATTTTTTGCAGTAAATCCTTGTTCATCAAGAGCTGCTTTCATTGAAACACCTTTACTTAAACTGTTTTTTCGTCCCTGAGTATAAAACGGAATAAAATTTATATGCAGATGCGGACTTGCTTCGTCCATATGCAGAACAGCATTGAAAACGTGTAAATTTGGATTTCTTTTCTGAAAACTTTCCATATACTCATCAAGCATTTTCTGAGTGATTTTTCCGTTTTCACTTCCACAAGGAGCAGTCTTGCTGTCACTGAACTGTACAATAATTTCATAAAATGCTTCTTCTCTTTTGCTTTTGGAAATGTGTTTGAAATAGTCTTTAATACGTCGGCAAGGCTGTTTTTGTTTCGCATTATATTCAGCAAGGGATTCTCTGAAAAGCTGTTGGTATGCTTGCTGAACATTTTGTTTTACATATGTAATATTTTCAGAAATTTTATTCTTATTCACATTGTTTGCGATGAATTCCCTGTTATTGTGGTCAACATTGGCTTCATGCGGAACACTTGCTTTTCCGAGCGTAAAACTTGTGCTTAACTTGCTCATTTTTTCACCTTTCTTTTTTCAGATTTGTCCATTTCTAATACTGCATAAACAGAACGGGTAGTGTTTACCCAATACCTGTTTTGCACGCTCCTTACGGAACTTGCAAAACAGGACATTTCGCTCCGCTTCATTTATTGGGCAAAGTCTGCGACCTTGACGGCTTAAACTTTCCAACAGATTTTCATAAAAACCTGAAATTTTTTCTTCAAAAAAATCATATGGAAAGTTTGGTCTGCTCCGCAGATTGTGGAAATCCCCAAACCCCTTTTTGCTATTCATAGTAAATTTATAGTCATTCATATTTTTTTGTTTTCCTTAATTTTTTTCAGTCATTATTTTCAAGAGCATTTGCATAAATTGCAAAAATTTTTATAAGTAATGCAGCTTCATTTTCGTAAAAATAAACTGCAACATTTTCTTCGTCACCATTCATAAAACAGCGACCGTGTTTCAGAATTTTATCCTTAATTTTTTGTGCATAGACAGCGTACTTGTTTTCGGAATCAGCAGCAATAAAACTGTCAAGAGCTGATATTAAAGAATCGCACAAATCAGTTGTGATAAAAACTTCAACTGCACCTCTTTTTGTATTTTTTCTCATTATT
>CAJTOG010000086.1 GCA_910577575.1 uncultured Ruminococcus sp. | reverse complement strand
GAAAACACTTACAGGTCATGATTAGCTTCATGACCTGTTTTCAGTATATCACATCGGTTTTTGTATATCAATCATACCTTAATTTTTTTACAGTATGTTCAGTGTTTTTTAAGAAAATTAAAAAGCAGAGGCATTTGCGTGTGCCTCTGCTTTTCCTTACTTTTCTTTCAGGCTCTCCCCGAAGCCTTTTATTATAGGTTCAAGGAAATACTCCATAACAGTCCTTTTATCCGTCTTTATCTCTATACTTCCCGACAAGCCTGAGAATATATTTATTCCGTCCGGTGTTTCCGTTATTTCAAGCTTTACAAGGTACACACTAAGTATTTGCTCCCGTTTCAAATTTCTCATCAAGCCTCTTTTTAAAAACGACGTTACTATTGCTGAAAGCAGTGCATAAAAAGGTATTGAGCATATAACTACCACTGTCAGCATTTTACTGTAACAGAACAGCACGGGATTTTATTTCAGGCTGGGTTTTATCCGTTAGCAAAATCATAAAGTTATCTTCACTTGATTTAGCTATTATAAAATAATCTCCGTTTTTACCTTTTGCTATTATCGGAGCTTTCACATTTTTCAGCTTGCTTATTTTCAGTTTACAGAGCTTTGCTTTCATTTTCAGCGCTTTTGCAGACTGGATTATCTCCGCTTCTCCCGTTTTCTGTTCAGTGTCAAGCACAGACAGATTTTGCGCCTGTTCTTTAGTTATCGGGATACCGTGAAACTTCATTACTATCATAAAGCATGACAAACCGCTGTCTTGTTTTTTTTCCATATTTCGACCTCCTCTTTCTGAAAAATTATGCAGCAACATTTTCATGCCGCTGCATTTATTTTTACTGAACCTGTGTTCCTGCAAGCACCTGATTCATCATAGAAGTATCCTCTGTCGGATTCAGCACGTCTATACCGTCTGAAATATTTCCGTCGTCTGAGAATGCAGACATATTGTCTATAAGTATCATCAGCTGAATATCAGTCTGTTCTGCAATTTCTTCCGTTTCCAGCGGACTGTCTGTTATATCGGTAAGTACAGTATCACCTGATTCTGTAAGCAGCTCTGATACAGGACTTTCATCTGCATACATATCGCTTAGCATATCAGCCTGCTTCTGCACCATATCCTCCTCGGATTCTGCGTTTGCAAAAGGCTGATTCAATTCAAGTTCCCACGTATCCTTATTTACTGTTCCGACTGCTCCGTCTGCAAATTCAAATAAATAGTTCTCAGAGTTATAGTTCTTGATAGTTAGAACATCTTCGGCTATGTTCGCTGTAAGCTCTCCGCTGTTACCCTTGGAAAATGTGACTTCATCTGATTTGATACCGCTGAATACAATACTGTTAACACCAAAGTAATCTTCCACAATATCATTTCCGTAACCCTTTGCAAAGATATATGTATCGTCTCCTTCTCCGCCGGCAAGATAATCGTTTCCTGTTCCTCCAGACAGCGTGTCATTTCCTTTTCCTCCGAACAAGCTGTCATCTCCGCCATCGCCGTGCATTACTACGCCGTTATCGCACCATGCTGACATCCAATCGCTGTAATCTGTAAGATGTACTTGTTTAAGCGGATTTGCCTCATCATCATATTTATAATTTGTTCCATCCGCAAACTTCACATTAAAGTTTCTGTTGTTTTCAGAACCGAAATAACCCTGAATTACAACCTTATCTTCAATTCCGCTGAAAGTAACCGTTAAGTCATTCCAGTTGGTTCTGTAAACTGTCATATTATCTTTAGAAAGACCATTACCGAACACAATGGTGTTAATGCCCTCACCGTCATTTATAGTATCTGTTCCGTAACCCTTATTAAATATATAGGTATCATTGCCTGCTCCGCCACAAAGATAATCGTTGTCCTCACCGCCGTCAAGGATATCATTACCTCCGTTTCCGTAAAGACTGTCATCACCTAATCCGCCGTAAAGCTTGTCTGCACCGTTTCCGCCGTTCAGACTGTCACTGCCTGATTCTCCGATAATAGTTACGCCCTTATCGTCCATAGCAAGAATATAATCGCTGTTATCCGTTCCGTAAATGGTTCTCAGCGGACTGTTAGAAGCAGTAACATGAATCTTTGAACCGCCGTTAAAGGCAAGATAAAAGTTTCTGTTTGATTCAGATGTAAAAAATCCCTCTATAACAATCTTATCTTCTGAACCCTCAAAGGTAACTGTAATATCATTCCAGTTAGTACGGTACGCCTTGATCTGACTTGCTGAATAACCATATATTTCAATGGTATTTGTTCCGCTGCCATCTCCTATTACATCGGTTCCGTATCCCTTTTTAAAGATATATGTATCATTACCCTCGCCGCCGTAAAGATAATCGTTTCCTTCTCCTCCGTCAAGAACGTCATTTCCTGCGTTTCCTGTCAGTCTGTCATTTCCCTTATCTCCATAAAGATAATCATTTCCACCGCTTCCTACTAACTGATCGTCCCCGTCCTTACCGATTTTAGTAATTCCGTCATTATAAATAGAAATCATATACTCGCTTCCGTCAGTTCCGTAAATGGTTCTTAACGGACTATTCTTAGCGGCTGCTTCTACTACCGTTCCATCAGCAAATACAAGCGTAAAGTTTCTTGCATTTTCATTTATGCAGTAATTCTTTATTATTAGCGTATCTTCATATCCGTCAAAGGTTATGAGAATGTCATTCCAGTTATGGCGGTATGCCTTTATTCCATCAGCAGTAAAACCGTCTCCGAGTATTATTGTGTTTGCACCGTCAACGTCCATAATAGAATCTGCTCCATATCCGGGATTGAATATGTATACATCATTTCCCGCACCACCGTCAATAAAGTCATTTCCGGCGCCTCCGTCTATTATATCATCACCGTCACCGCCGTTAATATAATCATCACCTTGTCCGCCGGAAATGTAATCGTTTTCAAATCCGCCAAAAAGAGAGTCACTGCCCGAATCACCAAATACCCTGTTATTATTTCCATTTGCCAGTACACGGTCTCCGTTGGCTCCTGCAAATATATCCGTATTGTCTGAATCGTTTACTATATAATCATAACCGTCTGTTCCGATTATAAATTTATTTTCGCTGTTTTCCGAAATCTGTTCCTTTAGGCTAAGCGTTTCCCCATTTATTTTAATCAGATAATTTTCGGCATTTTCGCTGTAATTGCTTACTATCAGCTTATCTTCCGTACCCTTAACCGAAATAACTGCGTTTTCTCCAGCCTGTATTATTTCAAGCTCAGATAATGCCAAATCATTTACTTGTATTGTTGATATTCCGTCGCTGTCGATTATTATATCAGTACCGTAACCTTTTCCGAAAATATATGTATCATCACCCTGACCGCCGTATAGGTAATCGTCACCTATACCTCCGTCCAGTATGTCATTTCCTTCTCCGCCGAAAACAAAGTCATTTCCTGCACCTGCATATATTGTATCGTTTCCTTCGTTTCCGTAAATTACGTCGCTGCCTTTGCTGCCATATACCGTATCGTCACCGCCAAAACCATACATTATAGAATCGTCTACAACAGCTTTTAGTACATCGTCACTGTTTCCACCGTATATATGCCTGAACGGACTGCTTTTATCTGTAACGTGCATTTTCACACCGTTAAATTCAAGGTCATAGCTTCGGTATTCTTCTCCCTTACGGAAGTCTTTTATTACAAGAGTATCATTTGTACCCTTAATTCTGACAGTTACATCATATTCTCCTGTTCCGTTGACAAGTATATCATTCGGATTTAGCTTGCTGAACCTTAATGTATTCAATCCATCAGAATCTATAATAGTGTCATTTCCATATCCCTTGCCAAATACATAGGTATCATTACCCTCGCCGCCGTTCAGAATATCGTTACCAGTTCCTCCGTCAAGAACATCGTTTCCTTTGCCGCCATATAAAATATCATTATCAGCATTTCCTAATAACGTATCATTACCATCTCCACCGATAATTAAATCATTACCATTGCCTCCGTTTATTCTGTCATTACCACCATTACCATAAATAATATCGGCTGCCACAGTTCCATTAATTACATTTCCAAACTCATTTCCTCTAATTGCACCGAAAACTGATTCGTCTATAAGGTCAACATATTCTGGCATATTTTCACTGAAATATTCTCTAACTTCTATGAGCATTTGATAGTCATTTTGTACATTTGAACCGAAATAACTTAAATAAGCACATATATCTGAAAACTCTTTTTCTGACATCATTTCAAGTTTCATTGAATACTTTAAATATACATTTAATGCTGCTGTACTAAATATCGTATTATCATCATCAATTTTCAGCATAAGAATACAATCAAGATATTCAGTAATTTTACTTCCAATCATTGCAAAACAATACATTTCAACAAGCTGTTCGTAAACATTTTCAAGAATAGGAGCAACCGCAGAGTTTGGATTTGCTCCATTAACACCCATAAAACTTTCACCCATAAATTTTTCAATAACTGCAAGCTTTTTGGCACTAAAACTGGAACCTCTGCTGCCTTCTTCTACGTTTTCAACATCGCATATAAAATTAAGCATTTGTTTAACTATTTCTATACGTATATTATTATCTTCTTCTATGTTGAACTGCTCAACTAAAGACTTCAATGTTCCAGTATCATCACCCTCAATTGCATTATGTAAAGAACTTACTTTTCCATAGCTTCTTACATTTGGCAATCCGTTTACTGCTTCTGACGTTCCTGTCATAACAGTTTCTATTGTATCAAATAAGTCAGAGGCTACCCACATTTCGCCAATTGCGCCCTCCGTATCATCTTCATAAATAAATGTTGCTACATTTCCAATTAATGCTTCCGTACCAGTGCTTTTATTTGCTGCTTCATAATTAAGACTTATGGATTTAATCCCCATATCCGACAGTGATTTTAATTCGCCTTTTTCAGAAACGCCATTGCCATTTAAATCGACCCAGAGCATTAATTTATGAAATATGTCATCATTTTCATCAATTATGCCATCCCCGTTTTTATCATACTGAGCAAGAGCTTCAAATCCATTTGATGCTCGTGTTCCGTCTGCAAGTAAGTGGTAATCTCCAAATACTTCACTTCCGTTATCAATTGCTCCATTCCCATTTAGATCAATAGATAAAATTGCGTCCTTACTTGTCCAATTTATTTTTTCTGCAAAACCATCGCAATTTAAATCAAAATGTACTCCATATTTTTTACTTTCAATATTGAAACCATCATTATCTAAATCCAGTATTAACGGATCAACCGGAACCCTTGCATTTGTAGCATCACCAAATAGTTTTGTCCATTTTTCACTGCACCAATCACAAATCATGTCCCAACCGGTATCCCAATTATCATCATAATCTTCTATAAATTCAACAACTTGTTCATACTTATTTTTGAGATAATTCTTTACTGAATTGACATCTTCTAAAAATTCCTCTTTTATATCCGTGTAAGCTTCACCAACACTCTCAAAAAATGCTGTAATTTTATCCCAAATAGAAGGTTTTATATCCTCCATTATTTTATAATAATCATCTACATTTATTTTATTATCTTTAAGCTTTTGTTCAAATTCATATTGAATGCGCCATTCAATGTAATCATCAAAAAAATTCTCACATTCATTGCCATACTTATTAAATAAATCTTCAAGTTGTTCTAACGTAGGTCCATTTTCATAATTTTTACTTATTAAATTTTCCCATTCTATTGAGTCATAACCATGTTGTATTAAAAATACTTGCCCATAGTAACTAATATTAAAATCGTTCTTTTTACGTATACCATCAGCAATATATTCATGTGATTCATCAAAAATTATTGAATAAATAAAACCACCTGGAATCATATCAATTAAATTACCTGATATAGATAAAAAACTATATAGTGATTCTTCCAATCTTTTCTTTCCTTCAGCATTGAATGTTCCATCTTCATTACGATAAAAATCTAAATCCTTTAAATTCTTATATAATGAATATATATCAGGAGCAAATGTAGTTATAGATGCATAATATGAATAAATTTTCGCAACATCTAAATCTGCTAATTTTCTGGCAAATGCACTATCTTCTTCAACATTTAAAAAGCCGCTGAAATCAACTCCCTGACCTCCATTAGTTACATATTCAATTGTAGCAATTGTCTTTTCTTTTCCATATCCCAAATCAATAAGATATTCCTGCAAAGCTTCCATAATT
>CAJTOG010000085.1 GCA_910577575.1 uncultured Ruminococcus sp. | reverse complement strand
TCGGACTGCACGGTTGGCTGTTCTTCCTGTTTTTCAGTCGATACTTCCGATAAATCGTTCACAGAATCATTTTTTTTATTTTGGGATAAGTCAGATTTTTCAACAGGCTCATTAACGGTATTGTCCGAAAAATCGGGAAAGTCCTCAATGTCGGGCATATCTCCGAATAAAGACATCTGACCTGTTATTGCCGCCTGTTCTTCTATGGGACGTGCGTTAAAAATAGCCTGTTCACGCTTATCCCAATAATCGGTATGCCATTCCTGCAATTCCTCGTTGATACTTTCATTGTACTTTTTTGCTCCGTCCGTATAATAATCGGGGACTTGCATGATTCCCTTATCAAGCAGCTCTCTTTCAGCGACACAGGCATCACAATCTTCTTCAAAACAATGAAAACCTTTTTCTTTGAATCCTACTTTTCTTGCTTCGGGAGAAAGAATTTTATCCGCAATAGACGAACGAATCATTATGCCGCCGTGGCTCGGCGTAGATACACGAAAAATACCCTTGTTCAGCTCATGGCAGGAATCCACCTTACCCCAAGGCGATTCTTCGGAAAACGTTTCAGGTCTGTTTTTCGGATAAAATGCATAATATGTCCTTGCTTCTTCCGAAAGAGCTGTAAATCTTGTTTCAGGAAGATTATCAGTCACATGATGTTCTTCGGAAATGTTTTGGCGAGTTGTCTCATTTGGTATTTCCTGCGGATTTGATGTTATTGCCTGACTGCTGTAGTCGGAAATTTTGACCGTATCGAACGGCACGTTGCTGTCTGTTCTGTCGGCTTCTGATATGCCGCCCTTGCCGTCGTTGACCATGTAAACATTTGCGGTATCTCTGTCAAGATTCATTTCAACAGAATAAGTGAATGAATCGCTCTGCTGAATTTCCGAATATTCTTCCTCCGAAATTTTTTCGCCCATTTCCATAAATTCAAGCAAGGGCTTTTCGGTATTGGCAGTTTTGAGAATATCGTCAACAGAGCTTTCATTAATCTTGAAATAATGTTCATCTCCCATAATTTCAACGCTGATGAGAGCTTGTTTTTTATGTTCAGGTTCTTTTTCTTCCTGCTGCTTTGAAACATCATAATCATACACAGACTTTATTTTATCAATATAGTCCTTGCAGGAAATACTGTCCTTTGTAACAATGACAAACGGCACATTATTTCTCATATCGTCCTCAAAGCTGTATCCGCTTAAATCACGGGGAATAACGTAGGCTTTTTCAATATCGGTATCTTTCAGTGCAGCTTGAAATTTATCAAGGTCAGCTTCAGTGAAAATTTCCTGTGTTACCCAGTGCAAAGCTCTGTTATCCTCAACAATGGATTTTTCTTTCCATCTCATTCCATCTGGGATTTTCTTTTCAAAATCCAAGCTTGAAAAGGATATTGATTTTTCGTTTTTTTCAGCTTCTTCTACAGCTTTTCGCAGTTCTGTTTCTGAATCAAGCCAGTCAGTATCATAATTAAGACGTTGTGAAAGACGTTCAAACTGATATTCTGCATTCAGTCTTTTTTCAAAACTTTCCGTTTCACTCAGATGAATTGTCAGTGTGACAAAAGCGGATTTTGTTTCATATTCATCACCATTCCAACGTTCACTCAGTTTTTTCAACGCATTATTAAATTCAGGAACAGTATAATCTCTTGTTTCCAGTTCAGGGGCAATATATTTATCGTAATTCCAGCCTGCTTTTACAGATACATATGGGTATTTCTTCTCATCAGAATATCTGTGAGCATTGTAAACCGTTTCATCGGCAGACAAAATATCTGAAGCAATTTCTATAGACTCGCTTTGAGAAAGATTAACATCATTGTCGAGAGAAGAAATATCAGCAATAATGCTGTCAAGAGCTTCTTTCTGTGGATTGCTTACGGTAATAGTTGCCGTATCTCCCTTTATGACTCCCGAAAATTTTATGCCTTGCTTTGCTTCAACGCTTATTTCGGGTTTTAAATCGACTTCCGATATTTCTTCATTGGCGGATAAATCAGAAACGGCAGAAACCATGTCAGGCTCTGCCGTTTCGTTCATTATATTGCGTAAACCGTCACTGGAAGTATTTCCTCCTCCGCTTCTGCTTTGTACCTCTCCAGCAACTGCACCATCGGAATGTATTTGCCCGATTTCGCTGTCTCCCTGTACTCCTCCGACTGCTTTTTCTTCTCCACTATCTCGTCTATCAGATTCAGAGTTCGCTCGTTCATTTCCTCGCAGTGATGGTTCAGTTTCTCCTGTTCTACCTCCAGTTTCTTGTTCAGCATTATCGATTCTATCAGACATGGAGTTTTCCATATGAATTTCAGTCTCATTCTTCCGTACTTGCCCATCGCTGCTGTCGGCTTCGGCTGATGAACCCAAATCATTGGTTCGTACACTCCCTGTTCCTCGTTGAGTTTGCTCCATTTGTTCAGATTCTCGTTGAAGTCGTACTTCATCATGTGCATTTCGCACTCTTGTACCCAAATCCATTCCTCGTGGTTCTCGTCTATATAATTCTGTCCTATCTTTTCTTGATTTATTGTCATTACTTTGCTCATAAATATTATTCCTCTCATTATCTACAATTTTGGAAAAATCTTGACTGCACCTGTTAAGTGCAATTCCGATATTTGCGACATCTTTTACAGACATTTTTTCAATGCCCGAAAATCTTTCGGAGTTTTCATTTGTTTCAATTCCATACTGTTTGCACAGCTTGTATTCGGCAGTTTCACGGAAAAGCCTTTTTTGTTCATCAGAAAATGAAGCGTTATCGGATAACCTGTCAATTATGCTATTGAGAGCAGATTTAAAATTATCCTTATGTTCTTCGGGTATTACAATACGTTCAGGCTCTTTAGGCAGTGCAGTCTGACTTGTGTCAAAAAGGTACATTACGGATTGATTGCCGTTTTTATCATGGAAAAGTACAGGGATACCATGTTCACCATATTTAACATGATTTCCGTCAGAAGTTTTCCATTCTCCGAATTGTCTGCAATCTGTAGCGTTTGGGTTATGGGCATGGATTATCAGTTTTGAGGAAAATTCATATTCATTCTGATTTTCGTTTATCCTTGCCTGTACAGAAAATTCAAGGAAGCTTTTCCATTTTTCGGCTGTCTCCTGTACCTGTCGTATCTCATTGACGTAAATAGACTGCGCTTCGCTGACCTTGCTGTTTAACATTTTAACTCCTCCATTTCATTCTATCACATTAAAGCGTTAAAGTCAAGACTTTTCAGCCTTGACTTTACATTTCAGCATTCTATATAAATAAGTATTATAAAATATTTCATCTTTTAGGTTCTTTTAAAGAATATACAGTTTTTTATGAACAAGTAGCGGTTTGGTTATATAATCAATAAGTTCCTCGTTCATGTCATTTGCTTTGAGAATGTGATTTACGGTTTTATAGCCAAGTTTACTGTATTTGTCGCAATGTTTTTTTGCCGCTGTCTGTCCTGCCTCATCGTTATCAAGGATAAAATGTATCTCCTTAATATCAGGATGAGATTTAAGGAAATGTTCCAGTGCGACATCAGATGTTCCAGCAAGACTGATTCTTGTGTGCATTTTCCATGCATCAGGGTTGTTGGTTATATGATTTGCCATTGTTGCGTGACTTAACAGGTCTATCGGAGCTTCAAAAACATAGAGTTTTGACTTGTTCATTCCCTCGATTGAAAAGGCATAACGTTTGTCACTGCCGTCACAGTCTCCCTTATACGGTATATTGATATTTGTACCTCTGATACAGGCGAATTTAGGTTCTTGTCTTTCATTCAATCCCACAAATACAGCATTATTACGAATATCCTGATAAATTTTTTTATCCGATATCATTTGCCTTATTATATTATCGTCTATCATTCGTTCTCTGTTAAGATAGATACATACTCTTGAATGTACATTTGCAGATTCAGGAAGAATTAAATGCTTTTCCAGTACAGAATTATTATTTGAATTATGTACTGCTTTGGCTGATGTATACATAGTCTGACCGCCCGAAAGTTCAAGTACAGCTTCCTGAAAATTCAAGTCCATTACATTCTGGAGAAAAGATATTGCATCACCGCCATGAGTTCCATTACTCCAGCGTTTCCATCCACGACGATTTTCAAAGATTGAAAGACTTGATAAATCTCCTGAAAATTTATCTTTTACTTTAATTTTATATCCATTGCCTGTTTTACCGACTTCATAGCCCTTGTTTATAAGATAATCAACAAGGTCTACACTTTTAGCCTGTTCTATCTGTTCTTTTGTGACTTGCATTGTTTACCTCCGTTTCTGTAATAAAAAACAGGACTGCATTAGTCCTGTTTTTCTGATTTTTTGTGAAGTATTGGGTCATCTGTACGTCCAACAAGATAATCAAGACTGACATCAAAGTAATCAGCAATTGTTATCAATGCATTGATTGATGGAAGGCATCTTCCACTTTTCCAATCACTGATATTTCCTGTTGAAATTCCTGTATTATCAGACAATTTTTTTGCAGAAATTCCTCTTTCTTCTATAGTTTTAAACAGATTTTGAATTTTAGACATTTTTTATCCTTTCTATATTGACCTTCTCGTAAATTAGAGTTATAATATAATAAATAATTGATTATTTAAATAGGAGATTAATATGGATTTTGATAAAATTAGAATATTGTTAGGTTATATTGGAACATTATTTTCAATATTTAAAATAATATGTTGGATTTTCAATCGTAATAAATGTATTCCATATTATACTTTAATGACGAAACAATTTATTCCTTCTAATTTTCAAAGATTTGATAATCTTAAAATTACATACAATGAAAATGATATAAATAGATTTACTGTTACTACTTTTGTATTTTGGAATAAAGGAAAAATAAAATTGTCTAAAGAAGATTATGGTAAATATATCCCAAGTATATGTTGTAATGATAATTGTCAGATACTCGATTATAAGATTCGTGAGATATATGATAATAATTTTATTAATCTAAATGAAAACTTTATAGATAATAAGTTAAACTTTGAATTTGATACTATTTCAAAAGGTCAAGGTTTTGTGATAAATTTGCTTCATACTGGAACATCAAATGGTGATATTATCTGTGATTTTAAGTTTAATAACATAAATTGCAAAAGAATACTTTTATTTAATCGAAAAAGAGAAGACATATTTTCTGCATTATCCTCTACATTAATATGGATTATGTTTTTAATTTTAATGATTTTATTTTTAATTGGTGGTATTCTTGTTCATTGGGATTTAAAAACTATATTTATGTGGGTTAGCTCTACTTTACTTGTTTTAATGGGAACTGTATTAAATATTAGAGAATTATATATACCATATATGGGTGTACCTAAACAATTTCAGAAATATTTTGATGAAATTGACTTTTAATTTTATTTAGTTTTTTATCCAAGTTGTAAAATCAATTAATAGTAATATAGTCCCTAATAGTTCTAAAATACCATTGAAACCATAATTTTAAATTTAACCTTAATATCAAATAAAGAAAAGGTATTAATAAATTCTACTAATATATAACAAGTATGTCCCAATAAACTTAACTTATTTTTTTCTTTTATCGCTTCACTGATGAAGAATGTATTGCAAAAAATTAATAGTGGTATTATCATACTTTCCTTCTTATATACCACAAAGCAGAATTAAAACTGTTTTGTGGTATATTTTTTATAAATGTGCTATAATATCACACTTTTATTTTTTATCAGGGAACTCAAAAATCACTGAATTTTTATTTTTATCAGCAACAAGGTAAGCATCAAATTCGCTGTCATTCTTGCTTTTGAAACCTTTGATAATATTTGTCCTGCCATTTTTACAGAGAAGTATTATCTGATTTTCAGTGATTTTCTTTCCTGCTATAGTATTTCCGATACTGAATTTACAGCCTTCCTTATAGCCTGTACATCCGTATCCCCATTTGTGTTTATGGAGCATTTTACCGCAGAATGGGCAGATAAGCTGTTTTGCTGATTCTGAAACAAACTGCTTGTTTTCAGTTTTGGCAATTATACTGAACCAGTTAGCTGCGGTTTCTTTTATACTGCGGATAAATTCATCAAAATCAGTTTTTCCGACAGCAATATCGTTCAGTTTCTTTTCAAGTTCTCCTGTCATTTCATCGGATTTCAAATCGTCAACAGGAAGGTTATCAATAATATACATTCCGAGTTCTGTAGGATAA
>CAJTOG010000084.1 GCA_910577575.1 uncultured Ruminococcus sp. | reverse complement strand
TCAGGGAATTGAAATTTCCCGTACCCTTTCAGAACTTGTTGCTTCGGAAAGACTTATTGTGTATAAAGCTCTTTCGTCTGCTTCGGACAGGCTTTATCTTACATATCCACGTTCTGACTTAAAGGGGGAGATGAAATTTCCGGCTCAGATTATTGACCAGATTCAGAAGATGTTCAGTGAAAATCTTCTGATTACAGAAGAACAGCTTTCACCTGATTTTTATGCTGTAACCATGCACGCTGCATATTATCATTATATGCAGGACAGGACAATGAACAATACCGCAACTGCTTCAATTGAAAAACTTCTACGTTCAGATGATTTATATAACAAGCGTATTGAAACCGCTTTAAGCAAGTCGGGCAAAAGCAGAGATTATCATATAGAAACAAAAGTTATGGAAAAACTTAAAAGTTTCAATCCGCTTTATCTTACTCCTACAAATGTTGAGGATTATAATAAATGTCACTTCATGTATTTTTGCAAATCCTGTCTGCATCTGAAAAAAACTGAAAAAATGGACCTTGATATGCGTGTAGCCGGCGAACTTACCCATAATTGTTTTTTTGCCGTTCTTAATTCGCATAAGAAAGATGATTTTATAATTCTTACCCATCAGCAGCTTTCCGAAGAAATAAATGCAGAAGCTTTGAAATACCGTAATGAGAGAATGGCAGGGGATTTTGCCAAGACTCCACGCTTTGAACTTTTGTTCAATAAACTTATTGAACAACTTATCAGTGTTTTCATGCATATGCAGCAGGCTCTTATGATGAGTGATTTTGTTCCAGATGCCTTTGAACTTGATTTGAAGGAAAGTCATTCTGTACGTCTGAACTTTGGCAAGAATAAGAAACTGAGATTCGGCGGAATAGTTGACCGTGTTGATACCTGTAAAATCGGCGGTTCGGAATATATAAGAATTGTTGATTATAAAAGTAGCATCAAGAAGATTGATGAACATACACTTGCTGACGGTCTTAATCTACAGATGCTCATATATCTTTTTGCAGCAGTTGATAAAGGTGCATTGTATGATGGCTTTGTTCCTGCCGGTGTTCTTTATACGCCTGTGAGTATGGATGATTTGAAACCCGATGATATGAAAATTCTGTCATATAATCAGAGTGCAGTTGATTCAAAACTGAAAACGACAGGACTTCTGATTGATGATAAAAATGTTCTTGAGTCTATGGAGCATGGTATAGGCGGACGTTTTATCCCTGCAAAGCTTACATCAAAGGGTTCATATGATTCAAGATGTTCTTCTGTAATATCCGGAGAATTAATGAACGACCTTAAAAATTTTGTCTATCAGCACCTTATAGATGCGGCAGAATCAATGTACAGCGGAAGCATAGAGGCTGTTCCGCTTCTTAACAGAAAAAAACTTTATTGTAAGTATTGTGAATTTGTTGATATATGCGGTAATGGTGACGGAACAGTCTTCCGCGAATCTGATGCAGACAAAATTAAAGAATCCGAAAGACTTCTTGGCAAATCTGAAAATGCTAAGGATAAAAAGGGAGGGAAAACAGAATGAATTTTACAAAACAACAACAGGATGCAATAGATGCAAGAAATTCTTCAATTATTGTATCAGCAGCAGCAGGAAGCGGAAAAACCGCTGTTCTTACTGAAAGACTTGCACATATTATTTCAGACCCGATTTTGAATGTAAGAGCGGACAGAATTATTGTTGTAACTTTTACAAATGACGCTGCTGCGGAAATGAAAAAACGTCTTGATAGGAAAATACGTGAGATGATAAGTGAACAGCCACACGATAAATATCTTCTGAAACAGCAGGCACTTTTACAAAATGCCAGAATTTCTACAATAAATTCATTCTGTTTTGAATTGCTCAGGGATAATATAACAGAACAGGGCATAACATCAGGTTTTTCGGTTCTTGATGAAGCTGATGAAAAAGTTATAAAATCTCAGGCTATTGAAGAATTGTTTGACTGGTACAGCAAAAATGATTATGAAAAAATTTCTGTTCTTTATGACAGATTTTGCATGAAAGACCATAAACCTCTTGTAAATCTGATACTCAGTGTTGATAAATTTCTTTCATCAGTTGCAATAAGTCGGGACTGGCTGAAAAAGACTGTTTTTGAATATAAAAAGGATTTCTGTGATTCAGTATATTATAATAGATTTTTTGAAAATATGCTAAAAAAAATAAGAACTGCTTTGAATCTTTCAAAAGAAAATCAGAAACTGATTAAAGATGTCTGTGAAGATTCTGAATCTGCAAAGGCTAAAAAGGCAACGGACAAAATAAATAATGATTATAAAAGAACAAAACTGTTATATGATATTGCTGAAGAACGTCGTATGCCGACTGAAGCTGAATACTCGTTTATATGTGCCTTTGAGGATTTCAAAGGTTTCAGGGCTGATGATAAAGCTGTATGGGGTATATGTTTAGCTAAGAGAAAAAAATTAAAAGACATAGTCAAATCATCCGCTACAGTGCTTATATCTGCTGAAAGTGATTTTTATGAAACAGGATATGTTACGGAACTGCTTACAGAGGCTGTAGAAAAATTTCGTCAGATTGTTTGGGAAAAGAAATGCAGTAAAAATTCAATAAGTTTTGATGACGGAGAACGGCTTGCTTTGGAGCTTCTTGTTGATTATGACAAAAACGGAAATATAGTGCAGTCTGAAATTGCAAGACAGATTGCTGAATACTATGATATAATCATGGTTGATGAATATCAGGACTCAAATAATAAAGAAGATTTGATTTTCAAGCTTCTTTCCAAAAATTATAAACTTGACCCTGAAAATAATCCGATGTATGGTGATAATGCATTTGTTGTCGGAGATGTAAAGCAGTCGATTTACCGTTTCAGGCTTGCAAATCCGAAAAATTTTATCAGCACAATGAACAATTCAACTGCATATTCGGCAGACAGCAGTGAACCGAATCAGTATATTTTACTTAACAAGAATTTCAGAAGTTCGCCGGAAGTTATTAATTTTGTTAATTTTGTTTTCAGTGAAATTATGACGGAAGAATGCGGTGATATTGATTATAATGAAAAGGAAATGCTTTATTTCGGTTCTGTTCATTATTCAGAAAATGATACATCTGATAGAACAACTCATATAACATTTCTTAATTCAGAAAGTGTTGAAAATGACAGTGAGGAAACTGACGACAGCAATTCAGATGATGATATTATTATTGAAAGTCCGGAGGCTGAATTTACAGCGGAAAGAATTGCAGAAATGCTCAGTAACGGTATTGAGGTAAAAGAATCCGATGGAACACTGAGACCATGCAGACCTTCAGATTTTACAATACTTATCCGTAAAAACAGATATATAAAACTTTATGTTGACGCTCTTGAAAAGCGTGGTATTTCGGCAAAAGGAAGCGAAGAAAAGGGATATCTGAAATCACGTGAAATATCAGTGCTTATTGATATTCTGCGTATCATAGCAAATCCGCTTCAAGATATTCCCATGGCATCTGTAATGGTTTCTCCAATGTATACATTCAGTGTTGAAGAACTTGCATATATCAAATCATTTGACAATAAAAAATCTCTTTATCCTTTGCTTATCGGAATTGTTTCAGGCGATTATCCGGATTTTGATGTTAAGCTTTCGGAACGTTGCGACGAATTTCTTAAATCAATTGAAAGTTTCCGGCTTAATTCGATAACCATGACTATAGGTGAGCTTATAAACTCAATCTATGATACAACTGATTTTATTTCTGTTATGCAACTTTACAGTGATGGAGACAGGAAAAGGGCGAATCTTCGTCTGCTTATACAGTATGCACGTAATTATGAAGCTTTTGCAGCATCAGATGGCAGTGGAGGTCTTAGCGGATTTTTGCGTCATATTGACAGAATACTTGAAAATGATGATTATAAACAGGGGAATGCATCTTCATCAACGGGTGATTATATAAGAGTACAGACATTTCATAAATCAAAGGGTCTTGAATATCCATTTGTATTTATTTGTGAATTGTCATCAGGATTCAATAAGCACAGTGATAATGTAATATGCAGTGATGATGGTGAAATAGGCTTTATTCTTTATGATAAGAAATTTGTCCGCAAATACAGGACTTTTCAGCATACTATGCTTATGGAAAATGACAGACGGGATTCAAGAAGCGAGGAAATGCGACTGCTTTATGTAGGACTTACACGTGCAAAACAGCAGCTTTTTATAAACCTGAACTGCAATGCTTCTTCAGTCAGCAGAGTTAAAAAGCTTATTGAGAAATATGTTGTTAATAATGGAAGTGTAAGAGAAGCTGTTTCTGAAGCAGGAAGCTTTTCGGACTGGTTATGGATTTGTCTTATGATGCACGGTGAATTTCCTGCGATTGCTGAACTTATAGGTATAGATTCTGAATTTGATTATCCTATACCCGACAGAAATGAAAAACTTTTTGATTATGAACTTGTTACAGGCAGGGAGAAAATGCTTTTGGAAAATAATGATGGGTTTATACCGGCAAAGGCTGATGACAGTATAGTTGATAACCTCCGCAGTATAATAAACAGCGTTTATGACAGAACCCTTTCGGAAATGACAGCTAAACTCAGTGTAACGCAGATTACCAAGAAAATAAATGAAACTGAATCTTTTGATTTCCATTTACAGCGTCCGGAATTTTTATTGTCAGGCAGTAAGCTTACAGGTGCAGAAAGAGGTACGGCAATACATACGTTTTTTCAGTATTGTGATTTTGAAAAAGCATCTGAAGATGCAGCTGCTGAAATTGAAAATCTGGTAAATAAGGGATTTATTACAAAGGAGCAGGCAAAATGCGTTAAGCCTAAAAAAGTAAAAGCATTTTTTGAAAGTGAACTTTATAGAAAAATAAAATCTGCTTTAAGCTATGAACGTGAGAGAAAGTTTATGATAGCAGCATCACAGCTTGATTTCAAAAGTCCTGTCCTTGAAAAACTTAAAAACTCCGATAACATGATTAAAGGTATTATAGATATTATGTATGAAGAATCTGACGGAATTGTTGTAGTTGATTATAAGTCCGACAGGGGTCTGTCAGCAGATAAACTTGCAGAACGATACAAGAATCAGCTTATGCTTTATAAATCTGCTGTTGAGCTTATAACGGAAAAGAAGGTTAAGGGACTTTCACTTTATTCGATTGAACTTGAAAAGGAAATTATTATAGAATGAAACAAAAAGACCGACTTTTTATAAGCCGGCCTTTTTGCTTTATTAGAAAGGAGAGGTGGAAATTTCTTGTTTTGCATTGAACTTAATGCATTTCTTCATTTGCATCATGGAGTACAAGTGAAATGTCAATATCTTCACCATCACGATAAATTTTAAGAGTTATTGTATCACCGGCTTTGAGTTGATTTTTAACAGCATTCAGTTCGTCTGCCGAAGTAATTGCTTCATCGTTTATTCCGATAATAACATCGCCTATTCTTATACCCGCTTCTTCAGCAGCACTGTTTTCTGCGATTGAACGGACATATACTCCCATAGGAAGTCCGAGATAACTTGAATATGCTTCATCAATATCAACGGTTGTGATGCCAATCTGGGGTCTGCCGCTTACATATCCGTTGTTTATTAAATCATCTATAATAATTTTTGCGTCGTTGATTGGGATAGCAAATCCAAGACCTTCAACACTGGCTGAACCGTAGCTTGATGACATTTTGGCGGAGTTTATACCGATAACCTGACCACAGCTGTTAAGGAGGGGTCCGCCGGAGTTACCGCTGTTTATAGCGGCGTCAGTCTGAATAAGAGTCATATTTTTTTCATTTATTGAAATTTCACGGTTGAGTGCTGAAACAATACCGCTTGTGACTGAACCGAAAAGTTCAAATCCAAGAGGGTTTCCGACCGCAATAACAAGTTCGCCGACTCTGAGCTCATCGCTGTTTCCGAATGTTGCGGGAGTGAATCCTGTTTCATCTACTTTCAATACAGCAAGGTCTGTTTCTACATCATATGCAATAATCTTTGCTTCATATTCCTTTTTGTCACTGAAAAGAACAGAAGCAGATTTAGCCTCACCTGCATTATAATCAGTAGTATAGATAACGTGTGCGTTTGTTATAATATATCCGTCTTCGGTCATTACTATTCCTGTACCTGTGCCGGTTATTTCCTCTGTATGTGTTTCAGGAGAAAATCCTCCCCAGCCCCATGACGAATACTGCTGAGTTATTTCAAATGTTGCGGAAATACCTAC
>CAJTOG010000083.1 GCA_910577575.1 uncultured Ruminococcus sp. | reverse complement strand
CCTCGGGTGTACCTGCAAAGCTGTCATCAATTGTATTTACATCAATAGCCATACCTGTTTGATGTTCAGAATAACCGGGACGTGCAGAGAAAGTATCAGCGGTTTCCTGTCCGTAATAATAAACATAGTTATTATAAATCTGTTCCTGAGTTTCATAGGAACGGAAACCGGAGGACAGATATATATTCATTCCATCGTTTGCGGCACCTGCAACAAGTTCCTGAAATGCTGAATAAGTATCAGGCATAAGTCCCTGCGGATTATAGCTTGCCGGAAGCGAATAAGTTTTATTTGCAATAAGTATACCATTCACATATGTAAAGCCATCAATTTGCTGAATTCCCTGTTGCTTTTTGACAGTCACTTTTACTTCCGCATACATATTACTATCAGATGCTGAAGTTACCTTGATTATACAATTGCCCTCACCGACGCCTGTAATATTCCCCGCTGCATCAACAGTAGCCACATTTTTGTCAGAACTTGTCCATATCTCTATAAAGGTTTCTGCAACCTCCGGATATCTTATAGTCTGTCCGACTAAAACTTCAGCTTCATAATAACTTAAATTTACAGAAGCAACAGAAGAAGTTGTAGTTGCAGTTGTTTGGGTTGACTGTTGACTGATTACAGTTGTAGTCTGCGAAGACGGTGCATCAGTATTTGAAACAGTTGGCACTTTTATTGTAGTGCCGGGGGAAGTAACTGTAGCAACCGGTGTATTTCCTGATGGTGTTCTGGTTGTCGAGGGATTATTTCCCGAAGGTTTTTTGGTAGTTTGTGGATTTGAAGTATTTACTGATTTTCTTGTCCCTGTCACAAAAGTAAACTTTGCTGTTGAAGTAGTTGACGTTCCGTCAATTGTTTCAGCAGAAGAAGTCTGAGTCGTTGTTTCAGCAGTGGAGTTTGTATCAGTTGATATTTCTGTTTCCTGTTCTTCATTATTTTCAGAAGTACCCTCTGTAATACTTAATCCGCCTGACATATCAGACTCTTCAGCTCTTTGTACATCTTTTCCGCATGAAGCCATAGAAGTTATACATATCAATCCGACCATAATAGCTTTAAGTTTTACTGATTTTCTGTTCATTTTCATCATCTCCAAAAATTTTAACAGTAAAAATAATATATTCTCTGTCTAATATTATTATATCATGATATACAGTTTTTGTAAAGTGTTTATTATAAATTTTCATCATATATTCAAAATAAAAATTTTTACAGAAATTGTCAGTCATATTTTTTCAATTTTTACATAATTACCCTTGAATTTTTCCGTATGAAATGTTATAATATATTAGAAATATCTGTATAACAAAAATGAACAAAAGGATTTGAAAAAATATGGAAAACAAAAACAGTTTTATAAAGCCGGATAATGAAAACATCATATTCGGAAGAAACCCTGTCATTGAAGCACTGAAATCAGATGCAAATCTTGATACGGTCTATATAAGCGGAAACGGCGGAAGTCTTAATCTTATCCGTAAACTTGCAAAAGATAAAGGTATACCCGTTAAAGATGTTCATGATTCAAAACTTATGAAGCTTTCAGGCGGTGCGTCTCATCAGGGAGTTGCAGCAATAGGAGCTTGTGGTGAATATGTTGAAATAGATGACATTCTTGCCGTTTCAGAAAAAAAGGGTACAAAGCCGTTTATAATCATCTGCGATGAAATAGAAGACCCTCACAATTTAGGAGCAATTATCCGTACCGCTGAAACTGCTGGAGCTGATGGTATTATTATCCCAAAGCGCAGAAGTGCAGGACTTAATTCAACGGTCTTCAAAACTTCGGCAGGTGCAGCAAGCTATATTCCTGTTGCAAGAGTATCAAACCTCGCTTCCGCAATTGACAAGCTGAAAGAAAAAGGTGTATGGATTTATGGTACTGATGCATCAGGGAGCGACTATACAAAAAATGATTTTACAGGAAGCTGTGCAATTGTAATAGGTTCAGAAGGATTTGGAATAAGCAAGCTTATTCAGAAAAAATGTGATTTCATGATTAAGCTTCCGATGATGGGAAAAATAAATTCACTTAATGCTTCCGTTGCTGCCGGAATATTCATGTATGAAATTCTGCGTCAGAGAAGCTGAGGAGGTTGAGATATGCCCGATAATAAATTCTCTTTGGAGGACATTCTGAATGAATATTCAAATGATTCTTCACAGCCGGTCGGACGTGTTGACGCACAGAAAATTATAAATTCAACACTTCCAAAAACGGTAAAAAAAGAACCCTCTCCATCACGTACTACTGTTTCTCATGAGAAAAACGAACTGTTTTATGATGATGACAAAAAGCCGGATTTTACGCCAAAACCTGCTGAATTTTCAAAAAAACAAGTTGTGGCAGCAACTGCAAATGGATTAAGTGAAATAAAGTCAAAACATACAAAAAATATTGATATTCCTGAAGATAATCCTATAGGCAGTGACTTACCTAAAATCCGCAGAATGTCTGACTCAACAAGAGCAAGGGAAGCTTCAAGAAGCAAGAAAAGAAGAAAACGCAATTCAGATGTAGAAGGCTGTCAAACCTATTCAAAGGAAACTCCTGACGGTGAATATATATACACTCCTCCGCAATTTAAAAAGAAAAAACGTACAAGAAATGAAATCATAGACGAGGCAAATGGCGATGGACGCAAGTATGTTACTGATATTGTTCCGTCTCCTGAAATTGTTGCTCCGAGGGCTGCAAAAACAAGTATAAATTTAAGTGAAAGACAAAATATCGATGCCGATTCACTTGACATACATATTTCCCAAAATACTGAAAAAACTAAGAACTCAAAAAAATCCAAGAAAAAAAGCAAACGTACAAAACGTATAGTTGATTTCAACTACTATGGAGATGTTCAGGATGTCGGACGTGATATTTTTGAACTGAAAAATATTATAACAACAAGAGTTACCGTTCTGGCAATGACTGCATTTCTGAGCATTTATATAACAATATGTAGCCGGTTTGACTTTCCTGTTGCAAATATTCTCAGCATAGAAAATATAACTACATATCTTATAGCACACCTTGCTATCGGTCTGCTTTCGGTTTTTTATTCAATGCCTGTTATAACAAAAGGAATAAAAAACCTCCTTCGTTTCAAAGCAGACAGCGATTCAATGACCGCTGTAACTGCAATTACTTGTCTTATATCTGTCATTTCTGCATTTTTTCAACCCGAGATGGCAAGAGAGGAAATCATACATATCTATATGCCAACAGGTATACTTGCATTGCTTTTCAATGCAATAGGAAAACTTCTGATTCTTAAACGGGCAAAAAGAAATTTTAATTTTGTTTCAAAAAATTTTGACCGTCATGCAGTTGTCTATGTACGTGATGAAGAACGTGCAGAACGGCTTACAAGAGGTACCCTCGGAGATTTTCCAATACTTGCATCAATGCGGAAAACAGATTTTCTTACAGATTTTCTCCGATACAGCTATTCTTCAGATATAACTGACAGCTTCTGCCGAAAAGCTGTGCCTGTCTGTCTTGCTGTTTCCTTTGTTATTTCCGTATTTATGACATTTTTTAGAACAGGAAGCTTTTTATCTGCGGATTCGATTGCCTTCGGATTCTCAATTTTCAGTATGTTGATTTGTGCAAGCTCATGTATTGCCCTACCGTTTACTGCAAATATTCCGCTTGAAAAAATTTCAAAACATACTCTGAGAAGCAGAGGTATACTTCTTGGATATCAAAGTGTTGATGACCTTTATGACACAAACTCAATACTTGCCGAAGCAGGTACTGTTTTTCCGGAGGGTACTATAAAACTCGGCGGAATAAAAGTTTTCTCAAACACAAAACTGCCCGAAGCAATGCTTGATGCCGCAAGCCTTGCATACCATGCAGGAAGCGTTATGGCTCAGCTCTTTGATGATATGATTATAGGAAGAGAAAAACTGCTCTACCCTATTGAAAACTTTTCATATGAAGAAGATATCGGACTATGTGGCTGGATAAGCAACAGACGTATTCTTCTCGGAAGCCGCGAACTTATGGAATCTCATAATATCGAAGGGATTCCTACAAAGACTCAGGAAGCTGAATATGCTGAAGGAAATGACACTGTATATCTTTCAATTTCAGGAAACCTTGCAGCTATGTTTGTTGTTGATATCACCTGTGACAGATATATAAAGCGATGGACAGAAAAACTGATAAAAAAGAAAGTATGCATTATTGTAAAAAGTATAGACCCGTTCATAACACAGAAGAAAATTGCTTCAGTTTATGGCATACCTCAAAACATGGTAAAGGTTATTCCGAAACATCTTCATAATGATTTTGATGAAGAAACAAAAAAATCAGTTCGCCTCAGTGCGTCCATGGCATGTACCGGAAGATTTACATCAATGATACAACTTATCCTTGGTATCAAAGTAATCCATGCTTCTGCAATAATCGGTCTTATTGTACAGACGGCATCAATATTGCTTGGTTTCGGTCTTTCTCTGATGCTTATACTTTCAAAGGCATTTGAATCAGATTACATCTATATGTCCGCAACTGCCATGGTTATATATAATCTGATTTGTACAGCAATAACGTGCATAGCAGTAAACATAAAGAAACTGCGATAGAATATTAGCAAGCCTGCAAATCTGCTGAAAGACAGGTTTCAGGCTTATTTTTTGAAAGGAATGGAAACAATGTCAGACAGAAAAAACTCTAACAATACTGATAATCAAAATACAAGAACAACATATATTCCGCCGGAAGCAAGAGAACAATACAGACAAGCTTATCAGAATCAACAGCCACGACAGAATCCACCAAAGCCTCAGAACCATCAACAGTATCAAAATCCTATACAAAATCAAAGTCCACCACAGTATCAGAATCCTATGCAATATCACAATCCTACACAATATCAAAGTCCACCGCAATATCCGAATCCTGCTCAGTACCAAAGTCCACCGCAGTATCAGAATCATCCTTACTCAAACCAGTCATACCCTCCTCAGAGACCTCCTCAGAATAACCATAGACCAAAGCAATCACCAAAAAAGAAAAGGAAGAAAAAACGCAAGTCATTTTTATCAAAATTTCTTGGAAGACTTTTAGGTGTTGTTATAATTATTTTCCTTCTGCTTTTCGGAATTTATTCATGTACTGTCATGGGAATGATTAAAAAAATCAATTATTCCGAAACAGGAAGTCGAAGCCGAACCAACGGAGCATTGAGTGCAAATTATGTCACAAGTGTTCTGCTTATCGGTACTGACGGAAGAAACGAATCAGAACAGGGACGTTCCGATACAATGATTTTATTGTCGCTTAACTCAAAATCAAAAACAGTCAATCTTACTTCTTTTATGCGTGACTGTTATGTAGAAATTCCTGATTATGGCTGGGATAAGCTCAATGCAGCTTATTCCTACGGCGGTGCAGAACTGCTTATGGATACTATCGAACACAATTTTGGAATAAGAATTGATGACTATGTTTCAGTAAATTTTGTATCATTTGCAAATATTATTGATTCAGTCGGCGGAATCAAAATTGATGTATCAGACGCTGAAGCTCAAGAAATAAACACAATTCTTCAAGCTGAAGTAAATTCAATAATGGGCGATGATACACTTTCAGACCTGCTTTCAAGCGGAGGAAAAGATATACTCCTTAACGGTAAGCAGGCTCTCTCCTACGCACGTATCAGATATGTTGGAAACGCTGACTTTGAACGTACAGAAAGACAAAGAAAAGTCATGGAGCTTGTCATGAATAAAATAAAGTCATTCAGTCCGTCATCATTAAGTAATATTTCCAAAAGTGTAATGCCGAATGTTTCAACAAATATGCCGTCAATGGATATGTACACTCTTTCACTGAGAATGCCGTTTCTAATCGGATATGAAACACAGCAGTTACAGATTCCGGCGGATAATACATATTACGGAGAATATACCGCAAGCGGAGACGCACTCATTGTAGATTTCGATGCCAATTACAACATCATAAAACAGAATGTTTTTGCTGAATAATAAAAAACCCGAAAAGTGTAAAGCTTTTCGGGTAATTTTTTAATGGTCTGAACGAACAGACAAATTGAAATTCTTATTTCATCTCACGGAGAAGTTTCTCAGCACTTGAAAGTTTAACGCTGATAATGAAAAGTTCCATAGCTTTTTCCAAATCCTCAATTGAAGGATATGTAGGAGCAATTCTGATATTTCTGTCTTCCTTGTCAACACTATATGGGAATGTTGCACCTGCTCCGGTAAGAGTAACACCTGCCTCACTACAAAG
>CAJTOG010000082.1 GCA_910577575.1 uncultured Ruminococcus sp. | reverse complement strand
CGATTTTTATCTTAGATGAAACTGCAAGAACTAACTCCGATACCATTACATTGACTCATGAGCAGATTGCCTGTTATATGGGGTCTGCTCGTGAGGTAGTGTCAAGAATGCTGAAATATTTTTCAAGTGAAGGAATAGTTGAAGTTTCACGCAAAGGGATAAAAATTCTTGATAAAAAGCGTCTGCAAAAATTAATCCTCTAACATGGCAAGTATCTGTGTTTTTGATATTGCTCCGATAGACCGTCGCACAATTTTACCGTTAAAACTGACATTTTATCACTTTCATTTATTTTGATTTATATACTTAGTATACCCATTTTTTATTTTTGATTCCGTGATGAAGTCACATTTTTTACTTTACATATTAGCTGAGTCATTGTTCCCATCGGACAATACACACACCATGAACGGGGCTTGAATAAAATCATGGTAACAAATCCGAGAACGGTAGATGTGAGCATTACACTATAAAATCCAAATGCAAATTGTGCGACTCCTGGCGAAAACAGAGTCCCATGATAAGCCCAATGCCATGGAAGCTTAAAAGTCCAAAACAGCTTAACAGTTTGGCTTAAATCCCTCGTTCCTGCAAAAACCAAATAGGTGTTCCAAAGCATGAGAAAAAACATCGCAAAAAAGAAGACTAAAAACCCATACCGGAAATATTTTGATTTCATCCATTGGGGAATATCTTTTTTACGAGAAAGACCAAATTTGCCTCCTATTAGGGAAAATAACTGACCTCTTCCACAATATCGGTTACAGTATGCCTTATTTCCCTTAATAACCGATATAATAATCGGTATAAAAAAGCATAACAGTCCGAGCCATGCAAAAAGAATATTGAAGAATCCTAATATCAAGTATGTAATAGAAAATATCCAAAGATAATCATACCATTTTTTCTTTTGCTTCATTGCTTTGTCACCTCCACCAGTGTTATCACGCTTGCAGGACATTCCTTTGCACATTTTCCGCAACCAACACACAGATTATAATTGATTTCTGCATAGATTCCCTGCGAAACTTTAATTGCATTTTTAGGACAAACTCTTACGCAGCATCCGCATGCCACGCATTCATTAACATTGACGATTGCTTTTCTCTTCATCATGGTATATTTCCTCCTTTTATGTTTATAATTATATCAAAAGAAACAGTTAGTTTCTGTGATTAAATCACAAAGCACTTTTTGCATTGGTAAAAGATGTGTAAAAATTAATTTTTCAGCTTAAAGTTAAGCTGCTATCAGAAAGAAACAGAAATTATGAAAATTGCAGTAACTTATTAGAATGAAAATTTATTCTCTCATTTTGGTCACATGGAGCAATTCAAAATTTATGAAGTGGTTGATGGGAAAGTGACAAATACAAACAGAAGCGGACATGTTAGTTACATTAGCCACACTGCTTTCTGAATTAAAAATTAATCTATTGATTTGCGGCGGAATCGGAGCAGGTATACAAAATGCACTATCCGAAACAGGAATCACACTGTGCGATGGTGTATCCAGCAGTGTTGATGCTGTCGTATCTGACCTGTTCTCAAGAACTCTTGCATATAATCCAAATGTTTACTGTAATCATCATGGACATTGTATAAAAGATAAACATGGATGCATTGGAAACAAAAATAGCTGTCATAAGTAAACTTGAAAATTTGCTTGTTACTTAATTTTGAACAGAAAGTAATGAATATGGGATATTTACTCAAACAACCAAGGATGAAATAAACTATAGGGATATTGAAATATAATTAAAACGCTCTTAAAAGAGCCATTTTAATTATATTTCAATAATGTAAAAAAAGACCATAAGGTCTTATTTTTATATTCAAAATCAAAAAAGTAGATATAAAATCAAACAGCACCATAAAATACTATGAGAATATGGATACCAACGGCATCAGGAAATTCATTAAAGACTACGAGACAAGGCGGAAAAACGACTTAAAGGCTTTTAAATACAAAACAAATGCTCTTAATTACGTCAAACCGCTCGGCCTGAAAGACGATATTTATGAAAAGTACATCACTGATATTATTATCAGCAAGGAATTGAAATTTGACGATGATAAGCTTATCGGCGATGACAACATTGTGAATCAATTCAGAGAAAATTACTCTGATACATTCAAATCTGCCGATATGGGCGAACTTATATCTCTGACTGGCAACTTCCGTATTTGAACAGGTTTTCTGCAAAATGAATCCTAATCTTAAATTATAAAGAAGACACAATTATTCCACATACATTACAGGAAATGTATTTATTGCTTATTTAAGATTATTTACCATAAAAAATGCCTATTTTACTATATTACGTAGAAAATATGGATATTTCAGACATCAAAATCAAAAACATATTTCTATATGAAATTTAAATATCAATTATCTAAGTTAATTTAAAACACCCTTTTAAATCCCTTCTGTATACTGAAATTATAGAGCTGTCTGTTTCATAACCATCAATAATTTTTTTGATTTTAACTTCTGATAAATTTTCAGGCTGAAGCATACTATAGCCATTTGTTATTCTAATCAATTCAAGCCAAATCAAAATATTCAATTGACTGTTATTTTAATGATGTGACGGAATAGGAAACATAAGTGAAAATTCAGCTCCCTTGTCAATTTCTGCATATGCTTTTACAAATCCGCCATGACGTTCCATTATACGGTTTACAAGTGCAAGTCCTACTCCGCTTCCCTCAAATTCTTCTTCTGAATGAAGTCTTTGAAATACCTGAAACAGTTTATTTGCATAAGCCATATCAAATCCAGAGCCATTATCTTTGATTTTAATTATATTATATGACTTGTCTGTAATTCCTGAAATTTCAATCATAGCAATTTCACGTTTTGAGGTATATTTTATGGCATTTCCGATAAGATTTTTCAGCATTATCTGAACAAGAACCTCATCGCCATTTACATAGGGCAAATCACTGCATTCAAGTCTTATATCACGTCCGGATTCCAATTTTTTCAGTTCGTTGAATGTTTCCACAGCAATTTTTTTAATATCAAGCTTCTTCATTTTCGGTTTTAAATTGCACATTTTGGAAAATTCAAAAAGTCTTTCAATCATGACTCTGGTCTGAGTTGCCTTTGAAACAATCATATTCATGATTTCATAAATCCCCTGCTCCTGATTGTCTCCCAGTTCCTGACGGAGCATTTCAATAAGCATATTTATTATATTGAATGGTGCTTTAAGGTCATGCGAAACTGCTGAACAGAATAAGCTGAGTTCGTTATTTGCATTTGTAAGTTCCCTCTGTTGTGAATATACCTGCAAATGAGTTTTTATTCGTGCAATATATTCTTCTTTAATAAACGGTTTCTTTACATAGTCACATCCGCCGATTTCAAAACCCTGACTTATAATTTCTGGACTTGTTTCCGATGTAAGAAAAATAACAGGTATTTCACTTGTTTTCGGATTGGATTTTATTATTTTGCAAACCTCAAGACCATTTATATCATCCATCTGAATATCAAGAAGAATAAGGTCAGGAATCTTTTTCTCTAAAAAACGGATAGCCGCCTTTCCACTTGATGCCGTAAAAACACGATAGCCTTCAGCACGTAAAAGTGTTCCTGAATAAGCAATATGGTCCGGCATATCATCCACAACGAGTATTTCTGCATAATTTGTCATTTTATTTCTCCTGACTTGAACTTTGAAGGTGTAGTTCCTGTAATTTCCTTAAAAACTTTAGTAAAGTAATCAACCGATGAATATCCAAGTATATCACTGATTTCGTAAGCTTTATAGTTGCCGGTTGTAAGCAGTTCAACAGCATATGCAATCTTGATTCTTGAATAAAACTCATGAAATGTTATACTGAAATTCTGCTTGAATAGTTTACTGAAATAATCCTTGCTATAACCATGAGCCTCTGCTGCATCATCAACAGTTATAATTTTATCATAATTTTCAGAACAATATAAAGATACCTGATTTACAAACTTATTTTCATCAGGAGAAATTTTCAGCTCATTAAGTATTTTTTCAACAGCCGGCTGAAGCTTACTTTTGTTATTAAGTTCATCAATACGTATTTTTGCACGGTTCAAAACTTCTGCAAGCTTCTTCTGTTCAACCGGTTTCAGAAGATAATCAAATGCACCAAGAATAAGACCCTGACGGGCGTATTCAAATTCATCATATGAACTTGCAAAAACAACAGGAATAGTATTTCCAATATCATTGAGTTTCCGCAGCATTTCAATTCCGTCAATAAACGGCATACGTATGTCAGTAAAAATTAAATCAAAAGTCTGTTTTTCAAGCATTTCAAGAGCATGTTTTCCATTTGTTGCTTCAGCAGCAATTGCAAACCCACATTCAGACCACGTTTTCATTTTTGAATAAATAAAACGCAGTGCAGTATCATCTTCAACCAATAACACCTGATACATCTTATCCCTCCATATTATCTGAAATCCACATAAAATCATAATCAAGAACAGCTTTTTTGAGTTCTCTGAATTTTTCATTACTCATATTTGCGATAAAAGTTTGTATATTTTCAGAAAAAATATCAACGGCTGAAATATCAAATTCTTTGCAGAGTGAAATAAAATCGTTCCAAAGTGAATCCCAGTCTGCATCAGTTTTATCCTGTGGATACTTTTCATTAAGGTTATTATAATATTCAGTTAATTCCCTAAATGTTTCATTCCATACTTCCGAAAATCTTTTCAGACTTTCCGCAGTCTCCTTTTTAAGCTCATTGCTCAGACTACATGAAACATTATAAAGCCTTTTACAAAACATATTTCCGGAAATACCTGTTACATTATGAAGAATTTCTCTTGCACCAATAAAATTTCCGGATTTTACATTTTCCGTAAGTAATTTACAATCCCTGTTATGTACACTCAGAAACTGCCTTAAAATCTGTAAAACTGCCTTTTCATCTTTCATTACTGACAGAAGTTCATCATAACTGAAAATTGAATCGACAGAATCGGAAGTATTATTTTCAGCAAAATCAACAACAAGATATTTACTGAGAATTTCTTTCAAATCATTCATCTGCAAAGGTTTAAGCAAGGAATCATTCATACCGCTTTTATTAAATTTTTCGTTATCTACAGTGATTTTATCAGCTGACAATGCAATTATAGGTATGGACTTATTTTTCTTTCTAATAATTTCAGCTGTTTCATAACCATTCATAACAGGCATATTTATGTCCATAAATACCATAAAAAAGTCATTTTCATCAAAAAGTCTTATGGCATCTTTTCCGCTTTCAGTCGCCATAACTGTTAATCCGCAGCTTTCAAGCATAAGTTTCTGTATTTCAAGATTTATTTCATTATCATCAACAAGCAGAAATTTTATTTTCTATTCCTCCTTTAATTAATATTTATAGTTATATTATACACAAACTTACTAAATATGTCAAGTGATAAATATCGAAATAATAATTAATTTATTTATTTTTTAAAAAGCTATTGACATTTGGACTTTTTTATGATATAATTACAAAAGTAATATATGATAAGCCGCTGTGGTGGAATAGGCAGACACAAGGGACTTAAAATCCCTCGGAGTAACATCCGTACCGGTTCAAGTCCGGTCAGCGGCACCATAAAAACAACGTAGAACTGGGCTTTTTTAAGTTCGGTTTTATTTTTTTGTCCAATTTTTTCTACCATGCAACCGAAATATCTTTGCAATAGTTTCAGCCGATGCGATTTTTGAACTGTATTCTGTGTATATCCGGACAACCAGTCTGCCATTCGGAAGTCTGTCCCTCTGAATATTAACTGAGGAATTTGGCATTTTTCTCATGGAAAACGACAATTTTTTTCAAAAAATATAAAATTTCGTATAACTGCACAAAAATAACTTATTATTTTCGTACAGTATGACATGCCATTTAAGTAACTCTTTAGCTTTTTTCAGTCGATACTCAATTTTCTTTAAATTCAAATTATATTTTTCAGCAATCTCAGACATCGATAAATTTCTGCCTGATAAAAAATAATTGTTTATCAGGTTGTACTTCAAAGGAAACTCATCTTTTAACTTATTGAGTGCGGATGGGAGATATTCAAGTCTCATATCCCAAATGGTTTCAGATTCTGTAATCTCCTCACGCTCGATATTTTTCGGAATAAATGTATGTACATTTTCCCATTATATCTCACCCTCCTTATCGGAAATAAGAAGTTCGAGATTGAGTTTTTTCAGCCTCATCTTGCAAGCGTGAAGATTAAATCTTTCTTCGTATGCACAGCCCAACAGATGCAGTTTGATTACA
>CAJTOG010000081.1 GCA_910577575.1 uncultured Ruminococcus sp. | reverse complement strand
CAACCTTATTATTGCCACATCAGATTTTGGTATAGGCAATCTAACAGCTATTTTATTATGGATTGCAAGAGTCGTTATTATCGCCGTTGGAGGTGGTATATCATTGATAAAGATAACAAAAGGCAAATCCGATGAAAATCCAAAAGAATTTAATGAGGGACTTATAATTCTTGCTTTGTCAGGAGTTATTTTTGCTGCAACATTTGCTGTTCAGGCAATATTCAGTTAAGGAGGATTTTATGAAAAAAATAATTATCTCTATCCTGACTTTTCTTTTTTCCATATGTATGTTAGTACCATTAGCAGTAAATGCTGCTACAGTTGATGATGTATATGACAAAATTGCAAACGAAGGCACTAAAATGGATTATGATATATGGAATTATATCAACAATGAACTTATGCCTGAAATTCAAGCAAATGGCGGTGGTGCTTCTCAGGAATCTGTCGACCATTTGCAGGAATCAGTTGACAGCATTGATGTTAAAAAAGATATGACAGAATTTTATGACAGCAAAAATACCGGACAAGAGTATAACAATAACGATGATATTCCTTCTCATTCTAATTCGCTTATGGATAAGCTAATAAATGTAATAGAAGATTTTTGGGCAAAAGTTCCGGAAGCGATTATAGGTATTGCAAATAATAACACCCTGAATGTAACTCTTAATCCACGAGATTATAATGGCGGTGAACTTTATGGAATATTTCAAATAATCGGTTACAGTCTTGTTCTTCTTTTCTTTGCAGTAAATCTTATAGAAAATACAATCAAATATGAAATTTTTACTTTGAAAGGCGGAACACAGCTTTTCGGCAGACTTATAATATCAAAAGCAGTTATAGATTTGAGCGGGAAAATTTGTATATATATTCTTGACATCTGCGATAATATTTCTAAATCTATAATCAATGCAGGAGCAGATAAACTTAAATTATCTGTTCCAAACATTGCAACTCAAGCTAAAAATGGCACATGGATTGTTGGAGAAATCATTGATTTCATTCAGGCATACAATATGCTGATACCTGTTTTGATAATACTACTTGCCATGATTGTTGTTGCGGCAATTATTTTAGTAAAATTAATTCTTCGTTCAATAGAACTGTCACTTTTAGTAATTATTTCTCCAACATTTTTTGCTTGTTATTCCTCTGAAACTACAAAACCATATTTCAAAAATTTCATATTAACATTTATACAATGTGCCGTTCAAATAATATTTATATCAGTAGTGTTTCATCTTAGCGCTGATTGGTTATATGATATTAATGATGTTAACTCCAAACTGGAAGCATGGAAATGGTTTTTAACAATGCTTCCAAAAGTGCTTATAGCCTTAGCTATAGCAATAATGATGGTCAAACCGCCAAAAGTACTTACAAATCTTATAAAGTGAGGACATTATGATAAAAGCTAAAATAACGAAAAACATCATCAGAAAATCGTCAAATTCCCTCGGACTGAACATAAAACAGATTATAATAGGAATTTCAGCAATGGCAGTTGGAATAGTACTTTTCTTTTCTTTGAAAAATGTACTGCCAATGCAAATTTTAATGACACTGATTTTCATTTTTCTCGCTGTTGTAATAATGTTCGGCTGTGTGAACATTCAGGGGCAGAATTTATTTCAGTTCATGATAAAAATTTTCAAAGGTGCAGACGTAAGATACTATGATTCAAAAGGAGTATTCAGCAATGATATTTCAGAAAAAAAGCAATAAATCAATATTTTCAGGAGGTATGCAGATACCGAAAACTGCTCAGGATACTATTCCGTTCTGGGAAGTCTATGAAAACGGTATTTTTCTTGTCGGAGAGGACAGATATACACTTATCTTTTCATTTGAAAATCTCGACTATTCACTTCTTCGTGAGACAGAGCAGAATGATACATATGAAGGCTATCAGAAACTTCTGAACGCACTTCCAGCGGATATTTCCTATCAGGAATTTATAATGAACTCGGCGATAAACGCTGATAAATTACGCAGGGCAATGATTCCGAAAGAACGAAAATATGGAGAATTTTATGACGATTACTTCGAAATACTTGAAGAAAATATAAAGAAATCAGAACAGGCTTGTGCAAATAAAATAATGCTTATTTCACTTTCTTATAAACCGCAGACTAAGATTGACAATGTAAATGTACTTTTCAAGTACTACAGAGAATTGCAGACATACTTTGATAATCTCGGTGTTGAGATTCATCAGCTTATGCCTGAAGAAGTCTTTGAAATTGTCCATGAATACTATCACCCGTTTGATGATATTGAATTTCTTCTGCCGTCAAATCTTTATGCAAGAGGCGGTCGCTTAAAAGATTATATTGCTCCGTCGATGTTTGCATTCAAGGGTAAGGAAGTTGAAGTCGGAGCTTCATTAACTCGCATAATGTATGTTCACAGATATGACCGTGAACTTGATGACGGTTTCTTGTCAGAACTTCTTGATAACAATTTCAAGATTGCAGTCTCAAAACACATTATCAGAATTGACAAAAGCGATGCACTTGAAAAAGTAAGACAGGAGATTTTCAATGTTCAGGGACAAATTCAGAAGCGTATGGAAGATAACCACAAAAAAGGCGGTAATTTCGTACCATTCAGACTTACCGACAAGTTAAAAGAACTTGAGGATTTACAGCTCAGGCTTTCAGGAAGTAATATTGAACTTTTTGAGGTTGCGATTTTTATAAGTCTTTCAGCCGAAAACAAAGATGATTTAGAGGAACTGACAAAACATATTCGCACAAAAGCCACAAAACATCAGGTAACAATAAATTTCCTTACAAGACAGCAGGAAAAAGGCATGAACAGTATTTTACCATTTGGAGTAAACCACTTGGGCAGTGCAGTGAGTACCTATCTTCTTACTGATGCAGCAGGTATTCTTATCCCTTTCTCATATCGCACATACTTTAATGACAGCGGTGTTTTCTATGGTATCAATAAAGTAACAAATTCGGCGATAATACTTGACAGAACTGAAGAAATGAACTCAAACGGATTTGTTCTCGGTCCTTCGGGTTCGGGAAAATCTGTATTTGTCAAGCTTGAACTTGCTGACGTGCTTTTCAAATATCCAAATGATGAAATTATCGTAATTGACCCAGATAATGAGTATGGTGCGTTAATTCAGAAAGAAAATTTTGACGGTGAATTTTTAAAACTCTCGCCAAATTCTCCGACAAAGTACAATATTTTTGATATTGACCTTTCATATACCGAAGAAGGCAGAGATGCTGTTTCGATAAAATCGGAATTTATTATGACTGTTGTAGAGACTGCAAAGGGAAGTCCGCTTACATCTGAGGAAAAATCAATTCTTGACCGCTGTATACATACAGCATACCGTAATTTTCAGATGACAAACGGCTTAGATAAAGAAAAACTTCCTACACTGACTACGCTATATAATCTGCTGAAATCTCAGAATGAATCAGAAGCCAAACAGCTTGCACTCATTCTTGAACTTTATGTTACAGGTTCACTCAGAAATTTTGCGGACAAGACAAATATCAATATTAACAAAAGGTTTCTTGTCATTGATATTCTCGATATGGGTGAACAGCTCAGAGCTGTTGGACTTCAGATTGTACTTGAATTTGTGTGGCAGCGTGTTATTGAAAATAAAAAGCGTGGTGTAAGAACATGGCTGTGGTGTGATGAATTTTCAATAATGTTCAATGACGGAAACAGTAACGGTACATCGCAATCGGGGAAATTTTTCGTGAAAGTATACAGTCGTATCAGAAAACATGGTGGTGTTGCAACGGGTATTACTCAAAATATCATTGATGTTCTTGCATCACCCGAAGCACGTTCCATGCTTGCAAATGCCAAATTCAAAGTACTTCTTCCGCAGGAATCAGACAATTTGAAAGAAATTTCACGTTTATTTGAACTGTCACCATCACAGGAAGCGTTTCTGAAAACAGGTGAAAAAGGTACAGGGTTGATAATATGCGGAAAGAAAATCATTCCATTTGACAAAATAATTCCTGCTCATGGCAGAATTTACGAAACTATCAGCACAAATTTCAAGGAATATCAGCAAAAATACGGCAGAAAGGACAATATATGAACGAACAGCGAATTATCAAGCAATTTGCAGAACAGATTCATATGGAGTTCAATGTCAGTAATGTTACGGTTTATAAGAATAACGACAAACTTTATGGCAGTACAATCAATAAAACATCACTTGAACGTTGTCTTTCAATCACCTGTACAACTGTTTTTCGTGAAGAGAACAGCAGCTATCTTGTATCACATTTAACTGTCAGAAATAATCTGTTTGTCATTATTCTTTTTTCCGATTGTAAAACTACTTTTGACGGACTGGATTCAAAATATATTATTGGAGAACTCAAAAAATTAAAAAAGGGACTTGGTGAAACTGAATGAATATTGTATTGCTTGCTGATAAAAAAGTAAGAAAGGGATTTGAAACAGCAGTAAGGGACAATGCCAATATCAATCTTATCGGTGCGGAAATGGTTATCAGAGGAAACACCATGAGCCGTATTGCTGAACATCATAATCCGCATATTCTTGTGGTATACAGGGACGTTCCGACAAAAGACGGTATTGAAGTCAATGACTTTATTTCTTTTCTCAGAATAAAAAAGCCTAATATGCGTATTATCTATGTTTATGGTAATATAACAGATAATACAGCATTTTCTGCTTATACAGATTTTCTGCTTGAAAACGGAATTACGGATATTGTTACTGAAAATGATGCTAAAAAAGTTATTGAAGTAATTGAAAATCCCATGACAAGAGAAGATGTAACGGACTTTTTAAATGAACTGTTTTTGGAAGAAACATCAGAAATAACAATTGAAAAAGAAGAAAATGCTCCCGAACATACATTTGAAGAATTGAATATAGATTTTCCGTCCGTTACAGAAAAAAAGCAATTTGATATTGAAAAACTGATGTATATATCATCTGAAAATTCAAATTTGGATTTATTGAAAATCGGTATCGCACAGCTTCAGCATCACAACGGCTGTACCCATACAGCTTTGGAAATTGCCGTTATGCTGTCTCAAAAAAATAATGTTGCGGTAATTATTGCAGACAACATTACTTTTGAAAACCTTGCGATTTTTCATAAAATCAGTACATTAGCTGCCAAAGAGGGCTTAAGTGTACACGGTATTGATGTTTATCCATATGAACAATACCACGAAATTAAGGACTGCTACAATGTTATTGTATTTGATTTCAGCTATCTCAGAGACAAACAAAAAAAGAGTTTTATTGACTGTGATGTAAAAATAATGCTTAGTTCAATAGCAGAATGGGATATATCTACACTGATAAAATTTATTTACAACGATTCAGATGAAATTTGCAGAAACATTAATTTTCTTTTTCCCCGTGTGACCTCATCGAAGTTCATAAAATACAATAAACAGCTTATAAAATCAGGAATAATAGCATACAGACTTCATGATAGTCCCGACTGGACTAAACCTGATACAGAGAATATTACGGTATACAGAAACATTCTCAGCAAATATACTGTCACTCCGAAACCGAAAACAAAAAGACGGTTATTCAGAATAAAATAATTTTGTGATATAATAGCACAATTTCTGGAGCTGATATGTAAGCACAAAAAAGAAAAACAGTCCGATTGCTGTAATCATCAGGACTGTTTCTCTCAAAAAACACCAGACAAAAAGTCTGTAACATTATTATACACCAATAATACTTCAAAGTCAAGCAAAAAAGAAAGGAATTTTTATTATGCCAGAAGAAAATGTTGTTTCTGCTGAAAATAATCAGACAGAAAGTACAGAAAACAAGGAGTTTATAATTGAAAAGAATGTTCTCAAAAAATATATTGGCACTGACAATCATGTTCTCGTTCCTGATACTGTTACAGTAATAGGCGACGGAGCATTCAAGAATCAAAAGAAAATAATCACTATTACACTCCCTGAAAAAATTATATCAATCGGTCACTATGCCTTTACAGGCTGCCGAAGTCTAACGAGTATTGAAATTCCTGACAATGTGACAACAATTGGCGACTATGCTTTTAAAGGATGTAAAAGATTACCTGTAATTGACATTCCTGAATCAGTACGAAGAATCGGCAGAAGTGCTTTTGATTCCACAATGCTTATGATACATTAAAATAAATCGTGCTATAATAGCACAAAACAGGAGGAAAAAATAATGGTTGTAATTTATGCAGAAAAGAGCAGTCTTGCAAAAGAGATTGCACATGCACTCGGTGCAGGAAAAAGAATTGCACTTAAAGATGAACCGACAGTCGGCTACTATGAGTTTGTGTTCAAAGGCGAAAAAGCGGTATTATGTCACGGTGTAGGACACCTGGCACAGCTTGTTCCCGCAAAGTCGTATGATGAAAAATTCAGCAAATGGGATTTGGACATATTCCCTTGTATTCCCGAAACATTCAGAGCTGCTCCGAAAGTTCAGACAGTTAAATGTCTCAAACTTGTAAAGAGTTTTTTTGACAAGGCGGACTGGATAATCAATGCTACTGACCCTGACAGAGAGGGAGAACTGATATTCACATACGTCTGCGATGTATGCAAATGCAACAAACCCTATAAGCGTGTATGGCTTGAGGATTT
>CAJTOG010000080.1 GCA_910577575.1 uncultured Ruminococcus sp. | reverse complement strand
TAACAAACTAATCAATAATTATATTGCTTCTTTGCCTATTGATTATCCTAATAAATAATAATTTTTCAAGATGCTTTTGTAATTCGGAACAGTAAACTTTATTTCTGTTCTATTCTTTAGCTTGATTATATTATAACTCATATTTTTGAGAAAGTCAAGAGTTTTTAGTTATATAAAACTAACAATAAGATTGATAAAAAGAGGATTTGTTTAAATGATTAAATATAAAATTGATATTATGGAGGCTTTGAAAAACGCTGGATATAGCCGTTCAATTATAAAAAATAAAAAAATAATCAGTGAAGGCGTAATGCAAAAAATATGCCACAATGATACAGATTTAACATTAAAAACCATTAATACTTTGTGCATTTTATTAGATTGCCAGCCATCTGATTTAATTGAATTTAAATTTGATTCGTATGTAGATACTAACATAAATTTATAAGAGGGCTTAAAGTGAATAATGTAAACAAATTTAATCAAAACGAATACGACAAACAATATAAAAAAGACCATTACAAAACTATTACATTAAGATTAAAACCAGATACAGCAGACTATATAACCGATGCAGCTAAATCAATGGGCATCAGTCGGGCAGCACTGCTGACAAAGGGAGCATTATATATTATTGATAACGGAATAAATATTGATGAAGTTGATTAAGAATCTATTTAAAATGGCTTGTAATGCTCTTGTAAATCTCATAGTATAATTATACTTGCTTGACATTACAATGCATTTAAACAACATTGTAGAGCGTGTGAGAGTGTATTATATTAATGATTGTAATTTGATTGGTTATAATGTTAACTTAATAAGTTATGCAGGCAATCAATAATATCAGGATAATAATATCATCACTGTATACGCTGTTAATACGGCTTTTAACATGGGTGCAAGATTAGGAGTATAATTATACTATGATTGATATTGATGTGGGTTACAAGGCGTTTTAGACGGCATTATGGAGATTATAATATTATAGTTGCTATTATGATTGATAAAATAGATAATTGTTAATTATATTAATATGATATTTTGATATGATATAGCAAAGATAAGAACTTAAAAGATAAGTTATAGAAAATATAATAAGTTCAATTGAACTTGTATATAGTTAAAAGGATTGTTTGGTAAATTCAATAGATTAATATAAAGGGTTATAAGTTTTAATGTTAAGTTATGATGATTGTGTTATTGGTTTTATTGATATAATATTGCATAATGATAATATGATGATAGTTAAATGTTTAATAGTTTAACGTTTAACTATCATTTAAGAATATACGTTTGATTTGATAATGATTATCAATTTCAAATTAAACGTATATTCTAATTTAAAAGCAGTTAAAAGCTTTGAATAACCGGACTAACAAAAGGGGATAAAAATATAAATGAATGTGATAAAAATATATTTTATCACATTGACAAAGATGTTTAAAAACAGGGGGTATTTTTAACTTAAAATGTTTTAACTATTTGTCAAAATCTTATAATGTGGTTCATCTATTCACCCACAAAAAAATAAAAAATTTCAAATCTAAGTATTAATAAAAAATTATTCAATTAAATAAACTTACTATAAATTTCTTAAAAACTGAACGTAGAGCATAACGTGAATTTAAAATATTCTATTATAAAACCAAATATTATTTTTTTATAAATCGCTATAAATAGCCAAAATATTACTATAACAATTAATTGGTAATTTATTATATATTTTACTCAAAATACTATTTTCATGATTTTTATATTTAATATCCGATTACTTACTATCTAAAATACTCTAAATATAAGATATTTTTTAACTATAAAAGTTTTAATTTCACGTTATTACCTTCACGATAAGATTAAATCATGTTTTAAACTTTCTAAAAATCATAAGTTTTTTAAGCTTATCGTAAAATTAAATTATATTCAAAAATTCATTTAAATACTCAATTTTAACTTCACGTTATAATTAAAAACAACATAATATAGCCAAAAATCAAATTTAATTTAAAATTGATTTAATCCAAATTTGATAGATTTAATTAGAAATTGATTCAAAATCAAAACTTATCTAATACAAAACCTAACTTAACACATAAATTTTCGCTTCTATTAAATACGGAACAAATCAAAACTTCTCAGGGAGATAAATATTATAATATTCTTAATTTTTTCTCTAATAGTTTTTATATTTAATAATTTAACTATAATTATTTATTTGAATTTTATTATTTTTATATTGACAAATGTTATTTTTTTATGATATAATTTTTTCATTAGAAATTTATATTTATAGAGTAGAAAAATCATGCATAGTGCAAGCGGAGCATTCTCTCTCTATGGTATATGTATCTCTATGTATAGGAATGCAGTTTAGCCATTAATTCAGTGGCTTAAAAATACTATTTTTTAAATATCAGCCACCAATTCAGTGGCTTAAATAGAAAAATAATATTTTACAGGAGATAAATTTATGAAAAAATTTAAAAACCAGAAAGATTATTACAAAATGGATTATAGTGAATTAGCACAAGTAGCATTGAAAGGGAAATCGAAAAATTTTGTTGCTATTCCTGAAAGCATAATTTATGATAACCAAAATACACTTGATACAAAACGCATTTCGATATTGGCGTATTTATTTGTCAGAACAGGAATTGATGACAATTTACTTTTATCATTAAAAGATATTCATGATTGGTTAGGTAAAAAAGTAAACAAGCATACAAATAGAAATACAATAACATCAGAAATCAAATCTTTATTGGAATATTACAAATCTGTTGGTATTTTAAACTATTCTTCTGAACTTTCATATACATCATATATAAGAGCTGAATTTTACAAAAATAAGATATTTGAAAAAAAAGAAATGAATGCTGATAAACGATTTGCGAAAATTTATCTTGATGAATTGACGACCATTATTCAATATCGTGCTACAAACAATAACACAAGATTTGATAATTCGGTTGTTTTGTTGGTATTTGCTTATTTGCGATTAAATATTTATCAAAATAATGAATTAACAGGTTATAAAGAGATGTCTTATCCAGAAGCATATAATATTTATTATAAAGATATTGCAAATGAATTAGGAATTTCAGAAAGAACGGTATCAAAAGCAATAGATGTGTTAACTAATTTGGACTTGATTTATGTTAAGCATCGTAATAAAATAAAATATTTGGATTCAAAAACTCATAAAGAAAAATATCTTATTCCAACTTCAATTTTTTGTAATACTTACAAAAGAGTTCAGATTAAAGGATATACTGTTCAGGTTGCTGAAGGTGAAGAGTATTATATTGCTGAGGTACAAAAGAAAATTAGAAAACTGGAAAAGTTAGAAAAAGGGGGAAAAATTTTTACAAAAACATCTTGACAAATAGAATGTTTTATGATATAATTAAAATGAATTACAGGTTGATAGATGTCAGCTTGATAAATTAATTTATAATAGCAAAAATAAACTTAATTAAAATGATGAATTGTTAAAAATGAAACGAAATCTTAAAATTAGAAAGAACGTTACGGCAATGACTCTGATGCTCTTTCAAGACATTGCAGGTATATCGTGAACACGATATGCCTCACTCACAGTCACCAAATAAGAAAATTAAAATGACTTTTATCACAGAGGGCGATTTGTATCGTTTGATTGCACATAACAAGAAACCAGATGCAGAAAATTTGAAAGCTGAATGTTTAATGAAGTGCTTCCAATAATTTGTAAACACGGAGCATATATGACAGATGATACACTTGAAAAGGCTTTTGAAACAACTGTAGCCATTCAGGAACAGCAGATAATTGAATTGAAACCAAAAGCAAGCTACTATGACGTAGTGCTTAATTGTTCGGATTTGCTTTCAACATCAGTTATTGCGAAAGATTACGGAAAGTCAGCTATATGGCTAAATGATTATCTTTACAAGAAAGGTATACAGTATAAGCAAGGCAGTATATGGCTTCTTTATGCAAAATATGCAGAACAGGGTTATACAAGCACGAAAACTCATTCACTTAATGGGAAAGATGGTATTCAGCATTTTAAGGTTCATACATACTGGACACAGAAAGGCAGATTATTCATTTATGATTTGCTGAAATCTGATGGAATTTATCCTGCTATTGAAAGGAAATAATTAAATGATTTATTTAGATAATACGTCTACTACATCTGTTTCAAAAAAGGTAATTGATGTAATGATGCCATATTTTATTGATAAATGGTATAATCCTTCATCAATATATGATAAAGCAAAATCTGTAAAAAAAGATATAGAACAAGCAAGAAAAACAATTGCAAATTTTATAAACGCTAAAAGTGATGAAATTTATTTTACAAGTGGTGGAAGCGAAAGTAATTGCTTGGCAATTCAGGGTTGGATAAAATACGTTAAATCATTAGGTTTAAAGCCTTTTATTATAAGTACTGTGATTGAGCATAAATCCATATTGGAATGTCTCAAAGATTTACATACATCAGGGATAGATGTTTTATATTTACCTGTAAACAGATATGGATATATAAATGCAGAAGATTTAAAAAGTGCTTTAAAAGCAAGTTTTTTAAAAGCAGATGCAATTCTTGTATCTGTTCAATATGTGAACAATGAAATCGGGACAATACAAAACATATATGAATTAGTTAATATTACACATAGATATAATGCAACATTTCATACAGATGCAGTTCAAGCTTTTGGTAAAATCAATATTGACATATCACAATGTGGTATAGATATGATGTCAGTCAGTGGTCATAAAATTCATGCACCAAAAGGAATAGGATTCTTGTATATAAATCAAAATACAAAAATTAAACCTTTAATTTATGGAACACAAGAAAATGGTTTGCGTGGCGGCACTGAGAATGTACCATATATAATTGGATTTGCAGAAGCTATAAAATCATATGATTTTAAAAAATATAATTCGGCAGATATAATTAAGATAAAAAACTATACAATAAAAAAGCTAAAAGAAGAGTTGAATTGTAAGATAAATGGCGATGAAAATTTTGATACTTTTAATATTATTAATGCAACTTTTCCACAAAATATAACCGGCGAATCGTTAATATATATGCTGGATATATCTAATATAATGGTTTCATCAGGAAGTGCTTGTAACTCTTATACAAATGAGCCTTCTTATGTTTTGAAAGCTATTGGTTTATCAGATAATGAAATAAACAGAACCATACGTATTACATTGTCTGATTCTATTAATTCAGATGATATTAACAAATTTATACATGAATTAAAAAGATGTATATATTTGATTACTGAAGAAAGCGAGTGAAATAAAAATGAGTGAAAAATGTTTTTTTTGCAATGAAGAAATAAATTTTTGTTGTATTCTTGTCACAAGTCAACGTGCTGTAAAATGTAACGGTGAAAATAAAAAATGCAATTTTTTTAAGACTAAAGAAAAATATATTAATGATTTTAATGAAGCCGTCAAAATAAATCGCAGAAAAGGAAATTGTAGAAACTGTAAGTATATGAAATGCACGTGTAATTATTTACAGAATAAATAAAATTTTAATTCAAAGGAGTAAAATATAATGAATCAGAACAGATATATGGATATTAAAAGATTAAAACCTACATTTTCAGATGGCTTTGAGAAAGGTGACAACATTGTTGTTCAAGAAAAAATTGATGGTGCTAATTTTTCTATCAGGTATGATGAATCAGATAATAGCATTAAGGCATTTTCAAGAAAAACAAAATTGGATTACAACAATAATCTTCGAGGAGCATGGGAATGGTCACAGAAATTAGATGTAGAGCTTGTAAAAAAAGTATTGGGCAATAATCTTATATTATTTATGGAATGGCTTGTTCCTCATTCTGTACCTTATCCAAATGAAATATACCATAACGCTTTTTGTTATGATATTTACAATACAAATACCGAAGAATATTTACCACAGAATATGGTAGAAGAAAAAGTAAATAAATTAGGTCTTATATATGTTCCAGTGTTTTATAAAGGTGATTTTATTTCATGGAAGCATATTGAAAATTTTGTAGGTAAGACTGAATTAGGTGGCGAATATGGAGAAGGCGTGGTTGTTAAGAATCAAACCAAACTTAATAATCCAAATACAAGAATGCCATTTTATACTAAAATTGTGTGTGAACGGTTTTGTGAAACTAAAGCTTATAAAATCAGTAAGCCTGTAGATGCTAATAAATTAGCTAAAAGAGAAAGAATATTAACATTGGTTGAATCTGTAGTTACTGTTGCAAGAGTTCAGAAAATTTTGCATAAATTGGTTGATGAAAATATTATTCCAGAAGATTGGAGTGCAAAAGATATGAAAACTATTGCTCAAAATCTTAGCCATGAAGTGTATTATGATTGCCTAAAAGAAGAATTTAACATTGTGGAAGAAGTTGGTGAATCTTTCGGCAAGTTCGCTTCATCAACAGCGATGAAAATAGTAAGAGATATTTTAAATAATAAATAGAAATAAAGAGTAAAGAAAAAATGGATAAGAAATACGAATTTACAGGTAAAACAATTGAGGTATGCGGAAGAGTGCTTCACAGGATTAAGGCATTACGAAACTTTGGATTTGTACAAGCCGGAGAGCTGGGCGGGTTTATTGAGAAAGAAGATAATCTTTCGCATGAGGGTAATGCTTGGGTTTTTGGTAATGCAAAGGTTTATGGCA
>CAJTOG010000079.1 GCA_910577575.1 uncultured Ruminococcus sp. | reverse complement strand
TATCAAAGCTGAACAAGGAAGAAATAATTTTTATAACAGGCAGGATTTCTATAAAAGATGAAAGTATTTCGCTGATTTGCGAAAACATTTTATCAGAGCAGGAATTTCCGTCAGTTATTGAAAATATGCAGTTATGCATAAAAACAACTTCCAACAATATACCTGTTGAAAAAATTTCTGAAATTTGCAAGAAATACAGTGGTAATACTGAAATATGTTTTTATTTTACTGATTTAGGAAAAAAAGTCAAATCAAAAAACAGATTGTCTGTTGAACTTAATGAACAGAGTTATAATGAATTTTTGAAATTTATTTATGCTGAAAATATGGGATTGATAAAAACATAGTAACGACTAAATATTAACAGTTGAATTTGTGCAATGTTACAGAAAAATGGTTTAAATTTGAAATTTATATTAAAATAATGGAAATATACTTGACAATTATCTGCAAAAGCTGTAAAATATATATGTATGGAATTTAAGCCGACAGGCATAATAATACGCAAGGTGCAGAATGGAGAATTTATATGATTAAAAAAATTGGTGTACTTACAAGCGGCGGCGACGCTCCGGGCATGAATGCTGCTGTAAGAGCTGTTGTAAGAACTGCTATCAGCAAGGGTATGGAAGTTTATGGAGTTCACAGAGGTTATATGGGTCTTATCACAGGTGATATTTTCAAGATGGATGAAAGAAGCGTTACTGATATTATTCATCAGGGCGGTACTGTTCTTTATACAGCAAGATGTCCTGAATTCAGAACTCAGGAAGGTGTTGCCAAGGCAAAGGCTAAATGTGATGAATTAGGCATTGAAGGACTTGTTGTTATCGGCGGTGACGGTTCATTCAGAGGAGCAGCTGATTTGTCTGCAATGGGTATGCTTTGCGTCGGAATCCCCGGAACAATTGATAATGATATTCCATGTACAGATTATACAATTGGTTTTGACACCGCTATGAATACTGCCATGGAGCTTGTTGACAAACTTCGTGATACTTCACAGTCACACGACAGAATTTCCGTGGTTGAGGTTATGGGACGTGGTGCAGGTCATATTGCTGTAAATACAGGTATTGCGTGTGGTGCAACTGACATAATCACTCAGGAAGTTCCTTATGACATTGATGCTATTGCTAATACAATGCTTGAAAAGAAAGCAAAGGGTAAGCAGAATTTTGTTGTTATTGTTGCAGAAGGAATCGGACATTCACAGGAAATTGCTGCTGCACTTCAGGAAAAGACCGGTATTGAAGCAAGAGCTACTATTTTGGGTCATGTTCAGAGAGGCGGAAACCCGACGCTCAGAGACAGAGTTGAGGCAACAAGAATGGGTTATTATGCCGTTGAGCTTCTGGAACAGGGTGTAGGAAATCGTGTTGTGGGAATCAAGGACAGCAAAATTGTTGACTATGATATTCAGGAAGCTCTTTCCATGAAAAAACCTTATGATGAAAAGCTTCATCATATTGCAGAAGAAATTGCATTCTGAGATTAAAAAATTCAGTTCTTAAATGCTCCCCTTTAAAAAGGGGACATTTTTTTATAAAAATAAAAGGAGTATTTTTATGAGTTATGTAGAGTTTCAGAATATCATCAAAACTTGAGGATAGGGGAAACAGAAATAAATACAATCAGGTTTTCAATTGAAAAAGGAGAGTTTTGTGTCATAGTATGGGCATCGGGTGCAGGAAAAACAACTATTCTGAATATTTTGAGCGGAATTGATACTTTGACAAGCGGAAGTGCAGTTTTTGACGGAACTGATATTTCATGTTTCAATAAAATACAACTTACTGCATATCGTCGTTATGATGTTGGATTTTTATTTCAGTTTTATAATTTAGTGCAGAATCTTACTGCACTAAAAAACGTCGAGCTTGCTTCACAAATCCGTAAGGACCATCTTGATGTTGAAACTGTACTTGAACATAACAGACTTAAGAATTTTCCTGCACAGCTTTCAGGAGATGAACAGCAGAGGGTGGCTACAGACTGTGCATTAGTGAAAAATCCTAAACTTTTACTTTGCGATGAACCTACTGATGCACTTGACTATAACACCGGCAAGTCGATTTTAAAGCTTTGCAGGATACCTGCCGTAAAACAGGCAAAATGGTTGTTGTTATCACTCATAATCAGACTTTATCTGCTATAGCGAACAGAATCATAATGGTAAAAAAAGGATAGATTGCTAATATTAGAATAAATGACAATATAACTGATGTTGCAGATATTGAATGATGACGGATGATGAAGAAATCCATTATAAGAAAATCTTCCTTGCGTGATATGAAAGATACATTTGGTAGATTTATGTAATTTTAGCTATAATAGCTCTTAGTGTAGGATTTTTTTCCGGTGTTCGTGTCACAACTTCCATACTAAGTCAGCGGCAATTTAAAAGAATTCATGTGTAACTATGGTTTCTCTTTTTAATGATGTAAAAAAACATATGTCTGATACAATGAGCAGTCTTGATTATATAATTTATAATAATATGTGCAGTAGTCCTTGTATTTATAGTAATATATAATCTTACAAACATAAACATCACAGAACGAACAAGAGAAATTGCTACTATAAAAGTACTTGGTTTTTCAGGAATGAAACTTCTGCATATGTTTTAAAGGAAAATCTTGCACTCACTGTCATGGGTATTGTTTACAGTCTCGGACTTAGAATCCTGCTTCATAGATTTGTCATTGAACATATTATAGTTGATATGATTGATTTTAGTGTAATATTGCTTCCATCAAGCTATATTTTTAGTATTATTCTGACGTTTGGATTTAATTTCATAGTTAATATATTTATGGGAATAAAGCTTGAGAAAATCAATATGGCAGAATCGCTCAAATCTATTGATTGATTGTATATAATGAGGAGAAGTTTTAGCGTCTCCTCATTTATTTTTATGCAGAATGCGATTGACGAATTGGATTTTATAAACTATTTAAAAAGCATAATATATCAGTTAATGAGTATTATATATCATTGAAAACTCCTGGAAATTGAGATATAATATATACATTAGTTAATTTAAAGCCAAAGTACAGACAGTTCGGACAAATCTGTACTTAACATATCACTATATTTATTAAATTTCAACGGAGGGAAAGACAATGAGAAATTCAATTATGAAAAAAAGAATAATGGCACTTACAGCATCTGCTGTAATAGGAATTTCAGCTTCCGCAGGTTCAATGGGAATTACTGTTCCTATGATGACAAACAGTCTTATAAATACTTTTGCAGCCAATTCAGTTGTAAATATAAATACAGCCGTAGGATATGCAGAGGGTATGTATGCTACATGGGGTGCTGTTTCAGGTGCTGATGGATATAACGTTTATGTTGATGGTATACAGATTGATTCTATGCTTATCAGACAATACAGTGGTTATATGAGAGCTGATGCTGTTGGTCTCAAAGAAGGAAACCATACGTTAAAAATTGTTCCTATTATAAATGGCAAAGAAGATGCTTCAAAAGCTGCTCAAAGTTCAGCAAATGTTTATGCCCATGACAGAAGCGGTTATGGTTTCGTGGGTGGTTCATCTTCTGGAGCTTACAACGATGATGGTACCCTCAAAAGTGATGCAATTGTTGTTTATGTTACAGAGGAAACAAAGGATACTGTTACAGCAAATCTTAATGTTGAAGGAAAAGGAGAAGTTGCCTGCACCGGCATTCAGAATATTATTCTCGGATATAAAAAGGGTAAGGAAACACGTCCGATAGCAATCAGAATTATTGGTAATATTACTGACCCGTCAGTTCTTACAAAAGGCGACCTTTATCTTGATACAGTAACCGCCGGAATGACAGTTGAAGGTATCGGAAACGATGCAACTTTCAACGGGTTTGGTCTTGTTATGAAAAACTGTGTAAATGTTGAAGTAAGAAATATAGGCTTTATGAACTGTAACAGTGAAGAGGGCGATGACTGCGGACTTCAGCAGGGTAATTCATATTGCTGGGTTCATAACTGTGACTTTTTTTACGGCGATGCAGGTTCAGACGCTGACCAGGTCAAGGGAGACGGTGCTCTTGATACAAAAAAATCACATAATGTAACTCATTCCTATAATCATTTCTTTGATAATGGAAAATGTAATCTTCAGGGTGCAAATTCAAGCGATACATCAAACTATATTACATATCATCATAACTGGTATGACCATTCTGATTCACGTCACCCGAGAGTAAGAGTTGCAACAGTTCACGTATACAATAACTACTATGACGGAAATGCAAAATACGGTATCGGTTCAACTACCGGTTCTTCAATATTTGCTGAAAATAATTATTTCAGAAACTGTAAAGAACCGATGCTCATTTCAGCACAGGGCTCAGAAGGCGGGCTTGTACTTTCAGGTGAAACAGGCGGTATGATAAAAGCATACGGAAATATTATTGAGGGTGCTGAAAAATTTGTGCCATACAGCGAAAATAATACCGATTTTGATGCCTATGTTGTTTCATCAAGAGATGAAAGTGTTCCGTCTTCCGTAAAATCCAAATCCGGCGGAAACACTTACAACAACTTTGATACAGCAAGTGATTTTTACAGTTACAGTGTTGATGCTGCTGAAGATGTTCCGTCAATTGTTATGTCAAAGGCAGGTCGTGTTGATGGTGGAGATTTCAAATGGGAATTTGATAATGCTGTTGATGATACAAGTTATGCAGTAAATGATGCTCTTAAAGCTGCACTCATTGCTTATGACGATTCAATATTAGCTATAGGAAGCGGATTCAAGGAAGATGTTTCAAATCCCCCGCAAGTTACAACTGCCTCTTCGTCAAATACTACTGAAAAAACAACTACCAAGACAACTACTGTTACTTCAGTTCCTGTTGTTTCGGGCGGTCAGGTTCATAACTTCACTGCAAACGGAACAGATAGCAGTTTCTATACAATTACAGGCAATCTCTCTTCATCCAAAGGTACTGTTAGTTATGACGGCAAAACACTTACGCAGTGTCTTAAGATGGAATCTTCTACAAATGTTTCTTTCAATGCTGGTTCAGCAGGAAAACTTACTTTGGTATTTGTTGAAACTGTTCCGACTATAAAAGTTGATGGAAAAAAATATACGGGTTCAAACGGAGTTATTGAAGTTGAACTTACATCAGGCTTACATACAATTACAAAGGCAGATACAGCAAATCTCTTCTATATGATATTCGGAGGCTCTGCCGGTTCTGTTTCTTCATCTTCATCACAGAATCCGAGTCAGAATACAACTACTGTGCCTGTAGTTACTGATATACCTTCACCTATTATTCCTTCCGAAGATATAAAGGTTGTTTATGCAGGCGGATGGAATGAAATGGCTTATCTTGTATGTTCGGGTCTTACTGATGCAAGTGTTACGGGTGTATCATATTCAGGTGCGTCATCAGGGAATCTCACAGGAGATGATTTTGAGTATCTTGTAAGAGATGTTGCAGAGGGCGTAAGGGTTGACCTTTTAGGATTGAAGCCCGGTACTTATTCAATAACTCTTGATACAACAAAAGGCAAAGTTACACAGTCAGGTATTGTTGTAGGTCAACAGGACCGTTCAGGTTATGCTCATTTCAATTATGACGAGGGTGTAGGTGCTTATACTGACGGCGGAGAACTTAAATTAAATGCAAAAGTTTTGTATATAACTGAAGAAAATAAGAATACAGTTTCCGTTACTTCAAAGGACGGTACAACTGTTAAGGGTATCGGAAATATTCTTAACTCTGTGGGTCAGGATATCGGTACAGGAAAGAATGCAAACGGTGGTACAGCCAATACAAATTCCGGTATCATTAAGAAACTTGCCGAGGATGGTACTCCGCTTGTAATAAGAATTGTAGGTACAGTTACTGCTCCAGACGGACTTACAGTATTCGATTCGGTCGATATGGGTGGTTCAAAGGGTGATAATGGTTTTATGGCACGTATGAAATCCGGTAAGGATATCACCATTGAGGGTGTTGGCTCTGATGCAGAAATTGACGGCTGGGGATTCCATTTCATGGCTGAATCATCTGCTCCTGAATACGGAAAGAGCTTTGAAGTAAGAAATGTTGAATTTCATAACGTTCCGGAAGATTGCATAGGTATGGAGGGTGTTCAGGAAGGTTCATCTCTTACGGCTTCTGTTGAGAGATGCTGGATTCATAACTGTGAGTTCTATGTTCCCCATATTGCCAATCCAGCGGAATCAGACAAGGCAGAAGGTGACGGTGCCTGTGATTTTAAACGTGGTATGTATTTTACAAACAGTTATTGCTATTATGAGGGATACCACAAGACAAATCTTGTCGGTGCATCAGACAGCAACCTTCAGTATATGCTCACGTATCATCACAACTACTGGAAAGACTGTGAATCAAGAGGACCTCTTGCACGTAAAGCCAATATCCATATGTATAATAATATATTTGATGGACAGACCAGTTATTGTATGAATACAAGAGCAGACGCATATATTTTCTCTGAATACAATGCATTCATGAACAGCAAGAATACCATGAGAGTTGATTCAGGTGCAATAAAGAGTTACAATGATGAGTTTACAAACAATAGGGGTACAGAAAACAATGGTACTATTGTAACAGATAAGAGTGCAAAGGTTGATACAAATAACAAATATGCTAACTTTGATACTGATGCTTTTGTAAGCTATATTCCTTCAGGAGATTATAAACTCAGTACAAATTCTTCTCCCACTCTTTATGATGCACTGAAAGAAGAGTTTGAAACAGACGGCGGATGTATGGACAACAGGAAAGTTACTTCAAATGAACCTGTTATTGAAACTCCGACTAAGCCGACAACTCCATCGGAGCTTCCGGAAGTTACTCTTATCGGTGATGCAAACTGTGACGGAATATTGACAATTGCTGATGCAACTGCTATT
>CAJTOG010000078.1 GCA_910577575.1 uncultured Ruminococcus sp. | reverse complement strand
AAAAAGAACGGCTTTAAGGCACTGATTTATATGCACCGCTATCAGCTGGATACCATTGCCCGTATCCGTACCGATTATGTGCATGAACAGCAGGCTCGTTATCGTACAGCTATTGCCGATCTGGAACAGCGTATAGCCAATGCCTCCACCGGCGAGCGTGTGAAACTAAATAAAAAGCTGACTGCTTTGCAGGCTCAAGATACCGAGATCCGTACCTATGAGGAAAAGATTCATCACCTTGCCGACCAGATGATCTCCATCGACCTGGATGACGGTGTGAAGAAGAACTATGCAATTTTTCAGGATGTTTTGGCTAAAATAGGGTAAAGGAGGCTGATAAGCAGTGGAACAGAAATCTCAAAAAGCGAAAAAAATCCGTGAAAAAGAAAATGCAATTTTGGATCCAGTGAGTCCAAAATTCAACAGAAGAATGATTGCTTATCATGAAACCGGAGATTTATTTGCCGATACCTGTGAAATTGTAGAAAGTGCCCAGAGCATAGCTTATGCTGCCGTTGATACGATTCTGGTTCAAAGGAACTGGTTGATTGGCAAGCGAATTGCAATGGAGTGTCTGGATGAAAACGGAAAAGCAGACTATGGTAAAAAGACAATGAAGAACTTGTCTGCTGAATTGAAAGAAAAATATGGAAAAGGCTTTGACTTTAGCAGCTTATACAAGTATGTGAAGTTCCATCAGGAGTTTCCTCAAATTTTGGACTCACTGAGTCCAAAGTCTGGTCGACCGCTGTCATGGACGCATTATAGAATTTTGCTTCAGGAAACATCACCGGAAGCAAGAGCATGGTATGCGAAGGAAGCTCAGGAACAGGCATGGTCTGTTCGTACATTGCAGCGGAATGTTTCTTCTCAATACTACTATCGGATGTTGATGTCTCAAAACACAGAACCTGTTGAAAAAGAAATGAAGGAACTGACTGCTTCGTATCAGGCAGATAAGTTAGAGTTCATCAAAAATCCGGTCATAGCGGAATTTCTGGGTCTGGCTTCTAATGCGGACTTTACGGAGGGTGAGCTGGAACAGCGAATTATTACACATATTCAGAAATTTCTTATGGAAATGGGAAAGGGATATGCTTTTGTTGCAAGACAGCAACACATTCGCACAGAAAAAGAGGATTACTATATTGACCTTGTTTTTTATAATTATATCCTGAAATGTTTTGTTCTAATTGATTTGAAAACGACTAAAATCACGCATCAGGATGTTGGGTAAATGGATATGTATATTCGTATGTATGATGAAATGAAACGAAATGAGGGAGACAACCCTACATTAGGGATTGTTTTATGCTCTGATACGGATGAGGACATTGCGAAATATTCCGTCCTTCACGGACATGAACAGCTTTTCGCATCAAAGTACAAAACCTGTCTTCCATCTGAGGAACAGCTTCGAAAAGAAATTGAAATTCAAAAGAGATTTTACTATTTACAAAAAAAGGAAGATAAAGAACTGGGTGAGGATAGTTAAATCTAAAGAAATATATAAGATAATTGAATGGCGTTCATACCGCCGCTAAAGTGCCGGAAAGGTGCCGGAAAACTGCCGGGAAACCGCCGGAAAAAGAAAAAGGAAAGGAAGGTAGAGGATGGATACCGACAAAGTAATACAAGACTTGAACCGGCGGTTTGCTGCCCATTTGCCGGAATTTTATCAGCGTCGTATCATCTTCTGGTACGATGAAGATAAAGAGTTTGAGGACAAGTTGGACGAGGTGGTTCTTGAAAATGCAAAGGTGGTTGCGCTGACTGGAAACAACGCATTTTCTGTGAAGAAGCTGCTTTCAGTAGACGATTTGACCACAAACTATCTGGTTTACAGTCCGCTGGCGTACAACCGCCCGGATGATAACTGGCTTTTAGATATAGAGCTTTACAGCGAGGAGTTCCGGGCAGATTTGATTTCTATTTGGATGGATGAGATGGGACTTACATCGAATCCTGCCATGAGAAAGCAGGTGAAAAATTATCGTGCCTATTTCAATGCGAAAGACCGTCGTTTGAAGATCAGCACCCAGAATAAAGTTCCGGCAACTCCGGCACAACTGCATCTGGCTGTTATGGCGACAATCTGCGGATTGAAGGACGCACAGCCGAACCAGATTTTACGCAGTGTGTTCCGTGCAGGACTTGATTTGAATCACAATGCAGTTTATCAGGATTTCGTAAAGTATCATGCAGACAGTGCGTTCTGGGCAATGATTCACCAAGGATGTGGCTTTGCTGAGGAAGAACCTGATCTTGGACGGCTGGCAATTCATTTGCTGTTGACCGCTGTTACTCGTACTATGCGACAGGAATATCTTGCCGGCCTGGACGGATTTATTTCTATGCCGCACCAGGCGTATTGCTACGATTTCATTTCGGAATGGCTTCATAGCAAAGATATTGGGCAGCTTTATGATGTGGCAAGATATGTGGAAGATGAAGTACGTCTGCATCAGCGGTTTGAAAAACTGACAGTTGACAATCTGGTTGGTACAGAGTGTTTCCCGTGCATCAACGAAGTGATTTTGACAAAGCTGATGACCGAAATCAGAGACCATATCATTGATGTGGATACCATTACGGGGGCGGTGGAGAAACGTAGAACCTGTGCATGGTATGAGCCATTTGAGAATTTTTATGACAGCATTTTGCAGGTTGCAAATATGCAGAGCTTCTTCAAGGAACACTCTGCCGGATTCCATACCGCAGAAGCAAAGGGTATCTGGAAGGAATACACCGAAAGCTATTATCAGATGGACACTTACTACCGTTTGTTCCACCTGAGTTTTCAAAAGAGCCTGGAGACTTCCAATATTCTGCTGGACGATCTGTTCAAGCACGTTGTTGATAAAGTGGAAGGACTTTATACTCACTGGTTTTTAGGTGAACTGGGTAACAACTGGTCGGATGTGTGTGCAGACGAACTGGCAACCTATGGCAAGGTTCTGGAAGTACCGCAACAGGAAGAATTTTATTGTTCTCGCATCAAAACTTCAGATACCAAGGTATTTGTGATTATTTCGGATGCTATGCGTTATGAAGTGGCGGCAACGATGGCGGATCAGCTTCGAAGGGAAACACAGAGTAAGGTTTTTCTTGGCAGTATGCAGAGTATCTTCCCTTCTATCACAAAGTTTGGTATGGCAGCACTGCTTCCACATAAGGAACTGACGGTAGAACTTCGGAACGATATTTTGACTGTTCTGGCAGATGGGCAGTCTACGGCAAGCGGCTATCGTGATAAGGTTCTGAAATCAGAAAATCCGGCGAGTGTAGCATTGAAATATAATGACATTATCGCCATGAAGCGGGCAGAACGAAGTGCATTGGTGAAAGGAATGGATGTAGTTTACATCTATCATGATACCATTGATGAAGCAAGCCACACTTCTGATACCGCTGTTTTTGCCGCCTGTGATAAAGCTATTTCAGAGCTGAAAAACCTTGTGCGTATTATTGTAAATGAATTTGGCAGTACGAATATTTTGATTACAGCTGACCATGGATTCCTTTATACATACAGCCCGTTGACTGAGGATGACAAAGTAGGAAAAAATGAGTTTTACGATGTGGACAGGGAAAACATAAATGATCTTAAAAAAGAAAGTGCGAAGTGCTGTGTGGAGTATGGCAGACGATATGCAATCATACAAAAAGGCGTACAGCCAAACTACTTATTGCCTGTGAAGTTCCTGGACGGGAGGTCTGACTTTGGCGGTTTTGCACCAAGAGAAAGCATTCGTATTAAGATGAATGGCGGCGGCATGAACTTTGTGCATGGCGGTATCAGCTTGCAGGAAATGGTTGTTCCGGTCATCGAGTATCACTATCTCCGCAACGATTCTATGGAGTATAAACGTAATAAGCAGAAATATGATACTAAGCCGGTAACGGTTAATCTGTTGTCAGCAAACCGTAAAATCAGTAATATGATTTTTTCTCTGAATTTCTATCAGAAGGATGCTGTTGGTGCCAACCGTGAAGCAGCTACCTATCAGGTTTACTTTACGGATGAAAATGGCAGGCAGATTAGTGATGTTCAGAAGATTATTGCAGATAAGACAAGCGAAAATGGTGCAGAGCGTACTTTCCGTTGCCAGTTTAATCTGAAATCTCTGAAATACAGCAATACTGCTACTTATTATCTGGTCATTGCAGACGAACAGGGATTGCAGATGCTGCAGCGTGAGCCATTCCAGATTGACATCGCTTTTGCAGTGGATGAGTTTGATTTCTTTAGCTAAGTACCGTAGGAGGATGGAAAGATGGAGCAATTTACAGAGGATGAAAGCACCCGTGAAGAAATAAAGAACAAGCTCCGCCAGAACTTTGACGGTAAGGTTGTTCGGAAAGACCTGACAAAGAAAATCAAGGAAGGGGCAAATGTTCCGGTCTATGTGCTTGAGTTTCTGTTAGGTCAGTATTTGTTGCTCGGATGATGAATCGGTCATCGGGAAAGACGAACAGAATGTAAAGCATATTCTTGCGGATAACTTTGTACGCCCGGACGAATCGCAGAAAATTCTCTCAGCTGCGAAAAAAGGCAGTCACACAATCATTGATATGGTGTCAGTTCGCCTGGATATGAAAAAGGACTGCTTCTTTGCATAGTTTTCTAATCTGGGAGTTGGCAATGTGCCGATTGCGGATGAATATCCAGAAAAGTTTGACCGGCTGCTCTGCGGTGGTATCTGATGTATTGTTCAGCTGGACTATGAAGTAGAAGGCGACAATAATTTTGGAATTTTCTCCAATCAGTATCCGTAAGCTGACACCGACTCAGATGCCGCACGTTGATATTGATGAATTGAAGCAGGGGCGAAAGGCATTTACCAAAGATGACTGTCTGACAAAGATTTTAATTACAATACTTTAGAGCCGAAGATATTAAAGGAAAATGGAAGAAAACTTCTAAATGATATTTTTTGAACAACCTATCAGACGGATGATGAAATGCATAAATATATACACTCTCATAAAACTGATTTTGCCATAGCTATTTTTGAATCAACTACTAAGATTAAATATCCAGAATACATAATGAGGGCAAAATGAGTAGGTTGATTATTGCAGCAGCAGGAGCCGGAAAAACAACCTTTCTTGTTGAACAAGCAGTTGACAAGCTGGTTACACTTGATTAGCTGATGTGCGGAAAGTTCTTTTCTATGTGGGTTTGCAGGGTAAAAAGCAATTAGGATAAAAATTGATTTATTTCATTAGAAATGATATTATGAAAAAAGTGAAAGGGGATTTGTATATGAAACGATATGTTATGTTTGCATGGCACTGGCTGTTGCAATAGTAAATAATTGTTATAGCCAATGCTATTCCTGGAAAAAATTTGGGGGAGGCAGACATGGGCTATAGGAAAGCAGAAGAAATTATGCCAATTGAGATAATAGAACTGATACAGCAGTATGTTGACGGAGAAAATATTTATATTCCACGCAAGTCATCATATAGACAGGCATGGGGAACAGGCACGCAAATCAGACAGGAACTTTTAAAGCGTGACAAACAGATTTATGATGAGTATCTTGCAGGAAGCAATATAGCGGAACTGGCTTGCAAATACTATCTGTCAGAAAAAAGCATACAGCGTATCCTGAGAATACAAAAATATTCTTGAAAAATGGATAAACAATAGGTATATCTTTAGTCAGACAGCCTATTGTACGTGAAAATGTGAGCTGATACCAAGGAACTGTCAAAAATATTGCAGTTGCCCGGTGGCGGCTCACATTTTTTATAAAAAAGTGTAAGGTGGAAGGTGGGATTGAAATATGCTATGCTATACCATAAAAGAAATGACAGTTTGATTACGGTAAAGTTATAGAAGGAGAAAAATATTATGCAGTCATCTGGAGAATACATGCAGAATTTGAAACAATGGCTTATTGATACAGCAGATTTCCCGCTGGAAGAAATGTCTGACTTCTTTACGAAGCGGCTGAGTGATTACGAAGAACATATGTCAGTTTGGGAGGAATCTTACCAGGTATTTGCTGAAGTTTTACCTTTGGGATGCCAAAAGATTTTAGACTTAGGATGTGGAACCGGCTTAGAATTGGACAGGATATGGCAAAAAAATCCAGACATTGCGGTAACAGGTGTCGATTTATGTGCCAATATGCTGGATAAACTACTTGAAAAACATCATGATAAGCCTCTTACCACAATATGTCAGGATTATTTCCAGTTTGATTTTGGATATGATCAATGGGATGCTGTAATTTCCTTTGAGAGCCTGCACCATTTCCTGCCAGAACGTAAAAAGGGATTATACCGGAAGATTTATTGCAGTCTGAAAGAAAGAGGTGTTTTCCTATTGGGAGATTATATTGCCTGCTGCAGCGAAGAAGAGGAGCTTTTGCGCAATGTATATCTGGACAAAAGAAAACAGTCTGCAATATCGGAAAATTGTTATGTACATTTTGATATTCCAATGACTTTGGAGCATGAAAAAGAATTATTGCAGGATGCAGGATTTATAATTGAAAAAGTATTGGACGGCAGGGCAACGATTATTGTTGCCAGCAGATGAGAATGATATAAGGGAGAACAAAGAAAAAATCGTGTCATCCCTTACAAATAGAACATATATTCCGAAGCCGGTACGAAGGGTATATATCCCGAAGGACAACGGAAAGCAGCGTCCATTTGGGATACCAACAGCACTCGACAGAACCATTTAACAGGTAATAGCACAGCCTGTATTACAAGGTTTGCAGATGGCGTACTAAAAGAATTATTTATAATCTTTCCAATCAGATTGGGCTGTTGTATACTGGTGAATACTTACCTTAAAACCGCAAGATATATGAAAAGTGGAGTGGAATATCCTGCTATAATATAGTGACAGGTCAGAAATTATATTTTAATCTGTCATTAAAGAGAAGGAGG
>CAJTOG010000077.1 GCA_910577575.1 uncultured Ruminococcus sp. | reverse complement strand
CAGAATGGAAGTTTTACGAATAAAAATCTTGAAAAATTGGTTATGACTCTGCAAACTCAATTACGGTCTGTCAGCGGAAAAAAAGTGTACGGTTATCTTCCGAAAGAAATCAAGGAAACTGTGGACAGAATATTTTTCGAGCTTGCAGAAACGCCGCAGATTACAGCGATTGTAATTTTATAAGCAAAACGACAAAAAGTTGAAATGGCTTGATTTGGCTTGAATAGACTGGAATAGGCTGAAAAACGGCTGTAATTGGTGATATTCAGAGTTGAATCCGATAGAAAGACAAAAGTTTATAAATTTAACGTGAAAAAATAAAGTCCCGATTTAGGACTTAAAATCCAAATTCAGGACTTCTTTATTTTCTGAAACAGTTTTCTGTTTTCGAGTGTTTCAGAATTTCTCAGAGCTGTTTGAATGGCTATAAATAGAGTTTTGGAGAATTTCAGGAAATTTTTGAAACTTGAATTTTCTTGAAAAAACTTCGTTTTGATGAGCAAAAATGATATGGGAATATGGGAACTAAAAAATGCTTTAATGGGAACTTGTTCCCATATTAATTTTATACAAATAGTAAATATCTGTTATCTTAATTTATGTTGTTTAATAAAATCAGAAAACTGTGAAAAGACCTGTCTTTCGAGTGGAGAAGTCAGAAATCTGTTTCTCTGATAAAGAACAGCCATTCTCTCAGCTCTTATCTGAGCTGACGACATGGAAATATTACACACTTCGGAAATATCCTTTGCAGTATGCAAATCAAGCCCCCACAGAACACAGGCAGGTGCGAGGACATCAACTGCAAACCGTTCTGCCTGATATTCGTATTGATTATCGTAAGCAAATGTTTTGCCATATTTGCTGTCAACAAGAGGATGACCGAAATAACCGTGTCCCAGTTCATGTATTACGGTATATTTGTTTTCGGCAGGTGTGCCGCCCCGACGTATGATTATGTAAGTAGCAGATTCATCGGTTAAAGTCGTACCTTTTTGATTGGGATACAATATACAAATACGACTTTTATCCCGAGCATATCAGTTATTGCTTTCAGGTCAACAGGTAATCTGTCAACATGATAATCAATCAAGAATCTCTTGCGTCTTTGTAAATTCCATAAAAATCATTAAACATGAAATCGCCTCCAACTATCATTATAATAGTTGGAGACACGATTGTCATTGCAAAGATTATGGAATAAAAATCCCCTATTTTATAGGATATTTCCTGCATTAATATTCCGGTTCTTCGAGGTCGGGATTTTCCAGTAATTGTTTTAGTTTTTCAACTTCTTCCGGTGTGGCAAAACGGCTTTCATAGACTCCGTCGGTCCTGCGTGCGGTCAACCGCCATTTGTTTTGAGTGTTCAATATCGGAGGTTCTGCCGGCTGTGAAGGATTTGGCGAACTGTTTATTGATTCTCTTCTTCGTTTTGTTTCGAGCCATTCCTGAATTCTGTCTATAATTTTCACCTGTTCCGGTTCGGTAAAATTCTGGAATACCTCAAGCAATTTCTGCTCGTTTTGTGAAACGAGAGGGTTATTCGGCATCGGCAGTTCCAAAGAGCCGGAAGACCCTGAATTGCGATACTGTTCTTCAAAATCATAGACTACATTGAGAAGTTTGACACGTTCCCTCATCGGCAGGCTTTCAAAGACTTCCAGAAGCTCCTTTGCAGTTTCGCCCATAGGTTGCTCTACTTTAACTTTAAGTTCAGGAGAAGTGATTTCATTTCCCTTAAGTAAATAATCAACTGTTACTCCAAAAAATTCTGAAATCAGAATAAGAGCCGACGCACTCGGAAGAGAACCGTTTTTCCATGCAGTTAACTTTGATGTACTTACATTTAGCTTTTGAAGAGTTGCAGTTGGAGATAATCCTTTTTGATTACATAAATTTGTAAAAATTTCATAAAACATAATCTTCCTCCTTGTATATTATTACAAAAAATTCTATTTTCGGAATAAAAAGCTTGACAAATTCCGATTTCGGAATTATAATATAAATATACAGATATTGCAGGTTATAAAGACCCTGTAATAATTGTAACACAAGCAGATTGAAAAGTAAATAGGAAAGGAATGATTTTTTATGAATGAAAACAAATTTGAAATTTTTAACAGTGCAGAGTTCGGTTCTGTAAGAACACTTGAAACAAATGAAGGAAAGGTGCTTTTCTGCGGAAAAGATGTTGCTAATGCTTTGGGCTACAAGGATACAGCATATGCAATTTCAACACATTGCAAAGGGGTCGGGGAAATCCCGACCCCTACGGCAGGCGGTATACAGATGATGAAATTTATCACAGAGGGCGATTTGTACCGTTTGATTGCACACAGCAAACTTCCGACAGCAGAAAGATTTGAAGGCTGGGTATTTGATGAAGTGCTTCCTACAATTCGCAAAACAGGAAGTTATAATCTTCCTCAGATGAGCGAAATGGAAATGATTAACTTAATCAGCAGAAATGCTATTGAGAATGAAAAACGCCTGAAATCCCTTGAAATCAGACAGCAGACTATAGAAAAGCAAACTGAAAGGATTCTTGATATTTTCACAGCTATGTCCGATACTGCATGGCATGAAAACATTATAGGTCAGTTCAAGAAAATCTGTCATGACAATAATCTGAACTATCGGACAACTTTAAGCGGACTTTATAAGGAACTTGAACATGAAGCAAACTGCGATTTGAACGCACGTCAGAGAAACAAGCGTAAACGCATGAAATCAGCCGGCTGTACTCATAAACAGACAATCAGGGAAACTTCAAAAATTATACTGATTGAAGATGATGATATTTTAAAACTGGCTTTTGAAAATATTTTCAGAAAATTTCAGGTCAGATATTTGGAATCAGAGGTGATTTTATGACACTGGGACAAAAAGTCAAAAAATGCCGCAGGGAACTGGGAATGACGCAGGTTGAACTCAGAGCAAAGACAGGGCTGTCGCAGGGGTATATATCAATGCTTGAAAAAGGAAAGTTTGACCCGACAGCACCCGTTATTATAAAACTTGCGGTTGCACTTAACACGTCAGCAGATGAACTTCTTGGAATTAATGACGTTAAAAAAGCGGGCTGAAATCAAACGTTTCTGAACCGTTGTACGATAACAGCGGTATCCCACAGCAGGAACACACAGCAGTCACCGACCAACGAGAACCGCAAGGTAGCAGACGGCACGGGACGAGGGTGAAACGAGCTAAAAAATTGAAAAGAGGTGAAAAAATGAAGTATTCATGCAGGGCATTGGAATATCTGAACAACGTTACATCTTCTGTCAACGCTCTCGGCGGTATGGTTCTGAGTGATGAGCTTCAGGACAATATTGAAGCACAGTACAGGATTATTGCCGAACTCATCAGACTGGAACAAGCCACAGACCACTTTATTATTAATATGGAGCTTGATTCTGAACTTCCGCAGGCAGTAATCAGAAACAAACGCAGATTCATAAAAATCAACAGCCGCCTGATTACACACTCAGAAAAAATCCAGCTTCAGGGCTACAACTTTACCGAGTTAATTAGCACCCTGAAACTGGAGAACGACACATTAAATAAAGAAATCAGCTTTATTTAATTGTTTATTTCTAAGTGTATCATAAAAATGCGAAAATGTCAATACATATGAAAAAATTTTTGCCGAAGTTTTTCACTTCGACAGAAAGGAGAAAAAATTGGACTATTTAACTATGAAGGAAGTAGCTGATTTAAAAGGCTGTTCATGGCAAAATATACAACGATTAGTAAAAAGCAATAAACTTGATTTTATTCAAGAAATGGGTTGCAAAGGCAGAATGAAATATTTAATTCCAGTTTCAGTCCTTTCAGAGGATTTACAGGCAAAATATTATGCCAAGATGAAAAAAGATTCAGGACTTGCTCCGGAACTCAAAAACGAGCCTGAAACGGTCTTAAAACAGTCTCCAAAGCGTGTTCAAAGAACATTTGAGGAGCTTTCAGAAGAAGAACGCACACGTCTGAATTTCTGGTGCAGTCTTTTGGAGGAATGGCGGGCAAGGCGTTCACAGTACAGAAACAAGACCGAATTTGACTATAATTTTATCGGCGAGTGCCGTCTGAAATATGAGGATATTGAAATCAGCGAGCGGATTCTGTACCGCAAATGGACGGCTTATAAAAATAATGATTACGACGGAATCATAGGAGTGCGTGGCGGCTGGAACAAGGGCAGCAGCTCCATTCCAGAGACTGTATGGGATAATTTTCTGTGGGAATGGCTCAACGAAAACAAACCTACAGTTTCACTCTGTTACCGTTCAACTGTTCAGTGGACTGCTGAATTTTATCCCGAACTGCTTGAGATGATACCAAGTGAGGCGACTTTCAGGCGGCGTATAGACAGGGACGTTGCAGTTGCTGTGAAAACTCTTATGCGTGACGGTGAAAAAGCATTCAATGACAGATGTGCTCCTTACATTATGAGAATGTACGACAAACTTGAAGCCAACGACTGCTGGATTGCCGATACACACACGCTCGATATACAGTCGTATGATGATAAAAACAGCATTCACAGACTTTATTTGACGGCGTTTCTTGATGCAAAATCGGGCGTTCTTACAGGCTGGAACATTGACGATTCGGCAAATTCCGATTCTGTAACACTTGCACTCAGACACGGAATAATACATTATGGTATTCCGAAATGTATATATGTTGACAACGGCAGGGAATATCTCAATCACCAGCTTGGCGGTCGTGGTCGCCGAGTTAAAAAAAATGAAAATCCTGAATCAGAACCGCCGCCGATTTTCAAAAGGCTGGGAATTGAAATGCGTAACGCTATTGTCAGAAATGCAAAAGCAAAGCCAATTGAACGCACTTTCTACACTGTCAAGAATCAGTTTTCAAAGCTCTGGGACGGCTTCTGCGGCGGTACAATCATTGAACGTCCGGAAAGTCTGAAACGCAGGATAAAGGACGGGAAACTGCCGTGCGACTATGAAATCAGGGAAATTCTTGATACATGGATTAAGAATGAATACAATTTACAGCCTTATGGCGGTTCTGAGCAGAAATACAAAGGAATGTCAAGGCTTGATGTATGGAATAAGACCTGTTCTGAAATGAGGAAAATTTCAGAATCTGCACTCAATCTCATGTTGATGAGAACCACACGGAAGCAAAAAATCAAGAGAAACGGCGTTTATGTAACGATATGCGGAGAAAAAATCTGGTTCATGGAAGCAAGGGAAACGATTATGAATCTTGAAAAGGAAGTTTATGTCCGCTATGACCCCGCCGACCTCAGAACTGCCCGAATTTATGACGCTGAAACTGATAAATATATGTTTACATGGTCAAATGCAGACCAACTTATGGTTGACTATCTCACGGAGAAAAAAGAAGAAATTTCAGACGCAAAGGCGATTATCGGAGAATCCAAGAAGTTTATACGTGAACAGGCTAAGGGAATCAAAACATCACTTTCAAATCATCAGAAACTTACGCTTCTTGAAATGACAGTCCGTAATGCTCATAATAAGAAATTCCGCATAGTTCAGCCAAAAAAGATAGTGCCTGTCATTATAAACGAAACAGCAGAAGACCGCATGGCAGCCGGTGCGGAAAATGTCACTATTGACCTGAAAAGAATGAGAAAAAATGCAGAGATGAGGAGGAAAAAATAAATGTATACACAAGAACAACTTGAACTTCTTGAAAAAGTGGAAGTTCTGCAAAAAGAAAGAAAGCTCACTCAAAACGGTGTCGCACAGCTCATAGGAGTGTCAAAAACAGCTCTTTCACAAGCCAAAACAGGAAAGCTGAAAAATCCGCAGAAATTCTTTGATACACTCGCAAGTTATTTTGAGGTCAAGGAAAAGGCAAAGCTTACATATTCCGAACTTGAATATGTACGGACAAGCATTTCGGAACAGATTTATGATGTAATTGCGATGTGTCAGGTCAAAGGCGGACTTGCAGTTGCGTGCGGTGATGCAGGAATCGGCAAGACAAAAGCCGCACAGAAATTTGTTGCGGACAACCCCTCAAACAGCTTTCTGATAACGATTAACCCGTGCCTGACCAACGTCAAGAGCCTGCTGAAAACAATTGCCGACAGAATCGGTGCAGGTCAGGAAAAGTCCGTTAATGACCTGTGGTTTTCGATAGCAAATAAACTTTCAGACGGAACAGTGCTGATTTTCGACGAATCACAGCATCTGACGGTCAAGACGATTGAAGTACTCAGGAGCTTTTCGGACTATTTCAACGACAAGGGACAGACGCTCGGAATATGCTTCATGGGCAACGTTGAAACAATTACGAGAATGGGCGGAAAGCGTGCCGAATTCGCACAGATTTCAAACCGTACAAAACAACGCAAATTCTACAGGAACACTGAAATTCAGCGTGAGGATATATGCAGACTTTTTCCCGTTCTGGAGTTGGAAAATATGGATGCTGAAATTGATTTCCTGCTCAGGATTGCACGAACTCCGCAAGCTATAAGAGGTGTGATGAACCTATTTTCCAACGCTTACGACAACGACAACATAACTCTTGATGGACTTATAGGCATGGCACATCATATGGATATGGAGGTGTAAATTTTGAACGATGAAAAATGTAAATTCCACGTCTGAGGAAGACACTGTAAAATACTTATGGGCATGGACTGTGACGGAACTGATGAAAACTGTTCTTTCTATAAAACTGAATTTCAGTTCCATAAGGACGCAGACCGTGCGATACTTCTGAATCGTGAAAAAGGCAACTGTGAAAAATGCAGGTATAATATAAAGCCGTGTGAACTGTCTTTGTTTTCAAGAGACAGTGACCATGCCTGCGGAGGAAAAGACTATGACGAAAACGAAACTTACTGAACTGCTTGAATCATGCACTAAAGCGGAACTTATTGAAGTTATCCTGAAAGCTTCAGAATTTGCTTCCACGACTTTTCCATGGAGACAGATTGTTGCCATAATAAAAACAGAAATGATTAAAAGTAAAACAGATGAAAAACTGGATGAACTTGAAATATTACTGGAAAAACTCCAGTCTATTCCCGAAGAAAGAAGAATTATAGAAAATGATGAAGCACGCAATCTGATTATAGCAATAAATAATAATTTGACTGAATGCAACAAACTTTATAATCAGCAGAACAGAATTGAAAAGGAACTGTATGAATAACAGCCGAAACAGCGGACAAGTTCCGCTGTCTGCCGGAAATGGTCTACCGACGCTGATGAGGCAGACCAAAATAAAAAAATGGAGGTAAATTGATGAAACTGACAAAGAAAAAAGAGAAAGAATTTCTCGAAAAAATCATGAGAATCAAGGATTTGGAACAGCAGAAAAAGGAATCGGCGAGTCAATTGACGAGCTGAAAAGCGACATCAAGGCATACATGGACAGGAATAAAACTTCCGAACTTATTGTGGACGTTTATACGGTACATTATACGGATGCCGTATCGGAACGCTTCGACAGTAAGGCACTCAAAAAGGCTGATGAGGAACTTTATAACAAGTATCTCAAATCAAATAAAACAAAGCGGTTTTCAATCACATGATGAGCGATTACGAAAAAGCTGAATACATAGCCGGAATTGTCAGCAGATGGGCAAAAGGGAACAAGTATATAACGGCTGAAAAAGTACTTGAAAAGTGTGCATCACAGCAGGAACTCAACTGGTGGTTCTATAAAATCAGAAGTCTTTAAAAGTGAAAAAGCAATCAGCTCCGGCGGTGAAAATCCGTCGGGGCTATTCCTGATTGAGGTGATATTATGGCAAAAATGACCCGAAGATT
>CAJTOG010000076.1 GCA_910577575.1 uncultured Ruminococcus sp. | reverse complement strand
GAACATATTTATGAGAAACCGCAGAGGATATAACGACTTACAATAAAGTTATAAGTTTTGATGAAGCGGCAAAGCTTATAGGCAGCAACTTGAGTGACAACGTAACTTTTGAAGTTCAAGTGGTTGAATTGATATATACGACAATTCCTGCTCAAGATGAAAATGGTTATATTGACATAGATAACCCTTCATCCAAAATTGAACCATCATGGAAATTTACTTTATATAATCCGAACGATCAACTTGTATATGTTTGTTATGTTGATGCAGTAGATGGTAAAAACTTCAGATACTATAAAATATTTGAATAAATTTACTAAAGGTGTTTAAAATGAAAATTATTAAAAATATTTCAGTAAATCTGAAAATGATATTAAGTAATTACGGTTTATATATCTGTATGGCATTCACAATAATACTTTGTTCCGGAACAGGAATATATACTGACAATATGACAAGTTATGAATATTCAATTATAAAATCACTTATAGAATTTAACCGTGAATTTATGCTTAGCAGTACTGATTTTTGTTCAATAAATGTTGCATTAAGAGCTTCGAATGGTTGGCTTTCGATGTTTATTCCTATAATTTCGGCATTTGCATTTATACCTTTTGTGTGTGATGAATGTGAATCACAAGCTATAAGAAACACTATATTTCGTTCATCGAAATTCAGCTTTTACACTTCAAAATTTCTGACAACATGTATCAGTGGCGGAATTGCTGTAATGCTTGGTTACATAATTTTTACAGGACTTGTATATACTCTTTTCCCAAATATAAACGAATATGCTATCGAATTGCAAAATATGTACAAAGAAATACTCTCTTACACTTATCCTAATGTAGCGAATAATGGGTATATCGGTGTTTTGCTTATCAAATATGCTGAAATGTTCATTTATGGAGCTATGTCGGCAGTTCCGGCAATAACGTTAACCTGTATAACCAAAAATAAATATCTTGTAATGTGCATACCATTCTTTGTTAAGTATGCAGTTACACAAAGCTGTATAAAACTTATGGCACAGGCGTACAGCGATTTTGAAAATATCAATGAGAAACTTGGAAGATTTACAAATATAATTGCACCCGATTCAATTCTAAATTTATTTGAATTATCTGATAAAAAACTGATACTTCTATATAACGGCGGGCTTATTGTTATTGCTTTTATATTTTATATTATAGTTCAGAAAAGGAGGCTTGACTGCGGTGAATAAACCTAGATTTTATTCAATTTTATCTATTGCACGCTCTGAGTATTTGTGTTGGATAACAAATCCACGAATTATAATAGTGGGCGTCTTATTTATATTTATGCGAACACTTGCTGTTGAGCCTCTTCTTGAACGTGCGGAAAAGATGAGTGTTTCACTTACAGTATTTGAGCCATTTGTTTCTATCGGAAATTCCGGAATGCTTGTTTTGTTAATGCCATGTGTATTTCTTATCCTCATAAGCGACTATCCTATAATAAGCAGAAATACTTTGCTTTTCATACAGAGAACGGGGAAATTTAACTGGTTTTTAGGACAATTGCTATTTATCATATTGGCAATATTTTCATATATGGGAACATTATTTTTATTTAGCATAGCAACATCAAAAGGAGAATTTCGTATTGAATGGAGCGAAACTGTACGTATGTATTCTTCACGTTTTCCAGATGAATACAATAGTTTTGCCTCGGAGCTTCTGCCATCAAATCTCTATAATCAGATACCTTTAATTACATCTGTATTGCAAACCTTTTTTCTTATGAGTGCATATCTTTTTGTACTTGTGCTGATACTTTATCTTTTTAAGTTAATGGGTATAAAATCAGCAGGAGTATTTGCAGTATTTACAGTTGTAGGACTTGGTGTAGCGACTTGCTCTCTGAAAACCTCTGCAATGTGGTACTTTCCTATGGCGAACACAATTGTATGGCTTCATTATACAGAGATTCTCCGTGATCCAGTTATCCCGATATCAAAATCTTATTTATATTTTACGGTTATAATAATCGGACTTTTTATCTGCAATCTTGTGGCACTGAAAAAACTTCAATTTACCAATATAGAACAGGTGGGTTAATTATGATAAAAGTTAATAATCTATCACTTTCAATAAAAAAAACAGTAATACTAAAAGAAATTAGCATTAACTTTGAAAAAGGCAAGATTCACGGGCTTATCGGCAGAAACGGCAGCGGAAAAACTATGCTGATGAAATGTATCTGCGGTTTTGTCAAGCCAACAAACGGAACTGTTTTTGTTGCGGATAAACAAATTGGAAAAGACTGTGATTTTCCCGATTCAGTCGGAATTATTATTGAAACTCCGGGATTTATTCCATACTATTCCGGATATAAAAATTTAAAATTACTTGCAGATTTAAAACATAAACTCGGCAGTGAGCAAATAAAAGAATCCATGAGGCAAGTAGGACTTGATCCTGAGCTGAAACGTCATGTAAAAAAATATTCTCTCGGTATGCGTCAGAGATTGGGACTTGCTCAGGCAATTATGGAAAATCCTGATATACTTATTCTTGATGAGCCTATGAACGGATTGGACAAGGATGGCGTTTCAGATATGCGCAAATATCTTTTAAATCTTAAAGAACAAGGAAAAACGATTCTTATCGCTTCTCACTCAGCAGAGGATATAGAAATTCTATGCGATACAGTTTGTGAAATGGATAAGGGTATTTTAATGAAAAAGAAATAATATACCGAACAGGTTCAAATTATTATTTCCTTAACGAAAATTGTGCTGTAAATGCACAGGAAATGTATTTTGAAAAGATTATTGAAGCATTGCAGAGAGTAAAGTTGCTTGCAGATACCGCCAATATATCTCCTGAGTTGCTGTTAGACATTTTTAAGTGATTAAGTATTAAGGAGATGTTTTTATGTTGTTTATGATTATATTAGTATATGTGGTATTCAGAATATTTTTCCGTTATCTAGCGGATAAATTGGTATATGATTACAATCATTCTGCCAAAGAATCATCGTTCAATGAAGAACGGAAAGTAAAAGCTAAAGTAAAAAGATTGGAGTCATTGCGAAGAATAGTAAGTTTCGGAAGTAATGCATTTTTGATAATGTTTGTTGTATTATTTGCGATAATGTCAATGTTATAATTTAAATGATGATTACCCGCTTCCTCCACCAAACAAGAAACCGCTGTAAATCGGGGTAATCCGAAATACAGCGGTTTTTCCTATATATTTCTTTATAAAATATTATAAAGAAATACAGAATATCGTAAGGAAATACAGTATTTTTTAAAGAAAGTCGATACGCAGACGACATAGAAAATCCCTCAAATGTCACTTATCTTATTCAAAACACCGTCATAAAGCCTTGGATTGACCGCTTTCAGTGTCAGCATAAGTTCATCAATGATATTCCAGACCTTTTTTGAATCTTTTCCGCATACTGAAAGCATGAAGTCACTTGTTCCGTAATAATCAATAACCTTTTCAGTTCTGACTTCCGATAAATTTTCAGGCGGAAACATATGGTCGTATATCGTATAGAAAGTTGCCAGCGGCTGGCAGTTCTGATAAGATACCGGAGATTTTTCACACTTTTTGTGAGCATGAAAATCAGTCCTCTCAGTTTCTGATTGCCAATTTGGTTTTTTCACTGTCAGCATCAAGCATCATATCCTTAAGCTTTGATAAAATATGCTCTCTGTTTCCGTCACGGCTATAACCGTCTTCATTGTAACCTTTTTCTTCAAGCATACAGATTTTGTCAATATTTTTTATTGAATCAGTAAGCTTATGTGCGGTTTCAAGGTCGCCGGCAGACATATCCGGCTTACGTGCAATTTCATTGAGTTCATCACAAAGTTTATCTTTAAGGTCATAAAGTGCTTTCATTTTTTCTCTCCTTTATGCAGTGGTTGTTGTGACAGGTGCAGTGCCGTTGATGCTTTCAGGGCGATTATCGGGAGAACACGAAGGCTTTCTGCTGCGAAGCTGATTTTATATAAATTACAGGATTTTCGAAATCCCAGAGAACAACTGTACTGTTTCTTGCAACCACATAAGCTTTCATTCCAGCTTCATTCTGTACCCATCCGAATGTAATTATAAGTATTTCATTTTTACCATACCGCATCGCAGCTTTTTCTCCCTTTGAAACGTTGAAACAGATATAGTCGTAATTTTTCTGATATACTTTTCATCGAGATTCTTCTTGATAGCTTTTTTGTACACTCCTTATAATACTTCTGAAAGTCAGAGGTAACGGTATAAGGTTTCTTACAGATTAGGCATATCTGCTTATTTACAGGCGGAACGTACGAGCTTGTTTTCTTCTTAATGTATGCACTATAATGAACAACTGTACCCGAACAACTTCCGAAGAAACAGCAGGAATTTATTCCATTGGTTGCAGAACAGTCAGAACCAAAACAGGAAACACTAACAATAGGAAACTTTCAGAAGAGAACTATGGAAACCGATTTCACATCGGAACAGATAGAAGATTTATATGATATGCTTGAAAGTAAATTAGATAATGATGACCCTGTACATATCAGGAAAGTCTTACAGGGACTGTATGTAAATATGAAACTTTCAGCAAAAAGCAAAATAAATGACCGAATGGCATATCTGAAAACTATAATAAAGAATTTAGAAACTGAACCAAGTAAGGAAAAAATAATAGAAAGCCTGACCCAGATATAGAGAAATATAAATTTGTAATTAATAATATTCCTGAGCCGGACTCAAAAAAATATGATGATAAATGGTTGGAAGAATATGAAACTAATAAATAAAAAAATATGTAAGTGGACACCCATTTGCGTTGCTTGCTATTTTTGTTTTTTATCATAAAGCTGTTTCTTTTTTGATATTCACGACAGAATAGATAGTGTTTACTCAATATCTGTTTTAACAAGCCCTGAAAAGCTTATCAAAACAGATTATTTCACTCCGTCAACAGTGATTGTAAATTCTTTTGATTTTTTAACAGATGCAGGATAAACATCAGACTTCGATAATCCATAATATTTATAGAAATCATCATCGTATTGTTTTTAAAATTAACAGAGAGCAATCAAAAATACTGCAGTGCATTTCTTATTATAATAACAAGTGAATATTCTATCAAATGATATGTTATTTTACAGTAAGTATTCCAAAGTAAGTCAAATTTTAACATATAATAACATTAAATTACAAAAATCCCCCTTTAAAAATAAATCTGCTTGTGATATGATTATTACATAAGACTATTGATATTTGATATATCACAATTGAAAAAAATTACAAACAAAGACTAAAATTAAGTACAAACAGAGTATCTTCAGTCTATTAAAGAAAAGGAGTTTAATATGAAAAATATGCTCCATATGGTGATATACTTATAGATTCCGACAACTTAAATCTGAATAATGTTGTTATTATCGGACAGACAATCACAATTGAATGTCCTTCTTTTAATGCCAACTACAACTCATACATAGGTGAATTTGTAGGCAGCTGCTGTAGTGAGCCATCCGGTTCGGATATTCCTGATAAACCTGTGATTGACGGCGAACCGTATATATTTGCAAACGGAAAATATAATCCTGATGCATCAGCAATTGATATTGAATGGTTTACAGAAAGTGAGATAAACACTTTTGAAATATGGGAATCATATGACAATAATGAATATGTTCCGGTAGATACCGTAATGGATACTGATTCCTATCAGTACATACTTACGGAAGATTTTGAAAAAAAATATTTCAAGGTTTCATTCATTGAAGATGAAAATTCTGTTGTTGAGTCAATTCCGTTTTCTGTTGTAAAGACAGAGGACGGATATGAAATTGTTCTGCTTGATACGGATGAAGACGGACTTGCAGATATGTATGAAATGATTTTCGGAACTGACCCGCAGTCAGCTGATACTGACGGAGACACACTTTCTGACTATCAGGAAGTGTATATTACAAGAACAGACCCCACAGTATACGATTCTGTAACAGAAGGCGTTTCAGATGCAGATGCGGATTCTGACGGTGATGAAATTACAAATGCCGATGAAATTGATTATGGAACAAATCCACAGTTAACTGATACTGACGGAGATGCATTAAGCGATTATGATGAAATTTATGTTTATGGAACAGACCCTTTAAAAGATGACAGTGATGGAGATGGTTTAAAGGACAGTGTAGAAATAAAACTGGGTCTTGACCCGAACAACCCTCAGACATTTGATATACCGGACAGTGAATATCAGATTGCACAGCCTATTTCTCCTGACAATGATATTCTTAGTTCAGTCAACACTGAAGACAGCCCCTATATTATGTCAATAGATATAACTTCAAATAATGATATTGAAGAAAATATTTTTGTTTCTGAAAGCGAATATTCCGGCATTATAGAAAATAATGCTATAATAGGAAAAAGTATTGATATTTCGGCAGAATGTTCTCCGAGCAGTATGATTGTGAATTTTGCTGTTTCTGATGAATATATCAATAATACTCTTGGAACTTATAACAAAATTGAAAGGTTCAAGGGCATTAAGAGACTGGCAGTTTTTAAATATTTTGACGAAATCAATGCACTTCTTCCTTTGTGTACTGAATATGACACATCAACCAATACTGTATCAGCAGTAATTGAAGATGACGGTACATATTGCATTATAGATACAGAAATATGGCTTGATGAACTTGAAATTACTGCTGATGACTTGATTAGTGAAGAAACCACTTCTCCGATGTCAATAAAAAGTCCTTCTGTAAATATTCTGTCAGCAAAAAAGGCATCTTCAATTGAAAAGATTGGCAAAGGTGCAAGCGGAAACTTCTTTGAAAATAAACCTGTTGATCTTGTATTTGCGATTCAGAATTCAGGATTCGGCGAAGAAGCAAAACAAAAGTTTGAATTTGAAAAGACACTTATCAGGGATATTTCAGATTATGCCTTTAAGAATTATAAAGATGTCCGTGTACATTTAGTTTCGTACAATATTCAGTGGGATATTCAGAATGCTTCCATAGATGGTATGCCTTTCTTTTTAGATATCAATCAAGTCGAAACAGCTCTTGATAAAATAGAATATATTCCGAATTTAGGAGTATCAAACAGAGCATTGGGACACTATCTGGCTTTCATCAATGCAGGCAGACTTAGCTATAGACAGAATGCTGAAAGATTTATATACAACTTTACAAATTATTCTACATATTTTCAGGATGCACTTGGTAACTATTCATATGATTTCCAGTCGGTATATGATTATTTCTGGCGTAATGATATGCATTATTCACAGGTCATCGAAGGAGGAAATAATTTTGACAGTTTTCTTAATAAGCTGATTAACGGCGATTATTCCGACCCCAGATGTGATTCATCCATACTGCCCAACCTGATTGGTCATGACGGTGTGGATTTAACGCTTGACACAACGACAGAAAACAATTATAATGATATAATAAAAAGTCTTAATCAGCATATTGAGAAAACTTTACTATATGGTGCATATTCTCCGCTTGATTGGAAGAAGAAAATTCTCGGTGCAGAACTGGCTGAAGACAAACCCTTTGATACAGACGGCGATTCCGTACCTGACTGGGAAGAAATCGATAAATCCAAACTGATAATGTATGAAGACGGCAGTTTTGACCTCCCAACTATAAATTATTTCATAAATCTGATTAAAAATGATAGTGAACGTGAAAGCGTTTTGAATTTCCTTTATGGCAATACGCTTGCTCTTTCATCTGAATCTTGTGAATATTCTGCTTCGTCAGAAAGAAATTCTTCTATGGCAGACGTTGTTTTAAGCTTAACGGTATTGCCTACAGTTTCAGACCCTACAG
>CAJTOG010000075.1 GCA_910577575.1 uncultured Ruminococcus sp. | reverse complement strand
ATATCCGTATCCGTTTCTAAGACCGCAGTAAATGAACGAAGCAGCTCTTGACCATATGAATGTGATAAAGCATTGATAAGCGTTCCAGACGTTGATCATGTTGTTGAATTCTTCCGACGGAGTTTCTACCTTGAAATTTTCAAGCTGACCATGCCAATAGTTTTTCAGTTCGGCAATTTCACTATCGACCTTGCCGCACTTCTTGTATTCATCAAGAATAGCAGACGCTTCTTCATTATTTTTCTGCCCGAGAATGTAAATAAGTTCACGGGTCTCTCCCGGCTTAAGTACAATATCAGACTGCAATGCACCGCAGGAATTACTATTATAATTCATAATATTGCTGCATTTGCCTGTTTCAACAGCAATCGGATTTGAATAAGTTCGATAAGGTCCGATAAAGCTTGCAAGGTCTCCGCAAGATGCGTTAATATCTGCTCCGACCATTCCGAAAACTCGTTCTCTGCGATCGGTGGAGCTGTTCTCGCTGATCGTCTGAATGATCTTATTTTCTACAAATCTTGTTTTGGAAATGAACAGAGAATACTGGAGGTTTACTTGATCTTGCTCGTAATTATCCTCGTTTGTAAATTCAACAAAGCCGAAAATGGAGAGATTTCTGTCCGCCTCACCATTATTCGTTACCTTTGTACGCCATACTTCATATGTTTTTCCATAAGGAACATAGTATGAAGTTTCTGTTTTTATCTCTGCGTATTCAGCAGAGATAACAGTATAAGCCGTACCATGACGACACTCGGACTTATATTGATCGAGCGGCTTGCCTACCGGCTGCCATGAAGCCGACCAGTAGTCATTTGCTTCATTGTCACGGATATAGATATAGCGTCCCGGAAGCACCATATCGGAATTGAAACGGTAACGTGTGATTCTTCCGTTTGCTCCGGATTTCACAAAGCTGTAGCCTGCTGCGTTGTTTGAAATTATTGCTCCGTATTCCGGATCGCCTAAATAGTTCGCCCATGGTGCTGGCGTCGCTGGGTTCGTTATTACATATTCCTTGTTTTCAAGGTCGAAATGTCCGTACTGCATTGTAATGATTCCTTTCTTTTTTGATTCAAAGTAACAGCATAATTACTGCCATACATTTTCTGAACCTGTTCAATACGATTATACTGTTCCCCGATACAAAATTCTTTTGACCATGTCATATAATACACCCAAGGTGTATGCGACTTTTCCAGCATATCAATATCAGGTATATATCCTACTTCTGCAAGTGCAGCCACTTTGTTTTTCGTGGTTTGGGCAATCAGCTTTTCATAATCTTCATGGTAATCCGTTACAGAATATTCGGGCTGATAAATATCCACTGAAATGACATCTACATATTCGTCTCCCGGATAACCCTCTTTCAGACGACAATTCCATACCCATATCAGATTGTTGAGTTTGTGAACCTTTGTATAATAATCAAACATCAGCTTATACAGTTCACGAGCTGTTGCCGAACCTTTCGCTCCCCACCAGAACCAATCTCCGTCGGATTCATGAAATGGTCTCCACAAAACCGGAATATCAGCTTCCTGAAACTTTTTCAGCTGTTCTGCAATCACATCCATATCATGAAAAAACGCTTTTCGTTCCAGTGTATTCTTAATCAGAATACGGGTGGCGTCAAAATCCGTATTCTTGGCATAAAAACTCTTATCATCTCCCCCGATGGGCGAAAACCAATGAAATGTAAATGTAATGATTCCATCATTTTCTTTTGCCCATTTCAAGGCAGTATCTAATGTTCCACGATTCTCATAAACCTCTGTAAGACAAGATTCATCTGCAACGTTATAATTGATGTTGGGCGAATATGAGAGCAATTCAAATCCTCTGAGTTTCGGCTGTTTTCCGGTGATCTTCTCAATATAAGAAACCTCTTCCATGGGATTTGTCTGCGTATGCTGACCTGTAATTATCTTTTTTCCGGCAATATTGGAAAGATAATTCAGCAGTTCCTTTGCCTTTGGAGTTGCATGATGATTGACTGTATTCTGCATACTAATTCCTCCTTATAATCATGAGGCATGTGATAAACGCTGTATCATTTCCATGCACATTCTGCCATTATGATAGGGACATTTCCACGGATGCACAAGTGCCTGCCCGGAATCCGGCAAACTATCAGCAGGAATACTTTCTATCCATTCTCCGCTTCTGGAATCAATCACATGATGCTGAATAAATTCCCAGATTTTTTCAGCCGTGTGCAAATACTCTGTTTTCTGCGGATTTTTCTGATAAGCGTTGTAGAATCCTACGACAGATTCCGCTTGAACCCACCAAATTTTCTGACTGTCAATGCGATCGCCTTCACGCTCGTTATTCAAAGCGTTCTGACATTTATCAAAGGCATTACGGTATACAGCTTCTGCAAGTCCATTGATCAGCGGCTGCATTTCCTTTTGATACGCTTGATCTTCCAGAACACTGCATCCACGGTCGATCAGCCATGATGTTTCGATATCATGTCCAAAGGATTCAAGGTCGATCAAAGAGTGATAATCCAAATCAAAGAAAACATCACAAATCTGTTTTTCCGAGTTGTATATTTTCTTTTCAAACAAACGGAGTATACTGCGGATAGAATCGCCTACTTCATAAAACAGGTCTGCCTTGTAAAGTTCAGAATACGCCTCAAGAACATGCAGGAGTGTGTTCATGGTGCGTTCTGCAAGAACACCGTTTTCGGAAAGTTTTTCATTGGACGATGGCGTAAAGTCACGCTTGAACGCTTCAAGATAACCATTGCTGTCCCTGCACTTTTCCTCAATCACACGATAAAGAACGTAAGCAAGATTAAGTGCCTCTTTTCTTTTGCTCGCCTGATAATATGCCGACAATGCATAAATCGCAAATGCCTGATTGTATGTGTGCTTTGTATCATCGCATACAGTTCCGTCATAATTGACAGACCAGTAAACGCCGCCATATTGGGAATCAAAGCAGAAGTCTACAAGGAATCTGTAAGCGTGGTCTGCCATTTCAAGCAGTTCAGGTTTATGAAAAAGCTGATATGCAGAAGCATAAAACCATAAAATTCTGCTGTTGAGAATCACTCCTTTGACGCTTTTGACATCAGGATTTCCATTAGCGTCTGCGTAACCATAGAAACCGCCGTTTTTCTTATCTTTCATTCTATTCCAAAATGGAATCAGATTGTTTTCCAGATGTTCTTTAAATACCCTTGCTTCCATAATCAAAATATCCTTTCACTGTATGGTTTAGTCTGACCACAAAATAAGCCGGCTCTTTTTGTATCAAACGTCATATTTGCTTTCGATAATTCTATTATATATTTCCTATCTCATTTTTTCTATGAAAAAGAAAAGAAAAAATTGTAAAAATCTATTATTTCATCTTGACTTTGTCACTTGATCGTTGTACAATAGTAATGGGAGGGAAATTAAATGCAGTTATTTGAATATATTGATATTTTGAAACAGCCTTACGATATTTTTTATACGGATTCCGTTAGTTCTCCGCTTCACTGGCATTATTACAGTGAAATCATTTATATGACAAAAGGGTCTGTCACAATCACCTGCAATAATAAAAAGGCGATGCTCCAAGAGGGAGATTTATGTTATATTTATCCGTTACAGCTTCATGAATTTTCAGAAGCACAGGATACAGAAGTCCAGTACGCCGTATTGAAATTTGATATTCATACGATACATATTCCGCAGGCATATATCTCGAAATTCTATGACATCTTTATTCGAAGAACACAGGAAACCGACTTCTGCATGATTATAGATGGAAAACAATTGAACAGAGCCTATATTGATTTTTTGATTGACCATACGATTCAAGAGTATACAGATAAAAAAGATTTTTATTCATTGCAGGTGCAAGCCGATATTTATACGCTGCTAATTGAATTTGCAAGGAAAATTGAAAAAGAAATTGTCACCTCAAAAGAAAGTCACACTGATACAGATTTTTCGTTTTATCATATTCTCGAATATATTGACACACATTCCGGAGAACCGCTGGAGATTTATGAACTTGCAGAAATGTGTCACATGAGCTATTCTCATTTTGCCAAACTGTTCCGTGAAAATTACGGTCGTTCCTGCAAAGAATATATCACCTATATCCGATTAAATAAAGCACAGGACTTGCTTTTCCATACAGATTATGACCTGAATTTTATTGCGCAGGAAACAGGATTTTTTGATTGCAGTCATTTTATACGGACGTATAAAAAATGGAAAGGCATTACTCCAAAGCAGGAAAGATTGAAACTTATTTAAATCGCATAAAAACCAGCCGTAGAAAATCTACAACTGGTTTTTAACTTAGTTGCTTATACTTCAATCTCCGTCTCACCATTGAAAGAGAATACCAATCTGCCGTCATGAAAAACAGTAACTTTATCGACTGCTGCGATCCAAAGTTGTTCATCGAACTCTATCAGCAGTTCTTTTGCAGTTTCTCATACCAGTCCACCAATGCGTTATAGTGAGCATTGTATTCATCCTGATTCTGAGCAGTTTGGCTGTTTTCCGTAATGTATTTTCTAGTCAGTTCCGAAACTACCTCCATCTCCTGCAAAACGACTTGCTGTTTTTCATCTATTTCAGTACAATCCGTCAACAGATTCTGCATCATCCGACAATTTTCAAGAATTTCATCACGATTTTTAAACAGCTGATTACAAGCAGAAAGGATTTTTTCCTTGATATTATCTTCATACAAGTACGGTGTGTTACACTTGCACACTCCATTAAATTTATGATTGCACTGCCAAATCAATCTTAGATACTTACTGGTCGAATGCCACACCTTTGAACCATAAAAGTTTACACAGTCACCGCATACAATCCTTGCTGCAAAAATACTTTTGCTGTTGTACTGCTTTCCCAGAGATTTTCTGCACAGGATTTCTGTCTGAACCAGTTCAAATTCATCCGGTGAAATAATCGCATCATGAATTTGTTCGATATAATACTGCGGTATCTCACCTTCGTTGATTCTTCTTTTCTTGGTAAGAAAATCTACTGTAAACTGCTTTTGCAGCAGTACCGAACCTTTATATTTTTCGTTGGTCAGAATGCTTTCAATGGTAGATGACTGCCATTTTATTTTTCTTGCAGGTGTTGGAATTCCCTTTTATTTTTGCTATCCTATATGGCGTCATGCCATTTATAAAACTGCGGTAAATCAGCCTTATGATCTCAGCTTGCTCCGGTACAATTTCAGGTAAGCCGTCCTCCCCTCTTTTGTATCCAAGAAAATGTTTGTAAGGCAACGATACTTTACTGTCAGCAAAACGTTTTCTCTGTCCCCATGTAACGTTTTCTGATATTGAACGGGATTCTTCCTGAGCTAAACTCGACATTATCGTTATGAGCAATTCTCCCTTGGAATCCAGCGTGTAAATATTCTCCTTCTCAAAGTAAACCTCTATCCCATTTTCCTTCAGCTTACGGACAGTTGTAAGGGAATCCACGGTATTTCGTGCAAAACGACTCACGCTCTTGGTCACGATAAGATCAATTTTCCCGTCCAGAGCGTCTTTTATCATGCGATTAAAGCCTTCACGTTTAGCGGTATTACAACCGCTCACCCCTTCATCAGCGTAGACCAAAACGAACTCCCAATCGCTACGTTTGTTGATGTAATCAGTATAATAACTGACCTGTGCTTCGTAAGAAGTAAGCTGCTACTCTGCGTTTTCTGGTACTTGTTTTCAGCAAATGCGTCACCATATTCATGGTTGGAGGAATGATTCTTACTGCTCTTTCGGACATGATTTTCTGCTCCTTTCACCTACTTTTTTACGCATTTCATCTGTCCAGCTTTCGGAACGTGAACGGTCTTTCCAGTTTGCCGAAATTTCACGTCCGTCAGTGAAAATAAAAGTCAGTTCATTCGGTGCAGGAACAAGGATTTTTTCAATTTGATTTTCAAAAATATCTGCATCAAATTCAGAAATATCAAGCACTTCAAAACATACAGAAATCAACGTATTTTCGGGGATTTGTTTTGCTGTAGGACAGTATTTCTTTCCCTTTGTGTTGTATGTAGCACAGATCCAGACGACACCTGTAGCTGTTGTTTTTCTGCGATAATTTTTTCCGCAGCATTGGCACTGAATCTTTCCTGTGAACGGATAGACAGATGTAGTTGGTCTTATTGTGGAAAATTGCTCTTTCTGCTTCTGCAAACGTTTCTGAACAGCCTCAAAAATATGTCTTTCAATAATTGCCGGATGAGATTCATCAATAATGTATTTCTGCAATTGCCCCTCATTTGTCATCTTTCGCTTGGTAATGTGATTTTCGGAATAGAATTTCTGCAAAATCATCGTACCTGCATATTTTTCATTTCTCAGAATACGCATCACACTTTCCGGACTCCACTGATTGCCGTTCTTAGTCAGAATTCCTTGCTCATTCAGTTGATTCGCAATCGCAAGTTTTCCCATACCATTGAGATAATCAGCAAAAATCATTTTCACAATTTCGGCTTCCTCCGGAATAATTTCCAAACTGCCGTCTGCTATTCTGCGATATCCAAGCATAACGATCCCACCGATTTTCCCTTGTTCAAAATCCCTGCGAATCTGCCACTTTTTATTCTCACTGGCAGAGTAACTCTCCTCCTGTGCATAGCTGGCAAGAATAGATAGCATTAGCTCTCCATCGGAAGAAAGACTGTGAATATTCTGTTCCTCAAACCATATGTCAACACCTAAATCTTTCAGTTCACGCACTGTTTCAAGCAATGTGACCGTATTTCTTGCAAATCTTGAAATCGACTTTGTGATAATCAGATTTTCCAGAATACCAGTCATCATTTTATACATCATAATACTGCGATATTTTTCTTTCTGCACAGTGATACCTCCGACTTCGATTTTCCATAGCATTCACGGGAGCAATATTTACGATTTGCGGACACGTAAGCAAAAAAGATATTTTCGCATATCGGGCAAACAATGCTCTGCCCGGATTTTCTATGCAGCTTTTCAGGGTGCTTATTCCACCATTTCATACGGCATTTATCAGAACAGAATTTTTTCAGCTTGCGATGTAGAATCTGTTTTACTTCAACCCCACACTGCTTACAGAAATGCTTATTAGAAACAGTTGATTTTCGTCCACCTAACTGATTTCTTTGACAGTATGATTTTACGGTATTTACCGATAATTGAAGCTGTTTTGTCACCTGTTCATATGTCATGCCCTGTATACGAAGATGAGCGATTTCTTCTTTTTGTTTTGCATCCATATATATTGCCTCCAAATGAAAACGGCTGCCGAAATATTATCGACAGCCGTCTATAAAATTTATTTCATCAGTTCATTTACACGTTTCTGCACAGCGGAATAATCATATCCTGCATTTGTGAGCCTGTTTTTACGGTCAGTACCATTGCCCCACTTACCCTGAATAACCTCACGAGCGATTTCATCAATGGACTTCTTTACAGGATAGAGAACATTGCCGTTTCCATCAAACACAGAATATCCAGATTTGCAGGCATTTTTCGCATTCTCCAGAGAAGAAAACGCACCTATCTGCGATTTTGCATCACTCCAGCTTTTGCGGACACGGTAAAGCTGTGTAGTGGTTGGAGTTGGAGTTGTGGATATTCCTGTATTCATGTAAGACTGCACCTTTGCCTTAAAAGCAGACCAGTGCGGAAGAATATACAGCGGACACATTTTATACGAATTTCTCGCAGTATTCAGATAGTCCACAGTGCCGGATTTGCCGTCACGGACATTCAGCCAATGGGTATAGGTGTAGAGATGGTCGATGCTGAGATTGTACTTTTTCAGCAATGCGGCCGCCAATCTCGCAGCGTTATCCTCTGATTTCTGGTCTTTGGAATTGTAAGCAGAACTCATGGTACACTCGATCGCAATCGTTCTGCGATTGCCGTTACCACTGCCGTCAGCGGCGTGCCATCCAGAAAGATTCAGTGGAAGGTTCTGCCATGCACAGGTGTTGTCAACATAGTAGTGAACTCTGACATCGTTCATATTTCCATTGACAGTGGCTCTCGTATACTGCTCCGCAGGAGTTGTTCCGCTTGCTGTGGAAATCCAATCGGTGTTGTGAATAGTCACGCCAATAATTTTGCCCTCCATAGAAGCGGAGGGCATTGCAATATGATTCGGATTGTGCTTTGTGAGCAAGTATTCATTGACGGTCACACCGCCAAAATTCGTTGTTTTATCAGGTTTTAAGATTGCCATAATCAGTTCTCCTTTTCATTATTTTCAGGATTTGTTTATTCTTCAATTCTGCCGACTTTGGTCTGCAAAACATCGATTGCTTTTTTGATTGCAGGTGGGTACGGAATGCCCATCAAAGATGTATTTTCCACGATTGACAGCAGTTCAATGCAGACTGCATCACGGATATAGGTCGTGTCGAGCAGAATATCCATTCTCACGGCGACTGCAATCAGCAGCAAGGTGCAGACCTTTTTCGCAAGTCCGAACCAGCCAGCCTTTGAGGAAAGTCCTCCGCTGTTAGTGTGTTTGGATTTCTTCATAGCAGCGGTGACAACTCC
>CAJTOG010000074.1 GCA_910577575.1 uncultured Ruminococcus sp. | reverse complement strand
GGTTTTTCAATCCTGCTTGATTGCGGACAAGTATAATCTGGTGGTATGATTTCAGCTTTTTTACTTCAATTTCATTTACAAGCTCATTAAGCTGACTCAGATTGGTATATCCTTTCTGCGATTTGATACGGCTTATCAGTTCTATGTATATTTTGGAAAGAATCAATGCATCTTCATCAGCACGGTGATGTTCAAAATTTCCAAGTTTAAGTGCCTTTGCAACATAATTCAGTTTATGTCGTTTTACTTCAGGAAGTGCTGCCTGGCAGAGAATAAGTGTATCAAGATAGTTATAGTTGAACGTTATGTTATTTCTTCGGCAGATTTCATCAATCATAGTTGTGTCAAAATCTGCATTATGGGCTACAAGTATAGGATTATCTCCACAAAAATCCATGAATTTCTGTAATACTTCTGCTTCATCAGGAGCGTTTCTGACCATTTCGTCAGTAATTCCGGTAAGCTCAGTTATATGCTCGGGTATGTGCATATGAGGATTTACAAATGATTCAAAATCATCAATATGCTGTAAATTTCGAATTTTTACCGCTGCAATACTTGTAAGCCTGTCATTTGAAAAACTCAGACCTGTTGTTTCAACGTCAAAAATAATTACTTCGTCGTTGAAATTTCTGGAATCCGGCTTTTTGAGTATAAGTTGTCTGTCAATATCATTTACTACATATGCTTCACAGCCATATATAACTTTGAAGTTTTTCGGCATATTATACATACAATCGGGAAATGCCTGTACACATCCATGGTCTGTTATGGCCATGGCCTGATGTCCCCATTCAGCGGCACGGTTTATAAGGGTTACAGCATCTGTTACAGCATCCATAGACGACATATTTGTATGACAGTGGAGTTCCACACGCTTTTCAGGATAATTGTCCATTTTGGGTTTTCTTTTTACCTTTATGACGGATGATGACATTATACAGAAGTCATGAGAAAAATTATCATAGTCTATTTTTCCCTGAACAAGAATAGTTGTACCTTTTTTCAATCCCGCAAACTTATCATTTTCAGCTTTGTCAGATGTTTTTACGAAATTTTTAATAATGAGTGAACCGCTGTAATCTGTTATACTGTAAGTTATAATAGATTTATCGTTTTTAAGCTCTCTGACTTCGGCGGAAAAAATATCGCCGATAACTACTACATCAGTTCCGAGCTTATCTATTACTTCTGTAATTGCAGACGGTTTTTCACGTATTGCTCTGCCTTTTACTATTTCAGCGGATTCAGAATCAAATTCCTTATCAAGTGAAGTTATATCTATTGATTTGATGGGAACTGACACAAGAGATTCTTCCTTTGTAGTTTCGTGTTTTGAATTTTCAGGTATAAGTTGATTGCTGTAATCCGGCATTTTTTCATCAAATCTGCTGACCATTTCATTGTATTCTTCTGTGTTTACTTTGTTTTCACCTTCAAGTTTGATGTTTATTTTAACTCCGAACTGATTATATATAAGCTGTGAAAAAGCAGAATTAAAATTACAGCGTTTGAGCATATCATATCCGCCGTGCATAAGTTTGATATTTAAATTATTGCCGTCAAGCTGAATATCCGCATCATTAAGGAATCCGTTTACTACTGAAATATCTCTTTTAAGAAGTTCAACAAGTTCCGGAATGTACATAAGATTGAAAAGTGATTTTTCATATCTCGGATTGAGTTTTATACTTTCAGTTCCGATTGCTTTTGATACTGATGATTCAAATAAAAAAATATCATTAGCTGGAATTATATTCTGAAACAATGCAAAAAATCTGATATTTTTCATATCATCTGAATATGTAATCCTGAAAATTATGCCGTTTTTTATTGATTCAGGTATATCAGTACAGTATTCATTCAAAAATTCGGATATTGTTATTTTCATCATAAATTGTTAACCTCCGCAAGAAGTTCCGAAACAATATCTTCCTCTTTTATCTTACGTTGAGTACCGTCTTTCTTGAAAATTACTGCACAGCCTTCACCACCAGCAATTCCGATGTCAGCTTCTCTTGCCTCACCCGGACCATTTACTATGCAGCCCATTACTGCAACAGTTATATCCTTGTCAGAATCAGCAAGAGCTTCTTCAACTTTTTTAGCTGTGCCAATCAAGTCAATTCTTGTGCGTCCGCATGTCGGGCAGGATACTATTTTGACTCCGCCTCTTTTGTTGATGCATTTAAGTATATCTTTGGCTGCTGTTATTTCCTTTATGGGTTCATCAGTAAGAGATACACGGATTGTTTCACCGATTCCGTCACAGAGAAGTGAACCTATACCAATAGCCGATTTTATAAGTCCCATGCGTTCGGTACCGGCCTCAGTAACTCCTAAATGGAGAGGATAACTGCATTTTTCAGCCACAAGTCTGTATGATTCTATCATTTTTTTTACATCAGATGATTTGATTGAAATAACAATATTATCAAAATCAAAACGTTCTAAAAGTGCAGCATGATTCATAGCACTTTCAACGAGTGCTTCAGGAGTAGGCGAGCCGTATTTTGCAAGCAGTTCTTTTTCAAGTGAACCGGAATTTACTCCGATTCTTATAGGGATATTCTTTGACTTACAAGCATCAACAACCGCCTTGATTCTGTCCATACTTCCTATATTTCCAGGATTTATACGGATTTTATCAACTCCTGCTGCTGCGGATTCAACAGCAAGTCTATAATCGAAATGAATATCGGCAACAAGCGGGATTTTAACAGCATTTTTAATAGCCGGAATAAGCTTTACTGCGTTCATGTCAGGTATAGCGGCACGGATTATTTCACAGCCCGCTTTTTCAAGTTCAACAGCTTGTTTTACATTTCCTTCTATATCATCCGAGTGTATGTTAAGCATGGACTGTATGTATATATGTCTGCCGTCGAGGATAAAATCCCCGACTTTTACAGGTTTTATATTTCTCATATTATTACTCCTTTTGTTTATCCGTGAATAAGTCTCATTACATCATTGAAAGTTGCAAAAATCATAAGACCGAACAGAAGTGCCATTCCGGCAAGATGTACATATCCTTCATGTTCAGGCTTTACGGGTTTACGGCGGATAAGTTCAATGAAGCAGAAAATAAGCCGTCCGCCGTCAAGTCCCGGAATCGGAAGCAGGTTAAAGATGCCTAAATTTATAGTAATCAGGGCAGTCATATATACAAGATTGAAAATTGCATCTCCTGTACTTTCTGCTTGTTCAGTTGATTCATTGATTGCCGTAACAACTCCAACAGGACCGGAAACCTCTTCTTTATTCAGTTTTCCTGTTAACATTTGTTTAAGTGAGAGACCTACGATATGACCCATTGACAGAAAAATGTCACCGGAACAGTCCATGACTGTCAGAAAATTCTTATCCTTTGTAACAAGTCCGAAGTCGAGAGTATCTCCGGTTGTCTCATCATGGAAAGTAACATCATTCAGTTTAAGCTTTTTACCATCACGCTTTACAACCAAATCATGAGTATTTGTCTTTGATGATGCGAAAATATAATTAAGGTCAAGTATGCTGTATATTGATGTTCCGTCTATTTTTAAGATAATATCATCATGACGCAGACCTGTTTTATAGCTCTCTGCATAATAGGTTTTAGTACCGTCATCATTGAGAACTCCGCTGAATCCACGAATCTGAGTGGTGGGAATATTCTCAAACATACATGACATGATAAAGACCATGACAAAGCCGAGAATAAAATTCATTATTGCACCGGCAGCAAGAACAATCATTCTTTTCCAGAGCTTTGCATTTCTGAAACTTCGGGGGTCGTCGCCTGAACTGTCCTCGCCTTCCATAGCACAGAACCCACCTACCGGTAAAATTCTGAGTGAATATATAGTTTCGCCGATTTGTTTTTGTACCAGTTTTGGTCCCATTCCTATTGAGAATTCCAGAACTTTTATTCCGCTTAGTTTTGCACAAATAAAATGGCCAAATTCATGAACTGTAACTATAAGTCCAAATATGACTAAAGCTAAAATTATACCCATGATAAATCCTTTCTTAAGATATAGTATTTTTTACAAATTCCCTTGCAATTCTGTCTGCTTTTATAACATCATCATATCCTGATATATTTGAATATTCAAACTTCTCAAGTACTGATGAGACTATTTCTCCTATCTGTATAAATTCAATTTCATCATTTAGGAATGCTTTTACAGCTTCTTCATTAGCTGAATTTATAAGACAGGGAAATGCTCCTCCACGTGAAATAGCTTCAATTGCAGTACTAAGGCACTTAAAGGTTTCATAATCAGGCTTTGCAAATGTAAGCGTACCATAATCAGTAAGCGAAAGTTGTTTTGTGGGACATTCAACCCTGTCAGGATAAAGAAGTGCATATTGTATAGGAATTTTCATATCAGGTACACCCAATTGTGCAATGACAGCAAAGTCTTTATATTCAACAGCAGAATGAATAACGCTCTGACGGTGAACAATAATTTCAATTTGTTCGGGTTTTAAATCGAAAAGCCATTTTGCCTCAATAAATTCAAGACCTTTATTCATTAGTGTAGCTGAATCAATAGTAATTTTATTTCCCATATCCCAGTTGGGATGACAGAGTGCGTCAGCTTTTGTTACATTCTTTAATTGTTCATAGTTGTATCCATAAAAAGGACCGCCGGAAGCTGTAAGTATAATCTTATTAAGCTGTTCACGCTTGTTTCCCTGTAAGCACTGGAATATTGCTGAGTGTTCACTGTCAACCGGATAAATATTTACGTTCTTTTTATTTGCAAGTGACATAACAAGTTTACCGCCTGCAACAAGAGTTTCTTTGTTTGCGAGTGCAACATCTTTTCCGGAATTAATGGCAACAAGTGTGGGGAGAAGTCCGACCATGCCGACAACTGAATTTAAAACTATGTCATTTTCCTCAAGAGATGCAATTTTGCAGAGTCCATCCATACCGCAAAGAATTTTTATGTTTGTATCGGCAAGACGTTTTTTCAGTTCTGAATATTTGTTTTCGTTGTAAATTCCCACATATTTCGGTTTGAATTTTCTTGCCTGATTTTCAAGTGTATCAATACTGCTGTGTGCGGCAAGTGCTGTAATTTCAAAACCGTGTTTTTCGCAGACTTCCAGTGACTGAGTGCCTATTGAGCCTGTTGAGCCTAAAATTGAAACCTTTTTCATAATATTATATCTCCTTATAAGGATAATTATGTATTTTTGAAAGCTGTATGAAATATTTTACTTTAAAATACAAAAGGCAACTTTTGCGTCGCCTTTTGTTTCTGATTTAAATAATTCCTGTAAGTGATATGAATGCATAGAAAGTTGGCAATACAAAAAGTACACTGTCGAACCTGTCCATAAGTCCGCCGTGACCGGGCATGATTTTGCCGTAGTCCTTAAAACCTATCTGTCTTTTTATCATAGATGCAGACAAATCGCCTACAGTTCCGATAACTGCACACACCATTCCGATAACTGCAACGGCTATATAACGTGCTGTACCGAGTTCCATGGGATTTTCTGCAATGAATCTGTTATATACAAAAAATGCTGTGACAAATACGACTGCTGTTGAAATAATACCGCCGATGAAACCTTCAACAGTTTTCTTAGGACTTATTTCCGGACAGAGCTTGTGCTTTCCGAGAGTTATTCCAGTAAAATAAGCTCCGGAGTCGGCAATCCATGCACCGCAAAGTCCCATAACAAGCAGGAATATACCATGGTCAATGCCACGCTTTTCAATGTGTATCATGGTTGACATAGCTTGTGGAACAAGTAGCATAGAAGCTAATGCAAAAAAAATCTGTTCATAACGTATTTCTTTGTGTTTTTGTAACCATGAGATAAATATAATAAGCGAAGTAAAAAGATATATACCGAAAATCCATGTATTATGCGGAAATAAATCAAACAGCCAAGTAAGGAAAGTCTTTTCGTCACCTCTACTAATGCTATATTCATTACAGTAAATAAATGGTACAGAAATACCGCAGATTTCTGATGCAATAAGTATAGGTATGCATTTTTCCAGTTTTACAGCACGCAGAAGTTCAAACAGCATTACTGCAATCATTGCCGAAACCATAATCGGCAGGAAAATTGTATTATGGAAAATCAGCATAGTTATCATTATTGCTATTCCCACAGCTGCCGAGATAAGACGGGTACGCATTCAAACACCCCCGAAACGTCGGTGACGGTTATCAAAATCAATAAGTGCCTTGTCAAGTTCAGCAGGGGAGAAATCAGGCCAGAGAATATCCGTGAAATAATATTCTGCATATGCACATTGCCATATTAGATAATTTGACAGTCGTAATTCTCCTGACGGACGTATTACCAAATCAACATCTGGGATTCCTTTGGTATAAAGTTCATTGGAAATTGACTGTTCAGTTATATCTTCCGGATGGATTTCACCGTTTACTGCTTTTTTTGCGAGTATTCTTGCGGCGTGTGCTATTTCATCACGTCCTCCGTAGTTTACTGCCATCATCAGTGTCATTTCCGTATAATGTGCAGTATCTTCTTCAAGTTTAATCATTTTTTCCTGCAAATCCTCATCAAATGCAGATTTGTCTCCCAGAAAAATCATACGTGTGTTTTCGCTGAGAAAGTTACGCACATCAACGATATATTCACGGAACAAATCCATAATTGTATGAATTTCGTCATCGGGTCTTTGCCAGTTTTCAGTTGAGAATGCATAAAAAGATATATTCTGCAATCCTATGTCTTTACAGTAGCGGACGATTTTCTTGAAATTCTTAGCACCTTCCTTATGACCGAATGGACGTGGCAGACCACGTTTTTTAGCCCATCTGCCGTTGCCGTCCATTATGAATCCCACGTGTTTGGGAAGATTTTCAGGAAGTGCGTTAGAAATAGTTTCTTTTTTACCAAATAAAGCCATATTTCACCATTAAACTGTCATGATTTCCTTTTCCTTGGCTGTAACAGCCTTGTCTGCATCGGCACAGAATTTGTCAGTAATGTCCTGAACTTTTTTCTCACAGTCTTTCAGGTCATCTTCTGTAATTTCAGAATTTTTCTTCATAGCTTTAAGCTTATCCATAGTATCACGACGGATTGAACGTATTGCCACTTTAGCATCTTCACCAAGTTTCTTGATGCTCTTGCAGAGTTCCTTACGTCTTTCTTCTGTAAGCTGTGGGAATGTAAGACGGAGAACGTTTCCGTCATTTGTAGGATTTATACCAATATCAGATGCCTGAATAGCCTTTTCAATAAGTTTCAGACATGACTTGTCCCATGGCTGAATTACAAGGATTCTTGCTTCTGATACAGAAATTGCAGCCATCTGGTTAACAGGAGTTGGTGCACCATAGTAATCAACCTGAACTTTGTCCAGAACAGCGGGGTTAGCACGTCCTGCACGGATTGCTGCAAATTCCTTGTCAAGAGCAGCAAGGCTTTTGGTCATTTTTTCTTTTGCGTGATTGATAGTTTCTTTCATGATAGTAATTCCTTTCACATTGATTATTTTAATTTTCTGATACAACAGTACCAATATTTTCGCCCATGACCGCATCATAAATATTGTCAGGACGACTTAAATCAAATACAAGCATTTTCATATTGTTATCTCGGCACATAGCGGCAGCATTACTGTCCATAACAGTGAGGTTGTCATTCATAACCTTAGTAAATGTGAGAGTATCATATTTTTTTGCATCATCGAATTTATGCGGGTCTTTATCATAAACACCGTCAACGAGAGTAGCTTTGAAGTAAATATCAGCTTCAATTTCAACGGCACGCAATGAAGCAGCCGTATCAGTTGAGAAGAACGGATTACCTGTACCACAGCCAAAAATTACAATTCTGCCTTTTTCAAGATGACGGACAGCCCTGTTGCGGATATATGGTTCAGCTACCTGCATCATATTTATAGCTGTCTGTACACGTACATCACAGCCTAATGATTCAAGAACATCAGCAACAGCAAGTGCATTCATAGCGGTTGCAAGCATACCGATATGGTCAGCACGTGTTCTGTCCATTGCTTCGCTGGAACGTCCACGCCAGAAATTTCCTCCTCCGACAACTATAGCAATCTGAACACCTGCATCAGAAACTTTTTTGATACTTTTGCAGATGTTATTTATAACATCATAGTTAAGACCTGTTTTCTGATTGCCCGCAAGAGCTTCACCACTGAGCTTCAATAAAATTCTTTTATACTTTGGTTTCATATTATACACCTCAATAAAAATATTACTATGTTTATTTTACACTAAAAAAGCAAATATGTAAAGTATAATTTTTGAATTTTGTCATTTTTTTGAATTTTAGTCATACTGCATAAAAATGTTGAAAATTTATTGTTACATATTTTTGAGAAAAATCTATTGACAAATCTGAAAAACAATGTTATAATATAAAAGCTGAATGACACAGATGTGTTGTAAAAGCAGAATACATATTTGCGGAGAGGTATCGAAGCGGTCATAACGAGGCGGTCTTGAAAACCGTTTGGCCAAAAGCCACATGGGTTCGAATCCCATCCTCTCCGCCATAAAAATAACACAAGCAAAATGCTTGTGTT
>CAJTOG010000073.1 GCA_910577575.1 uncultured Ruminococcus sp. | reverse complement strand
GAATCCTATATCATTTCCGAAATATTTAAGTTCGGCTATTCTGCGGTATCTCTTTCTTGAATCCTGAAAAACAGCAAACGGAGTGCCTGTTGAACCGCTTGTACGCTGAACATGAACTGTTTCTGTTTCCTGTTCAGGAATATTTTTTATATCAACAGTAACAGCATCATGATTCTGAATGAGAATACTTTTGTTGACAACCGGAAATTCTTTCAATTTTCTGCCTGCAAAGGACTTATAAAATTCCGAATATTTTACAGAATGTTTAAGAAGTAAATCAAGATTTTTGTCCCTTATGATATGTCCTTTTTCATAATCTGAAAGAACAGTCCCTATTTCATTATAATGCTTTCTTACTTTTTTACCATGAATACAATCATTTGTCCAATAAATACTTCTTCTGATAAATCCACCAAAACTCATATTTAATCTCCTTAAAATTAATATTCCTGTATGATTATATCAGTATCAAAAGGCTTAAGAAGCATATTCTCATCGTTTTCATCAAAGACCCTGAAATTTTCAATAACCCTGCTTACACGTTCAGCAAGTTCATCTCTGTCGTTGGCATAAATAAATATATTCGCAGCCATCTGACGCTGTGTACCAAGTCCTTTTACAATTTCACCGTCTTCATAATTAGGATTTACAGATATTACGCCTTCCATTCCTCTTATGACATCAATTCCCTCTATTCTGCCGATTTTTCCTTCCTTTACGAGCGGAGAAAGTTTGCACGCCCACATTCCTTTAAAATATGGGTCTGCCATATCAAAAATTTTTTTATCACTCATTTTTCCAGTAAGAGCATAATTTATAAGCAATTCCTTTGCATCAATACCAGTAATCTGAGATACAATCATATGTTCCTGTGCACCGTTAAGGCGGAATCCCGGTTCATATATTCTAACAGAGCCGTCATCATCTATAAATGACTGTAAAAACAGTACACCATTTGTAATATTCAAGCCCTTTAGCATATTGCACACTTTTTCATCTGCTTCTGCCTTAAAACGTCCAATATGCTTTGACGGAAAAATATACGCTGACGGAAGCTGAGTTATACCCTCCTGCTCCTTGCTTGTGTATCGGTCACACATAGCAACAAATGTTGGTTCTCCATTCTGAATAATATAGTACATTATAACTTCAAGTCCGCCCATATACTTTTCTATAAGAATAGTTTTGCTTGGTGAAAAGCTGAGAGCTTTTTCAATTGCCGTATCAAGTTCATCACGGTTCTGACAGATTGAAATTCCCTTTGAGCTTGAACTGTCAACAGGCTTAACAACAGCAGGATATCTTACCTCATCAAGATTATTAAGTGAATATTCATCAACAACCGGTACATCATATTTCCGGCAGGTATCCTTGAATTTATTTTTTGCCGTCATGATTTCAAACTGTTCCAGCGAAGCAAAACACGGATATCCCAGTTTCTCACATACTTTACAGTATGATGTCATAAGAGCTTCTGCAACGCCGACAAGCACACCATCAATTTTTTCCATTCTGACATAATCAACAATGGCATCTGCATCCATTGCGTCAATATTAAGCGGAACATCTGCAAATTTCTTTGCATATGTCTTTTCATTGTAATCGGTTACATAAGTTTTTATGCCCATATCCTTTGCTTTACAGATAAGACTTATTGTCTCAGGATTCGCTCCCATAATTAAAAGTTTTTTCATATTTTACCTCTCTGTGAATAATTTATTTATCTGATTTTTTTCTATGCAAAAATGACTTCATGACCTCAAAAATATAACTGAATGATTCAAGTTTGAAAATAACTGAACCGCCTACATAAATTACTGCACCTGTAATAATCTGAACAATCAGAATTATAATGTCAGGAACAGGTAAAAATTTAAAGAACCATACACATATACCCATAGCAACAGCAAGAATAATTCCCGGAAGAATATCTTTAATCTGTTCAAAATAACTGTAATCAAGCAGTTTCCTGTTTGGAAATGAATTGATTATTGTACTGCAAAGAGTACTTAAAAGTAAACTGTAAGTCATAGGCATAACTCCGAACCACATTGTTGAAAGCAGAAGAACGATTCCGACTACCTTTTTTAAAACTTCCAGTATCAGAAACAAATCGCTTCTTCCCATAGCTTTTATAGCATTGAGGTTTGCCGTGTGCATCGGATAAAACATATATGTTATACAGAATATCCGCATAAAAGGTACACATGGCAACCATTTTTCAGTAAGAATGAGTCTTATTATAGGTTCTGCACAGAAAGCGAGCCCCATCATAAGCGGTGCCATTATGTATATGCTTGTCTTTATTGAACGTCTGGTCATTGCCTTTACTTTTTCCATGCTGTCCTGTGCCTTTGACATTGTAGGCAAAAGAACGCTGTCTATTGAAGTATTAATATTTGTTACAATAATATTCGGAAATTGTTTTCCTTTGTTATAAAACGACAAATCAGAAGAATGATAGAGCTTTCCGATAATAAGGGAACGGAGATTATTATATATCTGGTCAAGCAATTTGGATACAAAAATTTTCCAGCCATACGACAGCAAGTCTTTAAGTTTTTCAAATGAAAACATCCATTTTGGTCTCCATTTTACAGTAATCCATAAAATTAATGTATCAATCAAGGTATTTATAAGATGCTGAGCAATTAAAGCCCATGTTCCGAATCCCATATATGCCATTACAATACCGACAACGGCAGCAACTATAGTTCCTATCAGCGTAGAAAAGAAAAAACGCTTGAACAACATATTTTTTGAAACATACGCACTCTGAATACTTCTTACGCCTGAAATAATTATAACTATGCTGCTTACCCTAACCATTGCCGTAAGTTCCGGCATTTTATAGAACGCAGCAATAAACGGAGCTGAAACAAACAGAACCGCATATATAAACAGACACATTACAATATTAAAATAGAATACTGTCGAAAATTCCAAATCTCCGACATTTTTCTTCTGGATAAGCGCAGTGGTAAACCCACAGTCCACAAATACGCTCATAATCACTGTAAACACATTAATAAGTGCAACAGCAGCATAATGTTCCGGAGTAAGAAGACGAGCAAGCACAATTGATACAATAAATGCTACTCCTTCTGCCCCACACCGCTCCATAAAACGCCATAAAAAATTACTTACAACACTTTTATTGGAGTTCAGATTTCTTCCATTCATATATTATCCTCTTTTCATTAATTAATGTGTTTTTAATTTATATAAAAAAGGAAAATATTTTCTTATATGAAGAAAAATTCTTTTTTTAACTGAAAGTTTTTTATATATAGATAAATATGGTTCTTTTTTCAGTTCTTTAAAGTTAAATGCATTTATATAAGCCTGATACATTCTTTTAACAGAATTTTTCTTTATTTCAGCATCATATTTATAATTTGTATAAGCATTTATTTTTTCAAGATTTTCTATTGCCAACTGTGTATGCTTCAAAAACTTTTCATTACTTCTGCTTACATCATATGTCCATGAACCTTCAGTTTGAAATCTGTAAACAGACATACATTCAGGAATTATATGAACAATTCCTTCTGACGAAAGAAGAATTTTCATTACATAATCAAAACCCTTGACAGTTTTCAAAAATTCTTCATTTTTTATATAATATTCTTTTCTGTAAAACATTGATGCTGTTGGAAAAAGAAGATGATTATCTATAATCTCAGCAGTTGAAAGTTCACAATTTTCTAATTTACTGAAATCATGAACTGTGTATTTTTTTGTTTTTCCGGTATGACAATTAAAAGTCAAAGCTTCATGAGCAACAAGTGAACATTCCGGATGCTGCTCCATATAATCATACTGTTTCTGAAGCTTATCAGGAGAAGTCCAGTAATCATCACCTTCACACCATGCTATATATTTACCTCTTGTTTTGGGAAGCATATATTCAAATGTTCTGTTTACTCCACGTGAATATATATTCTCTTTTTGGTATATGGGCTTTATTATATCAGGATATTTTAATTCATATTCATGGATAATCCCTGCTGAATTATCAGTGGAGGCATCATCGTGAACCAGTACTTCAAATTTAAAATTCGTTTTCTGCATAATAAATCCGTCAAGAGCATCCCTAAGATATTTTTCATGATTGTATACAATACAATAAACTGTTACAGCAATATCACTGTTATAACTCAAAATAAAATCCTCCTTTTAAAAAACTTAACATAACAAGTATAACATATTATATAATTTAAGTCAAGAACTATATATATCCAAAATAATTTTAATTTTCCTGAATATTTTCAGCTATATTGATTTGTAACATCAAAGTTTCCAAAATTTGTTCATAACTGATTTATTCAATTCATATAAAACAAAAAAGCATCCCCTGATTTGTTGGATAAATCAGGGGATGCTTCCAGAGAATATATATATGAAAAGGATTATATGATTATTTTAAACACTTATCATTCAAGATTAACAGCTGAAATTACTTCTGTAAGAAGATTTGAAGGAAGTTGTTCATATCTGAGAAAATCAAAAGCAAAGCTTCCCATTCCTTTTGTAACCTGACGGAGATACATAGCAAAGTCATGCATTTCTCTTACAGGAACTTCAGCAGTAATCATAGTTATACCGTTGGATACTGGTTCCATTCCAAGAACTCTGCCACGCCTTTTATTAAGCTCGCCCATAATATCACCAGTATTGTCATCAGGTGCAGTCACTTTGAGTTCACCAATTGGTTCAAGCATCACGGGGTCAGCCTTACGCAAACCTTCCTTGTAAGCAATTGAAGCAGCAGTCTTGAACGCCATTTCAGACGAATCAACAGGATGATATGAACCATCAACAAGAATCGCTTTAAGTCCGACAACAGGGCAACCTGCAAGTACACCTTTCTTAACTGAATCCTCCAGTCCTTTCTGAACAGCGGGGAAGTAATTTTTAGGAACTGCTCCTCCGAACACACGTTCTTCAAATATAAGAGTATCACTTATACAAGGCTCAAATTCAATCCATACATGACCATACTGACCATGACCGCCGGACTGTTTTTTATGTTTTCCTTCAACCTTGACTTTTTTACGGATAGTTTCCTTATATGCGATTTTTGGTACAGACAATTTAATATCTGCACTGAATTTTGATTTAACTTTAGCAGCTGCAATTTCAAGATGCTGTTCGCCCAAACCGCTTAAAATCTGCTCTTTAGTATTATCGTCCTGAATATATGAAAGAGATAAATCTTCCTCAATAAGACGCTGCATAGCTGCCGAAACCTTGGCTTCATCTCCCTGAGTCCCTGCTCTAACCGCCATTGAATAGCATGGTTTTGGAAATTCCATAGGAGCAAATTCTACAATACGTGATACAGATGAAAGTGTATCGCCTGTATTTGCTGAAATTTTGGACGCAACTACAATATCACCTGCACAAGCCTGTGAAACTTCAGTCTGTTTCTTACCGCACATTGTATATACTTTTCCGATTTTTTCAATATTTCCCGTAGCAGAATTTACTGCCTCACTGTTTGCGGAAAGTATGCCTGACATTACTTTTATATAAGAAAGCTTACCGACAAACGGGTCTGCAACAGTCTTGAAAACATAAGCAGAAAGGGGAGCATCAGCATCACATTTAACTTCAACAACATTTTTTGAAGGAGCATAAGCTTCAGCAGCATATCCCTCATCAGGATTCGGAACAAGCAACTCAATTTCTTTAAATAACATATCAATACCGGTAAGTTCAGAAGCTGATGTACATACCACAGGAGTTATAATTCCTCTGTTCATACCGTCATGAATACCATTGACAAGTTCATCATGAGTAAATGGTTCACCCTCAAAAAATTTCTCCATAAGTTCGTCAGAAGTTTCTGCAACTGCTTCTGATACAGCGGCAACAAGACCATCTATGCGATATTCAAATTTTTCTGAAATTTCAGAATCCGGCATTTCAGTTTCAACAGCATTTCCTTTACTGTCATATTTGTATGCCTTCATTTCAATCAGATTAACATAGGATACAATCTGTCCGTTACTGATTACAGGCACAACAACAGGACATACAGTAGGTCCGAAAACAGTTTTGAGCTCTGTTAAAACATTAAAGAAATTAGCGTCCCTGTCGTCAGTTTTTGTCACAACGAACATTTTGGACTTTCCTTGTTTTATTGCTTCATCATATGCTTTTCTTGTACCCGTCTTAACTCCTGACTTTGCCGAAACAGTAATCATAACAGTATCAGCAGCACGAATTCCCTCAATCATCTCGGCAGTGAAATCAAAAAGACCGGGAGTATCGAGCAGATTTATCTTCATATTATTGTAATCGAAAGCCGCCAGTGAAGTACTTATAGAAACAGCTCTTTTAATTTCCTCAGGGTCATAATCGCATACTGTTGTACCATCAGAAGTTTTTCCAAGTCTGTCAGATACACCTGCTTTATAAAGCAGAGCCTCAGCAAGTGAAGTTTTTCCGGAACCGTTATGACCGGCAAGAGCGATATTTCTTATATTAGCGGCATTAAAATTATTCATTGATTTTTCCTCCGTCAGCGGGTATATTTATTTTATTTGTTAATCATATAACAGATTTATAAAATCTGCTTCTATAATTCTTACAATCATTATATAATAAAAGCACAAAAATTTCAAGTGTTTTGGATAAATTTATATGCAATAATAAAAAATTCTGCATTTCAGACTATTTTATTATTACTTTTTTGGTTAATATTAACAGTTTTTTCAAATTTCAACCACGAAAGCCACGGAAAATCACTTATGCTTATTTCTGTAAACTTTAAGAGCTTAACCAATCGTGATGTATTACCGAAAATATTGCTTGCATAGTATGAAATTACAATGCCTGTAAATCCGAAATGGGGTACAAGAATAAGTACTGCTGAAATTCTTATTATGTATTCAGCCAGATAATTAAGTGATGAAAAGGCCTGTAATCCAAGACCTTTTATAAGTGCCTCAAGAATTATTTCAAGATATATGAACGGTACAACAGGTGCGATTGCAGAAATCATTCTGCCGGCTTCCTTTCCTCCACCAAGAGCTGTTCCAATCCGATTACCGAAAAGAATAAGAAGTACCGCAGAAATCACTGCATAAATAAGTGTGTACTGTATAAGCTTTGCTGTCATGCTTTTTATTTTTTCAGTATTGTCAGAGGCAGAAGCCCTTGCTGCTTCCGTCACAACTATTCCGGAAAGTGAACAAAGAATGACTGACGGAAAAAACAACGCAGGTATTACAATCGCTTCAAATATACCGAACAAAGCGAACGCCTGTTCAGTTGAATCCCCTGACTGACGCAAACAAAACGGTACAAGTGCGTCATTGGTACTGCTGAGAATTGATGTAAGAAGTCCGCCCCCCATAATTGGAAACGCCAGACAGATATACTGTCTGAAATTAAGCGTACCGGCTGATTTTTTTCCTGAATCCTTATTTTTATGACGTGCAAACAGTATCAACATAAATAAAAGTGAAAAAATATTACCTGAAATAACTGAAAAAATCATTATCTGATACACTGAAACATTTTTAATTAAAAGCGTCATCAATACAACCACTGTAGATTTTATAATAAATTCAAGTATGTCACCGATTGCTGCTACCGTCGCTTTTCTGCATGCATTGAAGTAACCTTTGAAACAAGCCGATAAAGCACCCGAAACAAGTGCAGCAGGCATAAGACGTATTGCTGAAATTACTGTTTCCGCTGATTTTTCTCCGAAAAACCTTACTGCAACGGTTTCTGAAAAAAATATAACCAGAACTGATACGGCTACACTTAAAAGCGTACAAAGCTTTATTCCATGAAAAAGTACACGGTTCGGATTGCCTTCTACCCTTCCCGATTCTTCCGCAGCAAGACGGCTCATGCACAAAAATGCATTTCCGCTTGATATAATGCTTACCAGCCCCAGAAATGAGCCCATCAATGAAAACATTCCCACTGCCGCTGCACCTAACTGACGTGTTATGAATCCATTAAGCAGTATTGATGCTGAATCAAGAAAAATCTGCATCAGTGCAAGCAGTACAGTATCCCTTATTATCTTATTTTTAATTTTAAACATAAAAAACCTCCGACAAAAGCCTGTACTAAACTATATGCCGGAAGTTTTATTTTAATGAAATGTTAATTATCTTAACCTAAAGGAACATCATTTATTCTGATATTCATATCAACATCGCCGTCAATACCTGATATTCTGCCATATGCACTTGCCTGCCATATAGCAAATTGACCTGTGTAATCGGTTTCATCAACATAGTGTGCAAGCCATACAGGATAATTTCTATTATTTTCCCAGAAATTATTAAGAAAATTCTTACTGCTGTAAAGCATACAGGAATATCCGTTTTTTTCAATTTCATCACAAAAAGCATTGAAAATACTGTTCAAATCATGAATATTCATATTGTATTCCTGAAAACAAGCCCATTCTTCCCAGTCGAAAGCAATCGGATAATCAAGTTCTCTGCCGCCAAGCTGTTCAACTATCCAACGTGCCTGTTCACGTGCTTTTTCTTCAGTATTTGCAGTAGTGTAGAAGTATACTCCGATATCAAGACCCGCATTTTCAGCGTTTTCAATATTCTGC
>CAJTOG010000072.1 GCA_910577575.1 uncultured Ruminococcus sp. | reverse complement strand
AGCCGTTCTTTTTACCACTATCAAATAGCCAGTAAATCGGGCGCTTCTGATAAATCTTGCAATGGTCAGCATAGAAATCGTTCAGGAAGTAATTGCGAATCACATCTTTCGGCTGACCTTTGCCACCCAGTGCATCGGCAATGAATTTCAGATTTTCATCCAATGTATCTGCACCATAGACCGTTTTCACAAACTCTACGAACAGACCGACAATATCATCCTCAAAATATTCATCGTCGCAGATCGGGATGATATTGTCCTTATCAGCAGGGAAAGACGCATACTTGCTGGCATCCCATTCACCACCAGCATAGACAAGACCATCCATATCCAGAGAATATCGTCCAAATATGCAGCCAACGGCATAGGAAATAAAAGAGTGAAGATCCCGTCCAAGGTCTGCCTTGCGGACAGTTACATCATTTTCCTCGATTTCAGAAGTTAATTCATTCTGCAAATTATAAACATCAATAAAATGACGATTCAGCTTTTCTTCATTATCTTTTAACTGCTGGAAACGTTTGTCGCACAAATGACTCCATGCTAAATATACATTTTTCATGTGATAATTCTGCTGTTCATGTACCTTAACACATTCTGCTTCTGATCTCAATTCAATTAACGGATGTACCTTATAATCCCATGAATTTTCAAACGAATCCCACTCATTTTTTGAAATAGTTATACATTTTTTTGTTATTTCATCAATTTCGGAATTATCCTCTAATAAAATTGGAGTACGTCCTAACGGTCCCTCGTGATAGTCCAAAGTAGGGGAAACGACAGCCAAAAACTGTTGCATTACTTTTGTATTGTATAATGCAAGAACAGAATATAAATATTTATCGCCCACATAGCACATTGCACCTTTGGTTTCAAACACAAATCCTTCTGGTACATATCTAAGAGAAAATAATCCTGATGAAATGGTTGACCAAGTTAAGCCCTTTCTAAAATAGAACGGTATATTTTTTATAGTTCGAGTATAATTTCGATATAATTTGGCTGCATACGCTTTTATTTCTTCACCATCATTTTCCCAGTTAACAATATAGTCATTGTTTCCATACCATCGTCTAAAACTTCCACCTTTGGTACACGGGAACCATTTATACTCAAACTTCCTGTCATCATCAATACTTGTTATTCCAAATCCAATTTTTGAAAAATCAACCTCATGCCATAATTTCAAAAATCTATCATTGTCAGACGTTGCTAATCCTTGTCTTGGTTTTGCTACATCAGATAAGGTCTTAGAATTTTTGAAGATGTCAAACATTGTATCACTCAGCCAATAAGCAAACGACGTTCCTGGAATAGCGTAAAAATTTTTCTGTTTTGTCAAAAAACGATTCTGTTTCATCAAAAACATATCTTCTTTTCCCTGCTGAGTATTAGGTTCAATTAAACGACAATACACTCCTTTATAATCATTTAGTTCTGATTTTATCATCACAAAACTTGTAGTCTGAACAACTTCGCCACCAATTTCTTCAAATGCTCTTGCCCCCAAATGAGCCATGGTAATAGTTTCATTTTCCAGTAATTTTGCTCTTAATTTTTCAAAACTGGATAAAAACATCCAACCATGCTGCGTAATCATTGCTTGTAAGCCGTTTTTTCTTACCAAATCATTACAACGCTCAATAAAGACAGAGAAAAAATCTGCTTTACTATCCGGATAATTGTCCTTAATGAAGATATTAACCTTTGAACTCAAATTACTTATTCCAGCATACGGCGGATTGGTCACAACCGCATCATACTTCTGTGACAGAGCTTCCGCCACCTGCACCAACGGCAGCAACTCCCTCAGTGCTGTCTCACGGGACATATTGATATCTTCCGTAATCTCCGCAAATCGCTCATACATAGCAGCCCAATCCTGCTGAGTTATTGTCAGAATCGAGCCATACTCCTTTGCATCATGCAATTCACTGATAATCGTATCCATTGCCGCTTTCAGCTTGGCATCTCCATTACAGAAATACTCCACCGCAAATTTATCTATATGATTGCTCTCCACAATAGCATACACATGGGGCTGAATACCACGGCTGAAGAAACGGCGGTCATACTGGCGGGCTTTCATCATTACCGCAAAGTATGCAAGCTGTGCTGCACGGTCGTCAATATCCAGTCCATAGATATTATTCTCCACAATGCTTGCCACCGCCTCACGGGTTGTATAGCCGTAGGATTCATAAATCTTCATCAGCACATCAAACATATACGCAAGGATATGACCGGAGCCGGAGCAAGGGTCAATGACTTTCAGCTGCTCCGGTGTCAGTGCGGCATATCCTTTACGGATTTCTGCAAGCTGTGCCTGCACTTCCGGCTCCTGCTCGGCTTCTTCCAGATAGTAGTGCCATTTGGTATCTTTCGGATCACGGTTTCCGGCAGCATAGGCAGACTGCTCTTCCTCAGTTGGCAGAAGCTGATTCTTAGCATCTGGGTGTCCTTCCAGCCACAAACGGCCAAGGCTGTTTTCTACCATGTAGCGGACAATCCAGTCGGGCGTAAACAGCTGAGTAGCGGCAGGAATATTCTCTTTTGTAATTTTGATGTTTTTTTTCAGTGCGGCGAATACATCGTCCTTTTTCTCGCTGTTGTAATACTGATACAACCAGCCGATGATCTGCACCGCATCTTTCCAGTCCTCCTCCGGTATCAACTCAATCATCTGCTGAATCACGCTGCCATCTCTCAGCAGGTTGTCCGGCAGAAGAAGTTCCGTGTAGTCGCTGATTTTCTGAAACATTCCCGGTAAAATCTTGTTCAGGGCATTACACTGTACAATCAGCAAATATTTATACAGTTCTTCCGTCTTTTCTGCTTCTTTCAGCTCGTAGACCTTTTCCCTATCCAGACCATCTAAATCCAGATGAATGGCTTCGGTAATAATCTGTGGTTTGAAATTATTCTCCTCATCTGTAAATACACGTACATGGGAAGGAAGGTAGCCGTTGACCTCCATGAAACGCAGGGCAGAGAAGCGGTTGAACCATGTGTAGGCAACCTCCTCCATAACCTGCTTATATCCTTTATCGTTAATCTCGGCAATACAAGCCATCCGCTGTTTTTTCTCTGCATAGGTCAGAACTTTACCGCCCACGCTGTCAGCTGCAGCATCAACAATATTATCCTCGGTAATACCGTATTCCACGCCTTTCAGTGAAACACGGGCGATCAGCTCTGTTCTTGCCCAGACAGCAAACTTTTTAATCGCGTTCTTATCCATAATCGTCTCCTTAATTCAGCTTAATCTCGTCGCAATTTTTCAGCAACTGTTTCAGCTGAGAGCGAATTTTCTCTACATAATCATCAATGTCCGCATCCGTCTGTAAGGTTTTTGCCTGGAATACTACCTGACGATTATAGGCACGAACTACCTTTTTCTTTGCCGGAACCGGTTCTTTTCCTGTCTGAGTCGGCTGAATCTGCGGCTTCGGAACCGGCGGTGCGAGAACTGTTTCAATATGGCTGACCGTATCATCCTTATACTGGCACATTGGCAGGAACATGGCATCCAGAAGGGCAAGACTCTTTAATTCTGCAATTTTCTCCTTGCACTGGCTGAAATACTTGTCTGATTTTTCAATCAGATGAGATGCCTTGGAATCTCCATTTGCGGTAGTATGGGTTGCTTCCATACACTGACGAACTGTTTCCAGAACCTCGGTACGTTTTTCTTCCAGCATCTTATCATGGGCAGTACGAACGGTATCCATCAGTGGATTTAATTCCCGAATCCGGTTATAGTTGAACTTGCTGCCTGGCTGAACCATCGTAATCAGACGAATGGTATTCAGTGCCTTATGAGCTTCTTCATTTTCCGCAATACGGTCAAGATCATCATGCAGAGATTTTTCAAACTGCACTGCCTGGTCAAATACCATTACCTGCGTTTTGAAGAAATTCTCAATGCCGTTGCTCATGGATTCTTTGTTTTCAAACAAGTCATCCTCTTTTTTCAGTACACGCTCAATCAGTGCGATATTGTCTTTCTTCTGAGAAACAACATCATCCATAAGACTGATAGCTGTCTGCACCAGTCCACGATCCGGGTATTTATGTCCTTCGTAACGGTCATTCAAAGAAGCATAGTAATCCCGCTGTTCGCTGAATTTTTCGGTAACAAAGCGAATCAGTCCATCTTCATCATCCGGCACATCCATAATGTCGAAATACTCACGGAGCATTTCTTTTACATCCCGCATCATAGTAGCAGAAATGTTTTTACGTTTGCTAATGGAAGTCTTGCCGATTTCACTCTTTTTACGGAGCATATCCGGCAGTTTCGGGTCATCCGGCTGAATGGTATTGCCTGCATATTTGATGGTTACTTTCTGGGAATAAATCAGTTGTGCCGCAACCGCAGCAATGTCGATTTCCTTCCAGCCATACGGAATTGCGCTGTATTTGCTCTGCACATCTGCCATAGAAGTCGGCAGCTTTTTCGCATCCTGCATTTCCAGATATTCTTCCATTGCAGAAGCAGCAGCACGGTTCGGCTCCATGCCCGGGAGCATGGTAACAGTACCAGTCAGAATAGCAATAATATCTGCATCACTGCCCGCATTTTCTGTAATCAGATCGAGCTTGCTATATACATGAGCAACCAGATATTCCAATGACTGGTCAATTTTACTCTTGGCATTTCCACCTTTAATTTCCAGATGTTCCCCATCTACATAGAACTGTGCCCCTTCGATGGCATTTTGCAATTCTGTCATGGCACTCAGCTCGTATTTTCCGGCTTCATCCTGCTGATCGCTGATGATTTTCTGCACACTCTTTGGAAGCTGGCTTACGTTTCTCTGCTTTACATATTTACGAATCTTCATGGCAGATTCCAGCGATTCATAATATGGCGTATCAGTCAGAACAACAATGGCTTCGTTGCCTTTGGATTCTGTCATCAGACGGAACTCTGTTTTTTCTGTGGCATCGGTTGCAACGGTCAGAAAACGCAAACGCATACCGCCCATTGCCGCGCCGACCGTAATGCCATCTACCATCTGGTCGAACGCAAAGTCATATTTTCCATAGCGGAATCTCCTGGTTGTAAAAATATCACCGTAAATCATCTGGGCAATACGCTCCACGATAGAAGCGGTATCCACGTTGGTATCCCGGATTTCACGCTGAATATCCTGTTCTTCATCTGTCAGGAAGTTATAAGTATCGCCTGTTCTGCCGATATAGTTCTGGCTAATCAGACGGTCAAGGCAGCCACGGGCAGCTTCACGCATAATAATTTTATCCACACGAATATCATCTGCCATCAGAATAACGATATTATCCAGATTTGAAGGAATATCATCAATATACCGAATCAGATACAGAAGTTTCAGCACATCCACATCCTGCTGTTCGATACCATCACCATTGTCTGCGGCTTTCTGGCAACGCTCAATGACTCGGCGAATAGAACCGTCCAGGAAAGTATGTACGGTATCATAAAAACGAAAGAATGGAACAAGTGCATATTCGTCCTTCTCCTGAATTTTCTGTGCCGCCTCCTGGAAGCCGGAAAGCATGGAACGCTCACCGCCGGAAAGATGCTTGCCAGAATTTCCGTGCTTACGGATTTCTGCAAATACTTTCTGCATAATGATAAACTGATACGGCACGAACGGGAAGTTCTCAGTGAACTCTCTCGAACCAGAATAACCTTTGATGTCCAGAATGGAACCGCTGAAGCTGAACAGGTTACGCAAAACGGAATCATTCTGCTCATAAACATTTTCCAAATCAGCAGATGCTTCTGGTTTCTTTTTCAAAATACGCTTCTGGATGACTTCATCCACAGAGGAAGAAGATAAGCTCAGTCTTGTTTTGAAACGAGCCTGAATACGGGAGAACTCATCGACACGAACTTTGATGATTTCATCAATCGCTTCCTGTCCGGTGCAGATGACCCAAATCTTACCTTCGCACTCACTGCCAATCTTTTCTGTCAGAGACTGGAGATTCAAAAGCATATCGGTATCTGTACCAACATACTGACCAACCTCGTCAATCATAAACAGCAGACGGAAGTTCGCCGGTTTGGTATCCACATAGGCTTTCATATCTTCCACAAGCTGTGCAATAGAAATTTCTGTTGCAGTTTTATCATTGAACCAGCCTCGTGCATCGTCTTCGCTCATATCCAAAACTTCCATCAGAGTTGGGATAATAAACTTGCCATTAAACGCAAATGCACGACGCATTTCCAGCCAGGATTTTCCTTTTTTTTCCTCAAAAACTCTGCAAAACTCCTCCGTCTTTCCCTGTTGGTCAATATAACGCTCCATCATGGCAACTTTCAGATTTTCACCGTAAAATCCCAGATGGTTATAGAACATTTTTGCAAAAACACGAAGGACAGCAGTCTTGTCTTTATTGCTGAATCCTTCGATGTCGATATTAAACAGAATTGTCTCTGTCGCTCTCTTGGTGGCACGATCAATCAGCACAAAGGTTGCCGGATCATCTTCAAATTTTTTACGGAAACGCTCTACACTGCGGACTCCTTTTACTTCTTTATTTTCCAGAAGATAAGAAAGCATTTTCAGGAAATGAGATTTACCACTTCCAAAGAAACCGGAGATCCACACACCCATATCGGCTGTGGGCTGATCAAAGGCATTCCCGTAATAATTGAAAAAGGTAATAAAATGTTTTTTCAGTTCTCTGGTGATGACGTATTCATTTAGCTCCTGTTCAATTACATCGTCAGCAGCCTGATCTACTTTAATTACACCATTGATTTTGCGGTTGATGTCGTCCGCAAACATGTCTCGAATCTTCATGGCTTTTCCCCCTTAATCTATCACGTTGAATGCCCGATAATAATCATTTGGTATCAGACGATTGAATAGTTTTACATGGCGACCATCAAACTCACCCGGATACATAACAAGAATCGGAACATCCGAAAAATACGGTTGCAAAGCTTCCAGTAATGTATGGATTCTCATAAATGGAAATACTTCACCCACACCCGTAAGCATCAGTATATCGCCTGGTTCATGTGGCTCGTACTGGATCTTATCAATAAACTCTCCATTGCCGATTGCGGAATTTAACTGTTCAAGAAGATACGCACTTCCGTCAGCTTCTTCCATATCAGGAATGGCATCTGTGATGTCCATGTCATCGCAGATAGAGAGAAATGTTTTATATAAATTGCAAATTTTCAAATGGCAATCCAGGGACTGATCGGTTTCCAGCTGATTTACAAAATGCCGAACCACCATTTCATTTTCCGGCTCATAACAGAAGATTCTGATATTCACCTCATTACTGAGTCCCTTGCCTTCCAGGAACTCCGGCTCCTGAATCAATGCCCGAACTTTGTCCAGACGTTCTTTTATGTCACTCATTGGCTACCTCCTACACGAAATGCTTCACTGGAGCCTTTCGTTGTACGCTTATGTGTATGAAAAGCAATTAAACGCTGGCAGTACCGCTGTATCGCCATTGCTTCTGATGGCATTCTCCAAAACAGGATGCAGCCATACTGGATTCAAATGATCTGCCCCCCGATCGTCGAGATACTCCGTCTCCACAAGCACTCTGGCAATAATCTGTTTTAACTTTGTGATTGTGCTGTCGCTCCAGGAAGCTACGATGTCATTCTGCTCCTGTAAACGCATAAAAAATGTATTCAAATCTATCTTACCAAAGGACGGATCCCTTAACCGGTACTTCTCTCCAATGACTGTCAGCATAAACTCCCAAACAAGTCGGCTCTGCTTCATCATCGCATACAGGCAGATCTGCTTTGCTATCTCTGTCGGCTGCGATGCAATCGCAGAAACCAGAGTTTCATCTTCCAGAGCATGAAGTCGTTTCATACAGGCTTTTGTCATACGTGTAATCGATTTTTCAGTTGGATACTGGAAAAGATTCTGCTCCACAATTTCTGTTACAATCGCTTCATCTGAGAGTCCTTCGCTCATCAGCTTTGCGGTGGAACGCATTTCATAGAAAAGGAACGGTTCTCTGGTCAAAGACGCTATATACGGATAAGAATGATCCATAATGTTTTGCCTCCTTAGGGTTCCTCTTTTTTATCAGGAACAAATTCCATGATGTCTCCAACATCGCAATTTAATACAGAACAAATTTTTTCTAATACATCCATACTGACATTTTCATCTTTAGACAACTTCGACATTGTTGTCGTACTGAAACCAGTCTGCAAACGCAAGTCTTTTTTTATCATGTCTTTATCAATCAGCATTTTCCACAGCTTTTTATAGCATACTGCCATATTGTCACCTCTTACCATTTATTCCTGCTCAAAGTTCAGTATTCTCGTTACTTCCTCTATCATAGCATAGAGGTGCGAATAGTACAATTAAGATGTCAAAATTTCAAATTCATGCTTTACGAACTCGCAGTTCAGATTTGTCATTTTAGGAATCAAGGTAAATAGCAAGCCGAGAATCCCATTTATAATCCAAGAGTCCTGTTTTGTAAGCAAGATTCCCAGATTTTCCTTTGTACATTAACATGTTATAATACATTCAGTAATAAATTTGCATGCAAAAACAAAGCCCAATTCCCGTTCAAAATTTTATTATTTCGAAAATCCCTCCCTGTTTTAAGCTCATTTATCTATCAATCCAACTACAAACCGTAACTTTTCATACAACAGTCAGTGGAAAAAAACTTTTGTATGCTAAAATATAATTATTTAACTCAAACTTCCCACATTAAAAATGGGATTTGCTCCTTGAAAAATCAATACTATAGATCATAAAATAGCAATCAA
>CAJTOG010000071.1 GCA_910577575.1 uncultured Ruminococcus sp. | reverse complement strand
TATCTTAGTTAACAGATTATTCAGAATTTCAATCATATATCTGAAAGAACATTTTAAGATGTATAAAAACAGCATTTAATCCCTAAAAATGCCATTTAATTGTTCTTCTTTCTTTTTGACATAATACTCTTTATAATCTTTTATAAATCTCTGCTTTATATCTTCGGGTGTATTTTCTTTAAAATAAATAATGTAATCCTTTTCTATATGCAAAGAACCCTTTCCAATATCTCTGCCTTCCATAATTCTTGGGAAAACACCATAATATCCTTCTGCATATGGGAAGAGTGATTCTGAACTGTATTTATCTGAAAACATTTATTTCAACTCCTTTCTGAAATATTTAACAATAACTTCAGATAACGGCTGTTTCTTTGTACCATAATAATAATTGCCAAATGCCTGAGCAATCATTTCATCAGGGTTTCGTGCCATTTTACCAAGTTGTCTTTCACATTCATCTAAAATTTCTTCATAATTTTCATCTGTAAAATACAAACAATATATTTCCTGAATTATTTTATTTCTTTCATTACCAAATGCGATAGCTTCAAATGAGTTCATACGTTTTCCGTATTTTAAACCTGTTCTCTTTAACGCAAGAATTGAATGTAAAGCATGACCCAATTCATGTGCAACTAAACTTTCAATACTATCTGTTTCATAACTTTTTTTGGTTTCAAAATCATGATGAAGTATCTTAATCAAAGTATCTTCATCAGAAAAAAGAGATTTTAAAAGTGTTATTTCATTTATAGAATTACCAGTATTGAAACTGCACAGACCATATGCATTATCAAGTTCACCATATTTTATGTTACTAACCTGTTCTTTAATAATAGGAAATTTTTTAGCTATTTTATTAATTGCTGAATTTACTTTATTTGTTATTGTTTCTGGTATTGAATCTGAAACTGGTACAGAAAGAGTATTTTTTCTGTTTTTTTTAATTATACCATCCCAAAAATATTTGTCAACATATTTTTTATCACTTTTTACAGAATCTGTAAGTAATTTCTTTTTCAAACAATTTTGTTCTTTGAAATAGTCACGATTTTGTTTGGTTTGCTTAATAAAATCACGCATTTCAGTTTGATTTGTATCTATAACTGATTTGTCAAGCCCTATGTACTTAGCAAGCTGATTTTTCTGCAAGTTTTCAGCCTGATTTTTTTCAGCGTAAAATGGTTGATATGGGACTTCAAGAGCTGTGGAAACCTGCCATTTTTTCTTGCTCCATACATCCTGACGTTCCCTTCCATTTTCAAGCGTAACCGTACAGACGGCTAGAAATCCAGCATTTATCCTGTGCCGAAAATTCTCTGTGATTTTCTTGCAGAAAGACGTAAATTTTCATGAGATGCACGGATTGCTTCAGAACTTGACGGATTCGATGATGTAAAACCCAAATCATCAAGTGTAAGTCCTGTTTCTCCTACAAAAACAGAAGCAATTGTGCGTAACTGTTCAAGATGCGGTGCCATGCTCTGCTGATTAAATTGTCCCAAAATAGGGTTATTTCCATCTTCATCTCTTCCAAAACTGAGAAATGATGATAATTCAGCCGCACGGTTATTGAACTCTGCATTTTCTGAAAGTCCGAGAATATATTTTTGTGGAACACTGTAAAATTCCGCCGAAACCTCTGACCTCAGAAGCGTACGCAATGCAGACTGAGTAAGATTCATACATGCTCTTGAAATTCTCGAGTGACCGAAAGGACGCTTTGCATCAGGTCTATTGATTATTGGCACAAGAAGTGCAAACGGCGACTTATGAAAAAATGTCAGCTTATTATCAATCACTCCATTTACATAATATTCTGTAATGTATGGGCGGAAGTACGCTTCAAGGACTGCTTTTCCATATTCATCACGTTCCAAAACCGCATACCCCTCGGTAAGCATATTTGTTGTTGCGTCTATGATTCCTATGGCATTTCCCCCATCAATTATCTGCAATTCAGGATAATTATTGTAATCTTTCAGTACGTTTCACACGTTCTTCGGCAATTTTGGCAAATACGATTGCTTTACCGCAGCCGGTCGGTAAAACCAGAAAAGTTCTTTTCGCACCGTTCTCTCTGAATGGGAGAATGGCATTTTTTGCGGCTTTTTGATATGGTCTGAGTTCCATGATTACCCCTTCTTAGGCTGATAAGAAGGTGCAGAAGATTGCATAACAGGCGTATCATATTCTGAATATTGTTGCCTTGTGCTTTTTGCCTTTGTCATCTACTGCATAAACATGAGTTTTATAATTCAGAAAAAGTACCATATCTGCCCATTCTTTGACTAATGGTGAAATCTGGGAAGCCGTTTTCTTACCAAGTTTCAATTCCCATCGGTCATATTGCCCCGCTTCTTCAGGAAGTTCATACTTTCTGGTCTGTGCATGGCAGAGAATTACAACATTGATGCCTTTTAGCGTGAGATTTTCCAGTTGTGTCAAAAATCTTGCTATTTCTTCACGTTCATAGACATACCCATTTCCGTATCCGAAATCTTCAATACCTTTTTTTGAATGCTGCTGACAGACTGCATCAATGCAAAGCTGTTCCGCCCGGTCAAATGTATCAATCACTAATGTACTGCACTGTACACTGCCATTCTGAATGAAAGCCGCTTCATCTCTCAGTTGTAGGCTTTGGAAGCCTCTGAACGTCCATGTTATCTGTACTGCCCTCAGTATCAATGAATATTGCATGAGGGAAACGGGCGGCAAGTGAAGATTTGCCAATTCCTTCGGGACCATAAATTGTGACTTTCATGCCCTTCCCGGTTACTTTACCGGATGTAATTTCAAAATGCATAAAATATTTTCCTTTCTTAATTCACATTCCAGCCAGGTACATATTTCGGCGGGATATAAGTTTGTAGTGTCGTAGATGAACAACCATCCTCAATGATGATGCTGCACTTGTAACCTGTTGAAACACGTGTAGCAATAGCCTGTAAATGTTCGTTTTCCAGCCATTCTCCAAACTCTGTCAGTGTTTGCATATCCATTTGTTCAAGCTTGTCCAACAGGACGAATCCGCATTCAGGCTTCAGACAGCGAACAATTGCAGTTGCTACCCTGAGCTGTTCCGAAGAACTCATGCAGTCCCATGCTTTTCCATGATACAATAAATTTCCGTTTTCTACACTTAAACCGGGCAAAGGCAAATCTGCATTGTCAAGCAGTTCCTGGCGTGCCTGACGAATATTTTCAATCTGCTCTGTCAGTTCATCTTGTCTGTATAAATCGGCGGCTTCCTGCTCTGCTTGTGATTTGATAAGATTATCACGGACTTTAGAATTGATTATTTCAATCTCTTTAAGATTTTGTTCCAATTCAGCAGTAGATTCGTCATGCAAATCTTCGGTGGAACGTTTAGCTTGTGTTAAAATTCAGCTTTGGCAAGAATCTGTTTTGCTTCCTGAAGTGCCATTTTTGCTTTAACAACAGCTTCTTCACAACGATTATATTCTGCACGAAGTCTTTGGTTCTCAGCATTTTTCTGCAAAATGGTCTGCTGCTGCATAATTAATTCCGATGCGGAAATGGGATTTTCCGGCACGTCTGTCCATATAGGTAGGTCCGCTGCGTGTTTTTTCTTTTGGTCTGCAATCTGACCAATAGCCCTGCGCTGATTATACAGTTGATTTTCTTGTGCGTCCATCTGACTGAACTGTTCCCTCACTCCGATAATTTGCAGAAGAATAGCTGCTTTTTCTTTATCAGAAGCATTCAGAAATTTGGGCAGATTCAATTTGTTTTTTTAAGTCCTTTTCAAATTTTATGTATTTCTACCATTTTCAGCAGCTTCTTTCCAATCAAAGCCATCAGTAATAACACCCTTAGCAAAATCTATAAGTGCCTGTTCCACAGTCTTTTTACGCTGAGCATACTCTTCATCAGTCAGAACTGGTCTGATTACTCTCACATTTGCATGTGTGCCAGATGACAATACTGTTGTATATTCATATATTTTCTCAGTCTCAGTAATGGTTTCTTTGATTTTTCCTTCTATCATTATTATCATCTCCCAGTTTCATGATATGTAAATCAGATTTTGTCCTATACCTTTATCTTAATTTATTTCTCTAAGAACGCATTCATAAGAACTTTTATATAAAGTTCCTGATTTGGCTCAAAGTACTGGATAAAAATCATAACATTAGTATATTGATTGTAAGCCAAATACAGATATAATGGTACATCAAAGTATATCTGCAAGGCTTTGTAGATACTGCTGATAACACTTTTTCCGATTTTATCATAAGTTTCAGCATATCGACAGATTTCTATTGCTCTTTTCTTTACAGCCTTTGTTATTTACTCACGCTGTAAAGCACCGATTCCGCCAAATTCAAACATTGCCTTGATTACCTCTAGAATCACATCACAAATGATTGAAAAACATCGCAAAATTACATCTAATTCCAATCAGATGTTGATAAAAGTGGTGACGTTAACATTAATGATGCAATTTTTATTGCACAGTTTATAGTGTCATATAAAAATAAAAACGGAAATACAATAATATCAGTTGAGAACGCTTTGAAATATAATGATAAATACGCTTTACCTGTTTCACAAGTAGATGATGTTGACGGAGACGGTTATATTACTGAGGCTGATCAGATATGTATACAGTATTACGAGGCTGGTACTTACAACAAAGCAGGCAGATGCGGTCAACCATTTTATATTAATTGAAAATAACAAAAATCTTCTGAATATGTTTTCAGAAGGTTTATTTAAGGAGGAATTAATATGAACAATAAATATCTCGTTTACCTGAGAAAATCACGCTCAGACGGTGACTATGAAACTATTGAGGATATTCTTGAAAAGCATGAGAAAATTATTCAAGAGTTTGCATTAAAGAATTTTGGAAATACTATTCAGGAAGATTTTATATTTCGTGAGATTGTTTCTGGTGAGACTATACAAGACCGACCTGTTATTAAAAAACTTCTGAATATCATACAAAATGAGAATATAGAAGGTGTGCTTACCATTGAACCACAGCGTTTAAGCCGTGGAGACATGAGTGACTGCGGAACTATTATAAGAGCTTTCCGTTATACCGATACTCTTATTATAACTCCAACTAAAACATATGACTTAACAGATAAATTTGATCGCAAATTTTTTGAAATGGAACTAATGAAAGGCAACGACTATCTTGAATACATTAAAGAAATAATGATGAGAGGACGCATCGCTTCTATAAATGAAGGAAATTTTATTGGCTCTGTTCCTCCTTATGGCTATGATAAAATTAAAAACGGCAAATCATATACACTTGTACCAAATTATGAAGCAAATACTTTGCGGTTGATTTTTGAATTATTTACTAACGAAAATCTTGGTACAACAAATATAGCAAATCGTCTTAACGACTTAGGAATAAAGCCCAGAAAAGCTCCTTACTGGACTAATGCTTCAATACGTGATATGCTTCGTAATCCTGTATATATTGGAAAAATACGATGGAATTGGCGTAAATCAATAAAAAAATATGAAAATGGCGATATTATAACATCACGTCCCAAATCTGCTTCTGAATCATGGATAATCATTGAAGGAAAACATGAACCTATTATTCCTGCTGAACTTTTTCAAAAAGCTCAACAACGTTTTGGCAACACTCCACGTACAAAGGCAAAAAAAGAAATAGTTAATCAGTTTGCAGGAATCATACGTTGTGAATGCGGAAAAGCTATGGTACAGCAGTCTCAGCGTAATGGCATCAAAACAAGAATACATTGTCCTCATCAGAAAACATGTAGAAACAAGTCATCAACATATGAAGATTTGGAGCAGGTAATAATTGAAACTTTAAATAATATCATTAATGATTTTAAATCAAAACTCAATAATAAAAATACAGATTATAACATACAGTCTGAAACAATAAATAATCTCAAAAAGGAACTTAATATTCTCAATATTCAGCAGAACAAACTTTATGAACTGCTCGAACAAGGTATTTATACAAGTGCAGTTTTTGTTATGCGTAATGAATCACTTGCCCAAAAAAGAAAAAAGCTTGAGACGGCTCTTGCCGAAGCTACTGAATTATCAAAATCTTATATAGATTATCAAGAAATGACTATATCTGTTTCGGAAGCTATAAATATCATTAAAAATCCAAATATAACTCCAAAACGAAAAAATGCTTTTCTTCATTCTGTTATTAAAGAAATTGTATACAAAAGAAAAAAAGATAATTCTTTCAATACATATAATCCACCTATCTCTATTTCTGTGACTTTAAAATATTGATATATATCATTAATGTTCGTATGAACTCGCACACGTTGAAATAATTTCAGCCATTCTTTATCAGCTTACCAAAGGGCTTTCAATTGATGAAATAAAAGAAAGTGGATTTGCTGGATATTTCGTTGATCACACAACAGGCATATATCCGCAGGGTGCTTCTGATGTACCGTTTACAGCAGCTTATTTTCAATCAAAAGGTGATGTTATTACAGACCTAAATGAAGATATGGCTGCAGAACAGAAAGCACGTACAACTTATGACAATATTCTACGTTTAGCTGATGACCCTGATGTACGCGACCCTATAAAATTTCTAAGACAGCGTGAAATTGTACACTATCAACGTTTCGGCGAAGCTATACAAACATTATGTAGTAGCTAATGGTAGTTGTAATTATATTTATTACAATAAAATTCCTGAAATAATTATTATATATATTATTAAATTATTAAGTTATTAAGTTAAAATAATTTATCTTATGTTACAACTATTGACAATTAAGTTATAATATGTTAAAATTAATTGTCAATAATTTTTCAATTCTATATTAATTGTAAGATAAATTTATGTTAAATATTATTAATTTAAAACAAGAATTTATTATAAAAATATAAGATAAAAAATACTCAAAACAAAAAATAACAATATTATAAATATATATAGGGAAAGAGATGATTACTTTGAAAAAAGGAGAAACAGAAGCTATACAGATTATTGAATTAAAAGGAATTGTATTTGACAAAAGTTACTCTGATAACAACTCTAAAAATAGTATGCCTAATTTAAAATATAAAAATGGAATATTTTTAGAAGTTACTCATATGCATTACAACAATAGTATTGTATCAAAATTGAACAAATTTCATCAGAAAAGTATTAGAGAGCAATATGCAACATCAACAAAAGCAACAGAAGCTTATAATAGGATTAGAAATTTAACATATTCTCAAAATGAAGAAGGTCAAACACGTTATCAAACAGATGTTAAACTATTAAAAAGCCATTTTGGATTAGATGTTAATGATATGACAAAAAAACCAAGTGAATTTAATTGTAATTCGCCAATCATAATTTGCTCTATAGGCAATATTTGTGAAATAATAAAAGAGAAAGGCAAGAAACATAATAGTGGAGAAACAGATTTATTTATGTTTGTTTTAGATGATAAATGTGAAATTGTAAAATATCTTCACAACATGAGGTATCAAAATGGTTGCTATATAAATTTTATGAATGCGATTCTTAATTCGCCATTTCCAACAATATATATTTGCGTATGGGATTTCAATAATCAGAAATATATCATTGAAAATCCAACATTACTTAAATTTTGAAAGAATTATAATGATGGATTAAACTACAAATTTATATAAATAAAATTATTGTCTTTTGTATTAACTAAATCTAAGCTAAAATCAAACTGTTTCAGTGACCGTTTAAAATACTCCCTACATATACAAAAAAGAACAGGAATTAAATTGCTCCAACGTTTATAATTCCAATAACAAAAAAGAAAGTCGTCATTTATGACGGCTTTCTTTTACAATATTATGAATAACAGGGTAAACCCCATTGTCCTTTGAACTATTAATATAATACCACAAAAAATGGCGTTTGTCAATACTTTTTCTGTTAGACCGTTCTAACGAATAATATTTAATTTTGCAAGATGTCTACAATTCCATGACTTTTATTATTGGTTGTTGCCGTGTTCTTTATCTTAATTATTTCCTTTCTTGATATAAAATGCACCTGAAAGATTTGTGTAAATTCTTCAGGTGCATTGCTATTATTTATTTTTCAGTAAGTGTTCCAGAATAGGTCACGCCGTCAACAGTGATAATAAAATCTTTTTTCTTCTTTTCGACTGCCGTTGATTTTTTTAATCCATTCAATCCTGCATTCTGAATCAGAACAGGATAATCCTGATAGCATTCATCCAAATCAATATTGCCGGAAACCCCTGAAATACAGCCAGTTGTGGACTTCTGCCACATTCCGAACTGACCAGAATAACTTGTCTTTGAAACTCCGTAATGTGCCACCCAGACAGCATATCTTTTCCGGATTCCTTCTGATATATGCGTTTCCAGATGGGATTTACTCATGTACAGACCTACAAAATATCCCGATTTTTCGACTGCTTTCAGAAAAGTTTCTGCAATTTCAGAACATTTTTCTTTACCAAGTGCAAGCTGTTTTGGTTCTTCCAAATCAAAATAAACAGGATAATTAAATTGTTTACCTTTGATTGCCTTTAAAAATACCTCTGCTTCTTGTTTAGCTTCATCGACAGTAGTTGCATAACTGTACCAGTAAGCACCACAAGGAATCCCAAGTCGCTTGCATTCGCTGTAATTGCGTTCAAATTGTTTGTCAGTCTGATTAATTTCCTTGCCATAACCTGCACGAAGTATCACAAAATCAACTTCTCCTGAAAATTTGACTTTCTCCCAGTCAATCAAACCTTGATGTTCTGACACATCTATTCCGTAT
>CAJTOG010000070.1:1043-8845 GCA_910577575.1 uncultured Ruminococcus sp. | reverse complement strand
TTCGTCTTCATTCATATATTAACAGCTCCTTTATAATTTTTTACTTCCTGTAGAAACTAATCTCTTAGTTAACAGATTATTCAAAAACGCTTCTGAAACACAATAAAAACATTTCTGAAACAGCGTTTTAATCATTACCATTCAACTACTTTTTCAGGTGGAATTTCCTCATTGTATTCAATGATTCCCATAAGTCCCTCTGCTGCATGATTACTGTATTCAGGTTTTTCTTTGCTTTCATACTCATCAGCAATTCTTCTTCTGATGATGACACCCGTTTCATAATGAACGGCAACAAATCCATAAAGTTTATTCTGTCCCTCCGGATAATAATCGGCATATATCGCAAAATCGTCTTTTTCAATATTTCTTAGTATAAGCATAGTCTGTTCCTTTCTAAAAATAATATTGTCAATATTTCCAGCCCCTTTCAAATATTTTCTTGGCTTTCATTGAATGATTTTTTTAATCAAGATAATTTTCAATGCTGTCCTCGGGGTGCTGTTTGAAATATCTGTCAAGTAATTTTTTTGCTGATGTAGCAAATCCTCTTAAACAATCTATATTTACATCTAAACTATTGTATTCTTCGTCATCTTCTGTATAAGGTTCAGCAAGTTTTGTGTCCTTTATAAGTTTTTTTATTTTATCTCCTGATAAATTCAACTCCGTATTCTTTGACATTTTCCATTACCTCCTCAATAAATTTGATATGTTCCTCTGGCGGCATTTCATTTAAATAATTCATCCTTATTTCTTTAACATATTCATAAAATTCATAATCATCATACTTTGAATTTTTTGATATAAAATAAGTTGAACCATTATTACCAATAGCACCTAATATTTTAAGATTTTCTTGTTCATAAAATTTTTTTAAGTCGCTTTCACTAAAAATCAAGCCACTTGGATGATTATGAATGATTATAGAATTTTCATTCAAATCCGGTAATCTGACTGAAGCAGTTGCACCGGATGCCCTGTATCGTGTAATTTCTTTCATATTCATATCAAAGGCGATAAGTCCCTCTTTTTTAACTGGTTCGTCTTTCATATATGAAAGCAGGTCTTTGCAGGCATCTGTAAGCTTTTTATTATTTTCATCTGATAAAGTTTCAAGCTTTACAGGCTTGATTTTGTTTATTCTTTCATCAGTTATATCATAATATTTCAGTTCGCCTTTGAAATACTTTGTATTTACTGAAATTCCAGTTGATATATCTTTTAATTCTATTTTACCACTATTTGTGGCAGAAGTCAAGCTATTTCCAATATTTTTATCAGCATAATTCTGTTCTCTGAAATAATCCCGTTTATGACTGGTCTGATTAATGAAATCACGCATTTTAGCCTGTTTTCTCTTGACAATGTCATTTGCGTAATTAAGTGAACCCTGCATTACCTGCTTAAGTTCAGGGTCTTTAGCTTCCTGAACAGCAATCCTGAAAGCTGTCTGTTCACGCTTTGCCGCTCTGATTTCTCGCTCATAATGCCGCTGAATCTGCGATATTTCGTACTTTGAATATTTTTTGCCGTTGTACTCGATATTTTTCTCGTCAAGCCGTTTCAGGTCGTCGTCAGAATAAACGGGCTTTGAATAACCCTCAAAGAACGGAAACCAGTCATGACGGCAGTTCCAGCCGCCGAATCCGTCGCCCTTGCCGTAGCCAATCTGACGGAGTGAAAGTACTTTTTTGCCCTCAATCACACGTCCTGCATTCCTGCCCGACAAGCTCACAAGCTGCCCCTGCCACCTTGCGTGGTCAGGTCTTGCACCTGAATGTGCCGTTATTTCCATGATATCGCACTCTGATTCCTCAGCATTCATTTCACCGATTTTTTTACACGTCTGTCCGACACCTGTCAGCACAGCACGCCGCACAGCAACGTCAATGCGTTCCTGATGCCCTGACGGATAAAGCACCATTGCGCCGTTTTCAGCAGTCTTTTTAATCGCTGTTTTTATGGTTTCCGGATACGAAAACGCACCACTTGCAACCTGCATATATGCCTGATTACAAGCATTTACATACGCTGTCTGCGAAGTGACTGCGGTTGTCATGGTCAGATTCTTCATGTTGCCGAGAGTTTTCCTGTAGCCAGCTTCAAGGGTTTGTCGCATCGCCGGTGACTGTCGTATATCTACCGGAGTTTCACCGTTTTCCCGATAAATTTCATTGTCAAAATTTACAGCTTCAACGCCTGCATCCTCAAATAAAGTCCTGACGTGCTGACTTGTTGCATCTGTATTCCGTGCAATAATCCGCAGAATATCGTCATAGAACAGACCTGCATTCTGTAAAATTTCAGCCTGATGTTTTGCAGATTCCGTGACTTTTCCAGTTTTCATCATGCGGCGGATTATGTCCGAAATCACGTCATTTTCAAGCTGCTCATAAAGTGATAAAATTTGGTCTGCACATCCTTCATAATATTCAGGAGACAGCATTTACATACCCCCGAAAAGTGCGTCAACCTGCGGAATATACTCTGCTGCCTGTTTCTCATCGCAGTGAAAGTACCAAGAAATAAATTTTTCCTTGGACAAAAGTCCTGCATTCACCATCTGCAACCGTCGCTGAAACTCCTTGTCTGTATCCTCAAGAACGCTGTCGTCCCAAGTGCAAATCAGCTTTGCATCAGACTTGGAAAGTCCGAAATATTCCGCATAATAATTGTAAGCATAAAGCAGATTTTCAAGCGTAAATTCAAGATTTTTCTGAATTGCCGAGACCTGAGTGTACGAACGTTGTTTTGAAGTTCTTACTTCCTCAGCCGTCTTTTCCACAGTCTGAGGGTCTGAAAGCGTGCCGTAAGCAAGTCCGCAGTTGAACTCGATACGCTGAAAAATTCTGTTCAGACCGTTGAACAGTGAAATATCACGTATTTCAGGTGAAAACGTCTCAATAAACGGCTTTTCCGATACCTGAATATCATAGGTTCTGAACATCCGTTCCCTGCCTTTCGGAAGCACAGTATCGACGTAAATCCGACCATTTGAAAGGTACGGTTTTACGATGATTCCGCCCATTGCACAAGCCTGTTCGACCATGACCGGCAACTTCGGAATAAGTTTTCTGAACTGCTCTGATATGTACTTATCACCGTCAACAGTGACTTCCGTTTCTGCAAGTACAAGACGTGAAAACTCCCTTGAAATCGCAGAAGCAAGGCATAAACTGATAATCCGTCCGCTGTTCCATGATGCCGTATTTCTGTACATATCGCCCCATTTTCGGACTGATATTTCCATCTGCGGATTATTTATCACCTGAACCCCGAGAGCCGCTGAAACCATGCCAGCACTTATCATTCTGTACCTCCTTTTCTGTAAATGTCCTTCAGAATATGTCCCATTGCCGTATTCACAAAGTACCGCATATCGTCCATTGCGTGGTCGTTTTCCTTGATAACAGCGTCCTTTCCGGACTTTTCGTCCCAGCGGTAAAGTGCAAATTCCCTGATAATATCCTCACAGCATTCACAGATGAAAATCCTGTCATTTTTGAGGAGCGTCATGGTATTTCTGATGCCGTCGATTACGCTGTTGTTTGCCTTTCGAACCCTGAATTTTCCGTGCTTTTTGATTGTAGTGATAAAACTTGCGGCGGACGGGTCAACAATTACGTGTTGGATATTGTAGTCGTCGGCGAGCTTTTCAAGTTCCTGATAATATTCCTCGTCAGTTTTCTGCACACTTTTCTGACGACCGTCGTAATAGTACTCCCTGATTCGTACGGCTTTGTCATTTTCCAACGCCCACAGCCCCATTGAACACGGATTCAGCGTACCATAATCGACTGAAATGTAATAATAGACGTTAGTCGTTTTTGCATAACTTTTGATAACATGACTGCTTTTATCAAATACCGCACCATAAACAAGCCCCTCCGCAAGCACCCATAAGCCACGTATATACCTGTCATAGAAAACGCCTGTATATGTGCGTTCATAGCGGTTTTTGACCTCGTCGGAAAGTGAAAGATTATCGTCCATTGTGAAATGCAGATGCAGACGGTTTTTCTGCTTGGTTTTCTCAGAATTTTCGTCAACCCACTCTTTAAAAAACCAGTGTTCAGAGCTGTCGGGATTGCAGTTGAACCAGAATTTTGAACCCGTTACAGAACATCTTGCAAGTGCCTGTTCCACGAATGATTTCGGCATAAGTGCTACTTCATCAAGAAGTACTCCTGCAAGCGTGATGCCCTGAATTAACTGATATGAACTTTCATCTTTACCGCCGAAAAAGTAGTATCTGTTTGTGTGTCCGCACATTGAAATATCGAGGAAATTCCGGCTTAAATTGACTTTTATTTTTACAACTCCCTCAAGCCATTTCTGCATTGGAGTGATGACGTTTCTTTTCAGCGAGTCGATAGTTCTACCGCAGAAAGCGAAGTTTTCGCCGTTGAAATTTTTCATACTCCACAGTACAAATCCAACTGTCATGGACATGGTTTTTCCGCTTCTTACAGAGCCGTCACATACTATTGCGTCATAATTTTTCGTATCTTCCCATGCCCACCAGAGCATTGATTTCAGATGTTTCGGCGACAATTTTTCATACATCATTTTTTCATGCCTCCCTCGATGATTTCAAACAGATTTGTAAGCTGTTTGTCATCTGAATTTGCCGTATCACCGCACAGAACAGCATTTACGGTCTTTGAAATTTCCGTCTCCGCACTGATTAAATCGCCGTTTTTCTGCAAAAAGTCGTATAATTCAAGATGACGTTTTTTAAATTCATCCGCAAGTTTTTTTCTCTGTTTCGGTTCGGGCGTATTCAGGTAATTTTTCAGGAATGTTTTGAAGTCCGAAAAATCGGATTTTTTCATGATATTCTTTGAATCCTCAAACTTTGAAATTCCGTCCGCAAGTGACTTGATGCTTTTCTTTTTGATACTCAATTCCGTCATCTCCTTTCCGACATAAAAAATAAGGCGTTTAAACACCCCGTTTTTGCCCTATATTTTTTGTGGTATAAATTTGACCAGTGAATTTTTTGAAACACGCTGAAACGCTGTAAAACAGTTCTAAAACAATCCTGATTTGGATATGCTCCGCCATTCGGATTTTTGTGACTTAAAAACCCGTTTTCTGATATTCATTCACGCTCATCGACAGGGGAACGAATCAACCCTGATTCAGAAGCGTGACGGTTTAAATGCGGACTACCGGAAGCGTGATTCTGTGATTTTTTCCTGCGATTTCTATGAAAATATTCGCTTTCCGCTGACGCAGATTATACTCGATTTCACTGCCTGAGTACTTTCTCAAAATGCCCGACATAATCATTTTATCACCGCTTGCAGTGATGTAAATCTTTGAAGGCTCAATCGGTTTTCCGCCGTTTTCAAGCCATTCTATGTACTTCTGCTCGCTGTACTTCAACGGTTGATTACAGCCTAAAAACCGCATAACGCCGTCAATTTTCATGATTTCATAATAATTTTTCTCATCGGGTTTAAGGCGGATAAAAAGGTACTGTGTGAAAATTATTTTTTCATGTAAATCCCATTTTCCGCCACGTCTGACATACTCCTGAATCGTCGGCAGAACTGCATCAAATCCCTGCTTTTTCAGTTCATTGCAAACTGATATTTCATAGCCCGATTTTACCTGTAAAACGTACATTTTCATAAAAAATCACTCTTTTTCCTGCTTTGATTTGACGAATTTCTTGACTTTCTTATAAAGTTCAGGGTCTTCGTCTGCCATAATTTCAAAAATATACGACATGAATTTATCTGCACCATTTTCAAGAATTTCCTTGTTTTTTATGTCAATATTCTTCTTGTAAGCCGCTGCCCTTGTGAGTGCCACTGCATTTTTTGCGACTGATTCAAAATCGAGTTCGCTCAGTTTTTCATCCGGCATTTTATTTATCGCATCAAGCAGTTGATTACTTAAAAGCTGTAAAATTCCGTCAGTTATGTCAAGTTCCGGACATCTGTCCATTTCGTCACGGATTATGCGGAAATTTTCCTGCGTCATTCGCAGGGCATCAAGCGTACTCATGAGATTCTTGGCGTATTTTCCGACTGCTGCAACTGAAATACTTATCCCGTGGGAACGTATGTAATCCGCAATATCACGGTAATATGCTCCCGTTTTTATCATTTCGTCAATTGTTTCCCTTATGGCAGGTTCAAGCCTGCTGATTTTTGAATGCGTTCTGTGTGCCATTGAATCACCTACACATCAATGCATTCATCAGAACGCACACACGCAATAATTTTTATTCCGTCTGCCGAAACCTTTGCTTCAATTTCTTCAAAATCGCAATCGGCGAGGGTTGTGGGCTGTTTACTGCGGATGTTCCGCATATTTATGTAGCCTGATTCCGAAAGATAATTCACACTGTCACGTAGTTCCGGTTCTGTTATTGTCGGTTCAAGAGCATATTTCAGTTCTGTCAGTGATACAAACTGCGTTCGGAGCAGATTGATTCCTTTCAGAACTATGCCGTTGTTGCGAAAAAATTTTTTCTGACGGATACGCTCTGTCATTTCTTTTGATTCCAATTCAGCACCTCCTATTTATTGCAGTAGCTGTCAATTTTACTTTCAAGACGTGTCATGGTACGGATAAAATCCTCATTTTTTGTGGTATGTTCCTTGATATAATCAATATTGTCAGTAAGTTTTTGCATGGTTGCCTTGATTTCTGCAACTTCGGCTTTGGTAGCATATTTTTCAGATAAAGTATACTGCATTTCACGCTGCTCCTGCATCAAAATTTCAGCTTTGTTTATACGGTCAATCGTCTGTTTGAGAAAGTATCCGATAATTCCGACAGCGATTGTTATCGCTGTTGTTATTCCGAAGTAAATCAATTCCTGCGGCATTTTTTCACCTCCATAAAAATGCTATAATCAGTCTTTTTCCTGATTATAGCATATAAAATATTTTCTGTGCAAATACTCTTGTTAAATAAACTTTTTCACTGGAAAAGTTTATTTTTTATTTATAATTTTTCTTATTCCAGTTTCTGAAAGTCCATATTCTTTTGCAAGTTCATGATAATTTGTACCATTGAATTTTTTACGAATTTCCATGTCCCTTTCAGGACGTGTTATTGTATCAAATTTATTAATGTAGATACTGCTTCCGCCGTAATGTTCAACAAGTTTCCTATACGCTTCAATGCCGATGATTTCGGCAATTTCTTTCTGCTGTTCACCGCGGAGCTGAGTAATAGAAGCAAGTTTATTTATGTCCATTTTTAGCCTTCCTTTCTGCACTTTTTATGTACCTTTTCAGCGTTTCAATAAGTTTATCCGCATCACGTTCCTTAACCCACCGGAACGGGTCACGTCTGAATGAAGACGTATTCAGAATCTTTTCTATCGCACCACAGAGGCGTTCAGCAGGCTTTGCACCAGACGGGTCAGCCTCACATAATTCGTAAATCAACGCCCATACTTTTCTTCTGTGTACAGGGCTGATTTTCTGTGGATTTTCTTCTGTTTCCCTGTATGAAAGAAGTTCTTTCAGAACAGCTTTTTCTTCTTTCTGATTCAGTTCACTGACGTGTTCCTTTCCCGTGATTCTGTAAACAATAATGTGAAAAGGGTCTTCCGGATTCCCACGCTCCAGCAGATTCAGTTCCACTGCAATCGCATACAATCTTCGGGTCATTTTTGCCATAATATCACCTCAATCAGGAACAGCCCCGACGGATTTTCACCGCCGGAGCTGATTGTTTTTTCACTTTTAAAGACTTCTGATTTTACTGTACCACCAGTTGAGTTCCTGCTGTGATTCACACTTTTCAAGTATTTTTTCAGCCGTTATATA
>CAJTOG010000070.1:0-1036 GCA_910577575.1 uncultured Ruminococcus sp. | reverse complement strand
TTCTTCGTCTTCATTCATATATTAACAGCTCCTTTATAATTTTTTACTTCCTGTAGAATTTAATCTCTTAGTTAGCAGATTATTCACAATTCTAATCATTATTCAAAAACGCTTCTGAAACACAATAAAAACATTTCTGAAACAGCGGTTTAAACCTTAGCCAGCAGCATAAATATATTCTTTTGGGAAATTATTTTCTTTAATAAATTTATACATTCTTCCTATTGTATGAGCGGTTGATGGACAAAATTGTTGAGTTTTAGAATCCGGATAATAGAAAAATGTAACATTTTCATTATTTGCAATTTCTATTGTAACTGTTCCTATCATGTCATTTCTGTTATTACCGTATTCATAAGTTAAAAAGCCATTTTCAATTTTCAGAAATCTCATATATGTCATCATAATTTTCACCTACCTTATTTCAAAAATTTTGGGTCAATATTATCTTTATCAATAACTTTTTTAATTTCAGTATTCCAGTCGTACTTTTCAGTAGAAAAAGCATGTGCCGTTTCATAATCACAATTATTTTCTTTTATATAATTTAACTCTCTGAGCTCATGATTCAGAAGCAAAATATCAGTATCCCTTGCATTGTTATTCATTAATCTCTGCCACGCAAGGGCTTGGTCAATATCTGGATCAAATTTTCTTACTGTACCGTCTTTAAACAGATGTTCTTCAATCATAACATGACTTTTAATTGCCAAAACATCATCATAGCTAAATCCAGTATTTTTAGAAATTGCTTTAACATCAATATCACCATTTGAAATCATTGCGTTATAAAATTTTTCAGCTTGTTCTTCAAATTCTAATATTTTAATAAAGTTTGAATCAGTTATTTTTCCACCTGATTCTATTTTACCACTATTTGCAGCAGAAGTCAAGCTGTTTCCAATATTTTTATCGGCATAATTCTGTTCTCTGAAATAGTCTCTGCGTTGACTGGTCTGCTTGATGAAATCCCGCATTTTAGCCTGTTTTTTCTTGACAGTATCATTAGCATAGTTGAGACTATCCTGCATAACCT
>CAJTOG010000069.1 GCA_910577575.1 uncultured Ruminococcus sp. | reverse complement strand
CCTTTTTATCCCATAATTTTCAGAAATTAAAAATAAAAAATCACTTTGGAGCAGGTCAGAGGAACGGACGTTCTTCACCTAATTAGGGTAAATTTATTGTTTGAATACTGTTTAAATGCTGTTTAAATTCTATTTTTAGAATTTTGATTGTAGTGCCTGCTCCGTTGTGGTTGATGTTTGTTTCTGCTGATGAACGGCTTACCAATGAAGCAGGGAACAGAATGTTATACCAAATAAATCTGAAATATTAGATTATTGTCTAACTATACACGATATATCATAACTTAATACGATATTTAGCACCGTTGATAGTTAGAAAAAATCTAACTCAATGTAGATTTAATTGACAATAGTTGAAAAAGTGTTGAAAAATTATTGCTGTAACTACTTGAGAATTTTTCTCAGATATGCTAAAATATATATTGAATAAATCATTTTAAATCTCCTTATACTTTTACTGAATAAGAAAAATCTGCCCTGTATCAATTACAAGGCGGTTTTTTCTTTGTTTCGGCGTTCTGATGCACGCCCACCAGCATGGAGCAGGGGAATAAAAATTTGCAAATGGGGATTTTGTGGGTTATTATGGGCTTTTCCAATAAATAACGGTATTTCAGAGAATTTTTAAGGGGTTTCAGCGATAAAAAAAGAGAACCGCCGAAATTATTCCGACGGTTTACAATTCAGTTCTTTGGATTTGTTTTTTATAAATTTTTTTAGTTCTCTGTAGAGTTTCGGATTGTCTCTTGACATCGTTTCAAATATTACTGTCTGAAACTGTTCCGCACCGTTTTCAAGTGCGGACTTGTTTTTTATATCAAGACTGCGTTTATACGCAACTGCTCTGGTTAGTGCAATGGTATTTTTGATAATTGCATCTATTCCTAGCTCCTGTAACTGTTCATTTGATACAGTAGCATTAAAAGCAAATTCAAAACTTGACAGTCTGCAACGGTTGTTCTCGATTACATTCAGAGTCCTTAATATTGTGCCGTTCATACGTGCGAACATACTGTTTTTAATATCTATCAGCATTTTTTCAGTACTCATATTATTATGCTCCTTTATTAAAACAAGTCGTTTACAAGCCTTTTAAAGTTGTCTGTAATTAGTTGCTCCATTCTGCCTTGGATACTGCACATTTGCTCTTTACTCAAAAACATACAATATTTATTTACATAGTCAATAAATATCTGCTTTGTGTCTATATCCTGACAAACGGGCGGACATCTTCTTTCTGTTCTGCTTGGTTCATGTCTGACTATATGTATTTCAGGAAGTTCGGCTGTAAGCAGATTCTTTAATAAATTAAGTCCGATTTGCAAGCCGTTTTCAAATGCGTTGTATGCTGCTGTAGTCATTGTAAATTGCATATCTTCAGTAAAGCTTAATTTGAATTTTTCATCAAGTCCCATGATATTATTAATTCTTTCTTCCAGTTCGTTCATTCTTTCATCATCTTCTTTGTCAAACGTTTCAACGTTTTCACGATTGCAGAGCCAGAACATTATTGCATCTTGTAATTTATTTATATTCATTTCATAGGAATCAGCGTATTTTCTTTCAGGCATTGTTATTCTTCCCCTTTTGAAATATCATTTTAAGACCCCTGAAACAGTATTAAAACAGCATTTCAAAGGTCTTAAAAATAAATACTCTGGGTTTGTTATTAAAGGTCGGTTATACCATTGATACAATTATATTTATCCGGAGTACAATATAATTGTACCATAAATCAGAATTTAAGTCAATTAGAACAGCTTATTTTTTTGTTGTGCTTTTTGTGTGCCAACAGTACAGAAATCTATGAAAATATTAAAAAAGTCGCTTAATAATAAAATTGCTGAATGTCTGTTTATAGCCGTTTTTCAGACTTTATAAAATTATTATTGGACAACTCATAACCCGATGAAATAAAGAAAAATCAAAAAAATAAAGTGCATAAACCCACGTAATATGGTTGATTACGTGGGTTGTCTTTATGCTTGGAGCTGAGTTGACCCCAATCTGACCCCTTATCAATGAAAAAGATGAGTAAGAATTTGAAACATAAAGGAGCAGGAATAAAACCTGCTCCTTTATGTTTTTGTATTGCATTTGTCATTGTAATGTGATATAATGTAGATGTAAGATTATTTATCCAGGAAAGGGAAGAATCGGTATGAGCGGAATAATGCCAATAATAGAGTTGTTAATGAGCCATTTTGATGAATTGAAGCGAGATGAAAATAGCACTATTGTATATGATGAGCAACTGAAAGAAATCACAAAAAATCTGTTGAATCTTGAAAGCCTTGATTCTGCATTATATCATACTTACGATGAATTTCTCAATGCAGTAACAAACGGTGCAGTTGCATATGACAGACAACAAAAAGAATTGTTTGAAAGACCAGTTGTTACTGTTCCAGACCTCACCGATAAAAGCAAAAACGATGAAGAAATATTATCTGAATTGAGAAAGTTTAAAGAAAACTTGTATAATTCACCACAATGTATTCCTAATCCTGAAAGCAATATATTCAGGCTGCCGAAAGGCTGTAAATCAAAGTACAGATATGTAAATGACGTGCTTAAAAAGGAAATATGGCAGTCCTGGAAACCAGGAGAACAGGTATTCATATCGGCTGGTACTGGCAGAGGAAAGAATACTTTTATCAAAAAAGAACTTCTGGCACAGCGTGGAAATCAGAAAGTTGTTATCTTTGAAAACAGACAATCATTAATGCAGCAGCAGATTATAGATATTATCTCAGAAATTGACCCAAAAGCTTTGCAATGTATCTCAAAAGAGAATATGGTGATATTCGGAGCATATAAAAATATTATGATAATATCCTATCAGTGTGCGGCTTTGAAGTGTATGCTTAATGATATGGATTTTCGTAATTTTTGTTTACAGGCGAGATATTTGGTGTTCGATGAAGCACACTATATACTTGATGATTCTCCATATAATAAAGGTATAAGTTTTTTCGCACAGACTTTTTTAGGAAATTTTTTTCCGAATGCGACTAAAATATTTATGTCAGGTACAATGGAGGAGATTTACGATTATGTTCAGTATATGAACAGATTTCCCAAAGAACCTTTAGATATAATTGAGAAAAAAGAAGAAGATTTCTTTTCTGACAATTTATCAGGAACAGCATGGAAACTAGAAAATTTTAATTCAGTGCTTTCACTTCCTACAGATTATTCATACATCAAGCCTTACAAATATAAAGAAATGAAAGATATATGTTATCAGGTTTCTCAGACTTCTGCAAATGAAAAATGGCTGGTTTTCGTAAAGTCAATCAGAGACGGTGAGGAACTGAAAGCAAGGCTGGAGAGCATATGCAATGATTCAGTATATTTTCTCAGTGCAGATAATAAAAATGATGATGAAAATGCAGAAATTTACAATCAGCTCATACGTGAATGCAGGTTTGACTGCCGTGTTTTGATTGCAACAACAGTCATTTACAATGGTATAAATGTAAAGGACAGTGCTGTAAAGCATATTGTTGTTCCGTTTTCTTCCATGTCGGTGGTAAAGCAATTAATGGGCAGGAAAAGGGTAGCTGAAAATGAAACGGTCAAAGTTTATTTTCCTGATGTTACATATGGAAAAGTAAAAAGACGTTACTGCAACTGTATAAAAGATTGTATGGAAATAATTAGCTTGAATACAAATTTACAGGCAAGTGCAGTGTGCCAGCTTAACGGATTGGTAAATTCAGAAGTTTCAAAATACTATTATTTAGTTCCAAGCGGTACTCCCATATATTTTATGAACGCAAGTTTAAATTATCCTGTCATTTATAAGCTCTATTATGATACTTGTTTTTACATATTCGCTCTCCATAGAATGAATCCAAAGCCAAAAAAAGGCACTTCCGATTTCGTAAAAATTCTTCTTACACATCTTGATATAGAGGACAAGTACAATGATGTAATTGACATCACTGTGAAAACATCAGAGGAAGAATTTGAGGAAGCAAAAGCAGAGTTTTCAGGATATCTTGACAGTCTGACAGGGATTGATATTATTTCTCCTGATGAAAATGATTCATATGATAGTTTCCTTGAACTTAAACGAAAAATCAACGAAATGTATAAAATGATGCATGACAGTAAACCGATTGATACGCAATGGAAAAATAAGGACAGATTCTATTCTGATGAAAAACTGAAAATATTTTTTTCCGAACTTGACCTCCCATATATGATTAAAAGTGAAAGTGCAAAAGGAAAAAGAATAACCAGAATAACAAAGCAATCGTAGTGATGAAAAAATAAAGTAATGTAAATTCATAATATAAGGCGTTTTATGTAAACACAATTTTTACAAGCTGAAAAACGCCAGTATTACGCTGCTTTTCAACTGATTGCAAACAATTTTGTAAATCCGAAACCGAATGATGTAAAAAGAAAAGGAGAGCGTGAAAGCTCTCCTTTCAAGGTCATACCATAATCATGATAACAAACTCCCCAGCCGAAAGAACCAAATCGGAACAGGGAGTCGGAACGGGTGGACAATACCCGATAAGCTTTTCCGTAATTGCATCCTGAATACAAACCAAGCCGAACTGAATATTATCCACTTCAAAACTCAGGTCATCAAAATCTACTACATTCAGTATAAATCCGTTTGCATTCGGAGTGACAATAACGGGATAGGATTGCTGCTGAGGTGGCATTGTCGGTAGGTCAAACAGTCCTTCCATTTTCATCATTTCTTCACGCTTATGGCTATCCAGTACATGACCATATACATCAAGCGTAAAGGCAACAGAATAGTGACCCATGATAGTAGAAACAGTTTTTGCATCCATATCATTTTCTAATGCTCTCGTACAGAATGTATGACGAAGAGCATGAAATGTATAATGCCCGATATTTGCAGTTTGTAGAATCTTGTTATAGTAATCTTTAAAAGTGCGTGGTTCTATGTAACCGCCGAGTGGATTTGTGACAACCATTCCCATATCCTGATAGGCTGTACCAGCTTGTAATTTATCTGCTATCTGTGTATTTTTCCAATCTTGTAATTCTCTTATCATAAAAGGCAAAAGCGGAATGGAGCGTATAGAATTTTTCGTTTTTGGAACTTGGAATACAATCTCGGTTTTTGAGCCGATGCCATTGTAATCGATTTTTTCAAGTCTGTTTAATGTCTGGCGAATATTCAGTATACCAGAACGCAGGTCAATATTTTCCCATTTTAATCCTAACACTTCACCGAGTCGCATACCTGTTGTTAAAGTCAAACGAATAAAAATTCCGTAGCGAAACTGATAACTTGCCTGTATCAGTTTTGCCTGTTCTTCACGAGTCAGAATCTCAATTTCAGGTTTTTCACGTTTAGGCAGCACAACAGCATCACTTGGATTAAAAGTAAGATAATGCTCCAAAACTGCTTGCTTCAACGCTTCATGTAAACAGCGGTGAATATTGAGAATGGTCTTTGCCGACAGATTTTCAACCGTCAATTTATAATTGTAAAATTCCTGCAAGTCTCTTGAAGTCAAATCTTTTAGCTTCATAACTGGAAAACCAGCAGCAACGTGTCTGTCAATATATCCACGATAGCTTACATAAGTTGACTGCTTGATATTGTTTTTCTTGTAGGTTTCCAGCCAGTAGGTGAGCCAGTCAACCAATTTTGTAGATGTAGGGTCGATTGCTTTTCGGTTATGAATATCATATTCAAGTTCTCTGAGTTTGCCGATAACCTCAGATTTTGTTTTACCATAAACAGAAATACGCTTTGGTTTTCCTGTTCGGTAGTCGATACTGCCCGTTGCTCTTGCTTCCCATCTGCCGTCGGAACGCTGGCGGATACTGCCTTCATTTTTTGCTCTTCTCATAATAATACCTCCGATAAAATATTTTTACATAATAGTTCTTATCGTGTTAAATCTGACTGTTTTGCATTCTGTAGTAGGAAGAACGGGAGATATTCAGAATTTTTATCGCCTGAGATACGGTAAGTTCTTTTGCCTTTACTTGCTCTGAAATATCATTCCAGTTATCAGGTACAGCAACTTTCGGGCGACCAAATTTTATATTTTTCTTTTTAGCCGCAGTGATACCCTCACGTTGTCGGGAGCGGATTTTGTTTCTTTCATTTTCTGCAATACTGCCAAGCACTTCAATCAGGATAGCATTAATCATATCCATGACCCACATCTGTTCAGACGGAAAGTCTGTAAGAGTAGTTGGAATATCTAAAATCTTGATACGCACCCCCTTGTCTTTGAAGTATTCCAGTTCATGCTTGATGTCATTTTTATTCCTGCTAAGTCTGTCCAACTCTTTGATAACAAGAGTATCACCAGAACGAAGAATTTGACGTTTCAAATATTGATACCCTTCACGCTCGGTATCTTTACCCGAACATTTATCCACGATAATATTTTCAGTTGATACACCAAAATTTTTTAATGCTTCAATTTGTCTGTCCTCATTCTGTTCACGGCTTGAAACACGAGCGTAACCATAAATTCTGTTGTCCATAAAAGCTCCTTTCTGTGTCAAAAAGTCCCTGCACTTTTGGAACGTCTCAAAAGTCAAAAACGGACTTTTTGGCACATGATTTTGATAAAAAAATGACCGTCCCAGAAAGTATACTTTTTGAGACGGTTTTTAAATTTCAGTTATATTTCGCAGAGAAAATCTTCGTATTCTTCCTCGCCTTTAACAGCTCTGACTGTATCAGTAATGAGCGTATAGTCACAGAGCATATCCTCGATTTCATCGGCAGAGTAGCCGTAATCGAGAAGTAGGATAACATCATCTTCGTCAACGCCGTAACAGTTACACATTTCAAGCAAGAGCTGTTCATGCTGGGTGTAATATTCATCTTCCCAGTCATCATAATATTTCATGAAAGAAGCGTATCTGAAATCTTCTCTGCTATCAAACTCGGAACGGTTAATAATTCCATTGCTGTTAATTCTGATAATATCCCCGTGAGCTGTTTCAATTCTGGTATAGGGGAAACTTAGCATGTTGACTTTTCTCAAGGCGTTTTTCATTATGGATTCTGTTGAAGCATAGATATAAATTCCAAGCATTTCAAAATGCAACAGGCACATAGGATTACTACCTTTAATTATGTAAAGTGAATTATCCTCATCAAGAATCGTAAAAGTGAAGTTGCCTTGAACAGCTTCAGCCATACTTTTCAGACTATTAAAGTCCAGTTTTTTCTGCTGTTCAATAAGCTGTACCGCAACGTAGCTGTCGGTTTCGATATGAGTAGCAGGAAGATTTTTTGTTTTGCGGAGTTCCATATCATTATACAAAACTCCATTATGTGCAAAAGCGAAATTCTTGTCCGCATGACCATAAAACGGGTGGTTATTCTGATTGAATTTCTGATTTCCCTGAGTGGTCAGACGGGTATGTCCCATGATTGCTGTTGTGTCGTCGGGAGCGTTGAAATGAATTTTGTGAGATGGTTTAGGACGCTTGTAGATAACAACTTGTCCATCACGAATATATGAGATTCCAGCAGCATCCGTTCCACGTTCTTCAGCAGCATTTGCAAGTGCCTGTGTAAGTTTTTTCAGGATTTTGTAAGGGATTATATGCTTGTAATCAAGCCAGCCGAATAATGCACACATATTACATTTCCTCCTCTGTTGTGACTTTTTCGTTGATATAAAGACTGCGTTCTTTGAGGTACTGAATAAGTTCAGGTTCGGTGATTCCTGTCACAAATTCAGACCATGAAAGTTTTGCTATCTCATCATCGTTCATAATGATAGCAGTTTCACAGATTTTGTTTACCAGTTCCAGTGTTGCGATAAGCGTGTTGTATTTGAGTGTACCTCTGAAAAGTCTGAACTCAATAGTGTGGTAGTTGCAGAGATTGACAGCGACATATCTACCGTAATTTTTCTTTGCTTTATCCATAATTGCCTTTGGTGAATTCTCGTAGCCATATCTTGCAGCCCAGCGGTTCATAGCATACTCGGAACGTCTTGAAAATTTCAGCATCTCATTCCAGTGATGTTCTACGAAATACAGGATTCTTGAAATCACTTCGTCCTGCTCCTCACGGCTCTTAGCGAAACTATTTCGGTTTACATGAACATGAAGTCCGCAGGTTGAAGTCTGATGTGAACGGTAACCAAGCCTTACAGCATGATGCATAATGTCTTCCCAACAGAAATCTTTGTGATATTCAAGTGACATGGGGTGAGTTACAATTTCCATACCATCGTCAAGAGAACCGTCTGTCTTGATGTAGATATGGTCTTCTCTCATGTTTGCAATGTCAAGAAGTTCCTCTGCGTATTCGTCATCTTTACCTGCTCCATCTATTTCAAGCTCTACGCCGAAATAGCGATTAGAATCACCATAGAAAATCGGTTCAGGTTTGTAGCCGTATTCGTGGATTGAAGCATTTCTGCGTATCTTTTGATAGCATTCGTGACAAAAATATCCATCATCGTACTCATAAGCATCATCGTTGTGAATGAGTGCATCGCATTCTTCACAGCGAGTGTAGTGGTAGTCGTAGCATTGCCTGCAAAGACTGGTGTAATCATCACCTTCGGCATCTTCGCTCCAGATTCTTTCACCGCAGCAGTCACAGACTGTTGTGTAATCATCCAGGCAATCGGAGCATAAAATTTCACCGTCCAGTTCGCCATAATCATCCGTGTCGATGAGTTCTCCGCAGTGGGAGCAGTAGATTCTTTCTTCCATTTTAATTTCCTCCATAAATAAAAATTGCCCTCCCGAAATTAATCGGGAGGGCTTTGTGTTAATATTCTTCTGCTAAAAGCATGGTTGAGTATGTGTCACTGTCTATGATGTATATCTTCGCTGTTATAGGTTTGTTTGTCGGAATGAGATATTCTTTGTGGTATTCAGGCTGTTCAGAAAAGTTTGTGATTTTCTGAATACCACCCAAATTTTCAAGTCTGAACACTTGAAAGTAATCTTTCGGTTCGGACATTCTATCCAAACATTCCCACATAAAAAGCTGGAGTTCAAGCGGTATTTCCGCCTGAACTCCTTTTGTTAGATAACGTTGATTATTGAACATTTTTTCATCTCCTTTGCTGATTCGTTATGCTCCTATGCTCCTACCAAAATTATTGGCAGAGCCTACTGTAGCACTTCAATAATATATAACTGAAGAAAAATAGTATTACTTTTTCATAAAACA
>CAJTOG010000068.1 GCA_910577575.1 uncultured Ruminococcus sp. | reverse complement strand
GGATATCGTGATACGGTTCAGGATATTCAGGGTATCATCCACCTTGACCCTGAAATGGCTGCCGATAAGATTCGCTTTATGCTCTCTGCTCAAGTTGACAACGGCGGCGGACTTCCGCTCGTTAAATTCAACCACAACGCAGGTCACGAGAATACTCCCGACGATGAGGATTATGTAAGAGAAACAGGTCATCCCTCATACCGTGCGGACGATGCTCTCTGGCTGTTCCCGACTATCGTTAAATATATCGGCGAAAGCGGAAATAAGGCTTTCCTGAACGAAGTAATTGTCTATGCAAACGGTGGTGAAGCTACAGTTTACGATCATCTTAAGAATGCTATCAGATTCTCTATGGAGCGTCTTGGAGTTAACGATATGCCTGCCGGACTTCACGCAGACTGGAACGATTGTCTCCGTCTGGGAGCTAAGGGAGAGTCAACATTTGTTGCTTTCCAGCTTTACTACGCAATGACGACCATTAAGGAAATGGCAATTTTGAAGAACGATACCGACTATATCGCTTATATTGACGATGTTCAGGCTAAGCTTGCTGAAGCTCTGGAAAAATGCTGGGATGAGGACAGGTTCATCCGTGGAATCCGTGAGGACGGAGTTATCGTTGGAGTTAAGAAAGACCCTGAAGCTAATATGTGGCTCAATCCTCAGTCATGGAGCGTTATCTCACGATTTGCGTCTGACGAACAGGCAGAAAAGGCGATGAACAGCGTTCACGAAATGCTTAATACTCCATATGGAGCTAAGCTTCTCGATCCTCCATACAAGAAGCACTATTTCGATGGAGCATTAATGCATATCTTTAATGATGATACAAAGGAAAATGGCGGTATTTTCTCGCAGTCACAAGGATGGCTTATCCTTGCCGAATCACTTATGGGTCACGGCAACAGAGCGTTCGAGTACTTCATGGAAAGTTCTCCTGCCGCTATGAACGATAAGGCTGAGATCCGTGTTATGGAACCGTATGTTCACGGTCAGTTTACAGAGTCCAAGGCTTCTCCTTACGAGGGACGCTCTCATGTACACTGGCTCACAGGTACAGCTTCAACGGTCATGGTCGGATGCGTAGAAGGTATCTGCGGTATGCGTCCTGATGCGGACGGTATTATGATCGCTCCTTCTATTCCTTCCGAGTGGGATTCGTTCAAAATTGAGAAAAACTTCCGTGGAAAGAAGCTCAACATCACTGTTGATAATTCCGCTCACGTTGAATCAGGTGTTAAGTCCGTTACTCTTAACAGCAAAATTCTAAAAGATAATTATGTCCTTGCCGATATGCTCACTGAGGTGAATGAGATTAAAATTGTTATGGGGTAAATATTTTCTGAGATAGTATTTGTATAAAAAATGGCAGGGTCTTGCGTAGGTGCAGTCCTGCCATTTTACTATGTTTTATTCCTTTACACTGTACTTATACGCCGTACCCCATTGTTCCATCGCATCCAGAATCGGCATCATGCTGTGCCCCAAATCCGTCAGGGTATATTCCACTTTCGGCGGAACTTCGGGAAACACTTCTCTTGTCAGAATGCCGTTTCCTTCCATATCACGCAGGTTAGAAGTCAGCACTTTCTGCGAGATACCCGTCACGGATTTCTTCAGTTCTCCGAAACGTTTTGTACCGCTTCTCAGATCACGAAGAATCAGGACTTTCCACTTATCTCCGATCAGCATCAGTGTCGTTTCCACCGGACAAGCCGGCAGTTCAATTCTGTTTGCCATAGCAATTCTCCTTTCAATAGTATCGATTTGGATGTAATATTCTTATAGATACATTTTAGCATATCCGTGAGAAAAAATCAAGAAAAATTTTTCAGCAAGTTCTTCCCGAAACACCGCAAAGGTTACCTTGAGGTAACTATGCCACAAAAAAGTGCCTACTTTACAAATGAAAAAAGCTGTGGTATCATAGAATCAAGGAAAGAGATACAGTGCTGAAATCTTCCGAAAAAGCAAAGAAATCAGTCATTTTCAGGAGGAATTTATAATGAACAAGAACACATTTACATCAGTAAAGCTTGCAAAGGGCGAGATGAGCATTTATGACTTCGGAGCAGTGAAACTCCACGCTTACAAGACCAACGACTTTATTGACGATGAGGTTTTTATCGTCGAGAAGAACGGCAAAGCTGTTGTAATCGAATCTCCATGCTTCTTCGATAACAACACGGAGCTTGCAGAATATCTGAAGGACATTGAAGTGGAGGGAATCCTCGTTGCCTATCACGGTGCAGGAGCAACATTCCTGCCTGATGTTCCGAAGTATGCAACACAGAATGCAGTGGATTACTCCGCAAACGGCGGCGGAAAGGCTCTCATCAATAATTTCACAGCAGCATTTGGTGAGATTTTCGACAATTCTGTTCACCAGATTACGAACGTCATCGGCGAGGGAAAAGTCACAATTGGAGGCATTGATTTTATCATTAAGCAGACTGATGAAGCTTTTGATGTTGAGATACCTGAGATAAACGCAGTTTATACCCATATGCTCGGTCACGATTGTCATTCCATTGTGGCAGGTGCAGGACATGCCGATGCCATCGTTGCTCAGCTGAATGAATACATTGCAAAAGGATACGATCTGATCTTGACTTCTCACTACACGCCGGAGGATTTAAAGGACGCTCAGACAAAGATTGACTATCTGGAAAATCTGAAAACAATTGCTGAAAAGTACGCTAATGCTGATGAATTTAAGGCAGAAGTACAGAAACAGTATCCAGATTACAGCGGCAGAAATTATCTTGATATGACGGCAGGATTTTTCTTCGCATCATAAAAATATGGGGACTGTCGGATGGATTCGGCAGTCCCTTTTGAAAGGAGGAAAGTCCTATGAATCAGAATGAAAAGCTTTTGTTTCTGATAAAATACTTGTTGTCGGAGAATCCACAGTATCAAAATATAGAGATACCAACGAATAAAACAGAAAGATTCCGATTGTTCCGCAATCTTGTCAATATCCGTCCGCCAAAAGTCGGTACTGGAAGATTTTCTGAGAGTGCAGGACGAATATTTGCAGAAGGAAATTGCACGCAAGGGCATCACGGATATTGTAGATTTACAGCCGATTTCCAGTTCCAGAAATATTTACCTATGGAAAGGCGATATTACCACACTGAAATGCGGTGCAATTGTCAATGCGGCAAATTCGCAGATGCTGGGCTGTTTTCAGCCGTGCCATGGCTACATTGATAATGTGATTCATACATTCGCAGGGGTTCAGCTTCGTTTGCAATGTGCGGAAATCATGCGGGCTCAGGGATATGAAGAATCAACAGGACAGGCAAAAATCACACCTGCCTATGACCTCCCATGCAATCATGTCATTCACACGGTCGGACCGATCGTTCAGGGAAAACTAACGAAAAAACACTGTGAACTGTTGGAAAGCTGCTATCGTTCCTGTCTGGAAATTGCGGTTCAGAATAAAATTGAAAGCATCGCATTCTGCTGCATTTCAACTGGCGTGTTTGGATTTCCGCAGAAAGCGGCAGCGGAGATCGCAGTCAGAACGGTGCAGAATTTTCAGAAATTCCATGAAATTAAGGTGATATTCAATGTTTTTAAAGAGAGCGATGACGAAATCTACAGGCAGTTACTGGGATAGTATTGAACGGCTGAAAAATAAAATCAAAACTGCTGATGCTGTTGTAATTGGTGCAGGTGCAGGACTTTCCACGGCCGCCGGATTCGCGTATTCCGGGAAACGTTTTCATAAATATTTTGCCGATTTCATCGAAAAATATCATTTCAAAGACATGTACTCCGGCGGATTTTATCCCTTTGAAACACTGGAGGAACACTGGGCATACTGATCGAGGTACATCTGCATCAACCGCTATATGAACGCTCAAAATGATACTTACAAAAGACTTTTAGAATTTGTAAAAGACAAGAATTATTTTGTATTGACGACAAATGTGGATCACCAGTTTCAGAAGGCAGGATTTGATAAAAAACGTCGTTTCTATACGCAAGGAGATTATGGATTATTCCAGTGTGTAGAGCCATGTCATAACGTAACCTATGATAATGAAGAGCTGATTCGCAGAATGGTTGCTGAACAGAAGAATATGCGTATTCCGTTTGAACTTATTCCGAAGTGCAGTAAACCCATGACAATGAATCTTCGTTGTGATGATACGTTTGTACAAGATGAAGAATGGTACAGGGCAAGCGAGAGATACAGCGATTTTTTACGCCGCCACCAGAATACAGATGTCTTGTTCCTTGAACTCGGTGTGGGATTCAATACGCCCGTTATTATCAAATATCCGTTCTGGCAGATGACGGATAAGAATCCGAATGCGGTGTATGCCTGCATTAATTCTGGAGAAGCATTTTGTCCGGAAGAGCTGAAAGGCAAATCCATATGTATCAACGGGGATATTGCAGAAGTGCTTCGGGAGATAGGATAAAAACCGCCGACGTAGTAATCAAATTGACTACTGCGGCGGAATTGCTTTATATAGAATGAAAATCAGACGATAGCTTCCACAATTGTTCTGCCGTTAAGCTTGATGGTATGCATACCGCTTTTCTTATTTTTGTTGAAATTAAAACTGAGCAGATAGCCTTTATCAATATGATAATAGTCCAGATATTCGGACAATTGTTTCTCGCCCTGCGTATTGTATTCATCGCCGTGCCAGATTTTCATCTCGATGATATACTGCTTTCCGAGATAGTCAATGATCACATCTGTACGTCTCTGGTCACGGGTTTGTGCTTCGATATAATAGTTTCCTATGCCGTTGATAATTGGTCTTAGATAAAGCAGGAATAATTTTCTGCCGTCATCTTCTTTGAATTTATCAGGCTGTGAACCGTAAATATCGTTGAAGTGCAGAATGAACTTTTTGAGAATAAGTTCCATGTTCAGTTGATTGCCTGAAATGAACTGGGATTTGTCATTTTCACCAGCTTTGAAAATTGATGTCTTCTGCATCTGCTTATTTGTCAGAATTGCATTGTAAAGACGTGTTTCAAAAATACGGTTTGCTATTACAACTGAGCCGTTTTCTTCTTTCAAAAATCCGTACATCATCGCCAGTTTAATTACAGAATCATCAGGATTATATGAGATACGTCTGCCCTCAATCAAGATTTGATACAGATAATCGTATAAATCCGGGTAATCTTCTATTTTATTGATCAGCGATTCAAACAGTGCATTATTTTCTTTAAGAATCACTTTGACAGCTTCTGCAACTGCACTTTCTGACCATTTGAAATTTTCATCCATCAGCTTGCAGATACTGGAGACCCCGAAGTATAATCATAAATCAGCTGCGAAATATCCGCAATATTCATTCCTGTATGGTGGTTATTTTCATAATCAGTTAGCATACCTGCAATGTCATCAGGTGAGAAACTCATATCCACCTCGAAAGGCGAAGCGATGTTCCATGGACTATTATGCTTATGTTCTGCATCTGGACAGATTTTTTGACGAAGATTTCGTATATCATGAACTCCGGCGAGAATGACGGATTGGAAAGTTGGTTTCTTATTACGATTCAGATAATATCCCCGAAGTTGTGCAAGAAAGTCCAAAAATACTTGATTGTTAGAGGCACTGTCAACTTCATCTATGATCAATACAATGGGATTTGATGTGTTTCTACACTATAAACTGATCCATTTAAAAAGATTTGCCATACGAGTAAAGCCATCTGCACCGTCTGCAATTTTACGAAGTTGTTCAGTTAATTCTTTGGAAATTTGATATTCTCCATCAACCAATTCGCTTAATTCCTGTGCAAACGCTGTCACAAACGTTTCTTTATTTTCAAAATCGCTTGCATCAAGAAATTGAAAGTCCATACTGACTACAATATAGTCTTGATTAAGATAATTCTCTAATGCATTAAGCGTCGTAGTCTTTCCATACTGTCTTCCACGGTTGATAACAAAATATTTTCCGGAATCCACCATTTTTTTGATTTCTGCCAATCTGCTGTCCAGATTTACCATGTAATGTTCCTGCGGATTGCAGGCTCCCGTAATATTAAAAGAGCGTTTCATAATGCTCACCTCGCATTCCCTTTTATTTTAGTATACCATATCTGCACCGAAAAAGCAACTACAATTTCTTTCGATAAATGAAAATGCGAGATGGAATAAGGTTCGCAAAATTTATGAATTCTGGCAAGCGATCGCTTGTAAAAATTCATAAGTCTTGTGGTTTATCAAAAAGGTGCAAATTGCACCCTTTTGCGTTCCTGAAAATTTAGGGTGCATTGTATCATTTGCTTGGTTACTTGCCATACCTGCACCCTTATTTTGATACAAAATAGGGGCACATTTTTATGTCCTTAAAACAACGTAGTATCGTCACTTTTCAAAAAATGCCGTTTTCTGTTGGCTGAATAGGGGAGGGATATTTACCTCTAAAATAGGTTTAACTCATAAATACCACATGGCTTTTTCATACTATAATCGGCAGTTCGTAAATACAATTTGGCGATTTCTAAAGATCTAAAAGGTAAATTCCATTGTTGCAATCCACGTTTTGGGTCATGTTCAATGCAAATGCATCGTCCGCAAGTTCCGCAGATATATTGTGTATGATTTTCTAAACAGTCCAATGGATTTAATAATGGTGTTATTCTGTTTTTATCAACATAGCATTCCATGCACATTTCAAATTCACTCCATTTGCAAATGTCGATTTGTTGTTGAGTTGATTATATCACAAATAAGAAAAAAAGTCAATGATATATGAAAAGCAAATCTGTATGAGAACTTATTTTGAATTATTTATTTTTCGAGTAATAAGGTCTTATTCTCTTTTTTGCCAATATTGAAACAATCTGTATAAATCTGCAATAATGTGAAAGTGGAAACATTCGATTGAAGAATATATTGATAAGAGGATGCAAATATAGTGAGAAAAATCCCGTAGGCTCTTAATTGAGCTTACGGAATTTTTATTTTGGTGAAAAGTCTTGAAAAAACCAGTTGGATGTGATATAATTATTATGGATTATTGTAAATTTAATTGAAATTACAAGGAAGATTTACCATATCTGATATAAAAGTGGTTTAAGGAGGAAAAGTGATGGGAATTCATAATTACAATTTGCTTCCCACAGCCAAAAGTCGTAGCACTACAGTGATTGCGAATATTGACCTCTTCCTTTATGCAGAAGAATTGTATTCCGAATTGAAGAGCATTGGTATTATCAACAGACTTTCAGCTATTCCACAATTGGGACCTATTAAAGTAAAAACGAAATTAAAGAAATCACGGCTCGACTATATATTTTTGCAATTATATTTTCATCAGCTTATAAAGAAAGGCTTACGTACAGAATTAAAATTCACTTATAATAGTAAATTGTGCGATAATGACTTTCTGAGTGATGTCAATTTTATTTCTGATGAAAATACAGTCACCCTTGCTGATATTTTACAGATTTTATCTATTATCTACAGTGCAGGGCATTTCTATAATACATTTACTGCTTCAAGAGCGGTAATAATGTATGCAAAAGAGAATTCTGAGTTTCGTAATCTTTTGGTAAATGCTTGTGATAATGAAATGTATAAAGAGAAAGCTCAAGAATTTATAGACAAGGGAAATTATCAGCGATTTCATCTGTTAAATTCATTACTGGTACTGGAACAGTGCGACCAAAGTAAATTCTCTGTTACTCTTGCTAAAAACATACTATATTCATATTTAAACATAAATAAACTTCCAGAAAACAGTAAATTACATTATGCATTTGACCTGTTTAAACGCATAAGAGATTTTTCCTATATTGCTTATGACTTACAAATTGCAAAAACGCCTTTGACAATAGATATTGGAAATAAGAATAATCTGATTGTGTTATTCAGAGAATTGTTGTCTGAATATAATAACCGTTCTTCACCACAGCATCTTGTTGATGCAATTGGCAAACTCCTTAACGATATTGTTTATAACGAATCTTCAAGTGCAATTTGCTATTATCAGATTTCTAATTTAATGCGACGAAAGTTAAGCGAGCAAACCATTGATAATTACTATGATTTATTCATTTCCATTAACAGTGTTTTGAATTATAAGGATTATCCACAGAATAAACGATTTGATAAAGATAATATTCTGAAACTGACATTTGATAGAGATGAGTCAGTAGCATTTAATAACTTGTTTAATGCATTGAGACATACTAATGGAATTAAATTTGGGTATTATAATCGCTATTCTGTTGAACACACAATAGTTGTTGCGGTTAATAATTATAATCATGATAAACTTCATACCACTTTCCGAATTTTAAAAAAGGTGATTTCTTCACTGAAAATGCTTGATATTTCCGAAAGTGATAAGCGTTATTTATTATCGGTCAAATTCTTTTTGTATTATCTGTTTTCGGGTAATAAGATTGTAATTAACCCTACAGTACATTCGAAAATTTGTGTTATATGTACTCGTGGTAAAAAATCAAGACTAAAAGGTATTTATGAATTATTGAAGTGTGGATTAGGAACAGAAGACGAGCGTCATGAGGTAGAATTTATCCGAGATTATTTAAGTTATGATACTATAAATGATACTTCAATTATTGTTCCTGCAAGCATTGTTGTATACACTCCGCAGAATCAAGGCGAAAAAAGCTGTGAATTTGATGGCATTGTGATTAATCCATTCAGAAAAAATGGACAAGTTTGTTTCTTTGAAGCAAAAAATACTGAATGTAACCCATCATATGCAAAGAAATGCTTGCTAAAAAAATTCAAGAAGCTTTCTCCTGTTTTTCAATATAATGAAAAGAATGTTGTTACTACAGGACATGATGCGAGTTTAATCATTGATTTGTGATATAGAGAAGGCGTGAACTATGAGTAGAAATTTTGCGTGGGTGTAATGAGAGTGTAAAATAGGTATTATTACTTCGGCAATAATATGTCGATAAGAATGCATACCACATAATGTTACAATTCAATATTATTTTTTGTCAATATTTAATCGCTGAAGTAATAAGTTCAAGTATACTAATTTGTATGACATTTTTTATTGTGAGTAAGAATTTTTGATTGAAAGAAGGAAAATGTGCTTTGTATACCGTTAAATCTTCAGAAAAATTAAGAAAACCAGGCTCTGATGCTGAAACTAAAGCATTATTATATCTTATGAACTTCATGCCAGATAGTGATGAAATATACTATTTTATAGTAGACTTTTTTAATGATTTAACTGGGATGGATACAATGTCAACAAAACTTTGGGACCTTCAATCAAAAGGAGACCATAATGTTGGACCTAAAAAAATTGGAAAAGAATTAGTAACTCTTTTTAAAAATTATATGAGTGAATTTGATTTTAATGCTTATATAATATTTATAGGAACAGTATCAAGTACAGTATGTATAGATTGTTCTAAAAATGCTTTTGATATAACAAATATTAAGGATTCTGCATTAGATAAAATAAAAGTAGGCTTAATTGAAGAAGGTAAGAAAAAGAAATACATATCTGAATCTGACTTGACTGATGAAAATATATGCAGTTTTTTAAAAAAATTGAAATTCGTAATTGATAATGATAAAAGACCAAGTGAGTATGTAAGAAGTATCATAAGAAATCATCCAAACATTGTTCCCAAAGAAGAAACACTAAATTCGATTTTTAATGAAATCAGAAATGTTCAGAGCAGTAAAAAAAATAATAATGTTGTTGAGAATATTACAATTCAAACTTCCGATGAAGCTTTAAATTATAGTAGATACCTCACTAACAATGAGATAAAGTTATTACCTTTGCATTTTCAAGCAGAATATCATCTAT
>CAJTOG010000067.1 GCA_910577575.1 uncultured Ruminococcus sp. | reverse complement strand
CTCAATTAGAAAAAGAGTTTGAAGAAGCTACCAAGGATCTTGGCAAAGTAGATTACTTTGAACTGCCGGAAGCGGTTGAACAGAATATTTCAACATACAGCAGTCGTTCCAGAACACAGTCGGAATCCGAATTTGCGTGGGATTATACTGCAAAGTCCCTTATTACGGAATATGTAAAACAAACGGATATAAACTCCGCCTCGGAATTGGCTGTAACAGGTAAAGTTTGTAAGGGTACAGTAAATGGCTACGCTGCAAGTGACAATACTCCGATTTATGTGCGTATTTTCAATGGCAACTGGGAAGAAATCGCATCTCAGGAAGTCAGTGATGGCGGCGAATATTGCGTTATCGCTGATGGTTCCGATGTTTATCACGTAAAATTCGAGTGCGATGGCTATCTTCCGTTTTATCTCAAGGATTTCGGAACAGGTGCTTATCAGATTGGTTCGGGCGAATCAAAAGATATGGTTACTCTCGTTCCCGGTGACACAACTTATAACGAATGGGAAAACAATCAGTGGAGTGATGACAAGATTGACGGGAACGACGTTGAATATGTTCGAAGCTGTAAAGATGCGTATCAAGGTGACCCCGGATTTAATCCAAGCATGGATTGTGATGGCGATGGAATAGTAGATTTTGATGGCGAAGATTGGCGAATATTCTACAGTTTATACGAAAATCTCGAAGAAAATACTTACTATAATTTTGATGACTTAGGCGTTTCACATTATGACATTGATGGTAATGGAGTAATAAATTATTATGATCTGCTGTTAAAAAAATCAGACGGCAGTGCTTCTGATGAAGAAATTGCATCGTTAGAAGAAGCTGTAAATTCTACTCGTATTCCAAATTCAGCAGAATTTATTTATAACCATTATTATTCAAATGATGGAATGGTAGATGCAGATGATTATAACGAAGGAATTGACAAAATTAATGAGCAGATTTATTTAAGAGACAGGTCGTCTAATTATTATGAATACATGGATAAAAATAATAATGGAACAATCGATGACTTCGATATTTCGTGGTTTGAAAAAGCATATGAAGTTTCCGGCGATCTCGATTGGGATCACGCATTCAAGAGAAATCTGAAAATGCTTTCAGGCGGTATGTTCCCATACAGCTTCAATCTCCATGACACGAATTTTGACCTGAACGGATGCGTTCTTTACGTTGCGGACTGTATGTCGTTTACTACGGATATGCCGCAGTTCTGGGCAAATAACGGAGCTACGCTCGATATCAACGGCGGTCTGTTAATGGTTGAAAACAACCTTGTTTTCAGAACCGCATCTCCTGACGGCTGGAACGGAACAACCGGTCAGCTTATGGATTTAAACAACGGACAAGTTATTATCGGAAACGAGTTTCATTCCGGTCAGGTAAACTGCTATGACGTTATTGAAATGACAAACGAAAGCGATTTTCTTATGATCGGCGGAAATTGGCGATACGTTACAAGCCAGGATATGGAAGGAAAATGGACAAACGGATCGTTATGGTTCCTCGGACCCGAATGGGCGGTTAATGAGGAATCCGGTTCAAAATCTATATATTCATCAGAAAATCATACAATTTACTTAGGATATGCAGGTGGTAAGCAGAATGTTTTATGGCATAATCCTTTGGATTTTATTGATAACGAGGACGGTTCGCTGGCAACAGACAGAACCTTTAATTTTGACAGTATAAACGAATACGGCTGGTATGAGCATTTGCTGTTTATCAACCCGTTTACTCCTGAAAATTACTGGATCCGTCCGTGGTGGAGATATTCTTATGGATACGATTACACACTCTACCGCAAGGGCTGGGAAATTGGTGACGGTGTTCATATTGCAACAGGTAACTATACAAAATCATTCACGGATTTAAGCATAGCTTCTCCAGGAGTTAAATCTGATTTTGTCAGAACATACAATTCAATGAGCAACGAGGAAGGCTCTTTCGGTATCGGCTGGGATTTCAATATTGATGTCAGCAAAATCGTAATTCCTGCACCTGGTTATTATCAGGTTGTGCTTCCCGACGGCTCTAATACGACGTTTAAGGACAATGGAAACGGCGGATTTGAGTGCCTGAACGCCCACAGCAAAATGACAAAGTCAGGCGATGAGTACACCATTACAAATGCCGCTCAGTCCCAATATCATTTTAATTCAAATGGCGAACTTGACTGGGTAAAAGACGCCAATGGAAACACTCTGACGATTTCTGCAAAAGAAAATAATCAGAGAATTGTAACAGATTCCACAGGCAGAACTTACACGATCACTTACAACGGAAACGACGAGCATTCCCGTATTCTCAGCATTGAGGATGACGAAGCTGACCGTACTGTAACTTACGAGTACAACGGAGATTTTCAGCTTGTGTCTGCAACAAGCGTTTCCGGTGGTACAGAGTATTACGATTATGACGAAAATGGCAGACTTTGCAAAATCACGAACTGCTACGATGAGATGACAGATCAGATTGTTTATAACAGCAACGGCTCCGTTAATTGGCTCACAAATGCAGCTGGACTTAAACAGGAATATGTTTATGATAAGCTTGAAAAACAGACTGGTCTCAAGGAATTTGACGGCAGCAAGCTTGTAAAAACATTCACTTACAACTATGACGAAAAGCTTGCAATAAAGACAAATACCGTTGAAACGGACGGTCAGACATATGAGGTTGATAAAATCACATATAATATGATTGACGGCGAAAATAAGTATGATGAGATGTCTGAAAGTGTTGACATCATGGGAAATGCAACCAAGTATGAACGTGATGCAAACGGCAATGTTACAAAGACAACGAATCCAGACGGCACGTTTTCACTTGCAAAATACAACGATAAAAATATGCCGATAATTCAGGCTGATGAAAGCGGAAATATTACAATTTCTCAGTATGATGAAACCGGAGTCAACGTTGTAAAAAGCTATCAGAGTTTGTCTGCTGTAAGCGATGCATCGGCTTTTGTGAATGATTTCAGCATTGATTCTGTAATCAATGAAGCTGATTATGCAATGACTGTTTACACATACTATCCGGCAAGCGAAACAGCAGAAATTGCAGGTCTTATCCGTACAATTACATATGCTGAAGGGCATGTGACCGAGTATACTTACGGTACTTCCGGATATGCAAAAGGACTTCCGGTTAAAAAGGAAATCAAGGACGGAGATACTGTTGTAAACTCAGTTGAATATGAGTACAATTCACAGCTTCAGGTATCAAGAGAAAAAACAAGTGTTGATATTTCAAAAAATATTTATGCAGTTAAGGAATATGAATACGACAGCTTCAATAATGTAACAGAGGTTCGTGACTACGGAACAGGAGATACGGCGGCTGTTACAATTTCAGAATATGACCTTTTAAGCAGAAAAACTGCGGAATATACTCCTAATTACTCTGCTGACAGAAGCCATGGAACATTCATCACATATTATCCGAGCGGTGCAGTAAAAACTCAGAAAGACGCACTTGGAAACGTGACTTCTTTCACTTATGACGCATATGGAAATGTTCTTGAAAAAGAAAACCCCGATGAAACAATCAACGGCACTGAATATGACGGATTACAGCGTGAAAAGGCTACATATTTCCGAGTTGCAGAGGGTTGTCCGAAACAGATTCTTACGGAAACATCATATGAATTTGAGAATCACGGATTTGATATTTACACAGAAATAAATAATTCGTCATCACATTCATATTATGGATTGAGAACAATCAAAACCTCTTACATCACTGCTGATAAACAGATTATTACAGAAACACTTGCCGATTTCAGAGGCAATCCTGTTGAAGAAAAAACTAACAGCGAAGTAAAGCGTACGAGTGCATATTATGCAAACGGACAGCTTGCAAAACAGACCGACGCACTGAATAATATCACAACATATGAATACAAATATCTTAATAAACTGACTAAAACGTGTGCTCCTTTTGACGATGAAAAGTATTCAATTACAGAAAATCAGTATGACAAAAACGGCAATGTAATCAAAACAATTCAGAACATCGATGATAACAAAAACAGCGTTGTTCAGAATCGTTACAATGCAATGGGACTGCTTGAAAAAGTAACACTCAGCGATGGTACTGCAAACGGCGAAAAGAATATCACAAAGTATTTCTACAACAATGCGGGAATTCAGACTAAGATGTACACAGGTATGTCCTCTGAAAATGACGACACATATCTTACAACAGAATATGAATTTGACAGCTGGATGAGAGTTATAAGAACGATTGACAGTACAGGTCACAATTCCGGTACAATCACTTATGACCTGAATGGAAATGTTATTACTTCAACTGACGCAAACGGCAATATTACAACAAATACTTATGACGCACTTAATCGTGTTATTAAATCTGAGACTGTAAATCCTGATGATTCTTCCAAGAATGTTTCAAAATCATATCAGTATGATGAAATGGGAAGAACTGTCAAAACAGTAACCGACAATTGTTCCACAAATTATTTTTATGATGACCTCGGCAGAGTTTATGAGGAAATGAGTTCTGACTCGTTTAAGGCATACAGCTATGAAGGTGTTTCACAGTATGTTGAATGCGAGCGTGCAGGCATATTCCACAAGATAATTTACTATGAAAAGACATATGAATATGACGATGAAATGCGTGTTTCCTCTGTTCGTGAGAGTAAAAATGATATCGTATCATATACATATGACGCAAACGGAAACAAGAAATCCGAAACACTTGGAAACGGCATAGTTTCGACATATACCTACAACAATGCAAACAGAATTACAAAGCTTGAAAATAAATTGGGCAATAGCACCATATCAGGCTATGAATATTCATATTATTTTGATGGTTCTGACGCTTGCAAAGTACGCAATGAGAATGGTATAATAGAAACAACAGAGTACGAGTATGACGGTCTGAAAAGACTGACTGAGGAATCCGTTAAAGTTGGCGACAACACAACTGATACCTACAAATATGAGTATGATGACTACAGTAACCGTTCCAAAATGACAGCCACAGGTTCTGAGGACTATGTAACTGAATACAGCTACGTTGATTCCAACGGCAAGTATACTGCACTTCTTCAGAAAGAAACCAAGACTGTTCAGGACGGAAATAATTCAAACGTTAAGCAGACAGTTTACACTTATGATGCAAACGGTAATCAGATTACAAAGACTGCTGACGGAAAAACTGAAACCAATACTTACGACGGACTGAATCAGCTTATCGGATTTACTGACGGAACTACTACAGCAAGTTACACTTATGGCATAAGCGGTTTAAGAGACAGCAAGAAAGTAAACGGTGTTACAACAACACATATCTGGATCGGCAGTCAGATCGTAGTAGACTATACAACTCATTATACATCGACTGTTTACATCAGAGGTACAAGTCTCGCTGCTGCATTTGATTGGAATGATGCTGGTAAGGGCGACTACCGATTCTACACTCAGAACGCTCATGGTGATGTTGTAAGTCTTACAAATTCGACAGGTGCTGTTGTCAAGTCCTACACTTACGATGCTTTCGGTGTTGAGAAGAATATTGATGATTCCGATGCTAATCCTTTCCGTTATTGCGGTGAATATTTTGATACTGAAACGGGTACTATATACCTTAGAGCAAGATACTATAACCCAAGTACAGGTAGGTTTATTTCACGTGATTCTTTTGCCGGTAAAAATGAAGATCCGCTTAGCCTTAATCTTTATACCTATTGTCATAATAATCCTCTATTTTACTTTGATCCAACAGGTCATAATGCTTGGACTGATTTTTGGGATGAAGCTGTTGACTGTTGGATGGTGGGCAGTAGTGGATTTAGAGAGTCTTGGAATATAGGAAACAATGAAATTGCTAGTTATGGTAAAGCTGGTGAATTAACAGCTAGCTTTAATCAAGGTGTAGTTGATACTTTAAGCGGTCAGGCTGAAAGTGCAGTAAAAACTGTAAGAAATCCAGGTAAGGCACTAAAAAAAGTTGGAGCTGATTATGTATCTTATGGAAAGAAAAATCCAGCAAACTTTCTTCCGTCAAACTATATAGGTGCCAAAATTGTTGATGGATTTGTTAATCAATGCAGGAACAGTTATAACTTAGGTTTAAATTATGGATTAAATGGTGTTGCATATGGTTTGGGACAGGGAACTACTATTGTAGCTGAAACAGGAACAATGGCATATGGTTCACAAATGCTTACAAATGCACTATGTAGTTCTCAAAAAGGATTAAATTGGGATATTGTTAAAGGAAATGGTGAAACAAGATTTCAACATGTAGCAAAACATATGTCAAATAACCTTCAAAAACCTAATCATGGAGTATTTTATGGAGATGCTGTTAGTACTATAAATGAAGCATGGGAAATTGGATTGAATCAAGGAATTCAACCAATTACTGCTGGTAATGTTGATAAATACTTCATTCCGTATCCAAATGCTGGTTATGCAGGTGGCTATGCAGGACAAGGTAATAATTTGGGATATGTAACTATTATCACAAAAACTAATACTAATCAAATAATTACAGGTTATCCAAGTGGATTAGGGTGAAAGAATAATGTATGATTATAAAATAGGTTTGTGCTATATATGCAATCAAGGATGGGTTTTGATATCTAAAACAGATGATAAAAAATTTTTTTGCCATTGCGAAGAGTGCGAATCAACATGGGATTCTCCTCAAGATTTTTTTAAACACAGAATTAGCAAAAATGACAAGTTACAATTCGCAGCAATTGATATTCAAGATGACGATATATTGCCAGATGATTGGCTTAAATATATAATATAATGTTATATATATAGTACAAATAGACGTTCTCGAAGAAAATATTTATACTTTATAGCAAAAATACTATCTTTATTAGTCAACTAAGATTAAGTACAAATATTATATTAAGCTGCTTATAGAGAAATTATAAATATTACGATGAAAACGGCGGTATTGCAAAGTCCTATACTTATGATGCTTTTGGTGTTGAGAAGAATATTGATGAGACCGATGCTAATCCGTTCCGTTACTGCGGTGAATATTTTGATGCTGAAACAGGTACTATTTATCTTAGAGCGAGATATTATAATCCGACTACTGGTAGATTTATTTCACGTGATTCTTTCGCTGGAAGAAATTCTGATCCGCTGAGTTTAAATAGGTATACATATTGTAGAAATAATTCAATTATATTTATTGATCCAAGCGGATATAGCTATGGAACTTTACCAGATGGAACAAAATTTTCCATTAATAGTGCTTCGGATGCTAAAAAGTTTGCAGAATTGAAATCAGGTAAAGCCAGTTCATCCCAAGTTCAAACGACTACCGCTATAACAACGCAAGTTTCTACAATTACGGGCGGACTTGCAGTTCCTGCTACTAATACTACTACTTATACTACTACAGCTAAATATGATTCAGGTCCATTTAGTTCTGCAGATAATGCAGCTCTTGCATTTGCAAAAAGTACATATTCTTCAAGTCTATATATTAGACATGAATATTCTGCCATAATATATTCAAAAAAATCTAATAACCAAAAATCTTTTTATTATACAGTTCCTAATATAGGTACTCCACATAGTGCAATAGTGAATATAAAGAATATACCAAAAAAAGCAACTGCCGTTGCTTATGTACATACTCATCCTAATAGTACAGATTTTTCAGATAATGATAGAGAAGCTGCAAATAAATTAAAAATAGATGGCTATATGGCTGACCCAAATTATGATTTACATAAATATTCTAGTATCGACAAATCAGAAACTATAATTGATTCTTTTGTACCAAGAGAATTAGGAGAATATGAAATGATAGCGTTAGAAGGTACATATGGACCCTCATGGTGGAATCATATAGTAGATGGCGTTTGTAGTGAAGGTTTTGATTGTGGTAATATGCAATGGCCAACGCCATAAGGGAGAAGAAATATGAAAAAAATATTTTTTATATTGATATCTATTGTATACTTGGTTTTAGGTGGTGTATTTGTTTATCTATACTATACTTTAAATGATGATACTGATGCGAAAACAATTAGAAATTATTCCAATGTTAAATGTTTATCTGGAGAATATCATAATAAAATATGGAACGAGGATAACGACCAAAATGTTCTTGATACAGAATTCGTGCCAGATATGGAATCAGCTGTGCAAATAGCAAATATTATTTTTTGTAATAAACAAAAACAAGGATTGTTTAATGGATATGAGTTGCAACAGGTCTTTTACGATGAAGATGACAGCGTTTGGATAATTAGTTTTTGGATGCCTTTTGATGAAAAAAATGGAGTAATTACAATTGGTTCAAATTTTAATGTAGCTATTTCAAAAAAAAATGGAGAGATTTTAAAGGTTTGGGTCGAAGAATAATATATAAGATATAATTAAAAAATTTTTAAAACAGAGCAAAACAAGCTTTTAAAGCAAGTTTTGCTCCGTCTTCCTTCCAAAAAAACAGAAATAAACACATATGACAGACTGAATCAGCTTATCGGTTTTACCGACGGTGAAACAACTGCAAGCTATACCTACGATGTAAATGGCTTAAGATTGAGTAAAACCGTTAACGGCGTTAAAACAACACATATCTGGATTGGCAATCAGATTGCTGTTGACTATACAGGCTCTTATACATCAACAGTTTATCTCAGAGAAACAAGTCTTGTGGCAGCGTTTAACTGGGATGAAGGTTACAAGGGCGACTACAGATTCTACACTCAGAACGCTCATGGTGATGTTGTAAGTCTTACAGATTCGACAGGTGCTGTTGTCAAGTCCTATACTTACGACGCTTTCGGTGTTGAAAAGAATATTGATGATTCCGATTCAAATCCGTTCCGTTACTGTGGTGAATATTTTGATACTGAAACGGGTACGATCTATCTTAGAGCAAGATACTATAACCCAACTACTGGTAGGTTTATCAGCAGGGATTCTGTTACAGGCAAGATTGAAGATCCGCTTAGCCTTAATCTTTATACCTATTGTCATAACAATCCGATTTTCTTTCAGGATCCAAGCGGTCATTTTGCCATAGTTGATGATTTAATAATTCTTGGCGTAGTGGCAACTGCACTTTTAATAGAATCTGCTGTTGTTCTCAGTATGCCTGAAACGCAGCAGGCTATTGATACTGGAATTAGAGAATTTGAAAATTCTATTACAAATTATAGCAATTCAGTTCCGTCTGAAAGTTATTGGGATAAATTTGGAAATATAAATGATATTTATGATCAATTTAATCGTTCTGATATCATTACGGAAGATGCAATTTCAGTTCCTAAAACTGGCGGTATATCTATAACAAAAAGTCAGACTAAAGAAAAAGCTACTGATAAAAGTTTAACCATAGCTAAGACAAAAACTGTTCCACAAAAAAGAAATTATTCTGTTTATAAGTTAACAGACACTAATGGCATTGTACAATATGTGGGTAGAACTAATTGTGTTCCCAAAACAAGAAATAGACATAGAAGCAATCCTTATAGGAAAGATTTGACATTGGAAGTAATACATCAAGGATTAACATATCCTGAGTGTAGATGGTTAGAACATTATTACATTGGTTTTTACAAAACGTTGAATAAATCAAATCCTATGAATAATCAAATAGCTGGAGTAAGTACAAGAAATAAAAATTATGAAAAATACATGAAAGCAGGAAATGAATATTTAAAAAATGTGAAATAAGGAGGATAATATGGGATATTGGGGAACTGGTTTATATCAAAATGATGTTTCCTGTGATGTAAAAGAGGAATATCTTCGTGCTTTAAAAGATGGTAGTGATAATCTTACGGCTGTTGATATTGTTATTTCCAAATATGCAGATTATATTGAAGATGCTGACGATAGTATTTGCTTTTGGCTTGCTTTGGCAGATACTCAATGGAATTATGGAAGATTGATTCCAAATGTTTTGAATAAAGCACTTGAAATAATTGATAAAGAAGAATATCTTGTAATCTGGTATGAAGAATCCAAAAAAATTGGTGATAAACGTAGAAAAGTTTTAGACGATCTGAAAAAGAAACTTAAATCGCCACAGCCATCTGAAAAACGTATTCCGAAACAGCGGAGTTATATTTGCCCTTGGAAAGTAGGAGATATTTTTTCGTTTCAGATAACAAATGAAGAATTAAAACAACATCCATTATTTCATCATTGGATTGTTCTTCAAAAAGTTGAGAGTGTAGAATGGTATCCCTGTCATATTATCCCCATTATGACTGCCATATATTCTTTAAAAACAACTTGTCCGACATTAGACGAGATTTCCAAATTGCCATTTATTAAGATTGCTAAGCGTTATTCTCAATGGGATAATCAAGGTTTACAAATAGGCGATTATAAATACGATTATTCAGGAACCGATCTGGAATGGGTTTCGGACAATGAAAATGTTATAAAAATAGCAGGAAATGGAATAGAGCAGGCAGTAGGAGGC
>CAJTOG010000066.1 GCA_910577575.1 uncultured Ruminococcus sp. | reverse complement strand
CGGATACCAGATTCTGAATATTCATAAAAAGCCTCCTATAAAAAATCATGTAATTATTATAAACCATTTCAGGAAAAAAATCTATAGTTTTTAAAAAAATATATTCAGGCACAAATTTTATATGCATAACAAACAAAAATAACTGTTTAAACTTGTTGCAAATGCACTTCTATTGCAATTTTTCTGGATTTTTACAAATAATACTTGCAGTTTTTTGTGAAATGTGATAAAATAATATAAATGAAAAATATTTTGTTTTATCTATAAGGAGTAAACTATGGCTAAGATTAAAGCTGCTGTTATTTTTGGAGGTACCGCTCAGGAACATGAACTTTCACTCGCTTCTGCTGCTGAGGTCATACGCAGTATACCAAAAGAAAAATATAATGTTACGGCTGTCGGAATAACAAAAAAAGGAAGGTGGCTCTATTTTCCGGGAGATACTGATGAAATTGCTGACGGAAGCTGGGAACTAAATCCTGACTGTACTTCTGCCATTCTCTCCCCTGACCCGCTTCACAGAGGAATCATAATCCTTGAAAACGGCGAAGCGTCCATAAGACGTATCGACGTTGTTATTCCGGTTATACAAGGAAAACAGGGGGCAGACGGCACTATTCAGGGTTTGCTTGATATGTCCGGAATACCTTATGCAGGATGCGGACTTCTTTCTTCTGCTTCCTGTATGGACAAGTCGCATACTCACATGGTTCTTGATGACTATGGCATAAAAACGGCTGAATGGAAACTAATCACACAACGGGACCTGAATAACATTGACGAAAAATGTTCCGAAATTTCAGAAACTCTTGATTTCCCACTCGCTGTAAAGCCCGCAAACAGCGGATGCAGTGCCGGAACAGGAATCGCCCATAATCTGAGTGAACTTATTTCAGCAGTAAAAATTGCATTCTCGAATGATAATAAAGTAGTTGTTGAAAAATTCATAAACGGAAGAAAACTCGAGGTTGCAGTGTTCGGTTATGATGCACCATTTGCTTCATATGTCGGTGAAATTCTTCCAACCAGCAAAACATATAATCCTACAGAGGTGCGTAAAAGCTCCGGTGACGACCTGAAGATTCCTGCTGATTTGCCGGACGGTGTTCATAATATGATACGTGAAACAGCGGTAAAAGCATTTAAAGCTCTTGGTTGCAAGGGTATTGCAAGAATCGATTTCTTCCTTCAGGAAGATGGTACACTTTTCCTTAATAAAATCGGTACTTCTCCGGGATTAAGACTCAACAGTGTTTATCCAAAACTTATGAAACATCTCGGAATGGAAATGTCTTATCTTATTGACAAGCTTCTTGAACAGGCAATTGAAAATTCTGAAAAAGCATACTAAAAAAGGGGGGATTCTGTGAAAAACAATGTTATGATTTCTCTTACAAGTATTCAGATTCAGGATAATGACAAAAATGAAACCGAACTTCTTACCAAAGCTATTGTTTCAAAATCAGGAGGATGTGATGTTATTTCCTATGAAGATACTCAGGCAACAGGTTTTGAAGGTTCTGTTACCACGATAACGGTCAAGGGAAATGAATCCGCTTCCATCATAAGAAAAGGTACTGCCAATTCTGTGCTTTCACTCGAAACAGGAAGAAAACATTACTGTCAGTATGGTACTCCCTATGGAAATATACAGATTGGTGTATATACCCATTCAATCAATAATACCATTTCTGAAAACGGAAGACTTTACCTTAAATATACTCTTGATATGAATTCGTCTCTGCTTTCAGACAATGAAATTATTATGAAAATCAATTAAAAATAACAGAAGAAAGGAATTTTTTCCAATGTCAAATCTTATAAAATCGGCATCATTACAGCTTCGTGAACTTATAATTGACGCCCTCGGAAAGCTTGTTGCAGAAGGTTCTGCACCTGCTGAACTGATTCCGGATTTTACTGTTGAAATTCCGGCAGATAAATCTCATGGCGATTTTGCTGCAAATACCGCTATGGTATGTGCAAGGACTTTTAAAATGCCGCCGAGAAAAATTGCCGAACTCATATGTTCAAAAATAGACCTCAACGGTTCAGTTTTTGAACGGGCAGAAATCGCAGGTCCGGGATTTATGAATTTTTTCCTCAGTAAAAAATGGTTTGCTGATGTAATCGAAAACGTTATGTCTGAAAATGAAAAATACGGCCGAACCGATTATGGCAAAGGCAGACGTGTACTTGTTGAATTTGTATCAGCAAATCCGACAGGACCGATGCACATAGGAAATGCACGAGGCGGTGCTATCGGTGACTGTCTTGCAAGTGTACTCGACTGGGCGGGATACCATGCTGAACGTGAGTTCTATGTAAATGATGCAGGAAATCAGATTGAAAAATTTGGCAAGTCCCTTTCACTCAGATATATGCAATTGTGTTCAGTAAAAGGTCAGCAGCTCATTTATGAATATCGATATGATACGGAGAAACTCTGCACCGAAATATATGCTTTGAGTGGTGAGGGACAGGATTTTGAAATGCCTGAAGATGTTTATCTCGGAACTGATATAATTGAACACGCTGCCAATTATTACAAAGAAAATATATTTGCCCTTGAAAATCTTAGTGAAGAGGAACGCAGAAAAGCACTTGTTGATTATGCTCTTCCGATAAATATTGCAGGGCTTGAACGTGACCTTAAAAAATACCGCATTGTCTATGATAACTGGTTTAAAGAAAGCACGGTACATGAAAAAAATCAGACCAAAGAAGTGGTTGACAAACTTCTTGAATCCGGAAATGCTTATGAACAAGACGGTGCGATATGGTTCAAGGCTACTGATTACGGAATGGACAAAGATTTCGTTTTAAGACGTACAAACGGTTTATATACGTATATTGTGCCTGATATTGCATATCATTATGATAAGCTTGTTACACGTAATTTTGACAAAGCTGTAAATGTTCTCGGTGCTGACCACCACGGATATGTCCCACGTCTCAAAGCAGCACTTACTGCTCTCGGAGTTGACGCTTCAAAGCTTGACGTTGTACTGATGCAGATGGTACGTCTTGTGCGTAACGGTGAAACAGTAAAACTTTCTAAGAGAAGTGGTAAAGCTATTACCCTTGTTACGCTCCTTGACGAAATTCCGATTGATGCAGCAAGATTTTATTTCAATCTCCGTGAGGCTAATTCACAGTTTGAGTTCGATTTAGACTTAGCTGTAGAAAAATCTTCACAAAATCCTGTGTTTTATGTGCAGTATGCTCATGCAAGAATATGCAGTCTACTTGCAAATCTTGAATCAGAAGGAATTGAAATCCCTGAAAATGCAGATTTTACCCTTCTCAATAACCCACGTGAAATTGAACTTATCCGCCATATTGCTTCACTTCCGAATGAAATTGAACTTGCAGCAAAACAGTATGACCCCGCAAAACTTACAAAATATGCTGTTGATTTGGCTGCTCTTTTCCATCGTTTTTATGATGGATGCAGTGTAAAAAATGCTGAATCATCACAGGTTATGAATGCAAGAATCCTGCTTTGCATTGCTGTAAGACAGGTTCTCAAAAATGTTCTTGCTATACTTAAAATTGAACAACCAGAAAAAATGTGATATATTACATTTCAGTTACAGACATCAAAAATCATTTGTTACTTTATCACAATATCAACACGCAAAAATTGTCCAACATTCAGGAGTTTGAAAGAAAATTAACAATTTATTCATAATATATTCACTAATATATGTTACAATTTGTAATATATTAATATTCTTTGAAAACGTCCGGAATATTTAAAATTTTTTAAAGAAGGGATTTATACTTATGTCCAACAGATTATTTCAGGGTTTAGTCCATCAGATGAGAGATACTATCGATGCCACTATCGGTGTTGTTGATGAAACTGCTACCATTATTGCATGCAGCGACCTTACAAAAGTAGGCACTACCAATGAATTTGTTTCTCTCGACCTCAGCGATTCCCATGATATTTTTATACGTGACGGTTACACCTATAAACCTTTCGGTTCAAGGGTGAAGCCCGATTATGCCGTATTTGTTGAAGGTGTTGATGATGCCGCTGCAAAATATGCAAGTATTCTTGCCATTACACTTTCAAATATAAAACAATACTATGATGAAAAATATGACAGAAATAATTTTATAAAGAACGTAATTCTTGACAACGTTCTTCCGGGTGATATTGTAATCAAGGCAAGAGAACTTCATTTTAATGCGGAAATTAGCCGAGCAGTATTTCTTGTAAGAATCGTATCTGCAAATGACATTTCAGCTTATGATGTTATCCAAAATCTTTTCCCTGACAAAAACAAGGACTTTGTCTTCAATATTACAGAAACCGATATTGTACTTGTTAAGGAACTCAAAAGCACCGTTGATTCAAAAGACCTCGAAAAACTTGCCCGTTCAATTGCCGATACCCTTTCGAGTGAATTTTATACAAGAGTCAATGTCGGAATCGGTACGGCTGTTGTAGGCGTGAAGGATTTGGCACGCTCATTCAAGGAGGCTCAGATGGCTCTTGAAGTCGGTAAGGTATTTGATACGGACAAGGCTATTGTAAGCTATGAAAATCTTGGCATTGCACGTCTTATCTATCACCTTCCGACAACTTTGTGCGAAACTTTCCTTCATGAAGTTTTCAAAGTGGGAAGCATCGATTCCCTTGACCATGAAACTCTGTTCACCATTCAGAAATTCTTTGAAAATAATCTTAATGTTTCCGAAACTTCACGAAAACTTTTCGTTCACAGAAATACTCTTGTCTACAGACTTGAAAAAATCAAAAAACTTACCGGTCTTGACCTTCGTGAATTTGACCATGCAATTATTTTCAAAATTGCTCTCATGGTTAAAAAATATCTGTCTGCCAATCCGGTTAAATTCTAAAATTACAAGTATAATTCTCTCTTTTGAAACAGGGAGAAAATAAAACCTTTTTCCACCTAAGAAAGGCAGGTGTAAAACTTGGTTGAGCTTCAGAACGTATCAGTAACCTACTCAAGCGGTGTTGACGCTTTGAACAATGTCAGTCTAAAAATAAATGACGGCGACTTTGCTTTTGTTGTAGGCTCATCGGGTGCGGGAAAAAGCACCATGATTAAGCTGCTTCTCAAAGAAATTGATGCCACAAGTGGGGTTGTTACTGTAAATGGATATAATCTCAATAAACTAAAAAAGAGAAAGATTCCTGAATTTCGCCGTACTTTAGGTTTCGTTTTTCAGGACTTTCGACTTATTCCTTCAATGACCGTTTATGAAAACATTGCTTTCGTACTCCGTGTTATTGACGCACCCCTTAAATACATAAGAAAAAGAGTTCCTTATGTTATAAGTCTTGTAGGACTTCAGTCCAAGACAAATTCATATCCCGATGAACTTTCAGGCGGTGAAAAACAGCGTGTTGCAATTGCACGTGCATTGGTAAATGACCCGCAGCTAATTATTGCAGATGAGCCTACCGGAAATATCGACCCTGAACTTTCCTATGAAATTGTCGAACTTCTCAAGAGTATAAATGACCAGGGTACTACTATTCTTATGGTTACTCATGAACATGATTTGGTACGTCATTTCGGCGGAAGAATCATCAATATAACTGGCGGAGAAATCGTCTATGATGAAGTTATTATGGGAGCAGGGATTGAGCTTATGCCAATCGGAAACGAATACACAGAACCTATTCAGAAATATGACCCTCCGCCGGATGTTTCCGAATATGACGAACCCTTTATTGAAGATGTAATCGCTTCTATTATCACAAACACCAACAATAACGGAGGTGCAGAATGAAATTAAGCGGATTTAAATACCTTACAAATCAGGGTGTTGAAAATATATGGAAAAATAAAATGATGGCTTTCGCTACATTCTGTGTTCTGCTTATTTCTTTGCTTCTCGTAGGGTGTGCAGGACTGTTTTATGTAAACACAAATTCCATGATTTTAGGTCTCGGAAATCAGAATGAAATAGCGGTCTATCTTGATTCATCAACGGAACAATGGCGTGTTGATGAAATAAACTCGCAGCTTCAGGAACTTGATAATGTTGAATCTGTAGTTTATATATCCAAAGAAGAAGCATATCAGCGTATGAAGAACCAGATTGTTCAGGGACAGGCAATTTTCCAATATATCGACGATTCGGAATTTATGCCTGACGGGTTCAGCGTAACAGTTACAGATAATGACAGAATCGAACAAACCACTGCTCTTATTACACAGATAGAAAATGTTCAGAGTGCAAGCTCATATGCACAGGTTGCGGAATTTCTGCGTGAGTTAAGACGTGTTGTAACGCTTGTTGCAGGGGCTGCTATTATAGCACTTGCTATCGTATCAATGATTATGATTTCTAACACTACAAAACAGAGTGTGTATATACGGCGTGAAGAAATTCAGATTATGAAGTATGTAGGTGCAACAAATTCATTTATAAGAACGCCGTTTTTTATCGAAGGCATGGTGACAGGCTTTTTTGCAGGTGCAGCAGCATTTTTTATAACATGGGCAATTTATAATTCTGTTTATAATATTCTTATGGAACAGGGTACGCTTAAAAACGCCTTTGGTATAAACAGCATAATATCGTTTGACAACATAAGATTTATAACTGCAATTGCTTATCTTGTTATAGGTTCCCTTTTAGGAGCTGTCGGAAGTACGATAAGCACACGCCGTCATCTTGATGTTTAAAGCTGAAAGGAGCTTTTTAATCCAATGTATAAATTAAAAACTGCAAAGAAAATTCTTACTTTTATAACCTGCTCAGTAATGGCAGCAGGATTGATAACAGCTTTTCCCTCACTTACTGTAAATAATAATGCACAGGCTAAAACTCTTGCTGAAATTCAGGAACAGCGAAAGGCTAATGAAGAAAAAATTTCTGCTCTTGAAAACAGGATTACAGGACTTGAGGGCAATAAAGAACAGGAAAAGCAGCATCAGGCATATCTTACAGAACAGATAGGATATATTCAAGAAAATATCAATCTTCTGAATGTTGAAATCGAAACACTCAATAATGATATAGCGGCTGCCGAGATAAACATTCAAAATCTGGATGCTGATATTATTGAACAGCAAAATGCAATTGATGAAAATATTGAACTTTTCAAACAGCGTCTTTGTTCAATGTATATCAGTAGCAATGATTCAGCCGCATCCGTTTTAATCGGTTCAACAAGCTTTTATGATATGATGTCAAGAGTACAGATGATAAACAGGGTTGCCGAACATGATGACCAGCTTATTGATGAACTTTTAACGGAAATTGATAACTTGGAACAGACTAAAAAGGACCTTGAGGCTGAAAAGCTCAATCTCTCCATGAAAGTTGAAGAACAGGAAAAACGCCGTGAAGAAAAATCTGTTGAAATCGAACAACTGAATGTTAAAATGACTGATACTCAATATGAAATAGACCGTATTGCCATGGAACAGAAATCGCTCGAACGCAGTAAAGAAGAAATAGTCCAGCAAAATGACGAACTCAATAAGGAAGAAGACTTTATCAAAGCTGAAATAAAACGTCAGCAGGAAGAAGCACAGAGACGCTGGGAAGAAGAACAAAGACGCAAGGCCGAAGAAGCTGCTAAAAAAGCCGCTGAAGAAGCTGCACGTAAAAAAGCTGAAGAAGAAGCAAAAAGAAAAGCTGAAGAGGAAGCTGTACGCAAAAAGGCTGAGGAAGAAGCAAGAAAAAAAGCTGAAGAAGCCGCAAGGCAAACTACTTCAACAAAGACAAACAGCACTCCGACAGTTACATCTACAGCACCACCAGCAACAAATGCAACTACTGCTGCGGTTACCACCGTCGCCGTAACTGCAACAGAACCGCCCCAGACAACAACTTATAAAGTTCCTACTGTTGCAGAAAGCGGATTTGCTTGGCCTGCTCCGGGATTCAGCTATATTTCAAGTTATTTCGGTTCCCGCTGGGGAAGGAATCATAACGGAATTGATATAGGTGACGGCGGTATCATGGGAGGTTCAGCAGTCGCTTCACAGTCAGGTACTGTTATAACAGTAAGCAATAGTTGTACTCATAACTATGCAAAATCATCAAGCTGCGGCTGTGGAGGCGGATATGGAAACTATGTTGTAATTTCGCATGACGGCACTTATTCAACTCTTTATGGTCATCTGTCGTATGCATCTGTTTCTGTGGGTGACTTCGTTCAGCAGGGAGATGTTATTGGTGCAATCGGCTCAACAGGATTTTCAACCGGTGCTCATCTCCATTTTGAAGTATTGGTTAACGGTTCACCGCAAAATCCAATGAATTATGTCAATCCTTAATTATAAAAAAAGCTAATTACATAGGGCAGATTTCGGGTCTGCCCCATTTTTTTCAGAAAGAGATGATGACATGAACAAAAAAATCAGCCTTGGACTTGCACTTAGCCTTATTGCTGTATCAGCTACTATAACCTTTATTCTGACTTCATTCTTTTCACTTCAAAACTTCAATACCAAAGTTGTTGACGTTAATGAAAAAGCTAAAAAATATGCCGCCCTGCAATCACTTGACAACTATGTAAGGGAAAATTATTATGGTGAGATAAATGAGGAAGAGCTAAGCGACAATATATTAAAAGGTTATGTTTCAGGTATAAACGACAGATATTCACGTTATCTGACAGCGGAAGAATATAAGGAGGAAAAGGCTGACCATTCAGGAGACCTTGTAGGTGTCGGGGTTACTCTCACACGGGATGAAAGCGGTTATATCCGTATTGCTGAAATTTTTGAGGACTCCCCTGCTGCTGAATCTGGACTGCTTGAAAATGATATTATTACAGCTGTTGATGGTACTGACATAAAAGAACTGGACTTTGATGAAGCAATCAGCAGAATGCGTGGTATTGAAGGTTCTGAAATAACACTTACTGTCAGACGTTCAGGAGAAGATAAAGAATATAAATTTACACGCCGTTCAATTGAAGTTTCAACAGTTGAATCAAAAATGATTGAAAACAATACAGGATATATAAAAATAAAAAGTTTCAAAGAAAATACTTCTCATCAATTTCTGTCGGCACTTGAAAGCCTTACTGCAAACGGTGCGAAATCACTTGTTTTTGACGTACGTGACAATGGTGGGGGTCTTGTCAGCTCACTTGAAAAATGCCTTGACCCGCTTCTTCCGGAAGGGATTATTGCTGTTGCAGAATATAAGGACGGCAGTTCTGAAACACTTATTTATTCAGATGCATCAGAAATTTTAATGCCAATGACTGTTATTGTAAATGAAAATACAGCAAGTGCAGCTGAACTTTTTGCAGCTTCTCTGCATGATTTCAATAAAGCGACTCTTGTCGGTACTCAGACATATGGCAAAGGAGTTATGCAATCCACTACCGAACTTGACAACGGTGATGCAGTCGTTCTTACTATTGCAAAATACAAGACCGTCTTTTCGGACTGCTATGACGGAATAGGAATTACTCCCGATGTTTATATTGAAAACAAAGACGAAAAAATTGATGAACAGTATAACAAAGCTGTAGAACTTGTTCAGGCTTTGTCAACTCAGTAATAATTTTTTGGCAAAAATAGAAAATGTGTAAAAAACTCTTTTCAAATTATGGAAAATATGCTATAATAGTATATATAGTAATCAATTTTTTTGATTTTTTAAGGAGGCTTTTTTATGAAAGAAAAAGAACTTTACAGCCTTTGGTGCGAAAATGCAAAGGCTGACCCCGATTTACAGTCGGAACTTGAAAGCATCAGGGACAATGATGAAGCTATCAAGGATAGATTTTACAGAGATTTGGAATTTGGTACAGGTGGTCTGCGTGGTGTTATAGGCGCAGGAACAAACAGAATGAACATTTATACTGTTAAACGTGCTACACAGGGATTTGCCGATTATCTCAATCAGGAATATGAAAATCCTGCTGTTGCCGTTTCCTATGACAGCCGTATAAAAAGTGATGTATTTTCAAAAGCTGCTGCCGAGGTTCTTGCCGCAAACGGAATCAAGGTTCATATCTATACAGAACTTATGCCTACTCCGTGTCTTTCATTTGCTGTAAGAAAACTTAATTGTCAGGGCGGTATCATGGTAACAGCAAGCCACAACCCTGCAAAGTATAACGGCTATAAGGTATATGGCGAAGACGGTTGCCAGATTACGCTCCGTGGAGCTGAAATTATTCTGAATAAAATCAATTCTCTTGATATATTCAATGATGTGAAGTCCTCTGACTTTGAAACGGAAGTTGCAAAAGGAAATATCAGTTATATCAAAAACGATGTTATCGAGGATTTCTATAAAAATGTCCTTGCTGAAGGTATTAACACAGATTTATGTGCGTCAAGCGGACTTAAAGTTGTTTATACCCCTCTCAACGGTACCGGAAACAAACCTGTACGTGAAATTCTGAAGCGTATAGGCATCACAGATGTAACAGTTGTAAAGGAGCAGGAAAATCCGGACGGAAATTTTACAACCTGTCCTTATCCTAATCCTGAAATTCGTGAAGCTCTTGAAGTCGGACTCAGATACTGCAACGAGGTAAAACCGGATTTACTTCTTGCTACAGACCCTGACTGCGACCGTGTAGGCATTGCAGTTCCTGACGGAGACGGCTATGCCCTT
>CAJTOG010000065.1 GCA_910577575.1 uncultured Ruminococcus sp. | reverse complement strand
TAATCTTGATGATTCTATTATAGGTTTTGCAAGAGCCTGTCTTAACTATGGTCTTGACTTAAAACAGGATGTATGGTTTGCTACAAAAGATACAATTTCCAAAAAGTATGACCATCGTTTCAAGGATATTTTTGCTGAAATTTACGAAAATGAGTATAAAGAGAAGTATGAAGCAGCAGGTATTGAATACTTCTATACTCTTATTGATGATGCCGTTGCACGTGTTATTCGTTCAAATGGTGGTTATATCTGGGCTTGCAAGAATTATGACGGTGATGTAATGTCGGATATGGTATCAACTGCTTACGGAAGTCTTGCTATGATGACTTCTGTTCTTGTATCTCCTGACGGAATTTATGAATATGAAGCTGCTCATGGTACAGTACAACGTCATTATTACAAATATCTCAAGGGTGAGGAAACTTCCACAAACTCAGTTGCAACCATTTTTGCATGGAGCGGAGCTCTTCGCAAGAGAGGTGAGCTTGATAATACTCCTGAACTCTGTGAATTTGCCGAAAAGCTTGAAAAGGCTACAATTCAGACAATTGAAAACGGTATTATGACAGGTGATCTCTATCTTATTTCAAAGCTTGAAAACAAGAAGAAGGTTGATTCCAAAACATTCCTTGAGGAAATAAAAATTAATCTTGACAAGCTTATGTAATCCAGCATAAACTTAAACATAATCGGAAAGGCAGAAAAATGTCAAAAAACGCAATCTCAAATTCCGTAATCAGACGGCTTCCGAGATATTACAGATTTCTCGGCGAGCTTCAGACAAACGGATATGTACGCATTTCCTCAAGGGAACTTGCTGAAAAAATGGGACTGACTGCTTCACAGATTCGACAGGATTTTAACTGCTTCGGCGAATTTGGTCAGCAGGGTTATGGTTATAATGTAAGTGCATTAAGAGAGGAAATAAGCAAAATACTTGGTCTTGATGAAATTATGCCAATGATTCTTATCGGAGCAGGAAATCTTGGCAGAGCTGTTGCATCTCATATTGATTTTCAGAATAAAGGTTTTGAACTTGTTGGGATTTTTGATGCAAGCCCTGAGATTATCGGGAAAAAAATCGGAAGTCTTGAAATACTTAATATTTCAGAACTTGAAAGTTTCTGTACAGAAAATAAACCGGTTGGTGCAATACTCTGTATTCCCCAGATTGAAGCAGCCAAGGAAACAGACAGACTTATAGAACTTGGCATAAAGGCATTTTGGAATTTCACTCATTATGATATACGTTCTGATTATAAAAATGTAGCAGTTGAGAACGTTCATCTCGGTGATAGTCTTACAACTCTTTCATATCAACTTAAAGCAATCAATGATTGATTGCAGTCTTTTTCAGCAGGGAATATCCCTGCTGAGAATATGGTTATACAAATTTTTATATAACCATATTCTGAATAAATATGGTTATAAGATGTGAAAAATTGTTATCATTTACTAACATAATATTTTCAATCAGCAATTTTTAGTTGATTAACCATAATAGTATCATTTATTATAAACATTAATATACTGATATTATTTAAACTGATTTTTGAATATTATATTTTTATATTTATTAACATACCAAAATATATATTTAAAAAAATTAAATAATAAATATGTGTGTTTTATACTTGAAAACATTGTTAATAATATATCAATATCAGAATATCCATATACTAAATCTGTATTTGAAATTTTGTCTGATTGCTGTTATACTTAATAATGTGATAAAAATATTATTTGGCGGTGTACTTATGAATAAAATTTCTATTATCGGCACAGGCAGTGTCGGCTCAACTATTGCCTATACTCTTACAGCTATGGGGCTTGCTTCTGATATCGTAATGATTGATATTAATAAGGAAAAAGCTCTGGGTGAAGCTCTTGATATACGTCAGGGCGTGCCTCTTTTCAGTCCTTGTTCAATATATGCAGGAGATTACTGTGATGCCAAGGATTCGGATATTGTAATCATCACATCAGGCATTGCAAGAAAACCCGGTCAGACAAGACTTGAACTTGCTCAGACCAATGTTGATATTACCAAGGCTATAATTCCTGAAATTACAAAATATGCTCCTGATGCAAAATATGTAATTGTAAGTAATCCTGTTGATGTTTTGACTTATACTTTCTGTAAATGCTCTGATATTCCTGAAAATCATATAATTGGTTCGGGAACTATCCTTGATACTGCTCGCTTAAGAGCAAGACTTGCTGAAGATTTCAGTATAAACCAGAGCAATGTTCATGCATATGTTATGGGCGAACACGGTGATTCTTCATTTATTCCATGGTCTATTGCTAATGTTTCAAACGTTCCGGTCAAGGAATACAGAAAACTTTTATCAACAGGTGATATTGTTTGTCCTGAATTTGACTGCGACGAAGTAGAACAGTATGTCCGTAAGTCAGGTGCGAGGGTAATTGAACAGAAAGGTGCAACTTTTTATGCTGTTTCGGCTTCTGTATGTCATATCTGCAAATGCCTTCTCAAGGGAATTGACACAACTATGACTGTTTCAACTATGATGCATGGCGAATATGGTGTAAGTGATGTCTGCCTGAGTGTTCTGAATATCGTCGGCAATGACGGTGCACATTCAAAACTTCTTACTCCGCTTACTGACGAGGAAATTACAAAGCTCCACAGAAGTGCGGAAACTCTTAAAGAGGTAATCAAAAATCTTGATATATAAAAGGTGGTAATTTAATAATGGATTATCGTATTGAACATGATTCTATGGGTGAAGTAAAAGTTCCGGCTGATAAATACTGGGCTGCCCAGACTGAAAGAAGTCATGAAAATTTCCTTATCGGTGTAGGAATTGAAACTATGCCCCGTGAAATTACTCATGCTTTCGGAATTCTCAAAAAGGCTGCTGCAATTGCAAATCATGCAGTAAAGCCTGAAAAAATGACTGATGAAAAGCTCTCTGCAATTTCTCAGGCCTGCGATGAGGTTATCAGTGGTTCACTCAATGACCATTTTCCTCTTGTTGTATGGCAGACCGGAAGCGGTACACAGTCAAATATGAACGCAAATGAAGTTATTGCAAACAGAGGTAACGAAATCGCAGGTGCAAAGCTTCTTCATCCGAATGATGATATAAATATGAGTCAGTCATCAAATGATACATTCCCGACTGCTATGCATATTGCTGCTGTTATTGCCCTTGAGGACAAGGTTATTCCGGCTGTTGATGTTCTTGTTGATACTTTTAAGCGTCTTGAGGAAGAAAACGAGGGAATTGTAAAGAGCGGACGTACTCATTTGCAGGACGCTACTCCTATAAAATTCTCTCAGGAAATAAGTGGCTGGAGAGCTTCTCTTGAAAAGGACAGAAAAATGATTCTCTCTGCTTGTGAAGAACTGAAGGAACTTGCTCTCGGCGGTACTGCTGTCGGAACGGGTCTTAATGCTCCTATTGGATTTGCCGAAAAGGCAGCAGAGGCTATCAGTCAGCTTACAGGAAAAAATTTTGTTACTGCTCCAAATAAATTTCATTCACTGACTTCAAAAGATGAAATAGTTTTTGCTCATGGTGCATTGAAGGCTCTTGCCGCTGATATGATGAAGATTGCGAATGATGTCAGATGGCTTGCATCCGGACCCCGTGACGGTCTGGGAGAAATTTTAATCCCTGAAAATGAACCGGGTTCATCAATCATGCCGGGCAAGGTAAATCCGACACAGTGTGAACAGGCTACTATGGTTGCCGTTCAGGTTATGGGAAATGATGTTGCGGTTGGCATGGCTGCATCACAGGGCAATTTTGAACTTAATGTATTTATGCCGGTATGTGCATATAATTTCTTACAGTCTGCACGTCTGCTTGCTGAATCAATTATTTCATTCAATAAAAACTGTGCTGTGGGAATCAAGGCCAACAAGGATAAAATGCATCACAATCTTCACAATTCACTTATGCTTGTTACTGCCCTCAATCCTTATATCGGATATGAAAACGCTGCCAAAACTGCTAAAAAAGCGTTCAGGGATAATATTTCACTGAAAGAAGCTTGTGTTGAACTCGGATTCCTTACAGCTGAAAAATTCGATGAAGTTTTCCACCCTGAACAGATGGTTTGAGAAAGGAAGATATTATGCAAACTTTTACATATTATCCGGGCTGTACACTGAGAACGAAAGCTAAGGATTTGGACGCTTATGCACGTTCATCAGCCGAAGCTCTCGGCATTCAGCTTGTTGAGCCTGATAACTGGCAGTGCTGTGGCGGTGCTTATACTACTGCAACAAATGAAGTTGCCACAAAGCTTTCAGCAGTCAGAACGCTTATGGCGGCTAAAGATTCAGAAGGTCTTGTTACAGTATGTTCTGCCTGTCATAATGTTATCAAGCAGACAAATTATGATATTTCCAGAAATGAAGACATGGCGGATAAGGTTAAACAATATCTCGGACTTGAGGAAGCCTATACAGGCGAAACAAATGTTTATCACTATCTTGAACTTCTCCGTGACGTTGTAGGATTTGATAATCTTAAATCCAAGATTGTAAATCCGTTCAAAGGAAAGAAAATTGCTGCGTATTATGGATGTCTGTTGCTTCGTCCGAGTAAGGCTCTTGCTATGGATGACCCTGAAAATCCGACTATTATGGAAGATTTCATAAAAGCAATCGGCGGTACTCCTGTAATTTATGCCCAGAGAAATGAATGCTGCGGCGGATATATTACAATGGAAGACAAGACGCAGGCTGAAAAAAGAAGCAGTGCTGTTATGGATTCTGCTCAGAGTATGGGTGCAGATATGATTATTACAGCCTGTCCGCTCTGTCTTTATAATTTAAAGAAAAATTCAGGTTCGGATATGCCTGTTTACTACTTTACAGAACTTCTTGCTGAAGCCCTTGGCTTAAAGGAGGATATAAATGAATAAAAATCAAAAGGATTGGATTGATATTACAAGCGGTGTAAATGTCCGCAAGTGTATGAGATGTGGAAAGTGTTCTGCAACTTGTCCTTCATATGATGAAATGGAATATCATCCGCATCAGTTTGTATATATGGTTGAGAAGGGAAATATTGAATCTCTTCTTAATTCAAAGTCACTTTATAAGTGTCTTACCTGTTTTGCTTGTGTTGAAAGATGTCCCAGAGGTGTTGAGCCTGCAAAAGTTGTTGAAGCGGTACGTCTTACAGCAGTACGTAAACAGGGAAACAATCATCTTATTCCCGACCAGATTCCGGAAATGCTTGACGAAGAACTGCCACAGCAGGCTATTGTTACAGCGTTCAGAAAATATACTAAGTAAGGAGGAGCTGTTATGCAGAGAATAGGTGTTTTTGTCTGCCACTGCGGTACTAATATCGCTGCTACGGTTGACGTTAAGGCTGTTGCGGAAGCTCTCGGCCATGAACCCGGAGTTGTAATCTCACAGGAGTATCAGTATATGTGTTCTGAATCGGGTCAGGATTTAGTTAAGAATGCAATAAAAGAAAATAATCTGACCGGTGTTGTTGTATGTTCATGTTCACCAAGAATGCATGAAAATACTTTCAGAAAAGCTGCTGCATCAGTTGGACTTAATCCGTATCTTGTTGAAATTGCAAATATCCGTGAACAGTGTTCATGGATTCACAAGGATATTGCATCGGCTACTGACAAGGCTATAATCCTCGGAAAGGCAGCAGTTGCAAAAGTTCATCTCAATGCACCGCTTACGGCAGGTGAAAGTCCGGTTGTAAAACGTGCACTTGTAATTGGCGGAGGTATTGCGGGTATTCAGACTGCTCTGGATATTGCAGAGGCTGGATTTGAAGTTGATATTGTCGAAAAAGAACCAACAATCGGCGGTAAGATGGCACAGATTGATAAAACTTTTCCGACACTCGACTGTGCTGCATGTATTCTTACACCTAAGATGGTTGAGGCTTCACAGAATGAAAAAATTACTATCCACTCATTCAGTGAAGTAAGTGATGTTAAGGGATTTGTCGGCAATTTTACTGTTACTATCAAGAAAAAAGCTCGTTTTGTTGATGAAACAAAATGTACAGGCTGCGGACTTTGTACAGAAAAATGTCCGATGAAGAAAGTACCCAATGAATTCAATATGGGACTTGACAACAGAAGAGCCGTATATATTCCATTTGCACAGGCAGTTCCGAAGGTTGCAACTATTGACCCGAATTACTGTATGATGCTTAAAAATGGCAAGTGCGGAATCTGTTCAAAGGTATGTTCAGTAGGTGCTATTGATTATAAGCAAACTGATAAATTTATTGAGCAGAAATATGGTGCTATTGTAGTAGCTACCGGATTCAATCCTATTAAACTTGACAAGTATGATGAATTTGCATACAGTTATTGTCCCGATGTTGTAACTTCTCTTGAGCTTGAAAGACTTATGAATGCGGCAGGTCCTAATGGCGGTACACTTCTCCGTCCTTCTGATAAAACTCATCCGCATACTATTGTATTCGTACAGTGCGTAGGTTCAAGATGTGATGACGGCAAGGGCAAGCAGTATTGTTCCAAAATATGCTGTATGTATACAGCCAAGCACGCAATGCTTATTCGTGAAAAGTATCCTGATACAGAAGTTTATGTATTCTACATAGATGTGCGTACACCCGGAAAGAATTTTGATGAATTTTACCGCCGTGCTGTTGAACAATATGATGTACATTATATAAAAGGTATGGTTGGCAAGGTTACTCCGAAGGCTGACGGAAAAATTGATGTTCAGGCATCAGACCTGATTTCGAACGAACAGCTTCATATAGATGCTGATATGGTTGTGCTTGCCGCAGCAATCGAACCGGACAAGACCGCACGTCCGCTCGCTACAATGCTTACAACTCAGATGGATACAAATGATTTCTTTACAGAAGCTCATCCAAAACTTCGTCCTGTTGAAAGTGCAACGGCTGGTATTTTCCTGTCTGGAGCTTGTCAGGGACCAAAAGATATTCCTGAAACTGTAGCACAGGCAAGTGCGGCGGCTGCAAAGGCTATCGGACTTCTTTGTAAGAACAGTATAACCTGTAATCCATGTGTGGCTCATTCAGATGAACTCATGTGTAATGGCTGTTCAGCCTGTGAGAAAGTATGTCCTTACGGAGCAATTACTTATCAGGACAAGGAATTCAGGATGCCGAACAGAACTACAGCAATCCGCAGGGTTGCAAGTGTCAATCCTGCTGTATGTCAGGGCTGCGGAGCTTGTACAGTAGCTTGTCCGTCCGGTGCAATGGATTTGAACGGATTCTCAAATAGTCAGATTATGGCGGAGGTAGATGCAATATGCAAGTAAACGAAAATTTTGAGCCTGTAATAGTCGCATTCTGCTGTAACTGGTGTTCATACGCAGGAGCAGACCTTTCAGGCACTAACAGATTGAATTATCCTGCAAATGTAAAGATTATACGTGTTCCCTGTTCATGCAGAGTCAATCCGATGTTTATTCTGAGAGCTTTCCAGAAAGGTGCAGACGGAGTAATTCTTTGTGGCTGTCACCCCGGAGACTGTCACTATACGTCAGGCAACTACTTCACAAGAAGAAGAATAACTCTTCTTTACAGTATGCTTGACTTCCTCGGAATTGAACGCAACAGAACACGTCTTGAATGGGTATCAGCAGCTGAAGGTGCAAAATTTGCCGCTGTTATGAATCAGTTTGTTGCAGATGTAAAGAAATTAGGACCTAACAGAAGACTGGAGGATTTACGATGCAGGAAACAATAATCAAAAGAGCAAAGGAACTGCTTGCCGACGGCACTGTAAACCGTGTAATCGGCTGGAAAAGAGGAGAATTTGTATACGATATAACTCCTGCTGTTTTTGAAACGGCTGAAGAAATTGATGCAGAGTTTGTCTTTGATGACTTTACTCAGGCTAACGTTTCCAAGTATCTTATTAAGGAATCCAGAAAAGAGGGAAAAATTCTTGCGTTCCTTAAACCATGCGATACGTACAGTTTTAATCAGCTCGTAAAGGAACACAGAATCAACCGTGAAAATGTGTATGTTATAGGTATTCCCGGCGGACCAAAGCTTGATATTGAAAAAATCAAAGCCAAGGGAATTACAGGCATACTTGATGTTAAAAATGAAAACTATACCCTTAAAATAAAAACTCTCTACGGTGAGGAGACAATGCCGTTTTATGAGGCAATAAGCGGAAAGTGTGCTGACTGTAAGAGTAAGAAACATGTTGTTTATGATGAACTTATAGGCGAAGATGGCGATGTGCTTGAATCAAATCGTTTTGATATGGTTGAAAAGCTTGAAAATATGACAGCACAGGAACGTTATGATTTCTGGAGGGGAGAGCTTTCAAAGTGTATCAGATGCAATGCGTGCAGAAACGTATGTCCTGCCTGTACCTGTGAAAACTGTGTATTTGATAATCCTTCTTCAGGTGTTTCAAATAAAGCTGCTGCTGACAGTTTTGAAGAAAATATGTTCCATATTATCCGTGCTTTTCATGTTGCTGGAAGATGTACAGACTGCGGTGAGTGTTCACGTGTATGTCCTCAGAATATTCCTCTTCATCTGCTCAACAGAAAGTTCATCAAGGATATAAATTCCCTTTACGGCGAATATCAGGCGGGCGCTGATACAACATCAAAAGCACCTCTCAACGATTATAACACTGATGACTGCGAACCTTCAATTGTACATGAAAGGGGAGTTGAATAATGCTTAAAATATCTGCTGATAAGTTAAATGATTTATTTGATGCAATTTCAGCTAAACAGACTTTGTATATTCCTGTTGACCGTGAAGCAGGTTCCGCCGAATATAAAAAGTATGAAAGCGGTATGGAAATGAGCAGGGGACTTAATACAGTCCGTAGTGCAAAGGATTTCTTCTTCCCACAGACTGAAAATCTTGCTGATTTCAAAATGAACGGTAAAAATATTGAAGTTATTGACATTCGTGAGGAATCTGAAGATTTTGTGATTTTTGGTGTCCGTGCGTGTGATGCAAGAAGTTTTACAATTCTTGATAAAGTTTTTCTTGCTGAACCGGTTGACAGTTACTATAAAAACCGCCGTGACCATGGTACTGTAGTAACTATGGCTTGTACACGTCCTGCTGAAACTTGTTTTTGCACTACATTCGGTATTGACCCGACAGCTCCGGAGGGTGATGCAGCAGTATTTTCTGACGGTGAAAATTACTTCTTCAAGGCTAATAATGAAAAAGGTCAGGCGTTTATTGACTCAATTTCTGATATGCTTCAAGACGGAGATACTGAAAAACTTGAAAAGATTCAGGAAAATACAAGAGAGATTATGAAGAAGCTCCCACTTGCCAATCTTTCAACTGATTCATTCGGAGGCGAAAGGCTTATGGAGCATTTCAGCTCTGAAAAATGGGCTGAACTTTCAGAGTCATGTCTCGGATGTGGCACTTGTACATTTGTATGTCCGACCTGTCAGTGCTACGATATCCGTGATTTTGATACTGGAAACGGTATCAAGCGTTTCAGATGCTGGGATTCGTGTATGTATTCCGATTTTACAAAAATGGCACATGGAAACTCCAGAAACTCACAGCTTGAACGCTTCCGTCAGAGATTCATGCATAAGCTTGTATATTTTCCGGCAAACAACAACGGAGAATTTGGTTGTGTAGGATGTGGACGCTGTTTGTCAAAATGCCCGATATCCATGAATATTGTCAAGGTAATGAAAGCATTGGAGGTTAAGTGATGAATAATGATACATTGATTCCGCTTGTCGGCGTTATTACCGATATAAGACAGGATACTCCAGATGTCAAGACATTCAGAGTAAATGCACTTGAGGGCGGAAAAGTTTTTGAGCATATGCCCGGACAGTGTGCTATGCTTTCAATTCCCGGAGTCGGCGAAGGTATGTTTTCAATTACTTCTTCACCGACAAATAAGGAATTTATGGAATTCAGCATTAAAAAATGTGGTTGTCTTACCACATGGCTTCACGCCATGGATGTAGGTCAGCAAATTACCATAAGAGGACCTTACGGCAATCATTTCCCTGTTGAAACTGAACTCAAAGGCAAGGATTTGCTGTTTATTGCAGGTGGTATCGGTCTTGCACCTCTGCGTTCTGTAATTAATTATGTGCGTGACAACAGAGCGAATTATGGTGATGTTCAGATTGTTTATGGTTCACGTTCAAAAGATGATTTGGTTGATTATAAGGAAATTATTGATGAATGGATGGCAGACCCGAATATTCAGGTTAATCTCACCATTGACAATCCGCAGGAAGGCTGGGACGGTCATGTAGGATTTGTTCCGAACTATGTCAAGGAACTTAATCCTTCAACAAATAAGACTGTTCTTGTCTGCGGACCGCCTATCATGATTAAATTTACTCTCGCAGGTCTTAAAGAACTCGGATTTACTGAAACTCAGGTTTATACAACTATGGAGCTTCGTATGAAGTGTGCTGTCGGCAAGTGCGGACGCTGTAATATAGGCAATAAATATGTCTGCAAGGACGGACCTGTTTTCCGTTTCGACCAGCTTGACGAACTACCCGATGAATATTAAAAAGGAGCTAAAAGCATGGATAATATGATTAATGTTTATCTGTTCGGCAAAAAGTATCAGGTGCCGGCAGGACTTACAATTATGACAGCTATGGAATATGCAGGCTATGAGCTTGTACGTGGTTGTGGATGCAGAAACGGTTTCTGCGGAGCTTGTGCAACCATCTACAGAATAAAGGATAAGCAGGAACTTCATGCTTGTCTTGCTTGCCAGACAGAAGTTGAAGAAGGTATGTATGTTGCTACTCTTCCTTTCTTCCCTCTTGTAAAACAGGTTTACGATATCAACAAAATCAAGCCGCATGACCAGATTATGATGCAGCTTTATCCTGAAATTTATGCTTGTATCGGCTGTAACGCTT
>CAJTOG010000064.1 GCA_910577575.1 uncultured Ruminococcus sp. | reverse complement strand
TATCGGTTTCAGCCAAGGGCGTGACGGCAGTCCCTCTAAAATGCGGACAATTGCAAGTTTCAGAATATCTGCGGCCGTTCCTTGGATCGGCGTATTCAATGCACAGCGTTCCGCAAAGGACTTTAGTCCCCAGTTATCACTGCGAATATTGGGCAGATAACGCCGTCTGCCAAGCCATGTTTCAATATACATTTTTCTTGCTGCATCCTGCTTGGTTTCCTCCTGCCATGTTGTCAGTGCAGGGTATCCAGCTTTCAGATTTGCAATAATCGCAGTGCATTCATCAACCGATTTTTCTACACCTGCCTTGAATTTCAGCGTACTTTGCAGTCCTTTCGGAAACAATCCGTAGAATGTGCCGAAGTTTACGTTTTTGGCAATAGTACGCTGTTCCTTGTACTCTTTTCTGTGTTTGTTCTGTGCTTCTTCGTAAGTACAGCCGAAGATAACAGCCGTAGTCGCAGCATGAATATCACCGTCGTTTTTGTAGGTTTCCATCATGGTTCTGTCACGGCAGTAGAATGCTCCCACACGCAGTTCAATCTGCGAGAAATCAAGTGACAGGATAAGATGATTTTTCGGTGCTTTGATAAAATTACGGACACCAATGGGATCATTGCTTTTGCGGGGACAATTTCCAGTAACAGCTGTATTTCCGTTTCTTCGTACTACAATAAAACCACTTGGAACTGAAACACAGTAAACCATGCCGTGATAAGATACCATATCTTTTTCAATGTTCGTTGTACTGCTATAATTGCGATGTGTGATATCAATCTGATAATTTACATTTGCGTTTGGATTTCCATTTCGGTACTCACGAAGATGCGCTCTTGTATCTGTTAATGTATAAAGAATCTGCATCCAGTCGGCATTTTCCTTGACAGAACTGGAATACATATTCTGAATCGTGAAACATCCGTCCCAGTGTGGCAGTTCTTCCAAAATACGGAGAACAGTATCTCTGTCACACTCAAGAATCCATGCACCCCATTTTTTCTCTTCCGTAAGAATATGCATAATTTCTGATGCCAGTGCACCTTTCACAATACGGATTCTAACCTGTCCGGTGCTAGGTTTTACGCCTTCTGTATAAACGGCATTTATCGCATCCAGCGTATTTTTTAACCTGCGGTATTTTCTTGCTTTGGTGAACCAAAAATCAATACCGCCATCGTGAAAATATCCGTCAGCCTGCGTTGCGGCAAGCAATGTAACCATTTCCAGACTGATATGTCTGTTTCCAAAGGTATAATTCCCGGCATGAATCTGCCAGAAATCCTCTGGGTAATCTTCAGCAGAATATACAGAATACTTTTTCGTCTTCCTGTTCTGAACCAGACACCTGTGATCAGGGGTCATCATCATATCAATGTGCTGATTTTTCAGTCTGATCATCTCACCATTATACTGTCTGCTGATATAATCCAAGGGCTTTACAAACATTATTTTGCCATCATCCCACTGTGCCACTTTATCTGTGTCAAGAAGGTCACAGAACCTTACAAATCCTCGTTCTGTCAGAATTTCAGTTTCTTCATCAAAACAATTTTGCAAATTTGGATTCCGGCAGTTCATTCGTCCCGTTTCCGTAGAAAGTGCAAAGAAATCCGGATGAATCCCGCCCGTTGCAGAACTCAGATATTTCAGATATCCGTCAATGTAGGTGGACTTGATCTTACCCCATTTTCTGTATTCCTGCACCAACGTGAACAATGAAGAAAGTTCCGGACGATTTGTATCGCACCATTCTTTTAGCATGATCATAGAGGCATCATCTGCCGCCTCTTTATTGGATGCAGTGACTTTCATAACAGGCAGTTTCAAGGTCTGATACAGATAATCCTTGAATGCCTTTGTACCGCAGTTTGCACCGATTTCAATATCACCGATGAGCATAGTTATATCGTTCCTGATACGCTGCATCTGGTTTTCCGCTTCCTGCTGACGGGACTTCATCAAATCTGCATCCACAGGTACACCATTGTGTTTCATAATACCGAGATACACCGCTGTGGGAGATTCGATCTGCTCCACAATATACCTATGTTTCGGCAGAAAACGGTCAAACCAGTTGTTAAAAATATGATACAGCCGAAGTGCAAAATCAGAGTCCGCACAGCCGTAACGTACCGTTTCAGAATCTTGTGCATCCAGTTCATCAAAATGTCTGCCGTTTGTTACATCATTAAAGGTAGGCAGAGGTTCGTGACAGATTTCTGATGCAAGTCTTTTCAGACCGCTGTCGGCAAGTTTGCGGAATTCATAATTGCTTTTCAAGGTCATCTGTGCCGCACAAATTGTGTCATACACAGGCGGCTGAATCACGATGTCCTGATGATAGGACACCGCAGATTCAAAGGCGATATTGTGGGCGATTTTGATGATGTTTTTACTTGCAAGAAACATTTTCAAAAAATCAAGAAATGCCGAGTTGTCAATATTTTCTCCGATTTTATGAGCAACAGGGACATAGATCCCTGTATGCTCCTTGATAGAAAAACTGCACCCTGCAATATGACTTTTATGCAGGTCAAGAGCAGCTTTTTCTTCCATTCGGTAAGGCTCGTCCGGTGCGGTTTCATAGTCAAAAGCAACAACCATCGCATTTCCTATGTAATCTTGAATTTCCTGCACAGAAGTGACGCATCTGTAATTTTCCATGACATTCTCCTCAATTCAGCGGCTCAATGACTTCGCCTGTTTCAGGATCAACATTCAGTGCATCTTCTGCATCATAACCCACACTTCTGCTGAGTGCCTTGACCTGTTCCGTCATAGCTGAGATCAGCTGATATTCCTCAGGTGACAAAGCACGTTCCACCACAAACTGCGCCTGACTGTAATTGATACCCGTGTTGCTTGATGCTTTCTTCAGAGTAAATTTCGTCACTACAGCATTGGAGTTCTTGTATTTCGGGATCACACGCATGAGGTAGCGTGTGAATGCTTTCAGAGAACCTGTAGGAAGCGATAAAATCATCGGGAAAATCTCGCCCTCACGGAGCAGATACAGACGGCGGCGGTTCTTGCAGGCTTTCGCACCGTTTTTTCCTGAACCGTACTGATTCAGCGGACAGGAATCGCAGTTTCCGCCGGGATTACCCTCACCGTTATGACCATCATAGCTGCCACAGTCGGGAGGATTTGAGCCTCCCTGATACTCGCTTTTGTAGTAAGCGTTCAGAGAGTGCTGATAGAGGATGACTGCCGAAAATTCTTTGACAGTTTCCGGTTCATCGGGGTTCTCGCCGGGAATCTCAAACATGATTCCGCCGCCTGACGGTATCTTGACACGCTCAAAAGTTGCCGAAAGACCGTCCATTTCCTCGCTCATCACGTTGGCAAGATCGAAGTCCTGCAAGGCAAGATAGCCTGTGTTGTTTGTTTCCATCAATTCATTTTTCATAATGCTGATTCCTTTCATTTCGTAGATTTGCGGACAGACACAGAGGTCTGCTCATATACATTTATCAAACCATTCAGCCAGTCAGGAACGCTGTCCTGATTTTCGGCAATCTGCTCCTTGACAAAAGCAGACAGGCTGTTTGCGTTGACAGTTTCATAAACAAGCTCGCCGAATCCGTTCTCTTTCAAAGCAGAATACAGCTCGTCCTTATGACCAGCTACAGCGGATGCACGGGTCTTGGTTGTCAGCGAAAACATCGTTCCTGCACGGGTGAAATTCTGCGTTTCTGTTTCCGCCATCAGCTGAACCAGTGCATATTCTGTTTTGTCAATTTCGGCATTGATGTCTTTCACACGCTGTTCTGCGTCCTTTTTTTCTTCACGAAGCTGTTTTAACTGCTCCGCAAGCTCATGCATATTCATTTCCATTTTAGTTCTCCTTTTCCTGAAACGGATTGATTCCGTTCCGATAATCATCCACCAGTGTTCTTGCTAAATCCACCTTATCACGCAGAGAACGCAGGATTTTTGCATCGACTGTATTCTTGGCGGTAAGATAGATATACAGGCAGTTTTCTGTCTGCGATACTCTGTGAATTCTTGCCTTTGCCTGTTCAAAATTGCTCATGCTGTAATCGAGAGAATAGAACACCATCGTTGACGCAGCCGTTAACGTAATGCCAAGTCCTGCCGCTGCAATTTGTCCTACAAATACACGACAGTCTGCATCATTCTGAAATCTTCTGATTTCCTCGGCACGGTTAGAAATGCCTCCTCTCACGGAAGCGTAACCGATATTTTTCTTTTCAAGAAGTTTCTGGATATCGTTCAGCTCCGGCACAAATCTTGCCATGATAACCAGCTTTTTATCCTCGGCAAGCATGGTGTCCAGAATATCGGAAAGTGCGTCCAGCTTTGCCATGCTGACAGCAGTTGTATCTCCTTCATCATCGGTAAGATGACCGCCTGTCATCTGCGATAAACGAAGCATTTTTGTCAGGATATTCATTGCTGAAACTTCTGAGTCGGCAAGCTCCGCAAAACTTTCTTTTTCAAACTGCTTGTAAAGTTTCATTGCTTTCGGTTCAAGTTCCACAGTGCGGATTTCCTCTGTAATTTCAGGTAAATCCAGACATTCAGCTTTTGTGACACGATATGCGATTGAATGAAGTTTTTGCAGAAACTCGTTCATCATCTGTTTCTTAAAAACAGGAATATGCTTGCCGTAGCCGCACATATCAAAATACCTGTTGCGGAACACATAGAAACTTGTCCCGAAAATTTCGCTGTTCAGAAAGCGGTACTGGGAAAAGACATCAATTTCTTTATTAGTGATAAGCGTTCCGGTCAGTAGAAGTTTGTAACTTGCTTTATCGCCTAAACGGTGCACCGCTTTGGATTGTGATGTACGGTTTTCCTTGATTTTATGAGCTTCATCGCAGATAATGAGGTCAGCGTCAAAATCAAGCAGTTCCTTTTCCAAACGCCATGCAGATTCATAATTGACCACAACGATTTGCAGATTGTCTCCGTGCAATTTGGATAGCTGTTCCTTCTTCTGAGAACTGCTGCCCTTTAAAATGGTCAGCTGATATGGAAAGTCTGCAAAACGTGCAAATTCCTGTTCCCACACGCCGAGAATGGACAGCGGTGCTGTAATCAGAATTTTTTTGATATGCCGATGCTCATGCAGAATTCCTGCTATTGCAATACTGGTAATTGTTTTGCCGCAGCCCATTTCCATGAGCAGTGCAACTCCGTTACTATGTACTTCTGATGGCAGGATTCCGAAACGTTCACAGGCAAATCGGCAGGCGTTCTGCTGATACTGATACAGGTCTGGTTTTATCGGAATTTTAAGTATTTCCTTCAGTTGAATTACCTCCTTTAAAGATTAATTTTTATACAAAAAAGCCCGACGACATACCAGTTCAGGAATCATCTGAACTAATAAGTCATCGGGCTATTTGGTGGTTCGTTGGGACTGCGTCCACGACCCCGTTGCTCCGTATGCTTTTAATATTTGATTTTATTATACCATACCTGATTATTTTCTGTCAAGCAGTTTCATATATTTTTATGATTTAATTATTTATCTTTGTAATGCGTACCACACTGAATAATTTCAATCTGCTCTTCAGCCAATCTGAATACAATTCTGTTTTTTTCGTCAATTCTTACACTCCAGCAGCCTGACAAATTTCCCTTCAGAGGTTCTGATTTTCCTGCACAATTGTAACCGCTTCTGCTTATATCAGTCAAAAGACGGTTAATCTTCTTCAGCGTTTTCTTGTCCTGTGTCTGCCAGTACAGATATTCTTCCCATGCTTTGTCATGCCAGAGCAGTTTCATTCGTCAACCTCAATCAAATCATGCTCTTTAAGAATGCTCGTTCCGTTCCTGATGCCTGCTATTCTTCTTTCAAGTTCAGCGATATTTTCAGCACTATAGAACGGGTCGGCTGTGATTTCAAACGGTATACGCTTTTCCCTTCCGACTTTCACAAGAAACATTGTGATAGCTGCTGACATTGTAAGTCCCATTTCCTTTAACGCTTCTTCTGCATTATTCTTGACATCTTCATCAATTCTGAAATTAACCTGTGTCATAATCAACAACTCCCTTCATATAGCATTATATCACATTTGTATATACTTTGTCAAGCAGTTTAATATATTTTTATGATTTAATTATTATCCTTGCCGCTGCAGACTATTCTGACAATACTTTTACAGTGTGGACATTTCAGCTCCACAACAATCGGAACTTCCTGCATTACTCCGCCTATGTCAAACACTCTCTTCCTGCACTTCGGACACTTCATTTTATACTTCAGCATGATTCTTATCCTTTTCTGACATATCAATTGGCATAACAACGGCGTAAATTTCACCTTTAAGAACAAAATATACAGGCGATTTGCTGTCCTTTGAGTATAATCTGCATTTCTTTTTAAAGATTTTCTTCAGTATTTTAGAATTGATGCAGGTATCAAACTGACTGCATCTCAGAATTGCTCCTGTTCCCACAACCATATCCAGTTTTTCATCTGTAACGGTTAATCTGTGTAATTTATCGGTCCGGTCAGGAATAAAGTTCGATATCAGCATCGGCATTGGCTTCATATAGTCACAGTTCAGGAAAAATTTATTTTTCGGAATACGTATTCCATAGATTCCGTTTGTTGTGATGTAAATATATTTTTTGTCTTCTGCGTACCATGACGCTAAATGTTTGTCCTCAAGCAGTTTCAGCACTTCAATCTGCAATTTTGTTTCAAGTGTCATTTTTTATCCCTCCCTTATAATTTTACTGCAAATCAGCTGCAAAGTCAACAGTTTCGGGAAGTTTCATCAAGAATTTCTTTGCCGATTTTTTTCAGACCGGGCATTAATTTTTTCTGCTGTGCAATTGTTCTGTTGAGTTCATGCTGAAGCTTCTGTGCAGTTCCGGCCGGAAGCACCCCTTTACGTCCTTTTGATATTTTATTCTGAATCGCAGAACGACGGTCAATCAGCTTGCGCATGGCAGGATTTGTAGTCAGAACATGATATTTTGCTTTGCATTCAGGACAGCGAAAATACTGCACTGTAATATCGCCCCTGCGAATTTCTCCGAAGTTATCAGTTATTTCAAAATCATGTCCGCATCTGTCGCAGGTTACTGAGCTGTTCATATTTTACCTCCCATTCCATTCATAACCGAAGTCAGAACGTTTTATTTTGCATACAGGCTTACCGTTCAACCAGAACACAATGCCCTCAATGTAATTTTCAGCAAGGAACTTTTGAACGCTCTCGAAAGTGCGTTCAACGTCAAGTTTTCTTTTTCCATGCGGGAATAAACAATCTGATTCAACCTTGTATGGATTGCCGTTAAAATGTTCTCCGACCGCCTCATAAGTACCATATGAAAGTCGCACACTGTCTGAAAGAAAATCCAAGTCTGATAAACGTATATTTATCATATTGAGAGTGTTATCATAAGCAGCCCAGAACCACTTGTCCTCCGGATTATTTTTGTCGCACTTTACCCAGCAGGGCAGATGTCCTGTAATAGGGTCAGGTTCCTCCTGACACTTGATAGCACCCTCCAGAACAGGCTTGCCGTTCTTTGCGTCATATCTTTTGTAAAGTTCACCGTTTATAATCGCACAGCATGAACCGTCCCATTTCAGCGTTGCTTCACCGTGCAGGAATGCTTCTTCACAGCCATCTGTTATTTCGGGCAGAATTTCAGCAATTCTGTTTCTATCTAATACTCGTTTAAATAATGTTGGCATCTTTTTCATAAAATTTCTCCTTTATACAAACCGTTCAGCTTTAGTAACTCAAGCATCGCCTTCTGATGACGGTTCAGACTGCCGACATATTCAATATCCCAGACAGCCACACATTCAGTAATTTTTGTAAGCCATTCAATATAGTTGAAGTGCATTTCAGGCGGACACATAAATTCAAAAGTTTCTTTGGATATATTGATTTTTTTGCACCCGTATTCTATGAGCCATTCCTGATGACTTAGAACAGCATAATATGCCTCTCCCGATTCATCAAGAATTATTTCAAGATAATCAATGAAAGTATTTTTATGTACTGAAATACTGAACGGCTTTGACATCACAGTTCTTCTTGTATCAAAATCAACCATTGTTTTTCTGCTCCTTATAAGGCTCAGGCAACGGCATCCAAGCCAATACACTGACAAGTGCTTTAGTATTCCATATCCGGTGTTTTGTAAGATAGGACATAATGCCAAGCCTTGCATTTTCCCACTTACACTCAGATACATTAAAATCCTGATAAGTAACAAGGCATAATACTTCAGGTTCTTCACTTTCCGGAAGTCGTTCACTGCATGGTATCCATTCACCATGACGAGATGTTTCGCTGGTCTTTAATATTTCATGCTCAAATGCTCTGATTTCGTCTTTGTTCAGCCATTTTATCCATGCTCCGCAATCACTGCAATACAAACCTGTCTGATTTCCCTTTGACTTTGTATACAAGGAAATGCTTCCACATTTTTTACAAGATTTCTGATTCATTTTTCTTCTCCTTTCAGCATCTTCAAAGCCTTGTCAATGAGCCGCCATTTCACATCACAATTATCAGTAACATACAATTGACATTTATCACAACCAAGACCGTTACGACATTCTCTGCAACATATATTGTCTGACAGCATTTTTATATGTTCAATTGACGATTTTAATAATCTTTTTAACTCAGTGTTTTCATCAACAAGCTTATGATAGTCTTTAAATACATCTGAAATATGATAAGGCTGCAACCCTGTATCTTCATATTCCGCAAGACGGTCTAAAATATTTGCCGTTCCACAGTCTCCAAGATATACGGTATGTACCAATATTCCATCACGTTTTGTCAGTCGTTCCATCATTTTAAATTTCTCCTATTGGTTTAAAATAATTACGGCAATTGGCATCTTCCTGTGTAAGAAATATCCGACCTTTTTCAAGTTTAGTACGTTTCATGCATATTACGTTAGGTGTATTGTCATCATATTTCTGTCTTACTACAGCATATTTACAATTTCTGCATATTTTCTTCATTTCAGTCATTTTCAGTTGCTCCCAGTAATTCAAGATTGCTATGAACGTTTCCTATTACTTTACACTTTTTTGAATCATAAAACGTAAAATCTCCCATTATAATATCATTGCAACTCTTGACACAAAAACAAGCTGACTTGTTTCTATAAGCTACAGAATAACGTGCAATACCATATTGCTCTTCGTATTCAATGATATCTCCTTCAAAAATCTTCTTACCGTTTCTGTCGCAAAGCCCCGTGTACTGTCCAACTGTTTCGGTCTTGACCTGAAATCCTGTCATTTCGGACACCCCATCAGTAAGTTTAAAAATGCATGTGATGTATCCATTTGAAACAGGAACACCATAAATCCAATCGTCAGTTATAACATCCTTCCCTCTGAACAAAATTTCTCTCATTTTTACAATCTCCTTTTCAATCATTACATTTCACCTTTCACCGAAACACTGTATTTTTTATCAGTATTGTCGCCGTTCCATCTCTCAGTCTCGGCAAGCGTTTTCAAATAACCTGCTGCTGTAATCGGGTCAAACCATTTTTCTTCTTCAGAAAACACAGGGTCAAACTCTGCACCTGAATACCGTTCTGTCTGGATTCCATGCGAAGATTCTTCATAAAACTTATTTGGCACAAATCCTTGTAAATACATTCCGTTTAGTTCAATTAGAAAATTTTTCATTTTTACCATTCCTTTAAATTCGCTTATTTTTACATTATATCAATGGTAATTGCAAATCTTCATCAATACAACTCCATCTGAATTTTCTGTCATTTGGTTGTATGTAACCTTTATCTTCAAGTGAAAATCTTTTTTCAAAATCATGCAGAGTATGATTGGGCTTAAAAGTTATCAGTGATACTTCATCCCATTTTAAAAGTAATTTCCAGTATTCAGGGTAATTTTTTCTGAGTAATCTAAGTTGATTCACGCTCTGATTGTGACAGAACCAACAGCCTCCTCGACTTGCTGAATTATAAATTGGTGACAGCAAATTATTTTCATCACACCAGTCATAACATATTTTTTCAGTCCATTCTGCCATGACAAGGGGAGATATTTTTTTGTCTGAAAACACCTTAAAACGTTTTGGTTCGTCGTAGGCGATACCGATGTATGAAACTGCATTTTTATCAATTTTATTTAATGCTTTTACCTTTAATTTACTGTTACACCAAGCACTTCTTATCATAGGAAATCCGTTTATACGCCCTGAATTTATACTTTTTCCATGGGGTTTTGTGATGCGATAAAATACATCTTCATAAGTTACGTCAGCAGAAACGTGTTCAACAGTTATTCCGTAGCGGTCTTTTATGAGTTTATCTGCTTTTCTCTTGAACTCAATCATCGGCGGCAAGTCGGCAGGAATTGTTTTTGTTGCCCAAATTTCAGCATGAATTATTCTGTCAAGCGGCAAGCCTAATTCTTCAATCGCACCCAGACAAGCCAGACTGTCTTTTCCGTAGCTGAGAGAAAGAATATATTCCATTTTTAAAACTCCTTTATATTTAATTTTTGAAAGAAATTATACTTTATTTTACTTATAAAGAATTTGATTGTTTATTATCGTAAGTACTACAAAATAAATCACAATCCATACAATAATATCCATCCATATAATACGGCATTTCCTCATCTTCTATAATTGGTAAATATTTATTTGCAGGATAAAAATTCCTTGGCTTTGCATAATCAGTACGAAACTCTACTGAATATATTTTATTACTATTACATTTTTGACATCTCAACATAATATTTCCTTTCTCATTTTCTTTGTTCCTATGATATAATAGTCTTTTATATCATAGAGGTTTTAGCTTTTTGCCTGTGATTTTGAATTATCCTTTATGCCAAAATGAATCTTGGCAGCTTCAATACAAGCAAGATATTCTTTTGCATACTTGCTATCACCATGAGTTTCTTTGACTTTCTTTTCAAAGTCTGTCAAAGCACCACTGAAACAACCACACCGCACCATAATATCATCTGCACATCTGAACATTGTACAGCAAGCCTCACAAGAGCGTGAAAACTGTTTGTTAGCTTCTTCACGGGAAGCACTGTTGTACTGACGATT
>CAJTOG010000063.1 GCA_910577575.1 uncultured Ruminococcus sp. | reverse complement strand
CTGGACGCTTGCAAAAAATCTTCGTGCAGGAGATATCCTTGTTCTTTCAAATGGCGAGTTTGTAGTCGTTGAATGGATTCAGCATGAGATTCTTGAAAATCCGATAAAAGTTTATAACTTTGAGGTTCAGGATTTCCATACTTACTTTGTTGGCAAATCTTCTGTGCTGGTGCATAATGAGTGTACACCAGAGGAAGCATGGAAAGCAATAGATGAATATAGAGTTAAAAAAGATGGATTAGAACCACTTGGTGATAGCATTCCAAAACGTGGTGATGGAAAAGGAACAGTTGCTTTTGTAGAAGTTAATGGGAATAAAATATTTGGTATTAACTCATCATTATTAAGTAAGCCAGAAAAAGAGCTGGGAAAGAAAATGTATGAAGATATGAGAAAAGCAGGATATTTTAGTACTGTTAAATCTTATGGAAGTGGACATGCACAAGTATTTACACATGGAGAGTCAAATGCATTATTTAGAGCATATAACATCTATGGTGATAATATTGGTAAAAATGTTACAATATATTGTGATAGAGGTACTTGTGGAATTTGTCAAACCAATTTAGGCTATATACGTGAATTTTTAGGATTAGAGAAGTTAACTGTAATTAACAAGAATGGGAAAAAATTTGAATTTTAATTTTTTAGAATTAAATTCATATATTTACTATTATAATTTAAAATAGGCTGTGTTGAAAATACATAGCACAGCCTATTAAATTATTAATGATTTTTAAGCAACGAAAAATCATTGTTCAAAAGTAATAGGAGGATTAGTTAAGTAATGATATCAAAGAAAAAAATATTTTTTATGTCGCCTAATGGAGATAATACTGATATAGATGATATTGAGAAGTTTAAAGAGGAAATAATAGATGATTTTAGTAATTATTGGATGCAAGGTAGTGGAGATGGATTCATAAAATTTTATGATGAGAATGAATATAACATTGCAACATTAATGATTGGTCCAAATATTCAAGCAGGTATATATCTTCATTACATTGATGAATTACAGAAAAAAGATTTACTTTCACTGTACAACGCAGATGAACTAAATGAGGTATTAGAAACTGCTGAAGAAATTTATGCTTCAAAAGGATTATTTTTGCCTATTGATATTGCATGGCAAGCAATACAATATTTTATTGAAACAGGCTTACCATCTCCAATTGTAAATTGGGTAACTCCAGAAATTATCCCTGAAGATGGAAACTGGTAAACATTAGCTATCCCATATTGTTTCGTAGCGGGAACGCTTGTAGAGACAGAGGACGGACAGAAGTCGATAGAAGAAATTCAGGCAGGCGATAAAGTTCTTTCCAAAAATCCCGAAACAGGTGAGATAGCATACAAGACAGTTGAGGAAACCTATATCAACGAAACAGATGAACTGATTCATGTTCATATCAATGGTGAAACAATTTCAGCAACGCCCAATCACCCATTCTATGTTGATAAACTTGGCTGGACACTTGCAAAAAATCTTCGTGCAGGAGATATACTTGTACTTTCAAACGGTGAGTTTGTAGTCGTTGAATGGATTCAGCATGAGATTCTTGAAGCATCTGTAAAAGTTTATAACTTTGAAGTTGAGGATTTCCATACCTATTTTGTCGGTGAGTTTTCTGTACTGGTGCATAATGACTGTATGACAGAATGTATTTAGCCCAAACAGATATAGAAAGAGCGAGTTTTTACGACTCGCTCTTTTTTAAGTATATAGGTTATATATTTAAATTCAGTATTACCGTAAGAGTAAAAGTGTCATTTTTATCAGCAATTTCAACCTTTCCGTCATAATGTTCAGCAGCTTTTCTTATGTTATACAGACCATAACCGTGATTAATTTTATCGGTTTTACTTGTAAAATTCTGAGTATCAGAAAAGACTTCATCAGAACTTTTTGAATTGGATATTTCAATATACTGGAAAGATTTTTGCTTTGCAGCCTTGACATAAATCCACCTGTTGTTATTGGTTTTCAGACAGGCTTCGATAGCATTATCCAGTCCGTTTGACAGAATAGTGCAAAGGTCAGCTGGAAAAATATCGCTGAAAAATGTACCTTCAAACTGAAATGCTATTCCGTCGTTTTGTGCCGTATGCATTTTATTTGTCAGAATAGCATCAGCAATCTTATTGCCGGAATCAATAAATATCATTTTCGGGTCAAAATTATCTGTAAGCTTGTCCATATATGAAAGCACGGATGAGTAGTTCTGCGATTCAATAAGAGAACGTATACAGTGCATATGATTTTTGTAATCATGCCTGAAACTATGAAATTCTTTGTTTAATTGTGTAAAAGTTTCATAATGTTCAAGTTGAATTTTTACCTGCTGTTCGAGAAGGTCGGAAGTGTTCTGAAGGTGTTTTCTGGAAATGTCTTTGACTATAAAAAACAGCACAGCAACAATCAGGGAAATCAAAAAGAGTGATGCAGTGATTTGCAGGATATATAGTTTTCGTAAATCAATTTCGTTTTTCAAAAAGAGAAGCGAGGTATATAATTCAAGAGATATGACAGAAAACAAAATGAGAATATACGTGGATTTTGATATTTCATGCAGGATTCTGTACATCTGTTCATGATATTTTTGGAAAAGAATATGTATCAAAAAATATAGAATTGTCTGGAAAATCAAATCGGCTGCAACAGACAATATCTGACGTTTTATATCAGGTACAAAGTAAGAAAAAATGTTGAGTGAAAATGATTTTATAAAGGATTCAGCATTTTCAACAAATAGGAAACAGTAAATGAAATTCAGCAGTTTTTTGCGGTTCAGTAGGACTGCAATCAAAATAAGCTGCAGATAATAAAGTACAAGAAACAACGTATATAAATTATTTATTTCTTGTATGTAGCAGTATGAGAAAATCCATGAAACAGGTATAGATAAAAACCACAGAGTTTTAAAAAGCTTTGTGCTTTTTATTATGTTTCCGGAATAAGCTGAAACAATATTCTTGATATTTAATATTAAAATCAGAGTTGACACAGAAAAAATAGTCGGAAACAGAAAAGTCAAATCATCAGTCCTTTCTTGATCTGTTGTGAGCAATGATATAGTCCATGAATGCATTTTTAAAATCAGATTTATATTTCTTTCCGAGCTGTGCTTTTTCACCATTGTCAAAAATGATGACGGAATTTGTATAACTGTTGACATAGTGAACATTGGCAATATAGGCACGGTGACACTGCACAAACGTTTCCGTTGATAGAAGTTTTTTAGCTTCACTGAGATTTTTGTTGAATTCGTAAACGCTGTCAGCTGTTCTGATAATAGTATGTCTGGATTTTGCTTCAAGATATATGATATCCGAGTATTTTATTTTCCACATTCCGTCATTGGTATTTACAATCAGGAATTTTGTCAGATCAGGAGTTTCTCTGTATTCGTCCAGAGCTTTGAAGAGTTTTTCACGCAGAATTGGCTTTACAAGAAAACGGAAAGTATCTACTTCAAAGCTGTCAAGGACAATTTCAGGAAAGCTTGTGGTAAATATAATTTTTACATCTTTATTGCTTCTCCTCAAAATACGGGAAGTTTCAAGACCATCAATGTCGTCCATCTGGAAGTCCATAAATATCACATCAAAATTGATATCACTGTTCAGAAGCTGCCGTCCATCATAAAAGTGTCTTATATTTACAGACAGTCTGTTTTTAATATAGTAATCCTGAAGCATTCTGTAAAGTTCGTCATGAAATACCTGTTCATCGTCACATATAGCAATTATCATAAAACCACATCCTTTTACCAAATTATACCACATTTTATAAATTATTTCAATTAAATAGTGCGTTCGTGCAGATTTTTGGTGCTTTTGTCACTTTTATATGGAATTGTTTATGAAAATTGACTATCCTTTTATATAGAAAATATAAAAGGAGGCGTTGACATGGGCTGGTATATATGGCATATATTTTTTGGCTGGTAAGGAGGAGCAGTATGCAGATAATTCAGAATCAATTTTTGTGCTGTAATAATCTGTTGTCCTATAAAACCAGAGTAAGCGAAAACAGGGTGTTTGCATTGTTCGAACATATGGAGAAAAGTGCCGAGATATTGAATATAGAAATCAAAGGTGATGTGATTTTTACTGTTAATGAAAGTGTAAAATCAGGAAACAGAAAAATATTGGATATTGAGGCACTCCTTCCTGTCGCTTCGGAGTTTGAAAGTAATGAACATTATGTATTTAAACCGAAACTCAGAATTGAAAATGCACTGAAAACAAGATGCACAATTGACTGTCATAATATCGACAAGATAAAAGAAGAAATAATAATGTACATGATACAGAATCAGCTTGATGCAGTTACAGATTTTTATTATGTTGTCAGGAACAGGAATCAGCAGATAGCCGATATTTACATTGGAATAAACGGAAATATAGTCTGAAAAAGCTATAAATCACGGAAAATAAGATTATGATCAGCGGCAGTGTAACGATTAAACTTAAAAAGTTTGATAGCTATGCTGCTTTTTTACCCTATTTCGTTTTAAAATCGGAATGGGGATTTTTTATACCCATTTTTAAGTACTGGCAATGCTATATTGCCAAATATCCTTAGCCTTCGTTTTGATTCGAAACAAAAAATCAAAACGGAGGTTAAAAATGAAAGTCAGGTATTTTGAATATAACAATGACCCAAATGGTGAGAAGTACATAGAGGTCAGCGAAGAAAAATTCATAAAAGATGTGATGATTACCGAAGGAAGATTCTATATCTCTTTCGGTAATTTTGTTTTGGAGTGCAGTGAAAGCGAATATAAAGAGGAAGCTAAGCGTAAGAGACACACAAGATACATTTCGTCTCTCAGTGATGGTGTTTATCCGATATTTGAGGAACTGGACAAAAACCGGAAGTAATATTATAAAGGCTGATTTCAGCAAACGAGTTGATTGGCTTGATGAAAAGACAAAAAATGTAAATTCTCGCATTGAGAATATGTTTTCATTTATCAGCACTTATTTTAGAAATGAAAATGTTTTGATAATGGCTGTCAGAACGTTGACTACAAATCCACAGACTGCTTCATATTTAGTAAAATATCCGAGCAATCAGTACACTAATTATTGTAAGCTGCTTTATATTGACATGAAAAAAGTTGATATAAAGAAAAGAATCAGAAGGTTGGCTTTGGATTAAAGATTATATTCATAATAAAGAAAATATAAATATAGATATATGTTAGTAAAAGAACGCAGTTGTGAGTTTTTATGTTTGCTAAATTTTACTGTTTTTCGCAAAAATATGCGAAAACGTCTTGCATAATTTAGAAAAGTATGATATAATAAATAAAACAGTTTTTGATGAACGGGGGATTTGAATGTCAATATCATACAATCGACTTTGGAAACTACTGGTAGATAAAAGTATGAGTAAAGCAGATTTACGAAAAACAGCAAGTATTTCACCTAATACTATGACAAAGATGCGAAGAAACGAATTTGTTAGTCTTGAAATTCTTTGTAAAGTATGCGATGCTCTTAACTGTGATTTTGGCGATATAATTGAATATATAAAACCAAATTTAAAGGAGAACCAATAATGAGCATTAGTTCTAATATAAATGAAAAAGCCGCATGAATATGGCGAAGTTATTCTTCCGCTTACCGTTATTCGACGATTTGATTGTATATTGGCGGATACAAAAGATGCGGTACTTGAAAAATATGAATCTGTAAAAAATCTACCTATGCATGATGTGTTTTTAAAAAAGGCGTCAGGGGGTCTTGAGTTTTATAATACAAGTAAGTATACATTTGAAAGGCTTCTTGACGACCCTGATAATATTGAAGATAATTTCCATGATTATCTGAACGAATTTTCTGAGAATGTATGGGGTATTATTGAAAAATTCAAGTTTGACAGCCATATTACAACTATGGCGAATAAGGGAATTTTATACATAGTGATAAAGGAATTTACATCGCCTAAAGCAAATCTGCACCCAAATGTTATTTCCAACCTTGAAATGGGTTATATCTTTGAGAAAATTATCAGAAAATTTTCAGAATCACATAATGAGGACGCAGGACAGCATTATACGCCTCGTGAGGTTATTCGCCTTATGGTAAATATTCTGTTCAATGATGACAGTGACATACTTTCAGGAAATAATGTTGCAAAGACTATTTATGACCCAGCATGCGGTACAGGCGGTATGCTTTCAGTTGCAGAGGAATATCTTCACGAGCTTAATAAGTCAACGGAATTACTTGCATTCGGTCAGGAGCTGAATGACCAGACATTTGCTATCTGTAAAGCAGATATGTTCATAAAGGGTAACAATGCCGATTATATCAAAGACGGCAATACGCTTTCTGACGACCAATTTGAGGGACATACCTTTGATTATATTATTTCAAATCCGCTTTTCGGACGTGAATGGAAGAACGAGAAAACAAAGGTTGAAGTGGAAGCCAAAAGAGGTTTTGCAGGAAGATTTGGTGCGGGACTTCCTGAAACAAGTGACGGTCAGATGCTATTTTTATTGACTGCCATTTCGAAAATGAAAGATATTTCACAGGGTGGCAGCCGTATTGCAATTATACACAACGGCTCTCCGTTGTTTACTGGTGATGCTGGAAGCGGTGCAAGCAATATACGTAAATACATACTTGAAAATGATTTGCTTGAAGCTATCATAGCTCTACCGAATGACATCTTCTATAATACGGGAATTGCTACATATATATGGGTGCTTTCCAATAAAAAATCAGGTACAAAGCGTGAAGGAAAAGTTCAGCTTATCAACGCAAACGGACTTTTTGAAAAACGCAGAAAAGCTCTGGGTAATAAGCGTAATGATATTCCTGAAAGTGCAATTGAGGAAATAACACGTCTGTACGGCGATTTCAGAGAAACAGAAATTAGTAAAATTTTTGATAATGAAGATTTCGGATACACAAAAATTACTGTTGAACGTCCGCTCCGTGACGAAAACGGTGAACTTGTTTTGAAAAAGGGCAGGAAACAGCCTGATTCCTCTTTGCGTGATACTGAAAACGTTCCGCTTAACGAGGATATACAGGAGTATTTTAAGCTTGAAGTTCTGCCTTTTGCACCTGACGCATGGATAGATGAGAAGAAATCAAAGGTAGGCTATGAGATACCGTTTACACGTTACTTTTATAAGTATGAAGCTCCAAAACCGTCTGCCGAGATAATGGCGGAGATTCTTGAGCTTGAAAAGGAACTTGATGGAAGTTTGGAGGAAATATTTAATGTTTAACAATCATCCTTTAATTCGTGTTGATAACAAAGTTTTTTTAGAACAACTCCAACAGGGGGAGTTGTTCATGAGAAACTCCTTATATTATAATAGTGGCGATTCCACTGATACTGTACGAACTGACAAGTTTGATGGCTCTTATCCAGCAGATAGTATAAAATCTTTTTTAAATCAAGATTTATATAATTTTAATCCTCAAAATAGTCGTATTATGATGATTGATACTTTTGTAAAGTGTTTTTTTCATTATTATCCAAAAGATGCTGAAAAATATGGTAGAACAGGTATTAGATATAGACTTTCTGATTTATCAAGGAAAGAATTATCATCCTTTAATTCAGATAGTGTAATGATTATTTTTGACACTAAAGCGTTCTATACTCAGTTTGAAACAGCTTGTCAGCAGCAGAATATTGAGTATAATTACTGTGATGTTGCATATTTGAGTGAAGATGAACGCAATAAAGAATCAATGAAGTTGATAAATTTTAATTTGAATACGCTAAATCCTGCATTTGTTAAGGAAAAGAGCTTTTCATATCAGCAGGAATTTAGACTTTATATAAAACATCAATTAGATAATGTAACTGAGCATATCACAGAAAATGGTACCCCATATTTTTTCATTCCAAAAGAAACTGCTAAACAAAGTGTGACGATTAATATTGGTAACATCTCGGAATATTCTGCTATAGTTTCATTTGACGAATTTGTAAACAGTAACTTTTTATTTGATAGTAAAAATAAGGTATATGCTTTTGAAAGGTTATCTTAATAAGAATGAAAAATGAAGAAATAATTATAGAGCGATTTAATATTGACAATTATGCTGAATATGTAATCAATATTGCATATCCGAATAGTAAAATTTCATTAAAAGCTGACGGTGACGGTTTATATTTCTGGGATAAGTTAGGAGTTGAATCAGTAAAAAACAATGATTCTGTAAAAATTCTGAAAGGTGAAAATAGAAATGCGTGAAATGAAAGACAGTGGTATTGAATGGATAGGACAAGTTCCAAAAGAGTGGAAATTAAATAAAATTGGTTCATTGTATGATGAGCGTAGTGTTAAAGTAAGTGATAAGGAATATGCTCCGTTATCTGTAACTAAGCAAGGAATAGTTCCTCAATTTGAAACAGCAGCTAAAACTGATAATAATGATAACAGAAAACTTATCAAAAAGAATGATTTTGTGATAAACAGCCGTTCTGACAGAAGAGGTTCTTGTGGAATATCTGAATATGAGGGTTCATGTTCATTAATAAATATTGTTTTAAAGCCAAGAAAAAATATGTGCAACGCATATTACAGCTTTGTTTTTCGCTCTGAACGTTTTGCAGATGAATTTTATCGTTGGGGAACAGGAATTGTAGATGATTTATGGTCAACAAAATGGTCTAATATGAAAAACATATACATTTCCTCTCCCTCTTTGGAAGAACAACAAAAAATCTCCGTCTACCTTCTACCTTGACGAAAAATGCACCAAAATAGACACTATTATAGAAAAACAGCAGATAATCATCGAAAAGTTGAAAGCCTATAAGCTGTCAGTGATTACAGAAGCGGTCACAAGGGGGCTGAATCCTGATGTGAAGATGAAAGACAGTGGGGTTGAGTTTTTAGGGGAAATACCTGTAATGTGGACTATTATGAAGTTCGGAAAGTGTATCAAAGTTAAATCAAATTTAGTATCACCTGAAATTTATTATGATTATCCTCAGATTGCTCCTGATAACATTGAGAAAAATTCTGCGAGACTGCTTGATTATAAAACAGTAAGGGATTCGGGGGTTATTAACTGGAATCATCTTTTTTTCAAAGGACAAATTATATATTCTAAAATTCGTCCTTTGTTGAATAAAATAATAATTGCACCGTTTGACTGTTTATGTAGTGCTGATATGTATCCTATTGAAACGGAAAATAACAGTAAATTTATTATATATATGATGTTGTCAAATTATTTTTCTGCACAAGTGGGATTGGTAACAGAGAATCGAGTTAAAATGCCAAAAATCAATCAGAATGAATTATCAGATATTATCGTTGCATTACCAAGCATTTCAGAACAACAAGAAATTGCCGACTATCTTGACAAAAAATGCTCAGCAATAGATTCAGCAATTAAGAAAAAACAGTCACTCATTGAAAAACTCACAGAATATAAAAAATCCCTCATTTATGAGGTTGTGACAGGAAAGAAAGAGGTATGATTATGAAAAAGGAAAAATTGTTTAAAAAATGGAGCAGATATTATAATTTGAATATCTTTTTTAGTATTGTTCCAACTATTTCTATTATTATAATGATGTATGTGTTTGCTTGCCATATAATAAGTATTGATATATTTGCATATATTATTTTTGGAATTTTAGTTTTTTCTTTCTTAATAATAATGCTTGTATCTCACCAAAACAAAAAAATAATAACAGACAAAAACAATTTAAACTCCTTTCTACAAATTGCTATTGATAATTATAAGTCAATGGCATCTAACAGTATATGGAAAAAACGTAAACTAAATAAGCAAATGACTTTTGCTTTGAATCTTAAATTAATGCTTAATCAATTTGATAATAGTAAAAATGAAAGCAGAAAAAAGTTGTTTGATTTTATCAATAACAATTACTATTTGAAAAATGAAGAAGAATTTATTACATTATGTAGTAATTGTCTTAAAAATCAAGAAAACTTTCAAGATGAGATTGATATAGATAAATCTAATATTAACAAATTAACTTATTGTTTTGTATTATCAAATGTTAAAATTGTTATTTTTTATACTATGATAATCGCTCTCTTTTCTACAATAATTATAGAATATTTAGGAGAAATTTTTATTTATTTTCCAAAATTAAATGCATTTTTAATGAATAAAAAAGATTATATAGAAACAGCAAATACCATAATATTTGACATTGCTGCTATTTTGATTTTATATTTTGAAATAAAGCAGGAGGATATATGACTGATTTCGACTACAAAGAAAAACGCTTTGAGCAGGACATAGAAGAATATCTCACCACAAAAGTCGAATATGAAAAAGGCAATCCTAATATCAATCCCACTACGATGACACAGTACAACGCAAATATTCTTCACTGTACAAGACAGCTCCACTATTCTTTGCAAAATGAAAACAGTATTGATATTGTACTTTTTATCAATGGCATTCCCGTTGTATCAATGGAGCTGAAATGTCAGTTTACAGGACAGAATACGGATAATGCCATTAGGCAGTACAAGTTTGACTGAGCGACAAAAGATACCTTATTTGAATTTAAGAACAGGGTTCTTGTGCATTTTGCAATTGACCTCTCTAACGTTTATATGACTACAAAATTAGAGGGTGCAAATACATACTTCCTGCCATTCAATCAAGGTTCAAATGGTGCTGGAAACGTCGGTGGCAAAGGCAATCCCGTGAACTCTGACGGCTATGATACGGCATATCTCTGGGAGCAGGTGCTCTGCAAAGAACGTCTGCTTGAAATTTTGCATAAGTATTTACACTTGCAGGTTGAGCGTGACGAAAAGGGCAATATGAAATCGGAACGAATGATTTTTCCTCGATATCATCAGCTTGACGTTGTGACAAAATTACTTGCGGATGTAACGGTTCAGGCAAAAACTACCTCATTCAGCACAGTGCAGGGTCGGGAAAGTCTAATTCTATTGCGTGGCTTGCACATCGTCTTTCAGGGCTTCACAACGACAAAGACGAAAAGATTTTTCAGTCTGTTATTATTGTTACGGATAGACGTGTGCTTGATAGTCAGTTGCAGAATACTGTTTATCAGTTTGACCACGTTGAAGGTGTTGTACAGAAAATAGATAAGAATGCACAGCAGTTAAAAGAGGCTATCGAAGCAGGAACAGGCATTATCATTACAACTTTGCAGAAGTTTCCTGTTATAGAGGTAAATGTAGGAAATAAGCGTTTTGCAATTATTGTTGACGAAGCACATTTTTCCCAGACAGG
>CAJTOG010000062.1 GCA_910577575.1 uncultured Ruminococcus sp. | reverse complement strand
GAGGTTTCCGGGGAACAATACCGGGCCTTAAAAAGGGAGATTGAAAGAACGAGCCTGGAATTGGAGGATTTGGAGGAAGCGGCAGCACAAGCGGACAAGGCCGTGGAGGATTTGGAGGAAGCGGCAGCACAAGCGGACAAGGCCGTGGAAGATTTGGAGGAAGCGGCAGACCAGGCGGATGAAGCCGTGGAAGAATTAGGGAAGTCATCCGCCCTTTCTGGCGAAGAATTGAAAAAGGCAGAGGAACCGTGAATATTTTTATGAAAACGGATTTCTTGAAATTGAAACTCCGATGATGATGAAATCAACTCCGGAGGGTGCAAGGGATTATCTCATTCCGTCAAGAGTGCATCAGGGAAAATTTTATGCACTTCCGCAGTCACCGCAGATTTATAAACAGCTTCTCATGATTGCCGGATATGACAGATATATTCAGCTTGCACGCTGTTTTCGTGATGAGGATTTGCGTGCAGACCGTCAGCCAGAATTTACTCAGATTGACCTTGAAATGTCATTTGTGGATGCTGAAGATATTCAGGAATGTGTAGAAGGTTTTATAAAGCGTGTTTTCCATGAAGTTATGGGAGTTGATATACCGCTTCCTCTTCCGAGAATCACTTTTGCCGATGCTGTGAATCGTTTTGGCACTGATAAGCCCGATACGCGTTTCGGCTTTGAAATTCAGGATATTACTGATAATGTTAAGGATATTGACTTTGTTGTGTTTAAAAATGCAATCGAAGACGGTGGTTCTGTACGTGCAATAAACGTAAAGAACGGAGCAAGTGTTTATACCCGTAAAGAAATTGACAAGCTTGTTGACCACGCCAAAGGAATCGGTGCGAAAGGCCTTGCATATATACGCTGGGCAGGTGAACCGAATTGCAGTTTTAAAAAATTCCTGAAAGACGGTGAACTTGAGAAAATATGTTCTGCCATGAATGCTAAAGACGGGGATTTGATACTTATATGTGCAGACAAGACCAAAACAGTTCTTTCAACTTTGGGTGCAATCCGTCTTATATGCGGTAAGAGACTTGATGTAATTGATGAGAATAAATATAATTTCCTCTGGATTACTGAAATGCCGTTCTTTGAATATGATGAAGACAACAATACTTGGGTTGCAGCCCATCATCCATTTACTATGCCTATGGAAGAATGTATCGAATATCTTGACAGCAATCCTGCAAATGTGCGTGCAAAGGCATGGGATTTGGTACTTAACGGTACTGAACTTTCAAGCGGTTCAATGCGTATAACTGACTTTGAGTTACAGCAGAGAATGTTTGAGGCTTTAGGCATGACTGATGAGGAAATAGAGGCAAAATTCGGATTTCTTGTTGATGCATACCGTTATGCAGCCCCGCCGCATGGAGGTATGGGAATAGGTCTTGACCGTCTCGCAATGATTATGTGTAAGTCAGACAGTCTGCGTGATGTTACAGCGTTTCCGAAAGTACAGAATGCGAGTGAACTTATGTCTGAATGTCCGTCAGAGGTGGATAAGACAAATCTTGATGTGCTGGGAATAAGTGTTATTAAAAAAGAATCTGAATAGTTGAATGATATGAAAAACAGTCAATGATTATAAATTCATTGGCTGTTTTTGTATTTAATGTTATTTTTATAATTTATTCCCCATTGTGCCATTGCGTCAAGAATAGGATTCATACTTTCTCCCAAGGGAGTCAGTGTATATTCTGTTCTTGGTGTAACTTCCGGAAAAACTTCACGTATCAGCAGACCGCTTTCTTCCATGTCACGCAGATTGGAAGTAAGTACTTTCTGTGAAATTCCCATTACGGATTTTTTCAGTTCCCCGAAACGCTTTGTACCGCTTCTCAGGTCACGGAGAATCATTACTTTCCATTTATCTCCAATCAGTGTCAGTGTTGTTTCAACAGGATAAGCCGGAAGTTCACTTTTGTTTATCATTATTTTACTCCTTATAGCGGTGAAAATTATCTTAACATAACAACAGGTTTCTTTTTTGAATAAATCTAAAAACTCCCCAAGAACAGGGGAGTTTTGATTTTTATGATGCAAATTGGCTGTTATATAGTTTGGCGTAGAAACCATTCTTTTCCATAAGTTCACTGTGGTTTCCCTGTTCAATAATATTTCCGCTTTTCATTACAAGAATCATATCGGAATTTTTTATAGTAGACAATCGGTGAGCGATAATAAAGCTTGTTTTACCCTGCATTAGTTTTGTAAATGCACGCTGTATGCGGTGTTCCGTACGCAGGTCAATAGAGCTGGTAGCCTCGTCCAAAATCAGCATAGGCGGATTCATCAGCATTATTCTTGCAATACATATAAGCTGTTTCTGACCCTGAGAAAGACCGCTGTCGTCTGAAATTATTGTATCATATCCGTTGGGCAGACGCTTTATGAATCCGTGTGCGTGGACTGCCTTTGCAGCCGAAATTATTTCGTCATGAGTTGCATTAGGTTTACCATAGCTTATATTTTCAGCTACTGTACCGGTAAAAATCCATGTTTCCTGCAATACCATTCCGAAACTGCTTCTCAAACTGTCACGTGTTATATCATTTATATTATTTTCTGATATTATAATATTACCGCTGTCAATATCGTAAAATCTCAAAAGTAAATTGATTATAGTTGATTTTCCGCATCCTGTAGGGCCTACTATTGCAATACGCTGTCCTGATTTGACATCAAGGCTGAAATTCTTTATAAGCTTTGTTTCAGGATTGTAAGAAAAACAAACATTTTTAAAACTGAGATTTCCGTTACAGTTTTTTAATATTTTTTTGTCGGAATCATCAGAAACTTCATCTTCATCAAGAACATCAAATACTCTCTGAGCAGAAGCAACGGCATTTTGTAATTCTGCAAAAACTCCTGAAATTTCATTGAAAGGCTTGGTATACTGATTTGAATATGCAAGAAAACTTGAAAGGTTTCCGACAGTCATTTTTCCGATAAATGATGCAGAACCAATTGCACCAAGCGAACCCATAAGTCCTACAGCAGCATAAATAAGACCATTTACAAATCTTGTAGTCGGATTGGTCATAGAGCTGAAAAATGTAGCCTTTGCACCTATTTCTCCGTATTGACTGTTTATCTTATTGAATCTTTCTTCTGCACGTTTATCATAAACGAATGCCTTGACTATTTTCTGATTTCCTGCCATTTCTTCCGCAAAACTCACCATATCTCCACGCATTTTCGACTGTTTCATATAAGAATTATGGGTAGCTTTAGTTATTTTTGAAGCCGCCAAGAATGATAACGGAGTAAGAAGGACAACTACTACAGCTATCTTGAAGTTTATGAACATCATGAAAATAAGTGTGCCGATTATAGTAATTATACCGCTGAAAAATTGAGTAAATCCCTGAAGCAGACCGTCAGATATAATTTCTATATCATTTATCACGCGGCTTGTAAGTTCGCCTTTGGTGGATTTGTCAATATATTTAAGAGGTACACGTTCAAGTTTTGCAAATGCATCTGCACGTAAATCACGGACTGTTAAAAATGCAAGTTTATTGGTACATAAGCTCATCAGCCATTGAAAAAGTGAGCTTGCAATTACCATAACAGCAAGCAGAGATGCAATTTCGGCAAGTCTGCTGAAATTGACTTTTCCCACACTTATACAGCAGTCAACGGCTTTGCCGATAAATACCGGAACTGTAAGGGACAGAGAAACTCCGGCAGCAGAAAATACAAGTGTAAGGATGAAAAAAATTATATATGGCTTTGCATAAGAAAAAATCCGTATTAGTGTTTTAGTCATTTTTCTCCCTCCTTTTTGCTCATTTGCGAACTGTATATTTCATGATAAACTTCGCAGGTTTTCAACAGTTCGTCATGTGTACCGATTCCGACAGAATTACCGTCATCCATAACAATAATTTTATCGGCATCTTTAAGGGAAGTAGTACGCTGTGAAATCATGATTACAGTAGAGTTTTTCATATCCGTCTGTAAAGCTCTGCGAAGTTTCAAATCGGTTGCATAGTCAAGAGCACTTGTTGAATCATCAAGAATAATAATTTCAGGATTGTTCACAAGTGCACGGGCAATTGAAATACGCTGTTTCTGACCACCTGAAAGATTACGTCCGCCCTGTGCGATATATGTATCAAGTCCATCGGACATTTTTTCAACAAATTCCCATGCCTGTGCAGTTTTCAGTGCGGATATTATTTCATCGTCTGTTGCACTTTCATTTCTCCATTTCATATTTTCCCTGAGCGTGCCTGAAAAAAGTACAGCTTTCTGCGGTACAATACCGATTATTTTTCTGAGTGAATCCAAATTATAAGTTTTAACGTTTCTGCCTGATACTATAACTTCGCCTTCAGTTGCGGGATAAAAACAGGGGATAAGTGAAGCTATGGTAGATTTTCCGCTTCCCGTGCCACCTATAATTCCAAGCATTTCGCCTCTTTTGAGTGTAAATGAAATATTGTGCAGTGAATTTTCTCCGGCACTCTCATATCTGAAAGAGACATTTTTAAATTCAATAATATTTTCACTGAAGTTGTCCGGATGTTCAGTGCCGTTTTTTTCAGGAGCAAGTTCAAAAACCTCGCTTACCCTGTTTGCAGAAGCGAATGCTTTGGTGAAGGTTACAATCAGGTTAGCAACTACGACAAGTGCAAGCAGAATCTGGGTCATATAGTTAGTAAATGCAATCAATTCGCCCTGCATGAGACTTCCTGAATCAATACGTATACCACCAAACCAGATTATTGCTACAATACCCAGATTCATAATCATGAATGAAACCGGATTCAGAATTGCTGAAATTTTTCCCACTGAAATTGAACAGTCAGAAATTTCATCAACAGCTTTATTAAATTCGTTTATCTGTTCCTGCTGACGTGAAAAAGCACGTATAACACGTGTACCTTCAATATTTTCACGTGTAAGCAATGCTGCTCTGTCAAGTTTCTGCTGTGTTTTTTTGTACATAGGGACAGTTTTCCGCATGATGAAAAAGATTATAGCAGAAATCAGCGGAGCAGCTATAAAGAATACAAGTGACAGTTTCAAATCTATCATGACAGCCATAACAGCAGCTCCGATTACAAGAAAAGGTGCACGTACTGCAAGTCTTATAAACATATTAACACCGTTTTGGACTGTATTTGTATCATTTGTGAGTCTATTTACAAGTGATGCAGTACCAATTTTATCAACACTGTTGTGAGAAAGTGAATTTATATGTTTATAAAGTGCCTCTCTCAGTTCAGTACCGAAACCGTATGCACATTTTGCTGCAAGATATTGACAGGTAAGGGCGAAACAGAGTCCGCATATTCCAAGCAGCACAATTACTCCACTCATTTTAAGAATATATCCACTGTCATTGTTTCCTATGCCCTTGTCAATTATTTTTGCCATAACCACAGGTACTATCAGTTCAAAAATTGCCTCAAGCAGTTTGAAAAAAGGACCAAAAATAAGTTCTTTCTTATAGTTTTTCAGAAATACTAAAAGTTTTTTCATTTAATTATCACCTTATTTCATAAATTCAGCAGACTTTCTAAGTTAAAAAAGCCTGCTTTATTAAAACATTTAAATAATAATTTATTAAACAATTATACCGTTTTCTTTGAGAAGTTCTCTTGCTGTATCAATAGAGTCAACACCGGTTGCATTTTTGACAGGAGCAAACTCTTTGTTTCTTATTACTTCATAAGGAAGACAGCTTTCGTGCATATGAATCATATCAAGAATGAGTTTTTCAAATTTATAACCATTTGGTTCTTTAGGAGTTATGAAATTTCCATTTTTGTCAATATATGGTATTTTTTTCCTTACTATATGCAGAGGAAGTCTGGAATTGTTTATTTCTTCAAGTTTGTCAATTCTAAAGAGATAATTGAGAGTAACACCGAATTTATAAGCAAGTTCACCGTCTTCAAGACGCTGATGAGCCATTTCGTTAGTAAGTTCAAAATATTCAATAATTGATGGTTTTCCGTCTTCAAGGCACATTGCTCCGACACGTTCGTCCGGATTGGCTTTTGCAACAACTTTGCTTCCTGACTGACTTCCTGATTTTATAACTGCACCAATAAATTGGGGGTCGGCAATTTTTTGAAGAACATTGTCAACGGCAAAAACATTAAGCCATTCAATGCCTTGTGTTTTAAGTTTTTCAAGTAGTCCTGATTTTATAATCGATGAGAACCAGCCACCGTTTCCATTGGGAGATAATGAAATTCTTGATTTGCTTTCAAGATATATCTTGCCGTTGAAATCAACGGACGGAGCCATATCTTGAACAAAAAAATCAATATAGTTATTATTATATCCGAAAAAGTTATTTTCTTTAAAGAAATTAACTGTGTCATCATTATTTTTTTCGCTGGTCATAATCAGAAGTGGAATCCAGTTGCCGGAAGTTTTGACGATTTTCATGAGATTATTTATAAGGCATTCAAAAATATAGAGGTTTTTTGTTATGCCAATATTAAACATTCCTTTTGGTTTATCAAATCCGAGACGTGTACCTTGTCCGCCTGCAAGAAGAACCGCAGCAATCTTATTTGATTTCAGAGCGTTAATACCAATTTCATAGTATTCCTTACTGTTTTTAGCAATATCATTTATAGTTGCAGCAGTAATAAGTGGTTCGATTTTTCCCTTTTTATCAGAAGCCTTATTTTCAGTGTTTAGGCTTTTGAGTATAGAGAAATCCAGTTTTTCAATCTGTGCGAGAAGCTCAGACTGTTCGGAAGTGCTTAACTCATTGTAGAAATCAAGCAGATGTTTCTGATTGTATTTTTCAAGAAAGCATTTTGCATTTTCAAAAGTCATAATAAAAACTCCCTTTATAATTGATATATTTATTATAGTCTGTTTTAAGGATTATGTCAAGTGAAAAGCGAATGTATTTTATAATTTAATATAAAATAATTTTATATCCTGTGATTGTATTCAACTTGTTTTTTATATATAAATATGTCTTTTCAGAATCAAAATCAGAATTAAGGGTTACATAAATTATAAAATTAGTGTCAAGTTATTCATCAAAAATAGATGTTTCTTTTGCAAATCCTGCTATTTCTTTAGTTACTTCATAATTTATTTCTCAATCCTAAGGTGTATTTTAAAGATTGACTATTATACCTATATTTAATTTAAATGAGATTTTTTATGAATTACGATTAAATTTTTAAACACATAATCAGATAAGACAACTCCCGAAAATGTAAAAACAAAAATCATGTCTTTTTTTAAAGGGTTAATGAAAATAAATAAGCTGATAGAAATGAGTTCGCATAAGAGGGTCTGATTTTTAAAGTAAGACTTAGGTTCTTAATGCAATTTATGAAAAAATGGTAATAAAGTTGTCTAAATGCACAAAAATTTGTTTTTAAAATATGCAATATGACGAATTTTTAAAAGATACAAAAAAACTCTTTTATTTTCTTATAAAAATTGATATAATTAATATGTTAAAATCTGTTATATTTAAATTTGTTTATAAATAGGGAGAATAACAATGAATTTAGGAAAAATAATCAATATCGCTGTTTTTGTTGCCGGTCTTGATGAAGAATATCAGAATAATATTATAACCGGTATAAACGAATTTTCACGGAGAAATAATATAAATGTTTCATATTTTGCTGCTTTCGGCGGTATGATTGACAGCAGGCTTTATGACATTGGCGAATACAGTATTTATGACCTCGCAAATCTTGAAAAGTTTGATGCCGCTATACTTATGACTAATACTATCAATGATACCAGTGCAAGAAGCCGTATTATTGAAAAAATAAAAAAATCACGCATTCCCGCTGTTGTTTTTGATTGTGATGATTTCAGCGAATTTTATAATATAAGCATCAATAATACTATTGCTATGCGTGAAATGGTTCGTCATGTTATACAGGTACACGGTGCAAAGACTATCAATTATATATCCGGACCTATGTATAATCCTGAAGCTGTTGAAAGACTTCAGGCTTTCCGTGATGTTATGGCAGAAAATAATCTGACCGTCGATGAAAACCGTATCTACTATGGTGAATTCCGAACATTCGACGGACATGATGCTATTGAAGAATATATGAAATCCGGATTACCTCTTCCTGATGCATTCATATGTGCGAATGACGCTATGGCTCTTACTGCTGTAAGTACACTTGAAAAATATGGTTTCTGTATTCCGCTTGATGTTATCGTAACTGGATTTGATTATACCTACAGTGCACAGAATTTTTGTCCTGCACTTACAACTGTGAAGCGTCCCCTTGCACAGATGGGAAGTTATGCGTGCAGTGTTATTCTTGATTTACTTGACGGTAAAAAACCAAATCATAAGGAACTTGAAGCTTCATGCGTATTTACTGAAAGTTGCGGATGTAAAATACAGATTCCTGACAATTTCAGCGAATATCGCAAAGTTACTTACAATAAAATTGAAAAATCAAACAGCAATGTTCATAAATTAAATATATTAGCAGCAAGACTTGCCGAAACTGAAACAGCTGACGAACATTTTGAGGTTATCAAAAATTTTGTTTCAGAACTTGAATGTGAAAGATTTTCACTCTGTCTTATAAGCAATTGGCAGGAAACTTATAATAATCCCGAATTAAGCTGCTGTATCTTTGAAAGTATGACTGCTCCGTTTGTATGGACTAAAGAAAAAACTGAAAGTATTGAATTTTTCCGTGGAAGTGATATAGCCCCTGTTCCTCTTAAAACCGGAGGAAATATCAGTTATTATCTCCCGCTTCATTTCAGAAATAAAGTTCTGGGATACTATATAATCACTAACGGAGATTTTCCTATAAACAGTCTCCTGTGTCATACTTTCTCAATGAACGTCAGCCATTCAATTGAAAACCTTCGCAAGCTTTCACACATTAATAAGGCTATGGATGAACTAAATAAGATTTATGTAATTGACCCGCTTTGTGATATTTACAACAGAAACGGATTTATCAAATTCACTGATGAAATTTTTAAAGACTGTGTCAAGAAGAACAAAAAAATCATGATTACTTTTATTGATATGGACGGTCTTAAATTCATCAATGACAACTATGGTCATGATGAAGGCGACTTTGCTATACAGCGTCTCGCAGGGGTAATCAAGGAGTGTTGTCACCCTGATAATATATGTGCACGTTTCGGCGGTGATGAATTTGTTTTATTTGATAGTGATGCCTCTAATTCGTCTGCTGAATCACTTGAAAGACGTTTTAATGCCAAACTTGAACGCATCAATCAAATTATAAATAAACCTTACATAATTTCTGCAAGCCTCGGAAGCAATATTACTACAGTAGGTGAAGAAGATACACTCTATAAGATTATTAAGCAAGCTGATGAGCTTATGTATAAAGTAAAGAAAAAGAAAAGGAATTCCCGTGCCGGTTCTGAAAAAAAATAATAAAATAAAAATACTGCTGTTTCATAAACATTCAGCAGTATTTGATTTTTATTCAGCAAATATTTTTCTTATTATTATCATATCATAAACCTCAATTGGTCCGTCACGGTTAAAATAAACTGCCCTTTTTATATAAATGATTTTGTTAAATTAATCAGTTATTTCAGTATTTCAAGATTTTCAGCCGTCATATTCTTCACGTTGATTCCTTTGTCTTTAATAAATAAATTAATCTGTCTGACGGCTGATGTATTATCACTGTTACTGATTGATTTCATTATTGATTTTCATTCTGTAACAATACCTTTGGAAGTATTAATTTCAGAAGTCATGACTTAAAAGTCTTTTTTGAAGCTTTCATTAAGGTTTATTGCAACTTTTATAACATATTTTTTATTTTCATTCTAATTATCTATCCATATGTCAAAACTGATATTTTAAAGAATATCAACATGTTTTATAACGTCTATTCTGTCATTGAGAATTTTTGATTCATAAACTGTTTCTCATTTGTAATTTTCTTCTGCAAATGCCTGAATTACAATGTCAAAATCATGTTCAGCTTTTTTGTAAGGTCAGGAATTTTACTAATTTTAGCTTTATGATAATTTATTAAATTAATCTGTCCTGATGATTCAGTTTCCTTTAATATCAAGTGTAGTTTCTATTATAACTGTAAGAACATTCATTTTTTTGCCAGGTTTTTCATTTCGATAGAAAGGTGAAAAAATTAAATTATCTGTAAAAGAAATGAGTAAATTTCCTTGATAAAACTTGTGATATTAAAAATTTGATAATGAAAATGTTCAGATTAAAATAACAGCAATCATCAGAATGACTAAAACAACGGCGGAATAAATAATAATTCTGCCAATTTTTATTTTTGATTTTTTACAATTTACTTCAAGACCCAAGTTTGAAATATATCTTTCAATCTCTCTCTCCGAGATTTCTTCAGGCAGCTTATACACATTTGGTCTGAGGTAAAAAACTGCTTTTTCAAAATAAATGCTGTCGGGATTATTTACTTCTATAATTTTCTTATTTACACCTTTAACCATAATAGCACTCCTTAATCCAATATATGGATATTATAGACAAATCAAAGAGCTTTATTCATGATTATTTCTTATATAGTGAAAAAGATACTGCTGTGCAATGCCTGCATTTTCAACTATATATTCTGGGAATCCATTCGGATAATATTCGGCAAGAACACGCCTTATCCATACATCAATCGGGAAGGCTTCTGTACGGTACATACCAAAAAGCAGTACACATTCTGCAACTTTCGGACCTACTCCCTTTATGGTTTTAAGTGAAGTACGTGCGGTTTCAATTGGTAATTCAGAAATTTCAGAAAGATTCACTCTTCCAGAATTTACTGCATCAGCAGCATCACTTATATATTTTGCTCTGAATCCACTGCGCAGGTACGAAAGACTTTCAGAAGTTTCTTTTGCAAGTTCAGAAGCATCAGGAAATCTCCCATCATAATTTTCGCATAAACGTTCTATAATTCCCTTGATTCGCGGAATATTATTATTCTGCGAAATTATAAAGCTGATAAGGCATTCCCAGCTGTTCTGACGCAAAAGTCTTATTCCGCCTGCAAATTTACAGGCTTTTGCAAGTGTTTCATCCTCTGAAAACTGTTTTTTAAGTTCGCCGTAATCTGTGCCAAAATCAAAGTAATTTGACCATATATCAAGAAAATCAGTTTCTGTGGTATCATGAAATATAAATTCACCGTCTGAAATTTTCGATATTGTTAGATGACTATTATAAAAATCACCTGTATAGGTACACTGAAAATCACTGTTGATTTTTTTCCAGCGAAAAGCCTGACCGCAGTCAAGGGTTTCATCAAGCTCAAAATCAGGCTGATGAATTATTATATTATTATTTTTTACAATATAGTCCATAAATTTTCACTCCTTTTTCAAAAAAAGC
>CAJTOG010000061.1 GCA_910577575.1 uncultured Ruminococcus sp. | reverse complement strand
GAATCAGTCAGGCGGAAGTAAATAATGTAAGTTCCCTCATCAAGTTTTCCCGTGTCCTCGCTTGTTAAAATCACTGAAAATCCACCGTCAATCTTATTGCAGTCCTTGCATATCAGTGCAGTTTCAGGATCGGAAGCTTTTGATAGAATGCACTGCATATTGCAGTTCTCAAGGCTTTCAGCTTCAACCGATACTTCAAAAGCCGGCAGTGTATCGCCCGAAATACACTCCATATCAGGGATTTTGTTATAAAGACTAACCATTAATCAACCTCCATTTTCAAGTTGTTCAATTCTTGCTCTGAGTTCGTCAATCTGTATCTGAAAATCCCTGATTTCAAGCTCCCAGAGCCTGTTGTTGTGTTCATCAAGATAACTGTCAATCGACTCCAGTTTTTCCTTTATACCGCCAATTTCAGAATCGGAGTTATTCTTGTTGCCCATAACTTTCGTTTCAAGACGATTGATTTGAGTTTTCATGCGTTCGCCGACTCTTACTGCCTGAGACCTCTTTTTCTGCTGGGTTTTTCGGGGATTTGCGTCACGTGCATAGGTCTGGATGCCTGCCGCCTGTGAAAGCGTCCTTGAATCCTCGCCGATGCACTTAATCTGCTGACCGCCTCGGAATTTCCAAGTAATACCGGTAATGGTTGTTTCGTGAAAGTTTCCGTTTCTGTCCTTTATTTTTATGTACTGCCCGAGATGCAGATAGTGATTTCCATGATATGTGCCGGAAAACGGGCAGATTCTAATCCATTGCAAATATGCCTCGAGAGCTTCGACAATCGGGAATAAATCGCCCTCACCGAGCTGATTATAATAACTATAAATAAATTCAACAAACGGATTATTTTCAATTACTGCTCCGATTTTTATCGAATTTTCCGGCATTTCAAAGCCCGGATGCCGAATTGTATCAAAATAGTATGCATGACGGTAAGTTTTATTTTCCGTGATAACTTTTGCATATTCAACAAATAAACTGAATCCCGAAATTTCAAGCGTATCCTGCTGAAATTCCGAAAAATCGAGTGTTTCGGGAATATTGTTCCATGCATTTTCAAACAAATTGAATTTTATTGCTCCGTTTTCGTCAGCCGTCACAAATCCGCCCATGTATTCAGCAATCCATGCTACATAATCACGGATATTGTCCGACTGCTCATCGTCAAGAAGCAGAGGCAAACGAATATCAAAACCGTCAGTTTCAGAATATCCGAAGCCTTTGAAAACCGACGTAGCATTGGGAATAAGCTGCTGTTTTTCCAGTCCCTGCAAGCTTTCTCCGACCGGCAGACCTGCAATTTCTCCGACGATGATATTGAAAATATCAGCCGCACTGATAATATTTGTGTTCAGCCGCTGATGAATAGCATTTACAAGCCCGCCCGTGCCGTTGTCGACGAACACCGAACTGTCAAGCCATGTTATGCTGTCAATCGCCGAAACCATGAATATATCGGCTTTTTTCGTGGCTGATGTCACCCAGAAAACACCACGCTGACCATTGTTTTCAGGCGGATTTTCGCCGAACCATGAGAACAGGACAATTTTCGCCCCATGAACGTCAAAATGGCTGATAATTTCAGTTTCAAGCCTGAATTTAGCCGAAAGCACAGACGATGCAACACTGCCGATTTCAAACGTATTTCCGTTGACGCACTGGGAACTCACAGAAAGCGAATTCTGAATTATACTATCCTCGGAAACCCTGAAAAACCGCCCATCCGGCAGGATGATTTCAAGTCGTGCGTGTTCCTCAATTACCAATTTTACACCTCCTCAATTGTGAAAGATACAGCATAAAGTGCCGGATTTCCGGAAGTTTCAGGCACTATTTTTATAATCGTTATGTCAGATGATACATTGAAGTATCCCGACCTTTCGCCGTCAGGATTTCTGAATACGCAGTGAATTTCAGGACTTTTTATAATATTTTCAAAAATATGATATTCGTCTGCGTAAATTTCAGCAGTCACGGAAATCCGCTTTTTCTGCATTCTCACCGGATAAACTATTGTATTCCCAGCCTCTCCCGTATACTGGTTTTTCAGCGAAAAACAGGACAAATCATAGCCTGAAATTCTGCTTAGTTCAAGTGTATAATCCATATTTGAAATTTTCAGGTAAGCCATTAAACACTCACACCTCCCGAAACTGCGTTAGCCTCGTCAATTGCTGAAATTACGAAGTCCTTGATTTCCGTGTCGCCTATGTAAATACTGATTTTTTGGCTGTTCTGTGTGCTTTTCGGCAGTTCAAACCTGCTTGTTTCACGTCTTTCAGGTACGCTCTGAATCTGGCTGTAAACTGCCGAATACTGCGGAACAGCGTTGTTTCCGATATTCGCAAGTATACTTTCAAACCGTGAAATAAAATTATCTACATTCAGAGTAATCATAAGTTCATCAAGCTGTGACTGCATTTCCGCTGTAATACGACTGTCGTCGATTTTCGGAATATTATTTGCAGGTGAAAATTCCCTGAGAATTTCGACTTGCTGTGTGAATATCTGTTCATCTGAATCAGCTTCAGGAATTTCCAGATTATTTGACAAATCTGCAAGACTGTCGTTTATTTCGTCGGTAGTTTCGTCCGTGGATTCCTCAACACCCACCCCCACGCCGAGCATAAGGTATTTTCCGACTTCATCACGCATCAGTCTTGACGGAGAATGAATGCCGAAAAAGTCCTTGAAACCGTCCCAAATACTGCCGCAGACATCCGTTATCGTGTCCCAGATTGCCGAAACTCCTTCAAGAAGTCCGTCAGCGATGCCACGCAGGAGGTCTTTGCCGAGCTGAAGCCAGTCGGTTTCCTTGAGGGTATCCCAGATTGCAGAAACAATGTCCGGAATTGCTTTGATAATGTCCGGAATTGCCTTTATCAAGCCGGAAATCAGTTCTGTAATCAGTCTGAATCCTGCGTCGAGAAGCTTCGGCAGATTATCGATAAGTCCAGCGACAAGCTGTGTTATTATTTTTATTGCGGCATCGATGAGCAGCGGAAGATTCTGAATCAGGCAGTCGACAAGCATCATCAGGATTTCAATTGCCGCATCAATCAGCATGGGCAGATTTTCGATAATGCCGTTCAGAAGTGCCATGAGAAGCCCAATTGATGCCGAAATAATCAGCGGTAAATTCTCTATAATCGCCAAAATCAGGGCATTCAGAATCTCCAGTGCCGCACCGATTATGACCGTTATATTTTCAATAATTCCCGTAATCAGAGCCATTAAAATGTAAATCGCCGCACCTAAAATCAACGGAAGATTCTCAGTGATTGCCGAAATCAGAAAATTAAGTATCTGAACTGCACATCCAATTAATGTCGGCAGAACGCCTATAATTCCACTGATTATCGTTGTGAGTATCTGCGGTGCAAACTGTAATATTGCGACGATTGCCTGCGTCAGACCGTTGACAAGTGCCGTTATGATTGTTATTGCAAGCGGCAGTAGCTGCGGAATTGCGTTGACAATTCCGCTTACAATGGTTTGTAAAATCACAAGACCATTGATAATAAGTTCGGGAAGTGACTCGGTTATGCCCTGAATCAGGAAGTGCAGAATTTCCGCTCCTGAAGCCAGAATTTCGGGCAATACCTGTGTCAAGCCGTTTATGAGTGCTGTGATTATCGTGACTGCAAGTGGCAGAAGCTGCGGGATTGCACTGATAATTACAGAAATAAGGGTTTTAAGGATATTAACCGCTGCCGGAATAATAATGTCAAGGTTGTTGATGAGTTCATTAATAAAGCTGTTCAGAATTTCAGGGGCAACTTCTGCAATCACAGAGACCGAAGAGCCAAGACCTTCAGCGAGAGTCTGAACAAGGTCACTTGCAACAGTAAAAATACTTGACCAATCTTCTCCCAGACCTGAGATAAGACTCTGAATCATGTCCGCACCCTGCTGAATAAGTGACGGAAGCTGTGCAATCAAGCCGGAAATCAGGGACTGAATAAGTGGAAGTGCTGTTTCTGTCATTTTTGTGCGTGAGTTTACAAATCCATTGACTAAAAAACTGATGATTTCTCCGGCTTTTTCCTGAATCGCAGGAAGATTGTTCTTTATGCCGTCAATCAGGTATTCAATAATTTTTTTGCCGTTTTCAACCCATCCGCCGATTACTCCGCCGAATGCCGAGCCTGCCTGTTTCACTGCATTGACAATACTCTCGAAAATCACAGAAATATCGCCGTCTGCCGAGTTCAGAGCATTGACCAGTGTTCCTATTGCACCTGCAATTCCCGACGAAAATGTCGCCCTTGCGTCAATCGTGAGACTGCTGATTGAACGCTTCAAGCCTTCGATTGCACTCGATACATCGTCATATTTCACTTCCTTTATGCTGTCCATTGCGTCGCCTGTGGCGTAAGCACTGCCCGAAATATCGCCAAGTGAAGCTACTGCCTCAACACCCAAGTCCTCCCACATCGTGCCGAAAAGTGCTACTCCTGCGGCATCTCTTGCAATCGGGTCTTCCATTGATGTAAGGCACGCTATTGTCTGTTGAAATGCCTGTTTTGCGACATCTCCGCCCTGTGTAAACTCCCATGCCATCTGCTGTGCATCAAGTCCGATTGCTGCAAATCCCTCGGCAGTGGACGTTGAACCGTCAATCGCACGGATTGAAAATTCCTTGACCGCATCGCCCACCTTGTCCAGATTCCAAGCACCGTTTTCTGCACCCTGCTGAAAAATCTGAAACATATCGTCCGCATCAAGTCCGACTTTTGCAAACTGCACGGAATATTCCGAAATGCTGTCGATTAACTCGCCCGAGTAATCAAGACCGTTCTGAGCTCCCGTGGCGATGAGTTCCATGGCGTATTCGCCCGAAATACCGAAGTTATCGACCATTGCCTTTGCCGCACGGGTACTTTCTGTAATATCGTATTCAAACACGTCACGCAGTGCAAAAGCCGATTCCGTGATTGTCTGAAGTTCCTCTTGCGGAAGGTCACCCAATTGCTTTTTTACATTGGCAACTGCATTTGCCACATCCTCATAGCTTTCGCCGTAATTGTTCGCAAATACGTCCTTTGAGACCTCTTTCAGCGATTCAAGTTCCTCGCCGACTGCACCCGTGGACGCAGAAAGCTGATTCATTGCCTGATTGAATTCGTCACCCGATTTTATCATTCCTGAAAAAATTTTGACAGCACCCACAACAACAGCTGCTTCTTTCAGCTTTTTCAGCCAGTCAATACCACTGCTGAACGAACCATTGACTGCGTCCATGCCTTTGCGGACATTTTCCGCCATTGTGTTCATGCCCGATTCCACGCCCGATTGGTCTATCCGTGCGTCAATATTCAGGCTGTCATCATATCCCGTATTTTTTCACCTCCTGCATTAAAATTTTCCTGTGGGTATATTTATAACTCTTAGAAACAGAATGTTCATAAATTAAAAGGAAAAGATTTCGCCGGCTTTTTCGGCAGAAACGGGTTTGTGGGGGAAAGCGACCAATCTTTTTATTTTCAGAATTCGTTTTCTTTCGGATTTATCTTTGATGTCAGAAATTTTAACTTGACGGTAAGCGATACGCTTCTTAATCGGCGTATCTTCGGGCAGAGCCTCGAATAATGCGGAAAACTCCCACCAGTGCATATATTCTGTCCTGATTAAGTCAATGCCATAAACCTGCCGGAATGCCCCTAAAACATACGCAGAATCGTAAAGCCACGAAAGCACAGGAGTTTCTGAATTTGTGCTTTTCCCCTGATTTTCTGGAGCTTTTTTAATTCCTGCACATGAAGCAAACTCCGTGAGTGCATTGAAAGCATCTGAAATATTATCCGGAATTTCGTCCGTGAACCATTGCAGAGCAGTCAGCATTTTCTGCTTTTTATCGAAACTTTCATCCGACATCATATCAAAAAAGGCAATCCAGTCACGGAAATCAGTTGCTATTTCATAAGATTGCCCCGACACTTCAACGGTATCGGGGAGTTCTTCAAATAAGATATTTATCATTTTTTCAGTCTTTTCGGGGCGTATTTCTTGGAAATTTCGTTCATTCTGTTCGAAGAAACCGCACGCTGTTCTGCAATGAAATCAAGCAATGATGCATATATTTCGTCGTATTTGCGGCAGTTATCCTTTATTCCTGAGAATATTTTTTCAGATGCATTCTCACCTAAAAGCACGTTGTAAAATTCACGGAAAGTCTTACAGTAAGCACGGATTTTCTCAGCAATACTGCCGAAATCCGCACTTTTTGCATTTTCAAGGACTTTCATTGCTGAAAGGTATCTGTCCGCCGTTTCTGCGTCTTCCATGTCCAGCTCAAATTCATAGCCGTTTATTGTCCATATATAACTGTTTTCCATATTTTACTCCTCCTCTGAATCCATCAGATAGTTTACAGAATTAGTCTCTGATGCAGTCAGTTTTATAGTGTAATTTGTATAGTGACCGCCGTTCTGAACGCTAACATAATACGTCGTATCGGTCGTAATCTGGTTATGCGTACTTGTCAGAGTTCCGGTGCCAGCCGCAATTGTGGTGAGATTTGAACCGACCACTTTCTGAAGCACAACTGAAGCACCTGCAAAAGTGGCATTGATGTTAATCGTGATAAATGAGTTTTTCGGCACTTCGCCGCTGTAGCTCGGCAGGGTATTCGGAATGTTGATTGTTTCAAAGCCTTCGCCGGAAATCGTAATGCTTGCATCTGACGAAATATCTACATATTCGGTCACTGTTACGGTCTGCCAGTCGTCATTGCTGTGGGCTGTGCATTTAACCAGTGTACCTTTTGTCTTGAAATTTCCCGAATATGTAAGGCAGTCGGTTGAATCACCGCTGCTGTCCGGAATAACGGAATAATCACGTTTTCGGGCATTTGCAGCACCGCTTGCCGCCAAATCCACAGTAACAATTGTTCGCTTCATCTGGTCGCCGATAAGTTCGTTTTCTGTGATATTCACAATATCCTTAAGCACTTCATTACCTGTATACCTGTCAAAACTGTATGAAATCGACGGAGCATAGCCCACAATATCAGTGCGTTCGAACTCCTCGTCAACGTACTGACGGCTGTATTCCTTCGGATTCTGCGAGTAACTCAAATCCGTGAAGCCCTCCATGCGGCGGTAAATGCCGTCCGGTGTCTGATAAAATGCCAGTTTCTTCGGTCTTGTGACCAGCTGTCCATAGTTTAAATTTTTACCCATTATTATACCTCCTGTCCTGATAATAGACAAATTTAAGTTGAATTTGGTAGCGTGCTGTGCTGTCATCTGAGTCGAAAACATATCCTCCCGACAGCACTTCAATATATTGCGGAACTCGGTATTTGCCCAGTTCCGGAAGATTTCCTGCATTGGACTGTGTTTCAATCCAGTCGGCGAAATCCTCATAAAAGCCCGAATTTGCGATATTCTGCAAGGTGTCCGCACCGTATTTTTCACGGCTTGCGAACACAAATTCAAACTGCCGAAGCGATGAACCGTCCGTATACTGACGTAAAATCGGACTTGTGATTTCGCCGTCAACCGTGTATTCAATTTCAGTTGCACCAAGTCTGTCAACGTTCAGAAGCACGCCGTTTTTCAGCAGCGGACAGCCTGCAATAAAGTCCCTGATGCTCTCAATAATAGCCATTTACCGACCTCCGTTAATCATTTTCTGTGCGTCTTTCAGAATCTTTTTGCCCTTTGATGCCCACATTCTGCGTACCCATTTCCGCCCTCGCTGACCACTTGAATTCCCGCAGAAATACTGCCTTTTAGCATAGGGAGCAGTGTATCTGATGATACCCGTTCCTACACGTGTTCCGGTGGTTCCAGAACGTTTCAGAGAGCCTGTGTCAAAAGGCACAAGAGGGTCGGAATTTATCAGGATTTCACTGTCAACGAATGCCTGTGTTCTGCGGATTTTCTCAGGTGTTACGCCTTTTATTCTGAGTTTGTATTTACACTCTATCATTTCGCTGTTACCTCGATATGCCGGACTTTTTTTGAACCATAACGGAAGTTTTTTACGTCCATAACCGTGAATTTTTCGGCATTTTCATAGGATTCAACATTACCCATGACGATAAAGTCATCTTTCTGCGGAATAAAATTTTTCAGTGATTTTTCAGGTATAATGCACAGAATCAGATTGCTTTCGCTCATGCCCTTGTTTTCTTCAGACTGTGCCAAACAGTTTTCCCAGTAAACGTCGTAAAACAGGTGCTTTTCCCACTTGGGCAGACGTTTTTCAGAGTCAACAATTTTATGAAAAACAGTAATGACTTTTGTATTCGTAAACATAATTACACCCCTCTGTAAAGCAGTCCTGTGTTGCCTAAATAGCGTAAAACCGTACTTTTCAGCGATTTCTGAAAGTCCGCATCTGACATTGAAATTTCCTGAATATAGTCAAGCGGATTTGCGTGAGAAACAGAATAAGCACCGATACTTTCAGATGTTTCCGGCATATTTTCCTGACCTGAAATGGCTATATTCCGCCTGAAAAACTGTTCGGTCAATGCACAGACACACTTCTGAATTTTTACTTTGTGCATATCCAACAAATTTTCATCCTGTAGTCTGTCAAAAGTCACGGTGTCAATAAATTCGGAGGCACGCTCCGCAAAGGTGCGGAACACTGCCTCCTCCTTGATTAATGTACCCCTGAAAAAGTCCTGATAATAGGGGAAATCAGCGTACATCAGGCTTCAACCCGCTTCACATAAACGGTCTGCGGTTTGGAAATTCCAATGCCGTAAACTTTTCTGCCCTGAACAGCTGAAGAGCCGATATATTCGTTTGTGAGGTCTTTGATTCCGACCGGAACAGACCACTCCTGAACACGATGACACCAGTTCGGGTGACCGCAGATGAACTCCGTTGAAGTCTTTTTGCCGGCGACAAGCGTGGTATTTTCAAACATGGTATTATTGCTCTCAAACACGTTATATCCAGCAATTCTGCCCACAGCACCGTTCTGCACAAGCTCCTGCGAGAGGTCGCCCTGACGGATAAAATGGTCGTCGCTCATCAGAACTTCCATGAATTCAGGCGAGGCAATAAGCCAGCGTTTTCCGTCGTTCGGAACGCCGAGTCTTGACTGGACACGCTTTGCGGCGAGTACCTGTTTGTATGCGTTGGTTTCAGAACAGGCAGTTTTTGAAGCTGCAACCGTGATTCCTGCCGATTCTTCGAGCTTTCTGATTGACTTCGTATCCATGGAAAGTCCGAGGGAATAGCCTGCACTGTCAAGGCGTTCAGCGGTGATTCCGTCCGGGACTGATGCTGCATCAAAGCCGTCAATCATCTCATTGACAGCCTCATCAACGTCAATATTCAGGTCAAAATAAGCAGTTGAACCCTGTGAAATTGAAGCTCCGGTCTGTTTGTTGTAGGTCTTGACTTCGACTTCCGTGTCTCTCACAGGAATTTTTACTTTTCCTGCTTTCGGGTCACCTTCATAGCGATTGTTGAAGATGATGCCGTCCTTGGTGACGAGCGTATTTCTGAGCTTTTCGTCAACGAGTGAAGAATATCTTTCCTGCAATGTGTGTGCCATAATTTTCTCCTCCTTATGATTTGAGATTCGGATTCATGCTGTAGAACGCCTGTTCCACGCCTGAAAGTCTGGCGTTGTTTGAGTGACCTGTCGGAGCTATAAAGTCGCCTGTATCGGCAGATTTGAATGCGTCGGGATGACTTTCCCTGAACGCATTCACAACGTCGTTGCTGCCAATAAGCTTATCACCGTCAAATTTGAGTTCTTTTGCGATAATCAGGTCAGTGACGTGCTTTTCATAAATATCGTCTTTAAGTCCCAGCAACTTCACAAATCCGCTGATTTTTGTGCGGTACTCAAAGGCTTTACGCTCGTTTTCCGACTGTTCCCACTTGGTTTTATAGTCCTCAACGGACTTCTTGATGCCGTCAATATCCATATCTTCATAGGATTTTATGGTGCTGTTGGCGGTATCAAGCTGTATTTTCAGTGCGTTGTACTCCTCCTCGGAGTAAGTTTTTGCAGGCTGTTCCGACTGCTTTTCCTCGCTTTCTTAATTTTGAGTATAAAAATAAGGCTGTAAGCCTTTATCTGCGATATTTTCTTGTTTTTCCGTAGTGCTTTCTGCGAAGTACTTTACTGACATAAATTGAATAATCAGTAACAACTTTCACATCGTCAAGCCAGAATAATGCACTGTCATAGTTTGGTATGTAAATTTGAATCACCTCCAAAAAATGAACGAAGTTCTTCCACTTTGTTCTGCAGATTATTTCTTTCAGCCCTCTGCAGAATATATTTATTCTGCAATGCCAGATTCATATAACTCTGAATTTCTTCCTGCGTCTGATTATTTAAAATCCAGTTTTTCAGTACTGTGCAGTCATCAGAAAATCCCAGTATATAGGCAAGGCAGAATGCACGGTAGATATACCGTACGTTATGCCTGTACTCGGTTAGATATTTCTTCCCCTTGCTATATTCAGGATATGGCTTTTCTTTGAGCTTTAAATTGATTTTTCTGAGAGGATAAATATACCTGTATGTATTCACCTCGAACGGCTTCAGGATTCCCTCGCACCATTGCCTGTTCATGCGTATTATTCCGCTGTGGTTGGCATTTGTCATTACCGCATTATGCGTAATTTCTCCGGTTACTTTATTTTCATAGAACGGAGTTTTATGACATCCGAAATATTTGAAATTCGTCGCCTTGTAAATTGTTCCGCAGCCTAAACGACCGTCCGCAAAACTCTGCACTGCTTTGATATACGGATATTCAGAACGCAGAATCTTAAAACAAGCCCCCATAAACAGGCTTTCCGCATTATGTCCCAGACAGTCGTCAACCCATAATCGATTAAGTTCTACTATTTCATTTTCCTCCAAATCGTCCGAAATCATTCTGAACGATTGAGAGTTCATCATTCTGCCGAAAACCGCAGTTCCCAGACATTTATCGGAATCAGTTCTGAAAATTCCGAAATTCATTATGCCAAAACTGTCATTCCATTTGTGTGAATAGTGATTTTTGATGATAATCGACTTGGCAAGCTGTTTTTCAATGGGCTTGATAATCAGTGTGCCAAGCGTTTTTGTCTGTCTTGTTATTTCTATTTCTGTTTCTCCTTTTTTAAAAATGAGCATAAAAATAAGACCTCACGGTCTTATTCCTTGCTGTTTTCTCTCAATTTTCTTCGTCTTGCTCTTTCTTTTTCCTTGACTCCGTTATGTATGTCTTTCCAGTTGTCAAGCGGGCTGAATCCGAGTGACATTTTTAATGCATTATCCAAATTTTTCCTCTCGGCTTCTATTTCTTCTTCCGTCTTTTCTTCCTGTTCTTCGTCTTCATTCATATATTAACAGCTCCTTTATAATTTTTTACTTCCTGTAGAA
>CAJTOG010000060.1 GCA_910577575.1 uncultured Ruminococcus sp. | reverse complement strand
CGTTATTCTGAGTGAACGCACAATCCGCTCCGAACTTGGAAAAGATACTGTTGATGACAATATACAGCGGCTGGGACTGTGGCTGCAATATAATCAGAAATCAGCTATAAGCCGTGAAGAATGGGAGCAGTATGCTGTTGACAGTATGCCTGAACTATCGCCGAAAAAAAGACTGTTTTTCGGAGTAAAATACGCAAAATCAACCGCAAATGTTTCACTTTCCGTTGCAGTAAAGACAACAGACGGCAAAATTTTTATTGAAGCTGTTGATTGCCGACCATTACGTGATGGCAATGAATGGATAATTGCTTTTCTGCGTAGTAATTCTGCTGAAAAAGTGGTTATTGAGGCAAATGCACTTTTTGAACGAAAACTTTTTGAGGGCAGTATTTGTCATAAAAATCAGCCATCACTTGCTCAGGCTGCTGCAAACTGCGAACACCGTGCAATAGGCTCATCTGGCGGTTTCGGATATACTTCAATTCTGGAAGGTGCGGATATTTCACTTCTTGAATCAGTAAGTCTTGCTCATTGGATTTGTGCAAATTCAAAGGAAAAGAAGAAACAGATTATAACTTATTAAGGAGAAATTTTTATGTCGGAAGAATTTAAAATTATTGAAACTCAGGAAGCTTTCAATGAAGCTATAAAAGGCTATATTTCACCTGATGAAGCATTAAAGCTCAATGAAAAAATCAGTGTTCAAGAAGCAGAAATTACTGATTTGAAGTCAATAAATCTGTCTCATGAACGCAGTTTATTAAGGTCAAGAATCGCTCATGAAACGGGAATACCTTATGAACTTTCAGAACGTCTTTCAGGTGAAACAGAGGCGGAAATAAGAGCAGATGCTGAAAAATTATCTGAATATATAAAAACAGCAAATAATCCGTATATGCCTAAGTTCTCAAATGAAACGCATTCGGGAAAAAACGGAAAATCGGCATTTTTAGAAATGCTGCATGAACTTAATAATTAAAAAAGGAGTAAAAATTTATGGCAACAAAAACAACTTCATCAACACTTTTCAGACCTGAATTAACACAGGAGATTTTCAATAAAGTTAAAGGACACTCAACACTTGCAAAACTCAGCGGAACTGTTCCTATGCCTTTTGCAGGTACTGAAACTTTTGTTTTTACAATGGATGGAGAGGCAGTAATTGTCGGTGAAGGAGGAAATAAACCGGCAGGTGAGGCAAATATTTCACTTTATTGGTACAAAAAGATTTCAATTGAAGAATTAATCATAAATGGAAACTGTACATTTTTTGACAGCAGAGATTTTACCCGTCATGTTTACAATGGAATATTGCTTTTTGATAACCGAAACTTTATTCGTGACAAAACAGGAGAAACAAAAAACGGAAGTCTTGATATTCAGATATATGGGGTGAATAATACCGATTCTGAGTGGTTTCCGAAAGTCGGAGATTATATTGTTCCTGAAATATGCGATTTTGAATTTAACACATCAGATGAACAGAAAATTTCAGAAAGTATGGCTGATTTCAGAAAAAAATATAATAATTTTGCCGTTGTAAATTCAATTGAAAAAAGATTTTCGGATATTTTTCCTGATTTGATTATTTCGGCGAGGTGATTGAATGAAATTGACATTTAAACTTCCGGACAAAAAGAAAGAATTCATAAATGCACAAAAATCTATTGATTCAAATTGTATGAAATATCTAAATGAATTTGTTCCGATTGCACCAACAAGATACGAAAAATCAGGGAATCTACGTGATTCATTAAAAAATCCGGAAGCAGGAAAATTGATTTATACAGCACGATTTTCACCGCATACTTATTATGACGCAACAACGTGTAAAAACCGTGGGAATCCCAAAGGCACATATCTTTGGTTTGAAGCAATGAAAAAACATTATAAAATCCGTATTCTTGCGGAAGCAAAAAAGGAGCTGAACAAATGAATGTCATTGAAACAGTAAGGAAAGTTTTAAGTGATTTTTCGGGAATTTCAAAAATATATATTGATTTTACCGAAAGCGTTCCTGATAGTTTCGGGCTTTCTTCAATAGGCGATACACTGATTAAAACTGACATTCTCGGTAATCAGCAGAGAAGGCATTCTTTTCTGTTTTATGCGGTTTTCAGTACTATTAACGATTATGAAAGAATGTCTAACAGTTCAATACTTCTGGAATTGACATTATGGCTTGAAAATCAGAAAAATATTGAAATTGATAATGGAAAAATAACAAAAATTTCTGCAGAAAATGGTATGCTGTATGAAATCCCCAATGATAATGAAATTATCGGTTATCGCTATCAGATGCAGATTTTTGCAGAATATGAATTGAAAAAGGAGTAAAGAAAATGAAATCAATTAATTTTAAAAGCAGTTTCAGGGAATATGCGGTGAATGGTGATGAAAGCAAGGTAATACGTATAAAACTCGACCCTGATATGCCGCAGAAAATACAGAACGCACTGTCCGAAATTGATAAATTCAAAAACGAAATTAATAAGAACAATATTTCTGAAACAGGCGAAAAATTCTGCAAAATCATCAATAATGCGTTCGGCACTGATATCTGCACACCTGCATTTGACGGAGAAAATCCGTTCTCGATAGTAGATGTCAGAAGCTCTTACGGTTGCCGCTGACAGTGCTGCATATTATGACCGCTCACTTGAAGAAACATCTGAAACACTGAAATCATTTCTGAAGGGTAATTTTGAAAATGATGCCGCACTTGGACTTTCATGCACCGAAACTACCAGGAATACTGCCGCAAACAAGCTTTATGGCAAGTCATTCACCGAGCTTTCGGAAGCATAGAAACAGCTTGTTTTATTGCAGATGGTAAAAGATGCGAACAAACTTTCAGGAGCAATGGGACAGGCGGCAAGAGAGTCTGAAGGATGGGAAAATGTTCTCGGAAATCTCAAAGAACAGTGGAAACAGTTACTTGTAGTCATCGGTCAGCCGATTCTTAGCGGAGCTGTTTCAGTCGTTAAGAAAATGACTTCCGAAATTGAAATTCTGACTGAAAAAGTACATTCGGCAGTTGGTGCTATAACAGAACTGTTTGGAATCGAAAGTACCGAAACTTTCGAAATAGCTGGAAATATTTCTGAAAGTACAACAAATCAAAACGAACTTACAGAAGCCGTCAAGGAAACCGAAAAGGCACAGGAAGGCTCACTTGCGGCATTTGATAAAATAAATACGATAAGTTCGGGAGAACAGAGTGAAAATGACGATATATCAGAAAATTCTCCAAATATGCCTGTTATAAGTCCTGTTATTGACGAAACCAAGGTTGAAAGTGCCACTGACGAACTTACAGAAAAACTCCGCAAATTCTTGATGCCGATAAAAATTACATGGGAAGAAAATTCTGCTGAATTTATTGCAAACGCTGAATATGTTGCAAATGCTATAAAATCACTGTTTTCGAGTATCGGCAAAAGTATTGTGGAAGTCTGGATGAATAGCTCGGGTGAGAAATTTATCGGCAATATCATCAGACTTTTTGGTGATGTTCTGAGAATTATCGGCGATATTTCAAATGCACTCAAAGATGCGTGGGACGACGGCGGACGTGGTGAGACCTTGATTCAGTCGTATTTTGACCACTGGAATGCACTTTGGGAATTGATTCACACTATTTCAGAGGATTTCCGGGAAGTTTGAAATAACGGAACGGGTGAAGAAATCTTCGGAAATATTTTTGAAACTATAACAAAAAATTATTATATCTCTGTTGTACATTTTATATCTGAAGCAGCACCGATTACTTAACGTACAGAGGCGTTAGCATTGCTTTGAACGATGTTGCCTTTACTCGTTGAAATATCACGGATTTTTTATCGTTTTTCTATTGTAAATCACAGAAAACTGTGTTATAATATATTTGTATCTTATCCGTATCACGGAAAGGTAACATTCTTTTAAGGAGATTCATATATGAACACAGTTTCTACACTGCTTGAACAAAAACGCAGAGGGAATAAAATTACTATGCTTACCGCCTATGATTATACCACTGCAAAAATAATAGATCAATGCGGAGTCAACGCTATTCTTGTCGGCGATTCACTTGGTATGGTCATGTTGGGTTACGAGAACACTCTCCCTGTTACTATGGAAGATATGATTCATCATACCGCTGCTGTCTCAAAAGCTGCGGAAAATGCATTCGTAGTAGCAGATATGCCATTTATGTCTTATCAGATAAGCGTTCAAGACGCCGTTGCCAATGCTGGACGACTTATCAAAGAGGGCGGAGCACAAGCTGTCAAACTGGAAGGTGGTGCTGATGTCTGCGACAGGATAAGCACTATTGTAAAGGCATCCATCCCCGTTGTAGCTCATCTTGGACTCACCCCTCAGTCTGTCAACGCATTCGGCGGATTCAAAGTACAGGGTAAAAGTCTTGAAAATGCACGTAAACTTATCAGCGATTCTCTGAAAATTCAAGAGGCAGGGGCTTGTGCTGTTGTCCTTGAAGGTATACCGGCTAAATTGGCAGAAATCATAACTAAAAAACTTGATATCCCTACAATCGGTATAGGTGCAGGCAATGGATGCGACGGACAAGTTCTTGTTTATCAGGATATGCTTGGTCTTACTACAGGTCATACTCCTAAATTTGTTAAGAAATTTGCAGACGTGGGAACAATTATGAGACAGGGAATAACTGATTATATAAACGAATCAAAGTCAGGTGAATTTCCTGCTGTAGAACACACTTATAAAATAGATGATGAAGTTATCGCTACACTTATCAGAGAGGAAGAAGAATAACATGAAAATCGTTAAAACTATAGATGAGGTCAGGGGAATTGTCAGAGAATGGAGAAGACAGGGACTCAGCGTAGGACTTGTACCTACTATGGGCTATCTTCACGAAGGACATGCCAGTCTTATAGAAGCCTCAGCAAGGGATAATGACAGGACAGTGGTTTCTGACTTTGTAAATCCTATGCAATTCGGTCCTGCTGAAGATTTGGAAAGTTATCCGAGAGATCTTGACCTCGATTCAGCTGTTGTATCGGCTCATGGCGGAGATATTATATTCAATCCCGAACCATCGGAAATGTATCGTGACGGTTTTTCATCTTTTGTAGATATGACCGTTCTTACCGAGGAACTCTGCGGACTCAGCCGCCCCATTCACTTTCGGGGAGTATGTACTGTTGTATCAAAGCTGTTCAATATCGTAAAGCCAGACCGTGCCTATTTCGGCAAGAAAGATGCACAGCAGCTTGCTGTCATACGTCATATGGCAGATGACCTCAATATGGATATTGAAATAATCGGATGTCCCATAATCCGTGAAAAAGACGGTCTTGCCAAAAGCTCCAGAAACACATATCTCAGCGATTCAGAAAGAAAGGCAGCTTTGGTGCTTTCAGAATCTGTATTCCTTGGAATGGATATGGTCAAAAAGGGTGAACGGGATAGTTCTATCATAATTTCTGCAATGACTGCTCATATTCAAGCTGAACCTCTTGCTAAGATAGATTATATAAAGATAGTCGATTGCAAATCCATGCAGCAAATTGCATGCCTTGACAAACCTGCCCTCTGTGCTATGGCAGTATATATAGGTAAAACACGTCTTATTGATAATTTCTTCACAGAAGATGTTTAAGGAGGAAAAGAAATGCAGTTATCCATGCTGAAAAGTAAGATACACCGTGCTGTTATAACTCAGGCAGAGCTTGATTACGTAGGAAGCGTAACTATTGATGAGGAGCTTATGGAGGCAGCCGGTATTTACGAATACGAACACGTCCATATCGTTAATGTAAACAGCGGCAGTCGCATAGAAACATATGTCATTGCCGGAGAAAGAGGCAGCAGAGTAATCTGTCTCAACGGTGCAGCGGCTCGTTCAGGACAAAAGGGAGACACGGTAATAATCATGTCTTATGCAGCCATGTCACCAGAAGAAGCAAGCGGGCATCATCCCAAAGTAGTATTTGTAGGAGAAAAAAATGAAATAATCAGAACAGCTGATTATGAAAAGCACGGCAAACTTATATAACAGTGCTATATAAAAATTATGCGTAAGATATATTGTGAGACATGAAAACGGATTTTTTTGCAAAATTATCAGGTATGTTTCTTCAGTATTGACTGAAATAATAATAAAGATAAACATAACCCGACAGCATTCAGAATGACTGCTGTCGGGTATTTATTTTGGATGTAAAACAGAGTCTTGAAATCTCCACGACTGATACATAAAAAATTAGCGCAATATTTGGTACATTCCGGAATAATCAATTTCAGGATGTCTGATTTCCGCAAGCTGTATCAGTTTAAGAGAAAGAGATTTGTAGATTTGCCTGTCCTCATCAGAATCGATATAACGAATATGATTTTCCACCGTTTTTATATCACAGCGCTCCACTGCCCCTGTAAGTGCATTGGAAATCCCCTGACTGAAAATATTTCTAATATTGCTTTCAGCCAGTGGTTTTAAAGCACAAAGAGCTTCTTCATCCGAGAAACCACAGTTCCGCAGAAGTGAAACGCTTATTGAAATAAGTCCGCAGACAAGATTGCTGGACATTGCACAGGCAGCATGATATTGCTTTTTGTTTTCGGGAGAAATGATTCTTGTTCTGTTGCCGAGACCGGCGAAAATCTCAGTCCAGTTCGCAATGCCCGTATTATCACCCTCGATACAAAAAAAAGCATCATCAAGCTGTTTGTATGATTCATATCGGCTGCTCACCGGAAACAGGGGATGTATGGAAAATCCCTGGGCCGAATATGCTGATATATCTGGAAAAGCATCTGCTACAGTCATAGCTCCGCTGCAATGACAAAGCTGCTTACCGATGATATTCATGGTCTTTATTTCATTGTAAACACGGCTTATTTCCGCATCCGGAACTGTCAGAAATATGACATCACTATCCCTGATAAGCTCAGAAACCACCAGATAATGTGAAGACGATGTGAATTCCGCAGCATCCTTTGAGGAAGCAGGCTCTCTGCTATAATATCCAGAAAGATTTATACCTTTTTCAGTAAAATATTTACCAAGGGAAAAACCTACCTTTCCTGCACCGATGAATCCAATTTTCATATTATATCTCCCATCTTTAACGAGTTTTATGAGGTGTATACTTAATACACTTTAATTATATCACATTATATCTGAAAATACAAGGAGCACATACCTAATTTTTTCAGCATAGCGTTATATGATTAACTTACAAGTTATATTCAGCAACGATGAATGTAATAATTGCTGATAGGATGCAAATAAATAAGAAAGTACTTTCTTCCATCATCTTCGATAAACCTATTGGGCTTATAACCATATATAAAGTAGTCGACGCTGGCGGTCATCTTTTTTATTTCGACAGGAGACATTCGTTTATATTTACCATATAACGTTGAGCAGGAAAACATTAATTTGTTTAAGTTTCAATACAAGCAAGGAATCGGGTATTAAGATTGCTCGATATTGCGATAATATTTTGATTGAAACTATTGTATAATTCGCAAAAGCATAGAAACAGCCCAAGGTTATATCCCTGGGACTTATTTCAATTATTCCGTATGTATCAATCCATCAGTATCTCCATACTCTTGAAATGACTTATGTCCTGACCCGTATAAACAATTTGCATCATTGCTTCAGTAATATTTTATAATAGTTTTTTCTCTTCTTCGGGAGTATACTTCGGAATATTGCAGGTTACAGTGGCTCTGCTGTGTTGTACTCTGAGTACCACAATCAATTCTTTTTCTGTCTCCGTTTCGCTGATAACATCATATTCAGATCGTTCTCACATTGATAGTTCTTCTTTTTTCCTTGTATTCATAATATCAGCTCCTTTCGATTAATTTTATACAGCACTGGTTGTACAGATTTACTATTAGTAATCTGTATTTATATACTGTGCATGATATGTTAAAATAATATCAGTGGATGACATCTGAAAGGGTCATAGAAGATGACAATAAAAAATTTCTGAATTTCGATTTTAGATAGGTATTCATTTGACATGATGAATAAAATTTTATAAAAATTAGTGCTGTTCTTAGATGATGAAGTAATCTTGAAATATAATCAAAACACAATTTGAGAATAAAATAAGATATTCATCACATACTAACCCCGAGGTGATGAACATGGCGAAAAAGGGAATGAAAAGACCTGATTATACGCATACTCAACCGAAAAATGATGTGTTTCCCGTACCTGAAATTCAAGGTAAAGCCAAATCGGGAAAAACTCATGCGAATCCTATAATTGCAGGAACATCAAGTTCAACGCAGAAGGTGTGGCATAATAAATCCTACTCACGCGAAGTTCCGATATCTTCTGCATATCCGGTAATTGATAACGATCTTGCGAGAGATAATTTAGAAAACGATATTCCTGCGGCAGATTTGCAGGATCAGTAAAAATCAACGCCGTTTGAAGTAAGTTCAAACGGCGTTTCTATAATGGAGGAGACTATGGAATCAGTATGGCAGGCTAATACAAAATTGCCCGAATTTTCGAAACTTGATAAGGACATAAAAACCGATGTTCTTATAATCGGCGGAGGAATGGCAGGAATTCTCACAGCATATTTTCTGCATCAGAACAGAGTGAAATATGTTCTTGTGGAAAAGGACAGAATATGCTCCGGTACAACTAAGAATACAACTGCAAAAATCACTTTTCAGCATGGACTTATCTATCAGAAAATATTAAAAAACAGCGGTGTAGAAGTTGCTCGAAAATATCTGAATGCAAATAAAACGGCATTTGAAAAATATGCAAAGATGTGCCATAATATCGAATGTAATTATGAGATAAAGGACAACTATGTATATTCTATAAGCGATAGAAAAAAACTTGAAAACGAAGTGAATGCACTTAACAAAATTGGTTATCAATCGGAGTTTTGTGAAAATCTTCCGATACCGATAAATGCAATCGGAGCAGTGAAATTTCCGAATCAGGCTCAATTTAATCCGCTTAAATTTATTTCATCTATTTCAGACAAACTCAATATATATGAAAATACTTTTGTACATGAAATGATAGGCAATACGGCAGTTACGGACAAGTGCAGAATTAAAGCTGATAAAATAATTGTCACAACTCATTTCCCTTTTATAAATAAACACGGAAGTTATTTTCTGAAGCTTTATCAGCACCGTTCCTACGTTATCGCTCTGGAAAATGCTACTAACGTGAACGGTATGTATGTTGATGAGAATCACAAGGGAATGTCGTTCAGAAATTATGAAAATCTGCTGTTTGTTGGAGGCGGAGGTCACAGAACAGGAGAAAATGGCGGAAACTGGAATGAATTGCAAAACTTTGTAAAGCTTCACTATCTTGATGCTAATGAGAAATTCCATTGGGCAGCACAGGATTGCATGAGTCTTGACGGAATACCATATATCGGGAAATATTCACGGAATACTCCGAATTTGTACGTGGCAAGTGGATTCAATAAATGGGGCATGACGAACACTATGGTATCTGCAATGATACTCAGCGATATAGTCATGGGTCAACGAAATGATTATTCGGATATTTTCAGTCCATCGAGGAACATTATCAAGCCGCAATTATTCATTAATGGCGGAAAGGCAATCAAGAATCTGCTTATTCCCAAGGCTAAAAGATGTCCCCACATGGGTTGTGCACTTAAATGGAATTCTGCTGAACATTCGTGGGACTGTGCTTGTCACGGTTCACGATTTTCCGATACAGGAAAGGTTCTTGATAATCCAGCGAATGGGGATTTGAAATGAATTTTTATATTGCTTCTTATTTTTAAATATGATATAGGAATTGAGGGCTTTAGAGAAATAATTGACAATAGCTGCCATTTGATTGATAAGATGCTACTCATTAGAGATATCCTTGATGCATGAGTAGAGGTAACTCTTTTTACTCGACTAAGAAGACTTGGCAAAACTCTGAATATGAGTATTCTGAAACAATATTTTAAGAAAGCAAATGAAGATAACTCGTATTCTTTCGACGATACTTCTGATATTGCTTTGTATTCAACTGAACTGAAACTAAAACTGCTTTCTGACTGTTTTATGAAACCAAAAATAAAAAATAATCATATTAATTAGTGAATATGTTGATTAAGTTTTTGAGCCGCTTGAACCGCTTACTGAAAATATCGGATTGGGACTTGAAGATTTTTATAATGACGTACTTCTTCCGCTTGCATCATGGACAATCGGAGACCTGATTCCGACATTTATGGAAGCACTTAGCAATACGATAGATGATATAAATTCGGCATGGGAAACAGCTGAACCTGTCGTAAAAGACAGACCCTGGGAAAACTTTTTGAAGCCGATAGCAAAATTTACGACTGACAGTGCCACAAAGGCAATTGAACTGCTCGGCGATGCAATCCAAAAAATCGGTGAACCAATTGCCCACATCTGAAAATGCTGATTTTACATCGTTATAGCGATTTCCAAACCACGTTCCTACATCTTCAAAAACTCCTGTTATATTATCCCTTGCAGACTGAAATTTCTCTTTGAACCACTCGCCAATATCTGAAAAAACTGTTTTTATAGTTTCAAGCATTTCTTCAAATATTTCTCGAATTTTTGTTATCCCGTCAGATATGGCATTAAACAGACCATCAATGATATAATCGCCCATTTCAGCCATTTCTTTTGATGGACTGTGAATCCCGAAAGCCTTTTTAAAGCCATCTATAAAAGGCTTGAAAATATGTTCTTTAATCCAGTTTCCGATACTTTTAAAAGCGTCCAAAATCCCCTTGAACACTCCCTCGATTATATTTCCACCGCATTCTTCAATTTTCTTGTTGAAATACTCTTTTACTGAATTCCATGCTTCTTTCAATTTTTCCCATATTTTCATGAGCAGTGAACTTATAAGTGCAGAAATTCCTCCGACAGATGTTCCAAGAAGTTCAAATGCATTCTCAATAAGATTTTTCCAGTCAATATTTTTTATCATTCCGGTGATGCAATTGAATATCTGTTCACCGAGACTTATCCAGTCTATATTTGTTATAAAATTTTTAAGGAAGTCAAAAATTCCTTTTATAATATTGCCTACCAATGTTGAGAAATTTATAAGTATCCCATCAACGTCGATATTATTTACAAATTCTGCAAGTTTGCTGCCATTATTGCTGAAATTAATTGTATGTAGCAATTCTGCTGCTGTACTAAAACCCCCTTTGATTCCTTCTGAAAATGCTTGCATTGAATACCCTGATGTCAGGGTTACAAGATATATTGCAGGATTTACAGCAGGACTTTTCGGAACAACTTACAAACAAGCTGCTGAAGCCACACAGAAGCTCAAAAATACAGGTAAAATAGCAACAGATACAGCTAAAAAAGTAAATCTGTCACTTGCAGGAATAGACGAAATGAATATTCTTTCGGACAATTCCGACGAATCTGAAAACAAT
>CAJTOG010000059.1 GCA_910577575.1 uncultured Ruminococcus sp. | reverse complement strand
TCTGGTATCCGCTTTATCAGGTGGAAGACTCGACTGTACTCTTGCTGAACTTTACGGACATTCAGAAATTGAAATCCTTAGACAAAGGGCAAGATTTATAAATGCGGCAGAACATTTTTCAAGGCTTTATCCGGAACATGACGAAATCCGTGCTTTTTCTTCTCCTGCCTGTATCGGAACAGGCGGAATTAATACGCATAAGAATAACGGGTGTATACTTTCTGCAACTGTGACTCATGATATGATAGCAATAGCAGGATTCAACAATGAAAGAATTATACATATAAAAGTTGATAACTCAGAGCTTATTGAAATTCAACCTTATTCAGAAATAGAAGATAAAAGCGTTTACAATCCAATTATCAGTAAAATAACTGAACATTTCAGAAAACTTGGCATTAAAACAGGTGGATTTGATTTGTATATATCATCAGGTATTCCTGATGACTGCAATCTTTCAGAAAATGACGTATTTGATTTGCTTATTGCAAAAGTTATTGATTCTTATTATAACACTGATACAAAAGTATGCTGTGTTAATTCTGTAGGTGGATTTGTGTTTTCTGATTTTTTAAATCAGAAAACAGAACATATTGGCTTTGATTTTTCACGTACCGGTTACAGTTTATGCATTACTGGGATAGGAAATACTCATGATTTGTATGAGGATTTTCTTGATATTTCTATAGACAGACATGAATTTCATGAAAAAATTTCTGAAATGCGTGAAAGTCATTTTGATGAAGAAATTATCAGGGCTTTATATTTTATTGAAGAAAATGAACATGCAGTTCTTGAGTCAGGTGCCTTGAAAATGGGAAAACTTGATGAATTTTTCAGACTTATAAACGAATCCGGAAATTCATCGGCATGTTTATCAAAAAATCCGTCAGTAACTCTTGCTCTGAAAATGAGCCGGTTTATTCTTAACGGAAGCGGTGCTGTACGAATAAATGAAAATACTGTGCAGGCGTTTGTGCCGTCATATAATGCTGAATATTATGCCGAAGAAATGAACAGGATTTTTGGTAAGGGGAGCTGTAGAATAATGGGAATACGCTCTGCCGGATGCATTGAAATAACAGGAGAATAATTATGAAGAAAAAGAAAAAAATTTCTGATGATGGCATAATACGTCTGATTCCGAAAAAAAAGAAAGGATTTCTAAGAATCATTTTCAGCCGTTTTTTTATTATAGTATTGCTTATACTGATGCAGATTGGAATACTCCTTTCAGCATATAATTTTTTTACCGATTTTATTCCGCATATAAATATGTTCCTGACGATTTTTTCAATAGTGATGATTTTCTATCTTTTCAACAGTGACATGGATTCATCTGCAAAGCTTACATGGCTTGGAATAATAATGATTTTTCCTCTTCCTGGAACTATACTGCTTTTTCTTACTCAGAACGATTTTTCAAATCATGCCATAAGAAAAAGAATAGAATATTTGGTCAATTCAACAAAAAAGCTTCTTCCGTATGATAAAAGTCTTCTTGAAAATTATAATCTCAGAAACTCCGGTACTGATGATTTATGTAGATATGTCAACAGGACAGGCTGTTTTCCTATATACAGCAATACGGAAACAGAATATTTCCCGAGTGGTGAAGCTAAATTTGCAGCAGTTTTGGATGAACTTGAAAAAGCAGAACATTTTATCTTCATGGAGTATTTTATTATTGCTGAAGGATATATGTGGGGAAAAATCCTTGAAATACTGAAAAGAAAAGTGAAGCAGGGTGTTGAGGTTCGTGTTATGTATGACGGAATGTGTGAGATGTCAACGCTTACTCATGATTATCCCAAAAGAATGGCTAAACTGGGGATTAAATGCAAAGCTTTTGCACCTATCGCACCATTTCTCTCAACTCACTACAACTACAGAGACCATAGGAAGATTCTTGTTGTTGACGGGAAAACAGCTTTCAGCGGAGGAATTAACTTTGCCGACGAGTATATTAATAAAAAGGAACGTTTCGGTCATTGGAAAGACGCTGCGATTATGATTAAAGGAAAGGCAGTGCAGAGCTTTACTTTGATGTTTTTACAGATGTGGAATATAGATGAAAAGGAATTTGAATGGAAAAAATGGCTTGATTTTTCGGAAGACTGTAAAAAATACAATAAAAACGGTTATGTCATGCCGTATGCGGATTGTCCGCTTGATGATGATAAAGTCGGTGAAAATGTATATATGGATATTCTGAATCGTGCAACAAGTTATGTACATATCATGACTCCCTATCTTATTCTTGATGATTCACTTGAAAATTCCATTAAATTTGCTGCCGAAAGAGGTGTTGACGTAAAAATAATTCTTCCCGGAATACCTGATAAGAAAATGGCTTATGCACTTGCTAAAAATCACTATAAGGAACTTGTAAAGTCAGGAGTCAAGATTTATGAATATACTCCGGGATTTGTACATTCAAAAATATTTGTATGTGATAATGAAAAAGCTGTTGTAGGTACTATCAATCTTGATTACAGAAGCCTTTATCATCATTTTGAATGTGCTGTATATATGTATCAGACTGATTGTATACCATCGGTTGAAGCGGATTTCCAACAGACTCTGGGAATGTGCAGAAAAGTTACTCCGGAAACAATAAAAAAAGAAAAACTTTATTATAAAATAGCAGGTCAGATTCTAAAACTTATTGCACCGCTGTTTTAAATGTAGTAACACAATGAAAAAATGTCAGCAATACTTTCAGCATTGTTATTTTTTTCATGTTCTGAAGATGCTATATGAATATATTAATGAAATTGAAGTTGTTAAGTGGTTGGAAATTTGTTTATCTGATGAGTTTAGGAAAGATTTTTCAGAAAATTTTGCAAGGGCTGTATTTATTGATGAACATACTTTTTTTATAAAAAACACAGCGATGGATACTTATATGTTAAATATGAATTTGACAACGGAACAATTAAATTGAATCAGACGAGTGTCGATAATGTTTATTCTTTTGATGCAGGATTATAAAAACAGAAGCCTGTCGGTGTTCCGGCAGGCTTTAATATTATTCAAAAACAGTTATAATCTCTCTTCCGGAGCATTGAGGTGCATAATTCCAGACATCAATATGGTTTTCACTGCTGAAATATTTGAAATCACGTTCCGGTTCACATTCACCGCAGGCATCTACTATAACAAGTTTAACTTTCATCTTCTCCGGAATTATTGCCTTTATGTACACACTTACGCTCTGACCTGTGTGTATATCCTCACGGAGTTCTGCAAGACCCGCCAAATTTGGTGCAAGCTCAACAAATATTCCGTAGCTTTCAACGGAACGTACTATTCCTGAAACAGTTTCACCTGCTTTGAAATTAGCAGTATTTTCTTCCCATGTACCGAGCAGTTCCTTATGCGTAAGACAGATTCTTGAATTTTCACGGGAACGCACAACTGCCTTGATAAACTGTCCCACGCTGAAACGGTCAGAGGGATGCGAAATTCTTGAAACAGAAATTGCGTCAATCGGGATAAGAGAAGGTACTCCACACCCGATATCGACAAAGCATCCAAACTGCTCAAGATGAGTTACCTTTGCATCAATGACATCTCCTATGGCAAGTTTATCAGAATATTCAGATATAAATTCCCTTTGTGCGTCAGCCCGTGAAAGTTCGGCTTTAAGTCTTCCATTTTCGCCTGTGGACAGGTTTATCACTTTAAAGCAAACTATTTTGTTCACTCTTGATATGAGTGCAATATCTCTTGTCTTACCCTCTGAAATACCAAGTGCACCGTTTTCACGCTTTATTATTCCGTCAGCACATGGTAAATCTATAATCAGATTATGTTCACTGTCGCAGACAGAAGCTCTTGCTTCAAGAATTAATCCCTTTTCCATAGCTTCTGAAAGGCCTTCAGCAGTTGAGATATATCTCTGGTTTTCGGCAGTTCTGAATATGCTGCCCTCCGGTTTGTATTTCATGTTTGTACCTCCGTTTGAAGTTTTATTATTCATGATAAAATAATATTCAGACGGAGACTGAAATATTCATGCTGTCGGAGAATAAATATTGCTTCCGCCGGAACTTGTAAGAATTGAGTGAATATCCTGAATGTTGCTTCCGTCGCAGACTATAAATACTGTCGTTTTTCTACTCCGTGCAGGTTCGGGGATAACATCAACGGATGCAGGAGATTCAAGTGTTGCAGTGAGATAATTGTTTGATGTTACAGCTGTCGGCATAACAGTATAGATATCTGCTCCTCTCAGACGTTCTGCTTCGTTTGAACGTCTGTTATAAACAAAGTTTGTGGAATATACTCCCCTTACGTTTTCTCTTATCTTTTTGAGTGCAAGTTCCGCTGTTTCTGGAGCTTCAAACTCCGCTGTTATTCTTGTTACCATATTCAGTATCTCCCTGTTTATAAATTTTATATATATTATTCTTGCACGGTTTCAAAAAAATATTCATTCAGGCTATTGATTTTATATTGAATCTGAGTTATAATATTAATTGTATGATTTTTATAAAGGAGCGTTAAATAATGTTTGAAAAGCTTGCAATGACGGAAAGCAGGTATGAGGAAATAAGTTCAAAACTTTCAGACCCCGAAATTATAGGTGATAATAAGCTTTATGCACAGCTTATGCGTGAATACAAGAATATTACTCCCGTTGTCGAAAAGTACAGAGAATATAAAAAAACTGAAAATTCACTCAATGAGGCAAAAGAAATTCTCAGTGATACGGGTCTTGACAAGGATTTCAGAGATATGGCACAGACCGAATATGAGGAAAATAAAACTGCTTTGGAAGATATATCACAGGAGCTTAAAATTCTGCTTCTTCCGAAAGACCCTGACGACGATAAGAACGTAATCATTGAAATACGTGGCGGTGCAGGGGGCGAAGAGGCATCACTCTTTGCGAACTCGCTGTACAGAATGTATACAATGTATGCCGAATCAAAGGGCTGGAAACAGGAAATACTGAATGCACAGCCGACTGAACTGGGTGGTTTCAAGGAAATAAGCTTCTCAATAGAAGGCGAGGGTGCATATTCACATCTTAAATATGAAAGCGGAGTGCATCGGGTTCAGAGAGTTCCTGAAACTGAATCGCAGGGGCGTATTCATACATCGACAGTAACCGTTGCAGTACTCGTTGAAGCTGATGAGGTTGAACTTGAAATAAATCCGACAGACCTTAAAATTGACTATTTCCGTGCAAGCGGAGCAGGCGGGCAGCATATAAATAAAACTGAATCGGCAGTACGTATAACATATCTTCCGACCAATGTTGTTGTTGAGTGTCAGGATGAACGAAGTCAGCATAAAAACAAAGACAAAGCCATGAAGATTTTGCGTTCACGTGTCTATGAAGCAATGCAGGAAGAACAGGCACAGAAAGTTGCCTCTGAAAGAAAAATGCAGGTTGGTACAGGCGACCGTTCTGAACGCATACGGACATATAATTATCCGCAGGGAAGACTGACTGACCACAGAATCGGACTTACTATATATCGTCTGGAAGATATGCTCAATGGTAATCTGGACGAGGTTTTTGATGCTCTCGCAACGGCTGACCAGGCTTCAAAACTTGCAGGACAGGAAGTTTAAGCCATGAATACAATTCTACTTGAAAATAATATAAAAGATATAATCAAAGCAGCAGAGATGATAAAACAGGGAAAGATTGTAGGAATCCCGACTGAAACAGTATACGGCTTATGTGCGGATGCACGCAATGAGGAAGCTGTAAAAGCTGTATTCAGGGCAAAGGGCAGACCTGCCGACAATCCTCTCATAGTTCATCTTGCTGATTTTTCACAGGCAGAAATCTATACTTCTTATATACCTGATATTGCCTACAGACTGGCTGAAAAATTCTGCCCCGGAGCATTGACAATGGTTCTGCCGAAAAATGATAAAATACCGATGATAACTTCCGGCGGACTTGAAACGGTCGGAATAAGAATTCCTTCCCATCCGGTCATGCACGAAGTAATTAAAATTTCAGGCTGTCCAATAGCTGCACCTTCTGCCAATATCTCCGGACTTCCCAGCCCTACCTGTGCAGAACACGTTATCCGTGATATGAACGGAAAAATATCTGCTGTCATAAATGGCGGAGAATCACAGTTCGGGGTTGAATCAACCGTGATATCCTTTGACAATGAAAACCGTGCAAGAATACTTCGCCCCGGTGCTGTAACAAAGGAAATGCTGTTTGATATCTGTGATGTTGTTGTGGATTCTGCTGTTCTTAATGACCTCGCAGACGGTGCAGAAGCTACTTCTCCGGGAATGAAGTATAAGCATTATTCACCTTGTGCAGATGTTGTTATGGTCGAATCTTCCCTTGAAGATTTCATTAATCTGGTGAATGAAAACAACAGGGACAATGTTTATTCACTTATATTCAACGGTGATGAAAAAACATTCCCGTTCAGATATATGACTTACGGTTCGGACAGTTCCGAACAGGCTCATTATATTTTCCGCCGTCTCCGTGAACTTGATGATATGGGTGCAGAAAAAATATTTGTGCGTTCTCCGGATACAGAGGGAATCGGGCTTGCTGTTTATAATCGGCTTATACGCTCAGCCGGGTTTGAAGTTATACGCATAAAGGAGTGATATAATGAGGACTGTTATCGGACTTACAGGGCAGACAGGTGCAGGAAAAAGCACTGTTTCAAAAGTGTTTGCCAAAAATGGATTTTTTATTATTGACGCAGACCATATTGCAAGAATAGTTGTTGAAAAGGGGAGCAATTGTCTTGGTGAATTAACTCATGCTTTTGGAACAGGTATAATAAACTGTGATGGAACGCTTAACAGAAATTCACTGGCAAATATTGTATTCAATAACAAATCAAGGCTTGATAAACTCAATTCAATAATTTATCCGTATATTTTATCTGAAATTTCATGTCGGATAGAAAATACCAAGGGTTTTGTCCTGCTTGACGCTCCTACTCTTTTTGAAAGCGGAGCAAATAAGATGTGTGATATAATTATTTCTGTAATTGCTGACCCGCAAATCAGGAAAGAGCGTATTATAAAGCGTGATAAGCTCACGCATGAACAAGCTGTAAGTCGTATGAAATCCCAGCTTGATGAATCTTTTTTTATTGAGCATTCGGATTATTTAATAAAAAATAATAGCGATATTGAATCAGCTTACAGAATTTCTAAAGAAATTGCTGATAAAATAAAATCCTGGAAGGAGCAAATTTAATTATGAAAGAAAAAAAAGATGCTGTCAAGGAACTTAAGGAGAAACTTTTTCTTAATCGTAAGAATGGGTACAGATTAATCAATGAAGATGAAGAAAACATGATTTCTGTTTTTGCTGAGGATTACAGACGCTTTCTTGATACTGCAAAAACTGAGCGTGAGGCAGTATGCGAAGCTGTAAGAATACTGGAATCAAATGGTTTTACAGAGTACAGGAAAGGCATGGAACTGAAAGCAGGTGACAGAATTTACCGGAATAACAGGGGGAAGGCTGTTGTTACGGCAGTTATCGGAACTGCTCCTATAGATGAGGGCGTAAGGCTTTGTGCTGCTCATATTGATTCTCCGCGTCTTGACCTTAAACAGAATCCGCTTTATGAAGACAATGAACTTGCACTTTTTAAAACCCATTACTATGGTGGAATAAAAAAATATCAGTGGACCGCAATTCCTCTTTCACTTCATGGAGTAATTGTAAAAGCGGATGGAGATACTGTAACCGTAAACATCGGTGAAGATGATAATGACCCGATATTCTGCGTAACTGACCTGCTTCCGCATCTTGCCACCGAACAGATGAACCGCAATGCGACAAAAATAATCCGTGGAGAAGACTTGAACATACTTATCGGCTCTGTGCCTTTTAAGGATGACGAATCAGGTGAGGCAGTAAAACTTAATATCATGCATATTCTTTTTGAAAAATACGGTATTACTGAATCTGATTTCATTTCCGCAGAGCTTGAAGCTGTACCAGCTTTCAGGTCAAGGGACTTAGGTTTTGACAGAAGTCTTATAGGCGGATACGGTCATGATGATAGATGCTGTGCTTTTCCTGCACTTATGGCAACAGTTAACTGCCAAAATCCTGTACATACGGCTGTAACAGTGCTTACTGACAAGGAAGAAACCGGAAGCGACGGAAATACCGGTCTGTGTTCTGCTTATCTCAATTATTTTATTGAAGATATAGCAGAAGCTCTCGGTTCAGACGGAAGGACTGTACTTTCAGCTTCTGAATGCCTTTCCGCTGATGTAAATGCAGCTTTTGACCCTACATTTGCAGAAGTGAATGAACGTTACAACTGTGCATATGTGAATAAGGGAGTATGCATCACAAAATACACGGGTGCAAGAGGAAAGGCCGGAACTTCCGATGCTTCCGCAGAATTTGCAGGACGTATCCGTAGACTTATGGACAGGGAAAATGTAATCTGGCAGACAGGTGAACTCGGAAAGGTAGATGAAGGCGGCGGTGGTACTGTTGCAGCATATATCGCAAATCTTAATGTAGATACAATAGATATGGGAGTACCTGTTCTTTCAATGCATGCACCGTTTGAGGTAATTTCAAAACTTGATTTATACATGGCTTATAAAGCTTTTTCAGTATTTATTTCTGATTAAAAAATAAAAGCAGTCCTTAATCGGACTGCTTTTTATTATATTAAAATAAGTATGATTTTAAGATAAATCTTTTCCATGATATTTGCTCTATCATATATTTTTTCAGCAAATTTGCATATAAAACTACAACATTTTTTAAGTTCATCGTTTTCGGGAGGATATTCTGAAAATGCAGATTTCAAAGCAATATCTGTAAATTCAGTAAATTCGTCAGGACTGAAATATATTCCTCCGAGAGTTTTTTCAATATATTCGGAAAATTCAGCGTACTGCATATCATCTCTTGAAATTTTAAGATAATTCAGAAGTTTTTCAGTATATTCATACATATATGCCATACGTTTTCTGCGGGAACCCGATGTAAAATGTTTATTTCTGATATAAATAACAAGTTTTCTTCTCAGAATAATTATAATAATAAATGCGGAAGCTGATGAAATGGAAACTAAAATATATTTCAATATTTTCGATATACCTGAATTTTCAATTGGTATTTCTGAAATTATTTCAGTAACAGTCGTTATAGTTGTTTTAGGAATGAAAGATGAAGTAGTTCTTTCTGTATTTCTTCTTTCAGAATTGTGTGTAGTAGTCATGGATTCTTCTGACGATTCAATAGAAGTTGTTTCTGTGGTTTCAGATATTGTTGTTACAGTAGTTGTCGGAGTTGTATCAATAGTCTGATTTGAATATCCAGCAGTAAATTCAAACGGAACCCATCCATAGCCATTAAGGTAAACTTCAACCCATGCATGACGGCGGTTATCCTTGAGAGTTATTGTATATGAACCATCGGATTTGATATTTTCGTCATTGAAATCATCTCCGACAATCACATAGCCTGTTGCATAACGTGCAGGAATTTCTGCCATACGAGCAAGAAGAACTCCGGAAGTTGCATAGTGAGTACAATATCCTTTGTGATTTTCAAGCAGAAAGTAATTTACAAAGTCTCTGCTGTTCGGAGTTTTACCTGGATTAAGGGAATATTCAGTCATTGAAGCAATTCTGTTTCTTATATCAGTAAGAACACGGATTTTTTCTTCTGATGTTTCAGCTGTTTCTGACGTTTTCAGAATATCAGAAAATGCATTCCGGACTTCTGCTATATCAGGGTCATTGGGTATCTGTAAATAGTTTCCGTATACAAATTTCTGATAATCCGACTGAATGAGTTTTGTAAGATTATCACTGGAATCGTAACTCATAGGAAGTTCTGTTTCAACATAAAAAGTATCGTCATCATTTATTAAATTTTTTTCATTGCAGTAATTTTCAAGCAGGTTTTTCCATTTTTCTCCAGTCATGTCGTTAATAGAATACGTGTAAAGGTTTGACTCCAAACCATCAAGTTTTCCGGCAATGTCTTCAGCTTCAACTTTTGTGAATTTATATGAATATTCATTGCTTGATTTGGAAGAAACATTTGTATCATAATCATATTTAGTAATACCGATATTATCAGTTCCATATGGTGCAAAGCTTTTGTTTTTTCGAAGTCTTGAATTAATCCAGATAGTGTATTCAGGTTGTGTAAAATCAAAAAGATGATTGAATCTGTAAGGAAAATCCTGCGGATATGTACTATATTTCGTAAAATCGCTGAAAATTTCATCTTTATAGGCTGAATCAGAAAGCGGAAGCCATTGATTGTTACTGTAAATACTTCCTGTATATTCCTTTAAATATATAGCTCCATCATAATTCTGGTCAACAGTTACAATCAAATCAGTAGTTTCCTTATATTTAAGCTGGTCAACATTTCCTAATTTATGACCTTCAACCTTAAAAGTGAACCCAAATGCACTTGTAATTTCAGAGATGCTTCCGGCTAAATCTTCAACTGAAAATGAATTGACTGCATCACGTATTTCAATACGTTTCTTATTTATTTTATCGCTCCGTTCATAGTTGATTAAATTAAGTACAGCAGCAGATAGTCCGGCTGTTACCATAACTGTCAGTATGATATATATACCACATTTTTCGGTTACTTTAAACTTCATCTGTCTTTTCGGAAAAAACAAATTGTCCCGCCGGACAAATCCGCCGTTTCCACCTGAATATTCACCCATATCAATAGCAGTCATTGCGAAGAGTGCAAACCAGTAGGCAATAACTAACATTCCCCAGAAAACTGATATTTCAATTCCATTATACAGTCCGATTTCAATAAGCGGAAACGTTACGATAAGAGGTGGGAGAGAATTGGGATGATATATTGTAAAAGTATATATTATTACCGCCATAAGCCATGCACACAGAATAAAGAAAACAGTTACCGAATGTTCTTCCGTTTCCGGTTTAAGGAATTTATAATAGTCTATTTCAATGTGCATAGCAGTTCTGTATATGGTATTGTAGGCAAATTTATATCCGGTTGATATGTCTTCTATAAATTTATATGATACAGCAGCGGCAGCAAAAGACGTTGTTATAATAAACCAAATTGCTTTTTTGCCGATAAGTGCAAGGGTAATGTATATTACTGAAAACATAAATGCTGAGAAAACAAAAGCAGTTTTACTGAAATTGAAATCAAACATTTTAAGGAATGCCATTATTGTTGAAACATAACCGATGACTGCAATAACTGTAGCCTCGGATTTTCTGAGATTTATATTTTTTCTTTTAACCGACATTACAATGCTGTCGCATACTGTAATGCCGTTGTCATTTTGTAAAATCTTTTTTTTCATATCTCTATATCCTTGATTGATGATGTTATTCTTCCGATTACTACGGGTATAATATTGAAATTTGAATTATTCGGCGGAATACCTGCAACAGCATTCGGTGATGTTATAATTACAATTGCATTCTTTATCTCGGCTTCTATATTTTCGTCAATATATTCAATAACAGCAGGGTCAGGATTGGAAGTTATAAACACGAATGAGGAAAGTGAAATGTTATTTTTTTCTGTAAAATAATTATGAACCGACTGGAATCCTGAATTATTATTCAGGGAGAGTATAAGCTCATAAGTCATTTCAGAAAGTTCATCAGTATCTGATATATCTTTTTCAATAAATTCTCCTGTTCTTGAATCGCAGTAAACAATGGAATGAAATCTTTCATTTTCAAGCATGAACTGTGAAACAGAAATCAGCGTTTCTATCAGGGTATCAAAAACTGGCAGAGTATATTCTGATTTTATATTCAAATCAAGAAAAACCATACATGGAGTATCAACGGGCAGACTGTAATCCTTTACAATAAGTTCATCTTTTTTGGAACTTAATTTCCAGTGTACACGATTAAGCTTGTCCCCCTGATGATAGCCCCTGAGGTCAAAAATTTCAGAAGGGTCGTCTCCAGCCTTAAATTCTGAGAACATGGAACTTTCCTCATTTTCTTTGTCAGCAGAGCATATTTGACCGATTATTTCATGGCATTCGGGCATTACAGCAATTTCCTGATGGATATTTTTTCCTATTTTGAATTCAAATATCCTCAGAGGGTCATATATATTGATATATACA
>CAJTOG010000058.1 GCA_910577575.1 uncultured Ruminococcus sp. | reverse complement strand
CATTCCTCAACAAATAGAGGCTTTAAATACTTTCGGAATCTATATGCACTATAATCCCAAAACAGAAGTTTTTGAGGAATGGCCTGAAATGGCTGTAATTTCGGTTTGTGGCTGGACAGAAGACGACTGCACTTTGCATATCTATGCTAAGGACAATGATTTTGAAAACCAAAGCAGAACATATGTGTGGAATGAAGAAAAACAACTTGTTCTTATTAATTCAAAAATACAATATCGCATTGATGATAAACCAGAAAATCAGTATAATATCTATATTGATTACTTTGAATATCCTGATAACGTTGAAACTATTGTAAAACGTGAAAAACTGCTGTTTAATGAGAACCTTGAAATTGTTGGTACAGAAGAAATTTCGCTTGATGAATATCCAACAGAACCTCCGGTTGTTGAGCCCCCCACAGAAGAATCTGTCAATCAAAAATCTTTTGGAAATGAGGAGACTTAATAAATGGGATACAGCGTTTTTGCACGCTATTATGACAGCCTGACTGCCAATATCGACTATAGAAAACGTGCAGAATATTTTAATAAAATTATTAATAAATTCAGGCAGACCGATGGGAATATTCTTCTTGACCTCGCTTGCGGTACAGGAAGTATATCTGAACAAATGGCAATTCTCGGATATGATGTAATCGGTGTTGATAATTCAGATGAAATGCTTGGCATTGCTCTGGATAAAAAATTTGACAGCGGTCTGAATATTCAGTATCTTTGTCAGGATATGCGAAAACTTGATATGTTCGGTTCGGTTGATATTACAATATGTGCCCTTGACAGTATAAATCATCTTGCAAATATCTGCGATGTTAAGAAAGTATTTGAAAATGTCGCACTGTTCTCCGAGCCTGATGCACTGTTTATCTTTGATGTAAATACTTTGTACAAGCACAGAAATATCCTTGCAAACAATACTTTTACTTATGAAACAGAAAATGTATTCTGTATCTGGGAAAATACTCTCGTTTCTGAAACTGATGAAGTAAAAATGAATCTCGAATTTTTTGAACTTGAAAAAAATGGACTTTATTCAAGAACTTCTGACTGTTTTTCCGAAAAGGCTTACAGTGAAGAGCAAATAGAGAAACTTCTAATTGATACAGGATTTAAAATTATCGGAAAATACGGAGATGACACTTTCTTTCCGCCTGAATCCGACTGTCAGCGGATTGTTTATACAGTGCGTTGTATCAATAGTGGACAGACAAATTAAAAATAAATTATTTTATATGCAGAATCAATCTGAAAGGAAATTAATATGGGAAATTTATACAGGTCTATATCTGCTGACGGTTCGGCTTTCTGTGCTGTTCTTGATGCAAAGGATATGGTTTCAGAAATAGAACAAATTCACAAAACATCTGCTGTCGTAACCGCCGCACTTGGCAGACTCAGTATAGGTGCATCGCTTATGGGATATATGCTCAAAGGCAAAGACGACAGTATTACCTTGAGAATTGATGCAGATGGTCCGACAGGTCAGCTTGTTGCAGTTGCTGATAGTATGGGAAATGTCAAAAGCTGGGTAAAAAATCCTACCGTTGAACTGCCATTGAACAGCACCGGTAAACTTGATGTTTCAGGAGCAGTAGGTAAAAACGGTACTCTTTCAGTAGTCAAGGATATGGGAATGCGTGAACCGTATGTCGGAGTTATTCATCTTGTTTCAGGTGAAATCGCTGAAGATATTGCAAACTATTATGCAACAAGCGAACAAATTCCGACAGTATGCGGACTCGGTGTACTTGTTGATACTGATTTATCTGTAAAATCCGCCGGAGGATTCCTTATACAGCTTCTTCCGTTTGCTGATGAAAAATGTATTGACCGGATTGAAAAGAATGTGTCTGAAATGCGACCTGTTTCAACACTTCTCAATGAGGGGGTAACTCCTGAAAAAATAGCTGATATGCTTCTTAAGGGTCTTGAACCGAACGAGCTTGATACCTCGTCTCCTGTATATAAATGTGATTGCAGCCGTAAACGTACTGAAAGAGTCCTTATAAGCATTGGTTCTGAGGAACTTAATTCAATTGCCAGTGAAAGAAAAGATACCGAAGTATACTGTCATTTTTGCGGGAAAAAATATGTATTCACTCCAAAAGAAATTGCGGAGCTTGCAAAAAGTTCATCGGAGGAATAAATGAAAAAAGTTATTCTTTTAACTATTCCTCTTATTTTATTTACTGCCTGCGGAAAAGAAAAAAATCCCGAAGACTATGTAAGAGCCGAAAATTTTGTTATCGTCACATCAACTGTACTTCCTAAAACTGCAATAAACGATGAGAAAACAGAAACAGAAACTGTTGAAAAAAAAAATATTGGATATTCTCTTAAAGATAAAGATATTGAATTAATTGTTGACGGAAAAACAGTTCAGACAATCAAATGTGAATATATTCCGGATGATAAAAAAATAAAAGTTGCTGACTTTAATTTTGATGGATATGACGATATCTTTATCCCCTATGACAATTTTGGGTCATATAAAACTTTCGGAGATTATTACTGTTATGTCAGTATTGAAAATAAATTCACAAAAAACAGCGAACTTTCTAAAATTGGAAAGATATTGACTATTGCCGATGAAGGTATTCTTTATGAAAGACAAGATGATGAATATACTGACCGTATTATTGAATATAAATGGACTGATGGCAAACTTAATCCATTCAAAAAAACAGAAATATATGTAACTGCCGAAAACGGCATAATGCATACTGATGTGTATAAATATACTGAAGACGGCAAAGAATATCTTGAAACATCAACACCATAAGGAGAATATATGTACGAAAATAAAACAGAAGATTTACCCGTAAAAGCAGTTCTTGCCTGTGTTGATACAGGTGAATTTGATGCAGAAGTATCAATAAGAGAACTGGCTGAGCTTGCTGAAACGGCCAATGCGGAGGTTGTCGGAGAAGTTATACAAAAAAAAGTTTCCTATGACCCTGCAACCTGTATGGGTGCAGGACGTCTGGAAGAACTCAAAGAACAACTTGAAATGCTTGAAGCAGAACTTGTCATATTTGACCATGAACTGACAGGCATACAGGTGCGTAATATCGAAAATATCCTTGATGTACGTGTAATTGACAGAACTACACTTATTCTCGATATTTTCGCACAGAGAGCAAGAACTAAAGAAGGTAAATTGCAGGTTGAACTTGCACAGCAGAAATACCGCCTTCCACGTCTAACAGGCATGGGAACCTCCCTGTCACGTCTCGGCGGAGGTATCGGAACAAGAGGTCCGGGCGAAACCAAGCTTGAAACTGATAAACGTCATATACGCAGAAGAATTGAGTACCTTGAAGACGCACTGAAAGAACTTGAAAAACACCGCAATTTCTCACGTTCACGGCGTAAAAAGGATGGTGTACTATGTGCAGCCATTGTCGGATATACAAATGTCGGAAAGTCAACTCTTATGAATGCTCTTACTGATGCAGGAGTACTTGCTGAAAACAAGCTTTTTGCAACTCTTGACATAACTTCACGCTCTATTGAACTTCCTGACGGGCGAAGTGTAATGCTGATTGATACAGTAGGACTTATACGCAGACTTCCGCATAATCTTATTGAAGCTTTCAAATCAACGCTTGAAGAAGCTGCCGTATCCGATATTATCTTAAACGTTCAGGATTTATCTTCTCCTGAACGCGAACAACAAGCTGAAGTTACTGCAAAATTGCTCTCTGAACTCGGCTGTGATGGTATACCAATTATCAATGTAATGAATAAATCGGATATCGCACTTAATCCTGATATGATTTTTGAAGATGACAATACCATTGCTATATCCGCAAAACATCATGACGGATTCAATAAACTTTTAGAATGCATCATGAAAAATCTTCCTGAAACGGCAAAACGTATGAAATTGATTATTCCATATGAAAAAACTGCATTTATCAATAAAATACGTACAGATGGAAAAATTTTCTCAGAAGAATACACTGATTCAGGTACTTTTGTTGACGCACTCGTTGATATAAAATTAATTAAAGAAGCTGAAAATTATACAGAGTAAAAAAATCCCGCCTTCAAAGACGGGATTTTTTTATGTGAAATCATGACTCTGCTTCAGAACCATGTCCTTTACTTTCATGAGTGAAGTTGTTGTACTTCTTTCATTTTCCGAAAGTTTCATAGTAATATATTTAATAGTCTCCTGATAGTCAGGAATCATAATATGCTCAAGTGCATTAACACGTCTGCGTGTTTTTTCGATTTCGTCAGCCATAAGTTGACAGGCTTTTTCAATCTCTGCAAGACGTATCATTTTCGGAAAAATTTCACTTAATGCATTTACTGCACCATCCAAATCAACAGAAGTAAAAGCAGTACCATATGAATAAATGTCGTTTACATCGTCAGTGCGATATTTAGGACGGAATACAGGTATATAAACGCTCATTACGTTTTTTTCTGATACTTCCAGTTCAACTTCCTGTTTCGGAAGCATCAATGCTGTTTCAAGCACTTCACTCTGCATTACTGAACCTGCTACTGCCATATACCTGTTTGCATCTGCTATACCTGCTTCAACTTCATTCCGGAGCTGCTTATTTTCCTTGATTAAGTTCATAAATTGCCTCATCAGCTCGTCACGCTTATCTTTAAGCAGTTTATGTCCCCTCTGAGCAGATGCAAGTTTTTTCTTCAGACTGCTTAACTGCATACGCGTAGGATTTACATTCAATCTTGCCAATACTGCTCACCTCAATCCTGTTTATCATAGTATTCAACAAGATATTCCTCACGTATTCTTCTGAGTTCGCTTCTTGGCAGAAGTTTCAATAAATCCCAGCCAATTGACAGTGTTTCTTCAATACTTCTGTTATTTTCAAAGCCCTGTGAAATATACCGCTTTTCAAATTCATCAGCAAACTTGGCATAAAGCAAATCTGTAGGAGTAAGTGCAGCCTCACCTAATACAACCATAAGTTCCTTGGCATCTTTTCCACGTGCATAAGCAGAAAACAACTGATTCATGGTATCGGAATGGTCGGCACGTGTCTTGCCCTTGCCTATACCCTTATCCTTGAGACGTGAAAGAGACGGCAGAACATCAACAGGCGGATTGATTCCTTTACGGAAAAGTTCACGTGAAAGAATAATCTGACCTTCAGTAATATACCCCGTCAAGTCCGGAATAGGATGAGTTTTATCATCTTCAGGCATAGTAAGAATAGGAATCATTGTAATACTTCCGTCCTTACCATTCTGTCTGCCGGCACGTTCATAAAGCGAAGCCAAATCAGTATACATATATCCGGGATAACCACGCCGTCCGGGTACTTCTTTGCGTGCTGCCGAAACTTCACGCAGAGCATCTGCATAGTTGGTTATATCAGTCAATATGACAAGTACGTGCATACCTTTTTCAAACGCAAGATATTCCGCTGCTGTAAGTGCCATTTTCGGAGTCGCAAGACGTTCAATTGCTGAATCGTTGGCAAGATTAACAAAAAGTACCGTTCTGTCAATTGCACCTGTTTCCTTGAAACTTCTTATAAAATACTCTGATTCCTCAAATGTGATTCCCATTGCCGCAAATACTACTGCAAATTGTTCATTATCACCCAAAACACGTGCCTGACGTGCAATCTGTGCGGCAAGATTTGCATGAGGAAGTCCGCTGGCTGAAAAAATAGGCAGTTTCTGTCCACGTACAAGCGTATTTAGTCCGTCAATTGCCGAAACACCTGTCTGTATAAATTCCTGAGGATATTTTCTTGCAACAGGATTCATAGGAAGTCCATTAACGTCCATACGCATATCAGGTATAATCTCCGGACCATCGTCAATCGGATTACCCATACCGTCAAAAACTCTGCCAAGCATATCCTCTGATACTCCCAGCTCCATCTGATGACCCGTGAAAACTACTGCACTGTCCTGTAAATTTATTCCTGCTGAATTTTCAAAAAGCTGTACCAGTGCATCAGAACCATTGATTTCAAGCACTCTGCATCTGCGTTTTTCGCCGTTTTTAAGACGTATATCAGCAAGTTCACCATATGTGCAGTTTTCCACTCCCTTTACAAGCAACAGAGGGCCTGCCGCTTCCTGAATTGTTCTGTATTCTCTCGGCATTTATCTTACCTCCTTACACTTGTCAAGTTCTGCTGAAATTTCCGCAGAAAGCTTACTATATTCCTCATCAGCATTTTCTTCTGCAATATACTTAAAACGTCCGATTTTTTCACGTACGGCAAGTCCTGAAATTTCTTCAATGTCAGCACCTTTTGCCGCAGCCTTTTCTGCTTCATCATGGAAATTCAGAATCAGTTTCATCATATAAAGCTGTTTTTTAAGACTTGTATAGGTATCAACTTCATGGAAAGCAAGCTGATGCAGAAAATCTTCACGTATTGAGCGGGCTGTTTCCATTTTAAGTCGGTCATTTACTGAAAGTGCATCCATACCGATAAGCTTCACTATTTCTTTAAGCTCCGCTTCATCGTTAAGAATAGCCATAAATCTTGCCCTGAGTTTCATCCAGTCAGCTGAAACATTATTGTTGTACCAGTCTGCCAGCGAATCTGCATAAAGTGAATAACTTGTAAGCCAATTTATTGCAGGAAAATGACGCTGATATGCAAGATTTGCATCAAGTCCCCAGAAAACCTTTACAATACGAAGAGTTGCCTGTGATACCGGTTCGGATATGTCACCGCCGGGAGGCGATACAGCTCCGATAACCGATAAAGCACCTTCCCTGCCCTCTGTACCTGTCGAAATTACTCGTCCTGCACGTTCATAGAACTGTGCCAGACGGCTTCCAAGATATGCAGGATAGCCTTCATCACCGGGCATTTCCTCAAGTCGTCCGGACATTTCACGCAAAGCCTCTGCCCAGCGTGAAGTTGAATCTGCCATAAGTGCTACAGAATACCCCATATCACGATAATATTCAGCAATCGTAATACCTGTATAAACAGACGCTTCACGTGCAGCAACAGGCATATCAGAAGTATTTGCAATAAGAACAGTACGTTCCATGAGAGATTTTCCTGTTTTAGGGTCAATAAGTTCAGGAAATTCATTCAGAACATCGGTCATTTCATTTCCACGTTCTCCACATCCGATATATACAATAATATCTGCTTCTGCCCACTTTGCAAGCTGATGCTGAGTAACTGTTTTTCCGCTTCCGAAAGGTCCGGGAATTGCAGCAACTCCGCCCTTTGCAATCGGAAAAAGACAGTCAACAACTCTTTGTCCTGTAACAAGCGGCATATCAGGAGAAAGTTTTTTTGCGTATGGTCTGCCCTTACGTACAGCCCATTTCTGAAAAAGATTCAGTTCTTTTTTCTCACCGTTTTCCGTCTCAATTATGCATACCGTCTCATCAACTGAAAATTCACCTTCTCTAATCGTTATGACTGTTCCACTGATGCTGTTCGGAACCATGATTTTATGAAGTACTATATCTGTTTCCGGTACTGTGCCAATTACATCTCCGCCCTTTACTGCATCACCTGCTTTTACCGTTGGAGTAAATGCCCATTTCTTATCACGTTTAAGAGGTGATACCTCAACGCCCCTCGCAAGATTGTTTCCGCATACCTTACGAATATCATCAAGCGGACGCTGAATACCGTCATAGATACTTCCGATAAGCCCCGGACCGAGTTCTGCACTCATGGGCTCACCTGTAGATTCAACAGCTTCACCTGTTCCAAGACCGGCTGTTTCCTCATATACCTGTATGGATGCCCTGTCTCCGTGCATTTCAATGATTTCACCGATAAGACGCTTCTTGCTTACACGCACAACGTCAAACATATTTGAATCCCTCATACCCTCTGCAACAACAAGAGGACCTGAAATTTTTACTATATTTCCAATGCTGCTCAAATCCGCATCTCCTTTTAAGTTATTTAATTTAATATATCTGAACCTACTGCCTTTTCAACCGCTTCATGAACTCCCCTCATACCCTCGCCCGTATTCCCTTCGATTGCAGGAATAAGAACGATTGACGGAAGTTTTCTGCTTCTGTATTTTTTTATGGTATCGCTGACAAGTGCGGCTGCCGGTTCAGTAATATATATTACACCAAATCCGCCTGATGCAAGCTTGTTAATAAGCTTGGATATTTTGTCTGCATCAGTTTCATGAAATACAGAAAGTCCAAGTGCCGCAAATCCCGAAACACTGGCAGAATCACCTATTACAGCTGTTTTATACAAATCAGACATAAAGTTTTCTCATCCTTTCAGTGATAGTTTCTCTGTCAGCACCAAATTCATGGCATACTGTTATAATACGTAAATTTTTCTGTTCAGCCTCTGTGGCAATATAATAAGCAATAAGAGGTTCTGTGCCGAATGATTTCATACGTGCCGTTTCAGCAAGCTCCATTATTGCATCATCACACCATTTTTCAAACTGTGCAGGTGATTCATTTAAAAGTCTTGCTGCTTCACTATAAGAAGAATCCTCAAGAAAATTCAAAAGACTTTCAGGCTCATTAAGGGATTCTCTTATGAGCGATTCTTTATCCAGCTCCGAACTTCCGCATATCGCCCTTTCAAGAAAACTTTTCTGCTTTCTCATTTTACTGCATCTGTAAGCGGTTTTTATATCAGCACATACTGTAAGAAGCTCTGCATATTTCCGCATGAAGTCTCCTCCGAAACTCTCTGAACTTTTTTGTATCGCAAGAAGTGCTTCTGAATCTATGAACGAATCAACAAGCTGTCCGTCAGATGTTCCTACTATCAGGTCGTATGCTTCATATGCCGTATTCCTGATATAATCCGGCAAAGAATCATATTCTTTTTCAGTAAGATGATGAAGATTGAGATTAGTCGGACGGATATAGTACTTTTCAGGCGGCTTTCCTGAAATCATTGCTTTTAATGATGCCTTCAGATTATGAAAATCATTTTTATAAAGCAGAATTTCAAGCTCTTTACTGTCAGGAGCATAATCATGAATCATTTCCCATACTGCTTCTGTGGAGATGTTTTCCTCACCTTTTTTTGCCATGACAAGACTGTTGATTTCAGCCCTGCTCTGTGCATTTATAAGCTGTTCAAGGTCATTCCATGTAAGCAGTGTATTTTCCATAGCCTTAACCGCAGCAACTGCATTTGCATATTTTGTAGTCATTTTTTCACCTGCCCGAAAAGTTCAGCCGCTGCCATATCCCTTAAACTGTCACGCTCTGCCTCAATTATTGCACGGAAACTACAATTTTCTGAAATAAGTCCATATGTGAGTATAAAACCGTTTTCTATTTCAGCAGGCTTTTCAGAAATCTTTATATTAAAAATTTTAACTGTTTTTTCAAAATCAGCTGTAATTCTTGACAAATCCCTCTGATTCAAACACAACATTCCTTCTTCACCCTTATCAGCCTTTTGAACAAGAAGCTTTTCCAGAATTTCAAAGTATTCATCAGCAGGCATAATATCAAGTCTTTCAAGAGTTTTTTCAATGATTTCATCTATGCAATGAATCTTACACGCAAGTATATTTCTTCTCATCTCTGCATCAACTGATGAAACTGCATTGTCATAATCAAGAGCAAGCTGTTTTTCAGACTTCTTTTTGTATTCAGTATATTCCTTTTCAGCCTTTTCATTTCCGTCAGCTATAATAGCATTTGCCTTCTTTTCGGCAACATATATTATATTATTTTCAGTCTGCTTCTGCTGTGAAGATATTATGTCCAGGATATTTTCAATTCCTGCCATTTCAGCACCTCCGTTCAGATTGCAATATTATAGATAAGAAGAATTGATACAAGAAGCGCAAGGATAGCATATGTTTCTACCATAGCTGCCATAATTATGCCTTTACCGTTATGCTCCGGCTTTTTTGCTGTAATTCCAACACCTGCAACCGCTGCACGTCCCTGTGCCATAGCAGAGAAATATCCGACAACTGCAATAGGAAGTGAAGCGGCAAGAAACATCAATCCCTGTGCTGTTGTAAGGTCTGCTGCACCTCCGCCAAGTACTCCTATTCTGCTGAGAAGAAGTATAGCTATAAGCAATCCGTAAAGTCCCTGAGTACCGGGGAGAAGCTGTAAAATAAGCACTTTGCTGAATTTGGATGGGTCAACTGACACAACACCTGCGGCTGCCTCACCAACAAGTCCTACTGCTCTTGCAGAGCCGATTCCTGCGAAAAGTGCAGCACATACTGCACCAATTATTGCCAAAGTAAGTCCTAAACTATTCATTGATATTTTCCTCCTTGAATCTGATATATTCAGTATTTACTGTAAACGGATTGAATTCTCTTCCTCCGCCCGTATAAAATTTGCTGAACAGCTCAACAAACTGAAGTCTGTCAGTATGAACATACGCACCGAGAAGATTTATTGCCAGATTTGCTATATGTCCTACTGTAAAGACAACAATAAGCAAAATCAGTTTTATTATTTTATTTTCAGGCATAGTGCCTATAAGGTTTATAACGCTTGCTATACTTCCGGTTGCAAGACCAAGTGCAAGAAGTCTCGAATATGAGAGAATGTCACTGAGATATCCTGTAGCAGTGTTATAAAGAGCATAAAGTCCTCCGAAAATTTTTCCGAAAATCGATTTTGAACTTCTTCCGGCTGTCAGTATAAGCAAAACCACTCCGGCTATCATTACATACATTCCAATGGTTTTGAGTATCTGCGGAACTTCTGTAAGAATACTTGCAGCAAGAGGTGCAACTCCCAAAATAGTCAGATACACCGGAACAGTATCACAGAATGCATCAAGTTTTCTGCCGTCATCCCACGCCATTTTAAAAGATACACCAACACCCACAAACAAATGAAGTATTCCGAGTGCAAACGAGAAAAGCAGAAGTTTGATAGGGTCATCAAGCGGTTCAAACCAAAGTGCTGTACTGCCTATTTCTTTACCAAAAAATTCACGGCCTACAACCTGGACTATATCTCCGAACCAGCTTCCGAAAAGCGCACCCCATATGATTGTAGAAATTCCACAGTTCCGGAACATTATGAGCGTTTTTTTCATAGTGTTTTCAAGCCTGAATTTTTTCAGTGCTATTATTGTACCGACTACCATAAGAACTCCATATCCTGCGTCCGAAAGCATCATGCCGAAAAAAAGATAATAGAAAAATGACATGACAGGTGTGGGGTCAACATCCGATTTGGATGGCATAGCGTACATTTTTGTGATGCCTTCAACAGGTGATGAGAAACTGCCGTTTTCAAGAAGTACAGGAACATCATCATCTTCATCAGGTTCAATACAGCTTATGACTGCTGTATATTTTCCCGTTATTTCCTTTTCAAGAGAATTATAATACTTTTCAGGAATATATCCATTAAGAACAAATGTACAGCCTGTAATTCCAAGCATACTCAGGGTTTCATACTTATCTTTCCGCATGGCCAGAAAGTCTGCTGCAAATTTTAGTTTATTCCTGTATTCAGCATAAGAATCAATAGCTCTTTCTGCCAAATCAATCTGACTTTCAAGCTGTTTTTTTCTCTCCATGTTATTCAGAATTATCTCAGAAGGTGTGAAAGATGATACTTCTGAAACCGGAACAAATGCAAGCTTTCTTAAAGTATTCTCTGTTTCATCCGCAACAGTCCTGCTGCAAAGAATAAACAGATTTGTCTGTTCCTTTGATGAAGATATTATTTCAGCACTGCATTCTTTCGGGAGCTGGTCTTCCAAATTTTCTGCTGTAATCTGTCCCGAAAGCGAACCTATAAAAGCAGTAGAAGAAGAAGTTCCCTTGAAATTAAACGGAATATCAAGCAATTTCCAGTTTTCCATTATATCCGATTTCAAATCAAGCTGTATAATTTCAGCCTTTGCATCAGAAATCAGCCGATTATTTTTTATAATCTCATTCGCACTGTTAATTATTTTATCAAGTTCTTCCGCCTGTCTGCCAAATTCATGAGTTTCAATTTCGGTACGTCCCCCAAACATATTTGTCAAATCAAACTTTTCGGGAGTACATCTGTTGAGAATATCAAGTGCATGAGAAACTGTACTCCGGAATTTTTCAAACTCTCCGATAACAGCATTAACATTAGTCTGTTCCAGTTCGTTATCGTCATTTCTGCATATCTCGACAACACCCCGACGCTGTAACAATTCAATAATTTTCTTG
>CAJTOG010000057.1 GCA_910577575.1 uncultured Ruminococcus sp. | reverse complement strand
GATTAAAATTACTTTTTTCTTTAATACTATTTATATGTAATGTAAAATATATGCAAAAAGTTTTAGCAATTATCTTTCTTGTATGATTACTATACATTTTTCTTTCTGATAATTGAGCATCTAAAAATAGAATTTTTTCACCAATTAATATATTTTTAAATTCGTATTTAAAGATAAAAGTGCATATTTTATCAACTAATTTTTGTGATATATTAATATATTTAAGCAATATCAAACAGTTTTTAATTTTTAATTCACAGGCATCCAATTCTATTTTTGTTGTTTGTTTTAATAGTATTTTATCATAATAATTAATGATATTTTCTATGGCTTCTTCAATAATTTCTATTTTATTAAATTTAATTGAAGTTATTTTATATTTTTGAATCAATTCTCGTATTTCATCACTTTTATAATATTCGACAAAACAATAGAAATCAATTTCATCGAATATTATTTGAGGAGAAGATGAACCAAAAAATTCTGCTATACTTCCCTTACGTGTTGAATTATTCTGTATGGAATAATATTGTAAAAGATAATTTAAAGTATGCTTTACAGAATTTTTGAACTCCAAGAAATCATCAATCAATAAATAATTACCCAAAATAAAATGAATATTATTTCGTATAATAAATGCATTATTAACAATAGCAGAACCACCTATATGGTATGTTGTGTTATCAATCTCTTTTTCAATTTTCTCACTTTCAATAAATGAGTCATAAAAATTCTTGAATAATAATGATGATATTGAACTTAAATCGCTAATAGTATCATAGTCATTTTGAAATTCAACAGGAAATTGATTGAAGTTAATATTATATGATTCTTTATTGTCAACTGAATACATATTGTAGTAGCTTATTGCATTGTTTATGCATTTAATTGTTTGAAGAACGCTATTTCTGTTTATTTGACTCAAGTAAAATAATAAGTAATTCTTATTAATGAGTGCTTGAACAGCAACTTTTGAAAACAAGTTATAAGATTCCTCAAATCTATTAAGTTTTGCCAAATAAAAAGCTTTCTGATAATTATAATGCAAATTCTTACTTTTCTTATTCACAAACTTATTCATTTTCATAAACAAAAATGTAATACATTGTTCATCTGCAAAATCAATATCTTTATCATCAATAACTTCATAACAATTGTCTGCATCAAATTTTTGTATTAAACCCTTTCTAAATACAGATAATATATGATTAAATTTATCAAATACATCTGTTGGTAATTTTTCCCGTTCATCTTCAGCAATTTGCAAAATTTCTAAAAAATACTCTAATAAATTTGGCTGATTATATCCAACAGTTATTGTGTTATTATTTAGTATAATATAAGGCGAAAGTCTTTTTTCAATATCTTTCGGTCTAAGAGCAAACATTGAATCTAATGGCAGTAAAAGTCTATATAAAACATCAAATAATTCATACTTATTTTTATTTTCTATCACTGTATCAGAATAATGTAAAATTGATTCTAATATAGTTTTATACCTATCAATAAATTCTGATGTTCCATCTATTAAGTTATGAAAGTCAATTACTCTTAATCCACGAGACTCATGATATTTTAATTGGGAACTGCTTAGTTTTTCATTATCAGTATATATAAATATAGGTTTATTAAATTTTTCTTTCAATAAGCTTTTCGACCAATTTAAAATTAATTTTATATTATAATCGTTAAGTCCATAACCTATAAAAAGCACTGTATTAGTAGAAAATATTGATTTTAAAAGAGTTTCTGTCAATTTAAAATTTTCGCTATAGCTCAGATAATCTTCTTCTTTAAAAACAATATTTCTATGTTTCAAATCACCATGAACTTTTAAAATAAAGCGTCCTCCATTAATTGATGCAATTTCATCTTCAGCTGCTATAACTTTCATACTATAACATTCTTGAGCTGCCGCTGTTTCTAATAATTCATCAAAATTAGTTGTTAAAATAGATGCAGGTGCTAATTTGAACAACATCTTATGAATTTCATTAGGTATAAGTGAACCTGCATTTAAGCATTCATTAATTATTGAATAATACTTATTGTCATTTTTACCTATTTCATTGTAGTATATTTGTGGAATCTGCAAACATTCATCTGCTGAATATTTACCCTTTTTATCTAAACCCAGTTCTTCACATATTCTATCAATCATTTCACTCCATTTAGGAGCATTAGATAATACTGATACCCCTGCTCCAACAAAAAGAGTTAATGCATTATTTTTTGAAGCTTCAATAATTCTTTTATATTCATTTTCGTACATATTTTTCACCTCAAATTTAAAGTCATTTTCTGATACATATTCAGCACTCATCATAATTATTGAGTTTAACGTTAAGAATATATGTATATTCTGAAAATATTTTTTAATCAAAATCAGGCAATTTTTCACTTGGTATGCATGATATTATCGGAGAAGCATATTCACTATCTATATACTTGCTTCCAAAAGGTGTATCTTTATTGTTAATAACATAAAGGTAAAAAATCAACAAGTATAAAGCAGATAGTGAAAAAACTGCATTTTTATAGGTTGCTTCACAAAAATTAGAACCCCTATCATGTTTTATATGTTGATGTGCATCCCACCAGCTTAATTTACCTGTATCCCAGCCTACAAACGGTTTTATAGTTTTATGCCATCTGCTGATATGAACCTCAGCATCGACAATTTTAGGATATTTTCCAAGAACAATACCTTTGTAATCAAATATTGAGCCTCGTTTTTTTGTATCATCAATTTCTTCGCACATAGCCTTAAATGCTGTTTCACATTCCGTACAAGCAAGTATGATAATCTTTCTAAACTCAAATGAGTATACATTTTCTTGTCCGTCAGGCTCAATATATCTTGAACTATCAGCAAGTTCTTTTTCAAGGTCCAAGAAATAGTACCACATATTTTCTAATTCATTATGATTCATTTATTTTCCTCCTGTAAGTTTCTGATATAGCCTCATATAAGTTCTGACTCATATTGCTTTGACTATGTATCATTATACATTAGCGAAATCATGGTATTACTCTGATTGATTATCATTATCATCTAATAAAGGTATTTCTGAAATTTCTGATGGATATTTATGCATTTCAAATAGTTTTGAATAATCAGGCAAAGACAAATTTGTTACAGAATTACACACTCTCTGAATTGCAGTTGATAAATTCTGCGAATAAGCATCAGATATACTTTTTGCTATTTCCGAAAAATTTTTAAGAGCGATATTAAGAGAAGCAGATATATTTGGAATATTAATCTTCATTGCATCATTAAAAGCTCTTATCGTTTCATACAACACATTGTTCATAGTTGAGAAAACTGATATATATTCATTTTCAGTATATATTTTATCTTCTATGTCTTTAATCGCTAATATTACGCTTTTATCTACTTGTTTCACAACAGTTTGCATTTCTTTATACTTTTTTTCATTTAAAGTGTGATGATGCATTATATCATTTCTATATCTTCTTATTGCGTCAATTATATCTTTATTGATATTTTTGATTTTTTGATTTTTTGAGAATAATTTATTCCACAGTGTATCTTTACGAGAATTTGATATTATTGAAATAATCTCGTTCTTAGAAAGTGTTTCTAATAATTCATCAGACAATTTATTCTCTAATATTTGTTCTGCTGTATACTCAAAATATCTTTCATCAAAAAGATAATTGGATATTTCACTATAGTCAAGTAATTCAAATGCAGTTTCGGTTAAATCTTGACTGTTCATTCCATGACTTTTCTCTTTTATATCAGCAATCATTTCTTTCGGAAAAGTTTTATTCACCCAATCAGCTCCAAATGCTTTTACAGTAATAAGATACATCAATTCTCTTAAATGTCTTTCAAACATACCAAAAGGTTTCATTAATCTGCAACAATAAGAGAGACTTGCTTCGTCATATGTGCAGATTATTAAAAAGTCTTTTCTATGTTTACCATTATATATAATATCTCTTATACTACTGAGAAATTTAGCAGATTTTGCTTCACTATAATTACACAAAATTTTAAGATATATCTTTTCATCTCTTTCTGAATTTTTGTAATCCAATTTATAAGAGTTCCCATCATCTGAATCAAAATAAAACTTATTACTTTTAACATCTCTAAACAATTGAGTCAGCATTTCTTTTACTTTGGAAGTTAAATCTGTTTTATCAGTTACCTTATTTTTCCATTGAATCAAAAAATCTATTTCCATTATTTACCCTCCGTCAATTTTTTATATATCTTCATAAGCTCCGCCACACATTCGCTCTCTGTTATCTTCCTGTCAAATCCGTAAGCAGACATTACAGCAAGGTCGTTAGCCTGATGAGCTTTGCGGAGTTCGGGAGGCATTGTAAGCTCATCACATAAATCGGCAAGCGAACAGTCAGGATATTTTGCCCTTGCATCAAGTATCATTTGTGCTGTCTGTTCGATTTTCTTTTTCTGTTCTTCTGTAGGATTGCACCATGGGAAATTATTGTATACAATATCATTTGAATATCTATATCGCATTTCAAGACGTCCTGCAACAGTCTTTGTCCATGCCATATGAACATTTGAAGTTAATACACCAAAATGATAAAGTGTAGCATCTGGAAGCATATTATTAGCATCTCCACAAATTACATCTTCACTCATAAATCCAAAAGGAATATATTTTCTGTTCTCTGATGAATGACGTGGTATAAGTATATAGCTTGTATTAGGTTGCCTTAACTCCATAAATCGTGTTGAATATTCAGCATATTTTCTCGTTGCTTCTTTTGTGCTTTTCATTCTGAAATTATAAACAGCTTTTACTCTTTTCATAACATCAGGTAATGACTTTAAATCATTTGGAGTTGCATTTAAAAGCCATAAACACCAACGTTCTTCATTATGTAAAAATTCTCTTGCACCAAGAAAACGCTTTATATATTTTTCTGCTTTTGGCTCTGTCTTTAACAGTTTTTCTTTTTCTTCTGTAGTTAAGAAAAAATTTCCTCCATCGACTGGACTACTTCCCTTTATTATTTTTGGAACACCACTTAATGGTCTTTTTCTGCTTTCTATAAAAATATCTGGTGAATCTATAAGATAAGCATTGATATTTTTTACATATTTTTCAGTGCCATTATCATATAATCTTCTGTGATTTTCATTATTAGTACATCTGAATCCAATAATAACACAATGGACGTGTGCTTTCAGACTTGCTTCACTGTCCCAGCGAAATGTGCGATATGCGAAATCAATATGAATCCCGAAACGTTCAAATAACGGTTTCCAGACGCTTGCGACCTGCTCCCCTTGAGTTATGCTGTTAGTCGATACAAAAGCCGTCTGAATGGCTGTATTCTGCATTAACTGCGTTGCTTTGAAGTACCACCCTGCCACATAATCAATTTTTCCTGCGGTTTTATAAGGCTTGCCTTTTTCGTCAATGTAAATACTCAAAATGTCATTTTTCTGTTCTTTACTCTGCAACGAATAGCCGACAAACGGAGGATTTCCCATAATATAGGACAATTTTTCTTTTGGCACAACGCTTTCCCAGTCAATGCGGAGAGAATTTCCTTCAACGATATTGGCATATGATTTCAACGGCAGAAAGTCAAGATTTGTATCAATAATTTCTTCTGTTTCTTTCATCATCTGACTTTCGGCAATCCATAACGCCGTTTTCGCAACAGTTACGGCAAAATCGTTGATTTCAATACCGTAAAACTGGTGTATGCCGACTTTGATTAAATCGTCCATATTCAGCAGCATCTGTCCGCCGTGAATAGCTCTTAAAGCTTCGTTTTCAAGCCGTCGTAGTGATATGTAAGTTTCAGTCAGGAAGTTACCCGAACCACACGCAGGGTCTAAGAACGTGAGATTTGCAAGCTTATTACGAAAATCTTCCAAACGTGCAAAACGTGTTTTGTTTACCTTGATTTCTAAAATACTTGCAAACTCCGACTTTAAATCATCAAGGAAAAGAGGGTCTATAACTTTGTGAATATTCTCAATACTTGTGTAATGCATACCGCCAGAGCGACGTGTTTCAGGGTTCAAAGTACTCTCAAACACTGCTCCGAAAATAGTTGGAGAAATATCCGACCAGTCAAAATCTTCACTTGCATTATGCAGGAGCAGGTGGACAATTTCTTCCGTAAATCGTGGAATTTCAATATTCTCATCAGCAAAAAGACCACCATTAACATATGGAAATGCCAATAAATCTTCATCAAGGTAAGCGTCACGGTTTTCAGGTTTTGTATCAAGGATTTTGAATAACTCAATCAGTTTAGAACGAATTTCACTTACTGGAAACTTTTTCAGATAATCGTGGAACATCTGATGCTTACCAAAAATTCCTGCACTTTCAGCATACAGGCAGAAGACCAGTCGCACACATAATTTATTCAGACTTTTCAGCGTATCAGGACTGTCAGGATTCTTGTATTGTTTCAATATCAGGTCGTACAGCTTGCCGACAAGTTCACCAGCTTTTAAAGAGATTTCCATTTCCCTTTTAATGCTGTCGTTGCCTGTATCAATAAGAAATTGCAGTCGGTAATAATCTTTCGGCAAATCTTTCAGGAAAATCTGTTCAGGCTCACCGTTAGGCTTTTCCATATCGTAAACAAGAAACTCCGAAAAGTTACACGTAATAAGCCACCTCGGATGTTTGGATACAGGCAGATTAGTAATGTATCTTTTCGCCTGTTGGAACGGCGACAGCACAGAACCATCAGACTGTTTTATACCCTTTCGCAGGTCTTTTCCAAGCGTTTTCTGCTCTATCATTACCTTAGTCGAATCTATATAGCAATCAATAAAATTAGTAGTTTCATCTTTGACACGCTTTTCAAACTCAAAAATTTTTTCTGGTTCTTGAACTCCAAAAATTTCTCTTAAAAGCATAAACCAAAAGCTTTGAGTATCACTTTTTTCATCGCCCCTGTTATGCCAGTATTCAGCAAACTTTTTTGCTGCTGTTTTCCTCTCCTTATCAGTCATCTCTATATCACCCGAAACGTATAAACTTGATTATTTTATTATACCATAAAATTACCAGAAATGCAATAGGTTAATTTAAATTTAAAATTATAAAAAGCAGTAAACCCTCTATCGGATTTACTGCTCTTAAATATATAATTTTATCTTAAAAGTCATTACAAAGAATATTTCCTATCACTATATCTTCGTCCATGAATTCACCTTTATCAACATCATATGTACAATAATACGGTTTAGCATATATGTCTTCAGATAAAGAATCGGGGCGACAATCATAGCAAGCATACCTGAATTCACAGTCCTTGCACCCTTTAATTTTATCTTTGTTAAGCTCCTGAATTTCTCTTTTTATAAGATTTTTAAGATTATCATCTTTTAAATTACCATGAGAAAATCGGCGTTCCATAACACAAGGATATACTTCCCAGTCAGCAGATATATACAGCTTTGATGCGAAACAACGATTTCCATTTACATTACAAGCGATTGCTTCAGGATTTAATGCATGAGAAAAAGTTTCTTTTGTTATCAGCTTTCGTTTTAATAATTCTGGTGTTAAAAGTCCGACATTTCCCCTGCCAGCCATACGAATGACATCTTTTTCTGGATTTATTATGTATAAATCTGTATTTTTTTCTCCAACAGAAACGTCTTTCATATAAACAGTTGCTATTCTATGCGGAATATCATACCGTTTCAGAAGTTCAACTGAATGTACCGTTTTATCGTGCGAACCTTTATGTAATGTAACTTTGTCATGTTCTTCTGCATTATAGGAATAAATCGACATAGCTACATGAATATTATTATCCTTAAAAAATTTGCACCATTCTTCATTTATCAAAATACCATTTGTGAATACTTCTACAAAATCAAATTTTTCGGCTGCATATTCAAGCATTTCCCTGATATTTTTATGACAAAAAGGTTCTCCACCAATAAGTTGAACTTTTCTTACACCAATATCCAGCAATTCATGACAAACCTTTTTGAAGTCATCAAATAACATTGTTTCATGACATTGTGAAGAGGATTCGTTGTAACAATGTTTGCATTTGAGGTTACAAAACGTACAAATTTCAATCCACACAAATTTAATATCAAAATCTGTAACAAGACTTTTTATATCAGCAAGTGGTTTTATTTCATTTGAAACATCAATCAAACCAACGTTTTTAAGATTTTCTATTGCTTCATTTTCTTCATCTGTTAAATTCAACTTGTCCATATCAACTGAACAAGTTCTCTCAATCAAAGCAGAAAATGCCTTTTGAATATGATATAACTTTCTTTTACTTAAATCATAGATACAATCCTTTGATTTTCCTTCTACAAGGTAAGTGTTGTTATTTAAACAGTAGTACATAATTAATCTCTCCAAGGATTACAATCAGGAACAGCTTCGCCAGAAGAATACTCATCATCATTTTCGTGATTAAGCAAATCATACTTTAAATTTTTTATATATTCTAAATATTCGTCTGTCTTTTCTTTAGCTTCTTCATCCTCTTCAGCCCATTGTTCTTCAAGCTCTGCTTGTGTTTTTCCATGTGTATCTTTTAATGCCTTATTTAAACTTTTTTCGAAAGGTAAACATTCAGGCAGGCATTCATCAGAATCACTATCTTCATATGTATTTAAAGGTTCTAAATCAAACATATTAGTTTTCCTTTCATACTACAAAACAATGCGGCTTTATAACCGCATTGTCTGCATTCGGATTAATTAATTATCAATCATCAGCTGGGTCACAATCAGGCATACAACTAGAACCATAATCAGGTCCACAAGGTGTAATTTCTCTTGGTTCACAGTCGTGAGGGTCACAACTTGCATTCAACCTGAAATTTGATTTGGTCATAAGTTCAAGTTCAAACATAATTTCACCTTCTTTCTTTAATATAATTTTTATTAATCAGGATTACAAGTATAATCTCCAGAATAATCAGAGACATATGAATTTACATTGAAAATTCATACAAAAATCATTCTATAAAAGTATGTACAAAAAAGATGTTATAATAAAAGTATTAGAAATCAATTTCATATTTTAATAAACTATGGAATAATTTATAGATTCAATTTTTTATTTTAACTACTTTTAAGTAATACTTGAATCCACCCAAATTGCTGGAATAACTGTTATAGAGTCTAAATAACTTTCATCATCCTTAATATCTCTTTCTAAAGTTTCAAAGGAAAATTCCTCCAATTGTTGATAACTCCTACCTGTCTTCCAATCTTCGTGATAGGATATAGTAGGAATACGTTGATTTTTATCAATATTTTGGGGCGATAGAATAACTTTGTCCCCTTTACGAAGACTGCATATATCTGTCAACTCTCTACTTGATAAACCACAAACATCAACATATCTTAACGGGAACACTCTGTCTTTTTGCACTTCCATTTTAAAATTAGTTGTACTAAAGCCTAAATCATCTTTTTCCCATGAAACAACAGGATACTTATTCTGAATAACAACTATATGCTTTTTATCACTTTCTGAAAAAACATAATTAGAAAAGGTCACGTTTAAATACTCACGCATTGTTTTGTAAAAATAGCTACAATCACGTTCAAAAAAATTTTTTGTTCTAAACATTAAACTTTCATTTCCAAAAAAGCCCGAACTAAAAGCCAACAACGTTTTTCCATTTTCTTTTTTTAAAATATCCCATCTTTCACCAGCAAATCTAATTGTTGAATACATTATAAAAATTTCCTCCTAAAATTTAGTTATTGCTATTTAAGTCTGTCAATTTTTCAAGCTTAAGTTCAGCATCATGTACTGATTCTTCACCACTATTTGCAACCATTTTATACCACTTGATTGCTTCTTCAATGTTTTTATCAACACCCCAGATACCAAATTCATAACTCATTCCTAAATGCCAACATGCAGGAATACAGCCATTTTCAGCAGCCTTTGTAAACCATTTTATCGTTTCTTTATCATTACCATCAAGCATTTGTTGATAATGAATTCCAAGATTATACTGAGCATCCATATCACCTTGTTCCGCTAACTCTGTCATCCACTTAACAACTTCCTTTAATACTTCCCAGTTATAAAATGAACTTATATAAGCTAACGCTTTTTTGTCCCCAGTATTCGCATGTTCACTAACCAATAAGAAAACATTATAAAAGGGGGAGTGAAACATATTATTTCTTTTTTCTATCTTTTCTTCATTCATTTCAACAACTCATATCTAATAATTGCTTCTATGTTACTTTACTAAGATTCAAGATTATGATATAATACATTTGTGATTAATTTCGCAAAATACGACAATTAATGAAAGAGCCTATACGAATATCTGAATATAGCGGATTTGATTATATTAAGTGACGGCATTTTTGACGGTCAAAAAGATTTTTATGCTACTTTAAGCAGATTCATACAGGCTGTTTTTCTTTCCATAGACGAATGAACATAGCGGTTCAGCGTAGTTTCTATAGTAGCATGACCTAATATCTCAGACAATGTTTTGACATCAAAGCCAAGCTCGATGCAATTGGTAGCAAACATATGGCGAAGACTATGATAATTAATTGACGGCAAATTTGCTTTTTTCAGCAGAGTCTTGAAACGATACTGCATTGTACGAGGTTCAGTCAACTTGTCTGTTCCCGATAGGACATATGCTGAATCATCAGCTTTAAATTTTCTCAGAATCTCAATCAGGAATTTTGGCAATGGGATTTCTCTGACAGAACTTCTGCTTTTGGGTTTATCAATTATCAGCCTTGTGGAGCTGTTTTCATAGATACGCTGTACCGTGCGTTCCACTTTGAGAATGCCTTTATTTAGGTCAATATCGCACCATTTCAGACCGCATACTTCGCCTATTCTCAATCCTGCATAATAACTTAACAGAACGCCGATTTTGGTGTTATCAGGCTTATAGAATACAAATTTGCACAGCTTCTCCTGCTCCGACTTTGATAATAATTTCATCTCATTATTTTCACTTTTTGGCAGAATTACATTTTCAAGCGGATTGGCATAACCGTGAATTCTTTAAACATATTTTGCCATAGACTTAAAAACAATGATTATATCTCTCACATATTTTACAGAGAGTCTTTCTTTCAGCTTGTTTTCAATAAATTCATGTATACTTTCAACAGTCAGTTTCTCATAAAATATACCGCTGAATACAGGCAGAATGTGTTTGACGAATTTCATACTATAACAGGTGTACGTAGAAGTCTTGACTTTTAATCTGACTGCCCTGAGCCATTCTTCAGCCAATTCTCTTACTGTTGTTTTTCCAGATGAAACAAAATTGACTGCTGTCGATTTTAGTTTTTGTAATTTATCACGTATTTCATGATATGTATGTGCATATACAGAACGATATTTAGCTTTACCATCAGAACTGAATCCACACTTATAACGACCCTCCCAACGACCGTCTTTTCGCTTATAAATATTTTCTCCTTTTCTTGCCATACAAACACTCCCATTCTGTAGACCATATTAATGACGGACTAAATTTTTTAATATACCTTTTTTTCTATACAACAGAAAAAAATTTTTAAAATCCGACAAAAAAATTTCAAAAAACTATTGACATTTTCTGAAAGATGTGATATAATACGAATAATGAATTATGAGATTTGTGTTTTCGCAAATTGTCGTATTTTGCGAAATTCTTCCTCCTGTACATACTGGTACAGGAGGATTTTTTTGTTTCTCAGCCCTATTCTTTATGTTAATTTTTATCACATAAATTATAACATATATTTTGTGGATTTGTCAAGGTATAATATTGTTAAGGAGATGATACCATGGCAAGAAAACTGCAAATAACAAAAAAGTCAAACCTCAAAGGTGATGACGGCTATAAAACTTTTTCTGTACGAATCAAAGAAGAAACAGTAGAAAAACTCGAAGAAATATCCCAGCAAACAAACCGTTCCAGGAATGAATTGATTAATATCATGCTTGAATTCGGTATTGAGAACTGTGAAATAAAAGAGTAAAAAAATCCGAGGTGAACTGAATCACCTCAGATTTATGTTTTATCAGATAACGTATTTCCTACCTTAAAATATAGTATAAATTATCACAATTAAATATGTTATAGTTTATGTCAGAATATGGCGGTGTTCCTCGGCCTCTCTGCGGCGGCGCTCTGCCTCCTGC
>CAJTOG010000056.1 GCA_910577575.1 uncultured Ruminococcus sp. | reverse complement strand
TCACGGATTTGATTGAGTATATTCCCAATGAGCAGAAGAAAACCGGTAAATTCCTTATAAAGGAACAGCATGGAAACTCTAAAAAATAATTCCTGAAACAATATGGAAACGCTCCTGAAAGACCTTTGCAACAGTCTTGCAGGAGCGTTTCTTTTGTTTTCAGCAATAGTTTCGGCTTCAATTATTTTTTACTCTTTGTAAATCATATTTTTATTTTTTTGTATTTTGCTTGCAACTTTTTTGTATTTTGCGTGATAAGCTACATTTCTTCATTTTTTTGCATTTTGCGTGAAAAGCCACAGGTGTTATTGTTTCCGTTGAACTGGGAACTTTTTCAATTCAGGATATTTCCAAAGTTACTGATTCAATCAATAAAGTCGGTGCAGGATTCATCGGCTGTTTTATTTCAAAATTTGACAAAAAGAACAAGGCAGATTTTGAACTGAAAAAGTTAATGGAGCAGAACTTGGGAAGCAATATTATTCGTAACAGTATAATTTACCGTGTGACTGCTTATGAGTATATGCACTGGCTTATTCCTGCAAGAAAATATGTTGAACTTACGGAAGAAATAATGAGAAAGGTATGATAAAATGGCTCGTAAATTTCAGGTTGACAATGCTATAGCAGCTGATATAAAATCGGCTGCTTCTGACAGCTTTAAGGACAATATCCGTATGATTGATATTGACATAATCAAAACAAGTATGGATAACTTTTATTCCATGAGTGACATTGAAATCCTTACTAATGACATTGAACGGCAGGGACTTAAACATAACCTTGTAGTTGCAGAAGATACTGAAAATCCCGATACTTATTTCATTAAAAGCGGTCACAGAAGATTTACAGCAATTAAGCACCTTATTTCCGAAAACCGTTACGGTTCTAAATTTGTTCCATGCCTTGTGGACGGTACAAAAAGTCACTCCGAAAATATTCTTGATTTGATTATACAGAATATATTCCACATTGGGACAGTTAAAACAGAAATATACCGCAGTAAACTTCTTGAATTGAACAGCGAATTTGAGAAATTAATCGAGTCCGCTGATACAGTCAATACAATTCAGCAGATTGCTGTGGATATGATAAATAAAATATCAGATATTCAAATGGAGGTAACAAATGGCTAAACTTACTCTTGACCAGAAAATTTCAAAAACTGAGGAATCAATTACCAAAGAGGAACTCAGTATTGAAGAAAGTAAGGAGAAAATCAAGAAACTAAAATCGGAACTCAGAACGCTGAAAGCAGAAAAAGAGCAATCCTTTGCAAATGAGATACTTAAACTTATGAAATCAAAAGGTATATCTCAAGAAAACTTAATTGCTCAACTTCAATCATCAGAAACTCAAATCCCCGATAAATCTTTTTCTTCTCCAGATGTAACTTCTGATACAGCTTCCCCGACAGAAAATAAAATCGATTCTTCAACATCAAACAGTTTACAAAGAGGAACAAATAATTCTCATTGAGCGAAGCGATTTTGAAAAAAGTCGTTACCAGAACGACTTTCAGGGTCTTAGGGAAAAGTTCCCTAACAAGCGAATGAGGTATAGCCACGGCTATACCCATTCTGTGCTTGCCACTACGTGATTTTCTGGCAAATCCTACAGAGATTCAGAAAATCACGTAGTGGCTTAAAGAAGAAAAAAATAATTGAAAGGCGGTTACTAATGGCAAGAACAAAAACCATTCAGGTTGCACTCAGACTTACACCTTTGGAAAAAGAAAAGTTATCATCAAAGGCTGCCGAAGCTCGCATGAATATGTCACAATATCTGCTTGCACTTTCAGAACAGAAAAGGATAATCGTTGCTGATGAACTTCCTGAACTCTGCCAACAGATAATCAGAATAGGAACAAATGTCAATCAGATTGTAATGGTCGCAAATACTACAAAATCCGTTTCAGATAAACAGATTGATATTGTCAATCAGAACCTGATTGAAATTCAGAATCTTCTCGGCAGAATGATTGATACAATAAAAGATTCCTATGACGAGATAACAGTTTAGTATGGCGTATGTCGGCAAAGTATCAATCAAAAGCAATTTCCACATGGAACACGCTATTGATTACATTACCAAAGAAGAAAAGGCACTCAGTCTTGATGAATTTAAAAATTCTCTCAATGAGCGACTGATACACGCACAGGAAGTTAATACAAATTCAGGAGAACGTTCTACCTGTATTAACTGCTCCGCACAAAATACATACAAGGATTTTGAAAATATGCGTAAAGCGTTCGGACAGGATAAGGGTGTAATCGCACATCATTATTATCAATCATTTCAAAAGGACGATAACATTACTCCGGAACTTGCACATCAGACAGGCATTGAGCTTGCTAAAAAGATGTTTCCTAATTTTCAGGTCGTAATATCAACGCACATTGACCGTGAGCATATTCACAATCACATAATAGTCAATTCATGCAATATAGTCAGCGGAATGAAATGGCACAGCAATAAAAGTTCGCTTAAAGCTATCCGAAAAGAAAGCGATAAACTCTGTCTGCAAAATGGTCTTGGTGTTATTACTAAAGATTCAAAGTATAAAGGAATTGACAGAACAACTTATCAGCTTGGTCTGAAAGGCAAGTCATGGAAAATCACTCTTGTTCATGATTTGGAAAAAGCTGTTGAGTGCTGTCACAGTAAAGATGAATTTATTTCATTTCTGAATGAACACGGCTATTCAGTCAGGTACAAAGATATTCACATAACGATTACCAAAAACGGTGAGAAAAAAGGTATCAGAGTTGACACTCTTGCAAAACAATTCGGTGAGAAATTCAAAAAGGAAAACCTTGAAAGAAAAATGGGCTATTACTCTCCTCCTCCGACTGATATTGTAAAAATATATCAGACAAAAACTAAATCCAAAACTGTTCCTGCCAAAAGCAACTGGGAACAATTCGAGCAGTGGTATTTCAGACAAAACAATTATTTGCCGTCCACGCCGACAAATATAGTTCGGGAATCATATTCAGTGCAGCTTGCAAATTTTGCAGGAAAATCACTTTTTTATTCAATAAATATTTTTGATTTCGTTCTGCGTGCTATGATTCTTTTGCTATCAATCAGACGAAGAAAAGTAAAAGCTTATAAGCCTGTGAGATATAAAAAAGTTCAGACTTTACCAATAAGACGTTCATCAGATTATATTACATTCGGAAACATAAAATATCAGGAACTGACTTCCATAGCAGGAGAAAATTATTCGGTAAAAGTAAGCCTTGATAAGCTATTACTGCTTGCAAATCAACCGATACTATATTCAGGATTGATTGACAAAAATAACAACATCGTTACAATTACTGTCAAGAAAAAAGACAAGGACCTTCTTGTAAGTCTCATCAACTTGTCAGATAAACAACAGCAACTTGATGAGCAAAGTGCAAAAATTTCAAACAAAAATACATATCAGAAACTGAAAGAAATTGCTGCACAAAGCAATGAGAAACTGAGTTATCTGGTTATTACTCATGAACAAGCAAAAATCCTTAAAAATAATTATATTGAGTTCGCTTGTTTTGAAAAAGGAGATAAGCTGAATATAGCTTTTCTTTCCGAAAAAGCAGATTTAATAAAAAAACTTATTTATCCAAAACAGGAACAGAAAACTGAAACATCACAACAGCGTAACAGCAGAATTTATGCACAGTTAAAGAAAAATACTGCTATCACTGGTGATAAGTTAAAGTATAAAACCCGAATCACAAAGGAACAGCTTTCAGAACTGAATAAATCAGATATTGTATTCGCTTACTTTACAAATTCTGATGACAAATCACTTTATAACATCGCCTTTGAATCCAAAGACGAGGAGAAAATCAAATCAGCTTTGGTAAATAAAAATACAAAAAAATTGATTTAAAAAACTATTGAAAATTCAGGATTATTGTGGTATAATGAAACAAAAGGGAGGAATATTTATGACTGATAAAATTTACACACTTGATGAAATAAAAGCAATCATAACTCCAGTAGCTGAAAAATATGATGTGGAAGAAGTCTACTTATTCGGTTCATACGCTCGTGGGGAAGCAACTGAAAAAAGTGATATTGACTTTGTCATGAATTTTTCAGAATCGATTTCTCTATTTACCTACGCTGAGGTAATAGACGACCTTGAAAATTTATTCGGCAAAAAAGTTGACATTGTATCTCATAATTCAGCCGGTCCGAGATTACTTTACCAAATTATAGAAGAAGAGGTTTTGATGTATGCTTAACAGAGATATTTCAATATTGGAACACATATTAGAATATTGTTCAGATTTAGCTGATTTTCGTAAAAGATACGGAAATACTCTTGAAAGTTTTTTATCTGACAAATCTTATCAGTTCGCTTGTAATATGGCAATATTGCAAATCGGTGAATTGTCAACGAAACTTTCTGATAATATAAAAAAAGAAATCCCTGATATTCCATGGCATCAAATCAAGGGATTAAGAAACTATCTTGCTCATGATTATGGTTCGATAAGACTGGAAGATATGTGGGATACTATTCTCAATGACATACCACCGCTTGAAAAAGCAATCCGTTCCAATCTTTCAGAAATTTACAGATATAAAACTGTAACAGAAACAGAATTAAAACTGCTTCAAGATTCTGATTTTAAATTTTCATCAAAGAAAAAAGATGGCATAATAGTTATTAAATATTATTTTGATGATGAAAATAAGGTTAACAGCCTTTTAAATAGAAATCCACCTGCTATGAAAAAATAATCATGAAAAGACTACAAATAAAAAAATTTAACACGGACTGAGTAAAAAGCTTCTGAATAAAACAGAAGCTTTTTTCTTTTTCCAAATGTAAATTTTGATATGACAGCACAAAAAAATCAAATGTTTTTACGATTCAAAAAGATGATACATTACTTTAATTTTGTTATTATCAATACTGAATTAATAAAAAATCAAAAGAAAGGCAGTGTTCAAAAACATGAATAAAATGATAACTGTGAAAGACAATAGTCTTTCTCTTGAAGCATTCGGACTTATTTCCAGAATGATAAATATACCGGAAAATGATTATGCAACAGAGGAAGATTTTTTTACTCTGTTCAAAAATGACTCTGTTCAGACAATTCAGAATGCCTTGTCCGAACTTACAGAGAAAAACTATCTGATATTTGTAAACGGAAAAACTTATGCTGTAAATAAATTCAAACTTCCGCAAATAAAGCTCGTGTAAATGGAGGAACAAAAAATGGGAAAATATCAGACTTATAAAAAACACGAAATAACATCATCAGTCTGCCGTGTGAATAAGGATAAAAATTATACGGTAATGTCAAATTATCATCTTCAATCAGATAATCTCAGTCTTAAAGCAACCGGTCTTCTGAGTAAAATCCTGTCTCTTCCCGATAACTGGGACTATACAATTGCAGGACTGGTCTATATCTGCAAAGAAAAGGAAACTGCCATAAAATCAGCTTTAAAGGAGTTGAAAGAATGGGGTTATCTGGTAGTTGAAAAGAAAATGCCGAACGAAACCAAAAGCGGAAGAATTGAGTATATCTATAATTTTTATGAGTATTCCGAAAAAGATTCAGGCAGAATCAGGAACAAACCGGAAATCAATAAATCAGAGCCGGAGCTTTCTGAAAAACAAGAGCCTGAATTTCAGACTGAAGAAAAACAAGATATAGAAATTCTACCCCTTGAAATTCTACCTGTAGAAAATCAAGGACAAATAAATACTTATAATAAAAATACTTATGATAAAATTACTTATAATCAATCTGTCAATAAAAATCACGAAAAAGATGAAAATTCAGAAAGACAGACTGACAGAAAATTTAATTTTCCAGAAATTCTTCGATTAATGGATTTGTCTCCTGAAGATTTCAATTTTTCGGAAACCATTGAAGAATCAGCTTTGAGGGAAAAAGATTTCTGTGAGTTCAGCGAAGAAGAAAGACTGTTGAATTTCTGTACACTGCCATATGATTTGGCATTCAATAAGTCAGCAATGACGAAAGCCTTGAAATTTGTTTTTGCTTACAGCTATTACAGTCAGAATATGACTGATGAAAACAAGGGATTTCTTGAAACTGTAATCAGGTCAATTTCAGAAATGGTATCTCAGAAAATTTTCACTTTTACCTGTCAGAATCAAAAACAGTCTGTGGAATATTCTGAAATTATCGACCGACTTAACGAAATTATGCATAGTTCACGTACTTCGCTTATTGACTGGTTTTTCAGCTTTGAACAGGAATGGAAAAAAATTCTTTCCGAAAATGAAATAAAATATCAGAAAGCATACATGAAAACCTGTATATGGAACTGGCTGAACGATTTTTTGATTGTTGAGGATAACCAGCTTATGAAATTGGATTACAGCCTTAATCGGCAAGTTAATACAAATTTGAATAAGACTGAAACAAAATCAAATTCAAATTGCCCATATAACGATAATGAACTTATTCCTGATTGTTCAGAAAATAAGGAATGGGAAGATTATCTGAAAACAGCAGATGAATTGGGAACAGAGACTAACAGTATCAGCGAATCCGAACCATATGAAAGCAATGCACAGGCGAATAAAATAGACCGACAATTGAGTGACAGTGTAATCAGAGATATTTTTGTACCGCTTGCAAGGCAAAACAACAGACCACTAAGGCAGTATCTGCCTGATTATCAGTATCCCCTTCCTGATGGGCTGACTCTTGATTATCCATTTGATAAATTTCTGAAACAGGGACAAAAAAATAATGCAGAGGCTCAGTACAGCCAATGCATTACCATCACATAAAAAACAAACATCTAAAGTCAGTGATATTATACCATATTTTTCTCGGAATGTCAATAATTCTAAGAAAAAAATTCAAGAGGAGTGAGAAATAAATGAAAACTGACTATCAGAACACAGAACCTGACAAATTATCCCTGCCGGCAACAATATCATTTCCGGCGAAAAATACAGAAAAAATTGTTGAGCTGATGAAAGAATCAGATATAAAATGTATTGTAAACAGTGATGAAAGGAAAACTGACATAGCATTCAGCGTTGAGGATATTGAAAAGCTTAATAAATTGCTTCAGTCTGTCGGAATTGATAAACAGCTGAATAACTCGGCAATTCAGTTTCCTAAGATTGAAAAAAAGGAACAGCTTATTCCGATTGCAAATGCTATTTCTAATCTGTATGACCGAAAAATCAACGGCAGAAACAGTCGCATAGAATCGCATAAGAAGCATATCGGTACTTTGTCAGCGGAATTAACCAAGTGCAGTACAAAAGTGCAGACATTGAAGGAAACAGAACTTATGCTTGTAAAAGCGGCAATGACATTTCCAGCCTTTAAAGTACCCATAAATGCCTTAATCAAGCGTAATGAAAAGAAAATTGAACGTTTCAGCAATGGCATTCCGAAACTTGAAAAACAAATACGGATACATCAAACGACTATCGACAAACTTAGCAAAAGTGCAGAAAATTATAAGGTCAGAAAAAGTGCCTGTAAACATCTCAGCGACGTTGTAAAAAGTTTCAGTATCAGCAACAGAAAGAACAGAAATCAGACTTATCTGACTGCCCTTTCATCGCTTAATAACAATATACAGCAGATTAATAACGACAAAATCAAAAGTTGTATTGAAGCTATCAGCAAAACAAGTGAAAATTTTTCAGAACTTCCGCTTGTACAGCAGAAAAAGGCACAGGAACGCATTACCAATCTCATTAGGACAAAAAACACACTTGAAGAAAAAAATAAGATTTTGCAGGCGGCTCAGCCTGATATACTGAAAATGCTTGTTGAACTTAATGACAACAAAACGACTGAAAAAATTGACAGAGCAGAAATGATGTTCAATAAGGCAATTGCAAACAGCGGAATGTCTCTTGATTCTGTTATGGTATCTGCTGCTGTAGAAAATTCACGTGCTGTAAGTCCAACGGCAGCGGAAATTGCACAGGTAGAAATCAGCGTATTGGGCAATATCAACGACAAGGACGGTGATATGATTCCCGACAGACTTGACAGTACATTTAACCCAAAAGTCACGGAAAATAATAAAAAAATTCCTGTATCAAATATAGAAGAAATACAGTCTGAAAACACACAGACACAAGAAATTCGTGCTGAATCTGATGATAACTTTGATGCAATGCTTGAAAAATATAAGGACCAGATACCGCCTAATGATTATGATTATGAGCCTGAACCGCCTCCTGACAATTATATTGATGCTGACAACACTTTTAATCAGAAAATCACAAAAAAAGCAGAAGCACCAGATAAGAAAACTGAACAGACTGATAAAACAGATTCAAAAATATATCTTGTTACCGATGAAGAGCTTAACGTTCTGAAAAAAACAGAAATCAATCCGAAAGTAAATCGCAAACAAATTTCAGAAAACGGAAAAATTCCGGTTCTTATTAAAGCCAAAGACAAGGACAGATTTGAAGAAATTCTGAGTAATTTGAAAAAATCAAAAGAAAATAAGGTGGTAAAAAAATGAGCAGAATATCTCTGTACAAAATGAATCCTAAAACCCATAAGTTATATGTTTTTGTTGACAGTAAATGGAGGATACATATCCCAAGTTTTTTTACGCCTCCATATGGCAGGAAAACATACAGGCTTCATTATATCGGAAATGATACAATTCAAGCTGTAATCAAAGGAGAATCTCATTGTAAAAGTAATTCATCTTCAAGAATATATATTTCATCAGCAATACAAAAATTTATGAATATACAGATTTCAGACGCATTTGAGATTTCTCAATATGAAAACGGATACATTCTCAAAAAAGTGAAAAAGGAGGACATCGAGTGAATCAGAAAAACAAAATGAGAGCAGGAAAAAACATCAAAATCATGATTTATGTGGGAATTATAGGGTTTATAATTCTGTTATGCTGTGGACTTTATCTTGCTTTCATGATGATTGACTATAAGACTACAACAGGCGAAAGTATTTCGATGAATGTTGATAGTCTGATGAGCTTTTTCACTTATCTTGGCTCTCCTCAGCTGAAAACTCCCATAAATCTTTCAATTATTCTCACTTGCTTCAAATATCAGGTTACAAAGCTGTGGTGGCTGTATGCTTCCGCTGCTTTTTTTGTATTCCTTGCCGCAACGTCCAATACAAAAGACGAATTCAGGGGTATGGAACACGGCTCGGCATCATGGGCAGACAAATATGCTGAAAAAATGTTCAGGGATAATACAGGTGTTCCCGTAGGTCTGAATACTTATGTTACTGTAAACAATCCCAAAAATCAGTTTTATTCTTCACATAATCTGAATGAAGTCGTTATAGGCGGTTCGGGTGCAGGAAAATCATTCTGTAAAATTCAGCCTGATATTATGCAGATGTACGGTAGTTATGTTGTAACAGACCCCAAAGGAGAACTTTACAGAAATACCGCAAAGTTTCTTCAAAAAAACGGCTATAAAATCCGTGTACTAAATCTTGAAAATATCAATCTTTCCAATTCGTATAATCCTTTTGCATATATGACGGAGGAACAGGACGTAATCAATATTGCCGACCTGTTTATGAAAAATTCCGCAGGAGAAGGCGAAAAAGAGGATTTCTGGACGGGAGCAGCACAGGATATGCTTGTTGCGATTATGGTGTACTTATGGAAAACTTCCTATGAACTGAAAACATTCGGACGTGTTGTAAGACTTGTAAACAGTGTGCAGTACAAAGACGGAAAAATCGACGAATTATGTGAATTTGCACGTTGTCTAAAAAATCATGCCATTGAGTACCCGAACGACGTTACATCAGTCAACTGGGCAAGTATTCAGGGAACACCGCAGGAAACATTAGGCTCGATTTGTAAAACACTTTCAACGAGACTCAGGCTATGGGCAATTGAAGATGTTGACGAACTGACAGCTACAGACGAAATGGATTTTGACAATATAGGCAAAGAAAAAACGGTAATTTTTATGATTACCAAAGTCCCAAGAAATCCATACAAAGTAATTTCCAATATGTTTTATTCTCAGCTGTTCGAACGTTTAATGCTTGTTGCTAACCGTGACTGCAACGGCAAACTTCCGTTACTGGTATCATGTGAACTCGATGAGTTCGCCAATCTTGGTACAATTCCGAACTTCAATGAAACGCTTGCTGTAGTACGTTCACACAATATCAGAATATGTATTGTTCTTCAGGGATTATCACAGCTTAAAGCACTGTATGAAAAAACATGGGAAAGTATCATAGGAAACTGCTCAATATTCACATTTCTTGGTACTAATGATATGGACAGCAAGGAATACGTTTCAAAAAAACTTGGTAAAACTACTGTAAGAGTTGATTCACGTTCATATAATCGTGGTTCAAGTCAGGGCGGAGGTTCGGACAGCGAAAATTATATACAGAGAGACTTACTGATGCCTGATGAAATTTCACAGGTTGTCAAGCCAAAAGGGAAAACCAAAAGATACGGCGGCAGTTGCATAATATTTGTTGACGAATTCAGACCGTTCTATATGCCTAAATTTGATACCATGTCTCACCCGTTATTCAGCATTACAGGAAGCGGATACCCAAAAGGAATACCAAACAATACGTATATTCAGGATACATATGGTAAGGTAAAAGTGGCAAGAAGTTCAGAATATAAGCAGACTCTTACAGACTTCTTTACTCAGAGCAAAGACAAAGAGGAACAGGCAAAAGCTGAATATGAAGCGGAGGAACAGGCAAGGGAAGATGAAGAACAGAAAAGACTCAGAGAATTATATTCGGAAGATGATTTTGAATCAATTGATGATGATTCGGAAGAACCTGAATTTGATGGAAGCGTACTTGATGATATAAATCCTGTTCTTGATAATTTTGATTTTGGAGATGACTAAAAATGTATGATGAAAATGAACTTTATAACGAAATGGTGAATACAGTCAAGATAACGGGACAAACTGCTATATCGCTGATTGAACAGCTTAACAAGCTGAATGAAGATATAAAAACTTCCGATTTGCTTAATACTGCCAATTCTGACTTCGTATTTACAGGACAATCAACAGATTTAAGGTACTTTGAAAACTGCAATGAAATGCCGATTTCCATGATAGAAAATATTCCGGATGAAAATCTGAAAAACGCTGTAAAAAATGAACTCAACAAGGCTGCTTTGAGTGGTAAGATTGAAATAAACAAACAGAATGGACTTATCTCCATAACTGCAAAAGGTAGGGAATTCATAAATCTGCCTGAATTTAAACAAGCTGCTTCTGTTAATCTCTCTTCTATAATTCAACAGCAGTCACAAACTATGCAATTTACACTTACAGGAACAGTACAGGACTTGAATTTCTTCAATTTTGCCGATTCACTTGACTTAAAAGATGTAATTTCAAATTCCGATAAACAGGCAGTCCAGAACATTCTCGGAAACTTAGGCAAGATGAAAGAATCAGGACTTATTACTGTTTCGGATTCCGTTGTAAAAATAACCGATAAAGGAAAAAGTATTCTGAACAGCGATTTATTCAAACTTGCTTCCAAAGGTACAGCTGATAAAGCAATAGGAACTGTCACAGGAGCAATTGTCGTTGCTGTTAAGAAAGCAGCTGAAACTGCTGTATCATTGGCAAAAAAGTAATCTCCTCTTTGGAGTTTACATAGATATTTCAAAACGAAAGGACGTGATTGTTCCGTGCTATTATAGCACAATTTTTCTTTTCCGTATGTGAAAAGTCATTCACATATCAATAAATTTTAATTATTTTCAAGGAGGAAACTTATAATGGTTTCAAAAATTTCAAAAACTCTTACTTCTGCTAAGTTTAGACTTGCAGTTATCAGACTTGCAATTACAGCCTGCACAATTGCTATGGCTATGTGTAATTCAATTGTTACTTTTGCCGATAATGCTGAAAATACAGACCCAACCGGTCTTGGCGGTTCAAATACTATGAATAGTATGGTTACTGTTGTTTTCTGGATTGTACGTATTATCGTATTGTTAATCGGTGGTGTACCTGGAATTATTAAAATCGTTCAGGGTCAGTCAGACGAAAATCCCCGTGACAGAAATGCCGGTCTTGCTACCATCGGTATTACAGGTGCGGCTTTTGCAGCAACATTCGTTGTTGAAAAACTCATCTGATAACTTGACTCCCCTTTCGGTCATTTAAACTGAATAGGCAGCAGCAGTTATTCAATGTTTGAAAACTGCTGTTGTGCTATTACAGCACAATTTTATGAGGTGATAAAATGATGGATTTTATCGAAATAATTACAAATATCAACCTTATTATTGCCACAT
>CAJTOG010000055.1 GCA_910577575.1 uncultured Ruminococcus sp. | reverse complement strand
GTGGACGAGTGGACACTTGTGATTGCCAATATTGACAGACAGCTTGCCTTCAATCCTTACAGCGTTGATGTGAGCAAGGAGGCCAAGGCGGTCAATGAGGCTCAGGCTGCGCTGGACTCCATCAACAATGAATTGACCAGCGCCCGGAACTGGCTCACCTCCCTGGACGCCCAGATCGAGCAGGAAAAGGCGGCTATCAGCGTGAGCAGCGGCGATGCTTCCAAGCTGGCCAATCTGGTTTCCCAGCGTCTTACGGACATTCATATTGAAATTGTACGTGATGGCAGAGAACTTGCATTTGATATTAAAAAAGATGAGTATGATGACATAGGTCTTGAGTTTGACACGTTTCTTATGGACAGCAAGCAGAGATGCAGCAATAAGTGCGTTTTCTGCTTTATTGACCAAATGCCTCCTAATATGCGTGAAACTCTTTATTTTAAGGATGATGATGCACGGCTTTCATTTTTACAGGGAAATTATGTAACCTTGACCAATCTTCAACAGTCTGATATAGACAGAATTATTAAAATGAAGCTGAATATCAATGTTTCAGTTCACACAACAAATCCTGAACTTCGTGTAAAGATGATGCATAACAGATTTGCAGGCGAGAAATTGAAATTTATTTATCAGCTTGCAGAAAACGGAATAAAGCTTAATTGTCAGATTGTATGCTGTCCGGAATTGAATGACGGCGATGAACTAAGACGGACTTTATCCGATTTGGGCAGTCTTATGCCGAATATCACAAGTATAGCGGTTGTACCTGTAGGTGTTACAAAATATCGTAACGGACTTTATCCGCTGACTTGTTTCAACAAAGAAACTGCTGGCAAAACTATTGATATCATCGCCGGATTTCAGCAGAAGTTTTTAGAAAAATTCAATACAAGGACGGTTTTCCCGTCTGATGAATTTTTTTTGATTGCAGAACGTGAGATTCCTGATATGGATTATTATGAAGATTTTCCGCAGTATGAAAATGGTGTTGGTATGATTCGTTCTTTGATTTATGAGTTTGAAAATGCACTTGAGTCGGCTGAATGGAACAGCGGGAAGCGTCATATATCCATTGCTACCGGATACAGTCCATATCCTGTTATATGTCAGCTTGCAAAAACGGCAGAAAATCATTTTCCGGAACTTAAATGTGATGTTTATCGCATACGCAATGATTTTTTCGGGGAAACTATTACTGTTACCGGACTTATCACAGCACAGGACTTGATTTCTCAGTTGAAGGGTAAAAATTTGGGTGATGAACTTCTTATATCATCTGCTATGCTGATGCGTGACAGTAAAATGTTTCTTGATGACTTAACTTTATCAGATGTTGAAAAAGAGCTGAATATAAAGGTGAAATCTGTTGCAAACGACGGATACGAACTGCTTGATGCCATTATGGGAATTGTTTGAAAAATTAATTGAAAGAGAGGAGAAGATAAAATGTCATTACCAATTGTTGCAGTTGTGGGTCGCCCGAATGTAGGAAAATCTACACTTTTTAACAAGCTTATCGGTCAGAGGCTTTCTATAGTTGAGGATACTCCCGGTGTTACACGTGACCGAATTTATTCAAAATGTGAGTGGCGTGGCAAGGAATTTATGATAGTTGATACAGGCGGCATTGAGCCGGAAAGCAATGATATAATTCTTGCACAAATGAGAAGACAGTCAGAACTTGCAATTGAAAAAGCTGATGTTATAATTCTTGTTACTGATATACGCTGCGGAGTAACTGCCGATGACTATGCTGTTGCGGAAATGCTTCAGAAAAGCGGAAAGCCGATTATTTTGGCAGTAAATAAAGTGGACAATCTTGGTGAACCTCCCCTTGAACTTTATGAGTTCTATAATTTGGGATTGGGCGACCCTTATCCTGTTTCTTCTGTTCATGGTCATGGAACAGGAGATATGCTTGATGAAATTTATAAATATCTTCCGCAATCAGATGAAGAACAGTACGATGACGACTATATTAAAGTTGCAGTAATCGGAAAGCCGAATGCAGGAAAATCATCACTTATAAATAAAATTGCAGGAGAAGAACGTGTAATTGTTTCAGATATTGCAGGTACTACAAGGGATTCAACTGATACTGTAATTGAAAATGAATATGGAAAGTTTGTTTTTATTGATACAGCAGGAATAAGAAAAAAATCAAAGGTTACCGAAAAAGTAGAGCATTTCAGCGTACTCCGTGCATATATGGCGGTTGACCGTTCAGATGTATGTGTTATTATGATTGATGCTGTGGAGGGCTTTACGGAACAGGATTCAAAGGTTGCAGGATATGCCCATGAACAGGGTAAGGCTTGCGTTGTTGCGGTAAATAAATGGGACTTAATTGAAAAAAATGATAAAACCATGCAGGAATTTCGTACAAAACTTGAGAATGATTTCAGTTTTATGTCATATGTTCCTTTTGTGTTTATTTCAGCAAAAACAGGTCAGAGAATAAATAAACTGTATGAACTTATTAAATATACCAATGACCAGAACAGCATGAGAATTTCAACAGGAATGTTGAACGATGTTCTTGCATATGCTACAACAAGGGTACAGCCGCCGTCAGACAAGGGCAGACGTCTGAAAATCTATTATATGACTCAGCCTTCAACCAAACCGCCGACTTTTGTTACTTTTGTAAACAGGGCAGACCTTTTCCATTTTTCCTACAGAAGATATATTGAAAATCAAATACGTTCAACTTTTGGGCTGGAGGGTACTCCGGTACGCTTTGTAGTACGTGAAAGAGGAGGGAACGATAAATGATGATAAAAGTATTTCTTGCAATTGTTATTGCGGCATTAATCGGATATTTTCTGGGAAGCCTTAATTTTTCAATCATTATTGTAAAAATAATGAAAGGCAAGGATATAAGAAAAATGGGCAGCAAAAATGCGGGACTTACAAACACATACCGTTGCTGCGGACCTGCCTGTGCCGTGCTGACCTTGACAGGTGATTTATGTAAGGGTATTTTTGCCGTAAGTCTTTCACGTATGATAGCGGTTGCTCTGAATGCAGGACTTTCACCTGACAACAATGCAAATTATATCGGTTATATTGCAGGATTTTTTGCTATTATAGGTCATATTTTTCCGATATACTATAATTTTAAAGGCGGTAAAGGCGTACTCGTGGGCGTTTCTTCATTTCTTGTTATAGAGCCAAGAGTATTCCTTGCATTGATTACTATTTTTGCAATTGTTCTTGCATTATCGAAATATGTTTCATTATCATCGATTATTGCAACAGTTTACTGTCCGCTTGCTATATTCCTGATGTCACTGATTGTTGACGGCTGTTCATTTGGAAGAAGCCTGCTTTATACTGCATTGAGTATACCTATGGCGGCAGTTGTTGTCTGGATGCACCGTTCAAATATTGAGCGTCTTAAAAATGGTACGGAATCAAAATTTTCATTTAAGAGAACCGGTAAATAACCGGTGAAAGGAGGTGCAGTAAATGGCTGATATTGTTATTCTCGGTTCCGGCGGATTCGGTCTGAGCCTTGCTATTTCTGCAAATAAGAAAGGCCGTCATAATGTTACTGTATGGTCTAAGTTTAAGAGTGAAATTGATGGTATAAAGGAAAACGGAGAACACATACAGAAGCTTCCCGGAGTGAAAATTCCTGAAGATATAAATCTTACAAGTGATATATCATGCGTTAAGGGCTGTGATATTTTAATTTTTGGCATACCGTCAAGTTTTGTGCGTTCAGTTGCACAACTTGCAAAGCCCTATATAGATGACAGCATGGTTATAGTGAATCTTGGAAAAGGTATTGAAGAAGGAAGTCTTAAACTTCTCAGTGATGTACTGACGGAGGAGCTTGATACAGAAAAGCTTGTTGTGCTTTCCGGTCCGTCTCATGCAGAGGAGCTGGCAAGGGGTATTCCCACAACCATGGTTGCCGCATCTTACAATAAGGAGGCTGCAAAGCATATTCAGGAACAGCTCGGGGGCGATTCACTCAGAATTTATCTTAATGACGATGTAAAAGGCTGTGAGCTTGGCGGAGCGTTGAAGAATATAATTGCTCTCTGCTGTGGTATATGTGATGGTATGGGCGGCGGAGATAACACAAAGGCTGCACTGATGACACGTGGAATACATGAAATTGCAAAACTTGGTACAGCTGCAGGAGCTAATCCTATTACATTCATTGGTCTTACAGGTATAGGTGATTTGATTGTAACCTGTACAAGTGTCCACAGCAGAAATGCAAGAGCCGGAAAACTGATAGGACAGGGTGTTACTCCTGAAGAAGCAGTAAAACAGGTCGGTACTGTTGAAGGCTATTGTTGTTGCAGCTCAGCATATAAGTTTGCAAAAAAACTTGGTGTTGAAATGCCTATAACTGAACAGCTTAATAGGGTGCTGTTTCAGGGTGGGAATGCAAAGGAAGCAATTACTGCACTTATGAGCCGTCCTATGATTTATGAGCATGAAGAACTTAAATTTATATGAGGTGATTTATTATGCCAATAATTCTTAAATATCAGGGACATATCCGAAATTGGAGAAATCTTTGTGATGAACTTGGAATTGATAAGACTCTTTCAAGAGAACAGCGTGAAAATGAAATTATTGAAAAGTCATATAAAAAATGGGGAAAATTAATGGCGGAACATCTGTACGGAATGTTTGCTTTCTGTCTTATGGATACAGAAAATAACAAGCTTTTTGCACTCCGTGACCATTTCGGAACAGTTCCTTTTTACTATTATATAACATCTGATAAAAAACTTTTGTGCGGAACTTCAATACGTGAAATTATGGCTGAATCGGGATTTATAAAGGAACTTAATACTGATATGCTTCAGATTTATATGTCCTTGACTTACGTCGCCGGTGAAGATACGTTCTTTAAGGGCGTTAAAAAGCTCATGCCGGGTCACTTTCTGGAATTTGAAAACGGTGAACTGAAAATTGAACGTTACTGGAAACCTGAATTTAATCCTGACTATTCTAAATCAGTCAATGACTGGTCTGATGAAATCCATAGCACTATACAGAAAATTATGCCTGAAGTTTTAGAAGAAAATGAAACGGCAGAGTCATTTTTATCAGGTGGAGTTGATTCGTCATATGTTCTGGCAATGTCAGATGTAAAAGTTACGGATTCATGCGGATATGATGACGAGCGTTTTGACGAGTCACCATTGGCAAAGAAAACTGCTGAAATTCTGGGCAGAGAAAATAATCGCTGTCGGATAACTCCGGAAATGTATTTTGATATAGTTCCGTACGTTATGTACAATATGGAACAACCACTCGGGGACGCTTCGGCTATAGTGTTTACAATCGGATGCAATGCAACTGCTGAACATACAAAAATTTGTTTTTCCGGAGAAGGTGCGGACGAATTTTTCGGTGGATACAATATGTACCGCAATGCTGAACGCTATGGAGATAATCTTAAAAATTTCTATGTGGGCAATACTAACATCATGAAAGAAGATGAGAAAAAGCGTATTCTTAAAAGCTATAACCCTGATGTACAGCCGATTAATATTGTTAAATATATTTATGATGAAACAGAAGGTCTTGACCCTCTTACAAAAATGTCAGATGTTGATATTCAGATTTGGCTTGAGGGCGATATTTATCTGAATGTAAATAAAATGAGTCGTGCGGCAGGGCTTGAAATTCGTATGCCGCTCACTGACAGACGTATTTTTGATATTGCTTCACGTATGCCATCGGAGTTCAAAGTAAATGATGTTACAAATAAAGTCGCATTCAGGACAGCGGCAGCAAAGGTACTTCCGGAAGAAATTGCATTCCGCAAGAAACTGGGATTTATCGTGCCGATAAGAATATGGCTCGCTGACGAACGTTATAACGCCGATGTAAGAGCTAAATTCAGCAGCGAAATTGCGGAGCAGTTCTTTAATGTTAATGAAATTCAATCTATTTTTGATGACTATATCAACGGAAATTCTGATAACTGGAGAAAAATCTGGACTATCTATACTTTCCTTGTATGGTATGAGGAATATTTTGTTAAAAGATAATTAAAAAACAGGAGTTTTGTATTATGTCAAAAATTATTACTACACGTTTTGCACCGTCTCCTACGGGATTTATGCATATCGGTAATCTGCGTACCGCACTTTATTCTTATCTTATTTCAAAATCGCAGGGCGGAAAATTTATCCTGCGTATTGAAGATACAGACCAAGTTCGTCTTGTTGAGGGTGCAACAGATGTTATTCTGAATACACTTAAAATGACCGGCATTGATTATGATGAAGGACCTGTTGTCGGCGGTGAAAATGGTCCGTATGTTCAGAGTGAGCGTTTGCCGATTTACAGGCAATATGCTGAAAAACTTATTGAAAGCGGTCATGCTTATTACTGTTTCTGTACTCCGGAAAGGCTTGAGTCCCTTAAAGATGACAAGGGTATAGGCGGTTATGACGGACATTGCCGTAACTTGTCCGCAGAAGAAGCAAGCAACAATCTTAAAGAAGGAAAACCGTATGTAATCAGACAGAAAATGCCTGACGAAGGTACTACCTCATATGTTGATGTAGTTTATGGCAAGGTTGAAATTGATAATTCCGAACTCCGTGACCAGATTATGATTAAGGCTGACGGATATCCGACTTATAATTTCTGTCATGTTGTTGATGATTATCTTATGGGTGTTACTCACGTTGTGCGTGGAAACGAGTATCTTACATCAACACCGAAATATTGTCTGCTTTATGATGCTTTTGGCTGGGAACGTCCGACTTATGTACATCTTCCGCTTCTTATGGGTAAAGATGAAGAAGGTAAAGTTTCAAAACTTTCCAAACGTCACGGAGCTGTAAGTTTTCAGGATTTGGTTAATGACGGTTATCTTCCGGAAGCAATTGTAAATTATATTGCACTTCTCGGTTGGTGTCCCAAGGATTCAAATCAGGAAATCTTCAGTATGGACGAATTAAAAGCCGATTTTTCTATTGATGGGTTAAGCAAAGCTCCTGCTGTTTTTGACTATGATAAATTGAAATGGTTCAATTCAGAATATATAAAGAAACTTTCTGATGAAGAATATGAGAAAAAAGCACTTCCGATTCTTAATGAGCTTTGTGAAGATTATATAAATACCAGAAAACTTGCATCTCTTCTTCATACAAGAATTGCTTATTTTGGTGAGATAGAAAGTTTTATCGGTTTTGTGACTTCACGTCTTGATATGGATTCAAATCTTTATATCAACAAAAAAAATAAGACTAATCCTGAAAACTGCAAAGAGGTTTTAGTGGATATTTTACCGATTCTTGAAAATGTGGAGAACTGGGATAATAATACTCTTTTTGATGTACTTAAAGATTATGCGTCATCAAGGGAGAAAAAAGCAGGTGCAGTTATGTGGGCTGTACGTATTGCTGTAGGCCGTCAAGCTGTTACTCCCGGAGGTGCAACTGAACTTATGGAAGTATTCGGCAAAACCGAATCTGTTTTACGCATCAAACAGGCTATTGATGAATTAGTATAAAATAAAACGGAGTGTTTCAAACACTCCGTTTTATTGTGGACTTTTATTACATTCTGTAGAAATATATAATTTGGATTACAATTTATTCATAATTTCAAACAGTTACTTTTATTTTTTAATTCTCATCAGTTTTAGAAAACTGTGATTCATGACGTGTAAAGAAATCTGTACGGGGGGGAAGAAATTTCAATTTATGATTTTTTCCGGTGAAATAAGTCAGCGGTTCAAAAACAGTATTCCATGACCATATACTTTCATCAACCTGTAAATATTCACACAGTTTTTCAGTACCGAAAGGTGCAAGGGGATGAAGCAGAATACCTGCTATACGGATAATATAAAACAAATTGGCAAGTGCTTGTTTTTTATCTTGATTTACATTATTAAGAGCTTTTGACATATATTTGCTTCCATTCCTGATATAACTGTCAAGAACATACGTACACTGATGAAATGCAAATTTCGCCATATAGCGTTCATATTCCAGAACAGCTTTTTTAGCATCAGCAATGAAATTTTCTTCCGGAGAAAGTTCAGGAAGAATACCTTCAAATTCATTCTGTGCAGTGTAGAAAGCTGTACGAATCATACGATTATATACATTTGATAGAAGCAAACCGTCTTTTACAACAGGGTCTGTATCATCAGGATTTGCAAGCGGATTAAGCGGTTTTGGCATGAAACTTACTGAACGCTGTCCGAGGCCAAGACCAAGCCAGTGCATACGTAGTTGTTCAGGAGTATAGTAATTCAGAAGTGCATCAGCCATCGGTGGTTTTACATCACCTGAACTTGATGCTTTTTTGTCAAGGAAAAGTATATGATGATTGGCAACGATAATCGGCATCTGTAATTCACCATCAGGAGGATTTGCAGTTTTTTCTTTTGATTCCTGTTGTGCCATCCACATAGCAGGTTCGGCAATGCCATAGAAATATATATTGTCCTGACCGATAAACTGATAAATATTTGAATCTTTGCTGCACCAGTAGTCTTTCCATTCTTCACGGTTTCTTCCTGATTGTTCGAGATATGTCTGAGTAAATGAAACAGGTGCCCAGAGAGATTCAGGCCATACCCATACAGTAAGTCCATCAACACCGTCAATAACCGGAGCAGGAACTCCCCATTCAATATTTCCCGTGAGTCTGAACGGAACAAGAGTTTTGCCTGTTCTGTAGCGGATTCCGTTTTCTGTGAGTATACGGCAGACTTCATCGCAATCAGAAAGTGCTGAAAATTCAACAGTGAAAGAAGGTTTTTTCTTTTCTTCAAGATAATTGTGTTCCGGCATTGAATCCTTAAGTAAGAAATATTTTTCCTCAAATTCACGCTTTATATAAATTACGGGAGGTTTTAAAAATTCGTCAATTGTTTTCCATACAACAGGACGGATATTCTTACGTTTTTTCAGCTCTTCAATCCATTCTTTCATGAGCTGTTCATAGTCACGCAGTTTGAAATACCAGTTTGTAACAGGCTTCATAGAGGGTGTTTTGCCTGTAAGGGTGCTGACAGGGTTAAGCAGATTTTCAGGCATATACTGATGACCTAAATCACATTCATCTGCATATCCCTTTTCAGAATTGCATCCCTCAACAGGACACTTTCCGATAACCTGACGGCCATTAAGGAAACAGCATGCTTCATCATCATAAAACTGCATTGTTGAAATCTGACTGAGCTGACCTTTTTTATAAAGTGAATTGATAAACCAGTCCGTAACTTCAGCATGAATTTCTTTGGAACGTCCAAGACCGGAAGCTGCAAAGAGATTGGGTGATATGCCATATTTTTCAAGGGTTTCTTCCTGTTTGTCATGATTAGCCTGTACAAATTCTTCTAAAGTACCATTAAATTCGCCTTTCTCGGCTTTTACTCTCCAGCCTTCTGCAATGGGTGAACCATAGCAGTCAGTACCCGTAACAAAAATAACATTTTCTTTTCCGATTCTGTCACGCAGAAAACGTGCATAGGTATCGGCAAAAACCATCATACCGCCGACATGACCAAAATGGAGCTCCTTGTTTCCATAGGGCATACCTGCTGTAATAACAGCACGCTTAGGAAATTCAGGACGGGGAATTTCAAAATTTTTCTTATCTTTTTTTTCTGACATATTTTTTATCCTTTCGGTTATTCTTTTTACCGTCTTATTATAACATATATTGTAAGAATTTGCAATATTTTTAAGAAATATTCATTTGACAAATCCATAAAATAATATTATAATTTAATAAATAAATACAGGAAGTGATTTTATGGAAATAATAAACAATTTAAAAAATGTTCTTTTAAAAAGTGAAAAGCCATCAGAATATTTTGAAAATCTGAAACATGAAAAAAAGCTTGACGGATTTTTTACAGAACTGAAATATCTTATTAATCTTCCTCAGAATGAACATTATCACAAAGAGGGAGATGTATGGACACATACTATGCTTGTGCTTGATGAAGCTGCAAAAAGACGCAGTATAGTAAAAAATCCGTTTGGATTCATGCTTTCGGCACTTTGTCACGATTTCGGCAAGGCAATGACTACGGAAAAAGTAAACGGGATTATTCATTCATATGGTCATGAGAAAGAGGGACTTCCGTTAGTTAAATCATTTTTGAAAAGACTTTCTGTAAATCAGGAAATTACTGACTATGTTTTGAATATGACTGAATATCACATGATGCCGAATATTATGGCTGAAGCAAAATCAAGAATAAAAAATACCAATAAACTTTTTGATTCGGCAGTTGAGCCATTCGACCTCATTCAGCTTGCAATATGTGACGGGCTGGGAAAAATTCCTCAGAAAAATGATTCGGAAGAATTTCTTATGATGCGGTTCAGCAAATTTACTGAAATAATGTCCCGTCCGTACGTTATGAAAAAAGATTTGATTAACGCTGGAATTAATGAACGCCTTGATGAAGTTCTGGTACATTCACATAAAATGCGTCTTGCCGGATTTGATAAAGAAAATTCACTGAGACAAACTGTTGCATATGCAAGAAAGGTACTGAAGATAAAATGAAACTTGATGAAATAAAAAAAGCTGTTTCAGGTGAAAAATATAATTTCCTGCATGAAAACAGGCATTTGGGGGATAATATTATACTGCTTGGGCTGGGTGGTTCTCATGCCTATGGCACGGAAACGGATACTTCCGACCTTGATATAAGAGGATGTGCATTGAACAGTAGAGAAGAAATTCTGTGCGGGGAAAGTTTTGAACAGGTAATTGACAATGCAACTGATACAACCATATATTCATTTAAAAAGCTGATTCGTCTATTGACTGACTGTAATCCCAATACTATAGAAATACTTGGTCTTAAACCGGAGCATTATCTGTATCTTTCAGATACAGGAAAACAGCTTATTGACAACAGAAGAATGTTTTTATCAAAAAAAGCTGTAAAATCATTCAGCGGATATGCCACTGCACAGTTTCACCGTCTTGAAAATAAATCAGAGGGAATAGCACTCGGCAAACGAAATAAAAATGCAATTCTGCATAATAAAATAGGTAAACATATGATGCATCTTATAAGACTGTATATTATGTGTATTGATATACTCGAAAAATACGAAATTATTACATACCGTGAAACTGAACATGATTTGCTTATGAATATCAGAAACGGCGGATTTCTTGACAAAAACAGTATGCCGACCGATGAATTTTTTGGTCTTGTTGAAGATTATAAAAAACGTATGTCTTATGCTGAAGAACACACTGAGATTCCTGAAATTCCCAATATTCAAAAAATAAGGGAATTTGTTATATCAGTAAATGAAAGAGTTGTAATAAGATAAAAATAATTTTTGACTTGGCCTTTTTGAAATATGAATAAACTGTTATCTAAAAGATTAATTTATACAGCAAGTAAAAATTTATAGATTTTTAAGAACTATAATAAATTTTTATAAATCTCTTGACAAATTCAAAAAAGCGTGATATAATAACATATAATTTACAGAAAGGATGGTGAGAGCCATGTTAAAATATATACAGATAAAATATTTAAGACCAATTGAATACATATCCAAACAAAAGCATGGAGCTTACCTGCAATACTGCATTATCTGAAAGTATAACTTTATATGATTAAATGCGTCTATATGCACTTCTGTTCCAGCAGAGGTGCATTTTTTTGCGAATAGCTCAGAAAGGAACTTTATGATTATTTTAAACGGAAAATATAACTCGGCTAAAATTTTTACTGACATTGTTGATGAAACTGCAATTTCACAGATTATTGAACTTTGTAATCAATCAATGAGTGAAGGTGCAAAAATTCGCATTATGCCTGATGTTCATGCAGGAGCAGGCTGTACAATAGGCACAACAATGACAATTGTTGACAAAGCTATTCCTAATCTTGTGGGAGTTGATATAGGTTGTGGAATGGAGACAATTATTCTAAAAGAAAAGCATATTGAACTTCAGAAGCTTGATAAACTTATCTATGAAAAAATTCCGTCAGGATTTGATATTCGGCAAAGACCACACAGATATAATGAAAAAATCGACCTTACTCAGCTTTATTGTTATAGATATATAAATTCTGTCCGTGCAGAAAGAAGTATCGGAACGCTTGGCGGCGGCAATCATTTCATAGAGGCAGATAAGGGAAGCGACGGCAAAATTTATATTGTTATTCATTCCGGTTCACGTCATCTTGGTGTTGAAACAGCAAAGTACTATCAGAATGAAGCATACCGTCGTCTTAATAAAAGTTCACAGCAGGATGTTGACGAACTTATTGCACAGCTTAAGTCAGAGGGAAAACAGAAACAAATTCAGACTGAAATAACAAAAATGCAGAATGTTAAAAGAACGTCTGTTCCCAAGGAACTCGCATATACTGAAAACGAACTTTTTGAACAGTATATCCATGATATGAAACTTGTTCAGGAATTTGCAATGCTTAATCGTAAGGCTATGATGGATGAAATTATAAAAGGTATGGGATTTCATATAACTGACCAGTTTACCACTATCCATAATTATATTGATACTGACAGAATGATTCTCCGAAAAGGTGCAGTTTCAGCTCAGTTGGGTGAAAGATTGCTTATCCCTATTAACATGAGAGACGGAAGTCTTATCTGTACGGGTAAAGGTAATCCGGAATGGAATTTTTCGGCACCTCATGGAGCAGGCAGAATCATGTCACGTAATCAGGCTAAAAAAACTTTTACAGTTTCAGAATATAAAAAGCAGATGAAAGGCATTTATACAACTTCTGTCAATTCAGGTACTCTTGACGAATGTCCTATGGTTTATAAGTCAATTGATGATATTGTGGATAACATAAGTGATACTGTTGAAATAAATGATATTATCAAACCTATTTATAATTTCAAGGCTGGGGAGGAATAAATCATGGAGAAATTTGTACCTTATGGAAAAATGAGTAAGAAAGCAAAACGCAAATTTGATATTTCAAAACGCCGTGACTGGAATGGACTTAATCCGATAACACGAATTGCTGAAAAGGAAAAAAGATATTCCAGAAAAATTAAACATCCTGAAAAATTAATTTAGAAAATTTTCTAAAAACTATAGACAAATTATTTATTTTATGGTATAATAATATTATAATTTTTCAAATGTATATCTTTTATATATATGAATATATATTATTTATATAATTGGGTGAAATCTCTATGAAATTCAAATCAATTGTCTTTGCTGTTGCTTTTATATTTTCTATATATTTTTCAGCCTTATCAATTCTGAAAACATACGCTTCTGAAGAGAAAGAAAATATTGTTATAAGCAGTGATTT
>CAJTOG010000054.1 GCA_910577575.1 uncultured Ruminococcus sp. | reverse complement strand
CGGAATCAGTGGAAAATGCTGGGAAAACAAGACGTGTCTGCAAATCAGTTATGCCAATCTGATGGAGTGGATTTACAAAATCTGTGAAATTATCGGCGGTACGGCAAATATGCGTCTGCAAAGTGAAGAAAACGGCGGATTTTCTCTGATTTTTGACTTATCGGAAGGTATGGACAGAAGTGTTTTACAAGACGAAAATCAGCATATTATTTTTTCTGATTTATACAACAATCTTCTGTCATTCGATTATGCTCTGGATTACTCAAAATATCGAAATTTTGCCTATATTTTGGGAAGCGGTGAGGGTACAGAGCGTAAACGTACAATATTTTATAATGGTGATAAAGTACCACAGTTATTGGAACGTTACGAAGTATATGTTGATGCTAAGGATTTATCCAATGAAGTACAGACAAATGGTGTGTCGACGGAAATTTCAAAAAGTGAATATACGGCAATTTTAAAGCAAAGAGGTGCAGAAAATCTTGTACCGGTCACAGAAAAAAGCGAGAGTACAATTGCAGTTAACAATCGGCAGTATCAGTATAATAAGGATTATTTTGTTGGTGATTACGTCACTGTTCAGCACAAGAGATTCGGTTTATCACAGCCGAAAATTCAGCTTGTTGGCATGATTGAAAGTTTTGACCGGAATGGCAGAAATCTCACTCCGACTTTTAAAATTCATTGATGACATTTTACAGAAAGTAATATATGAATAAATTGTGATTTAAAAGTTATTTATGAAAGATATAACGTAATACAGGCATTTCAGAAGGAGATATTAACAAAAAGTTCATATTTATAAAAATACAGGGGGGCAAAAAATGGCATTTTCATACGGATTTTTCAATTCAAAGGGTCTTGACAGGACTTACAGTGCAGAAAACTTCTGCGATTATCTGGGAAGCATCATCTGCAACGGCATTCAGGATAATTACGGCGACTGTTTTTCAATTATTTCTGCCGACGGTATGAATATACTGCTCGGAACGGGAAAAGCATGGATAAACGGGCATTATTTCATAAGTGACGCACATCATTCAATCAGTCTTTCGGAATATATGGACGAGAGTCTGCCACGATATGCGGCAGTTTCCATTGTCTGCGATACTTCTGAAGATGTGCGTGATGTGCATATCGAAATAACTGCTGGAACACCTGCCGAAAATCCCACAACAGTAGAATTTCAGCCTGACGACTATAAAAAACGACTGATTCTGTACAATATACGACTGAATCCGGGTGCTGCAAACCTTTCAGAATATGACTGGTTTGACCACAGAAACGATGAAAATATCTGCGGTTACTGTAAGTGTATTCTCGGAAAATGCAAGGTTTCTGAACTTATGGGTGAATTTCAGAAATACACACAGAAAACTCTGGAGCTTCAGCAGCAGGTTACTGAATTAATGAAAATTGAATCCGAAGTACAGGAATTACAGGAAAAAATAAACTATCTGTATAATATCGTGAAAGTTATCTGCGGTGATATTATCGATGCAGGGCGGTGCGGTGATGACGTTTATTATGCGGTTTTTTCTGACGGCTTGCTGAAACTCACGGGTTCCGGTGAGACTTACCAATATACATCACCTATGAGCGGTGATAATCCGTCTCCATTTGCCCGTAATGAGAATATTACAGAACTTGAAATTCAGGACAGAATAACGTCCATTGGCGACAATCTGTTTTATAATACAGGAGTGGAATCCGTCGAAATACCGCCATATATCACATCTGTGGGGAACGGTGCTTTTTCTGTCTGCGTGAAACTGAAAACTTTAAAAATCGGAAGCAGAAATATAGGAGATATGGCATTTTACGGTTGTACAGGTCTTAATTCAGTAATAATTTCGGCATCAGCCGAAACACTGGGAATTTCAGTTTTCGGAGAGTGTGAATCGTTAAAAAATATCATATATGAAGGCACTATAAGTCAGTGGAACAGAATCCAAAAAAATGAGGAGTGGTCAGACGGTCTGACGCATGAAAACAGGATTGAGAAAATTCAGTGTACAGACGGCTATCTTGCATACGATTTTGAAGATAAGGTCTGGTATGAGATGTGTATATCCGATTATCAAACAGCAAATTCAGATACAATTAAAAATTATACCGGAAGTGCTGTAAATGTTGAAATACCGTCAAAAATCGAAGGTTTACCAGTCAAAAAAATCGGAAGCGGAGCATTTTCAGAAACAGAGGTTGAATCAGTAAAGATTCCGGAAGGGGTGGAAGAAATTGAGTGAAAATTTGCCTGCAAAATTCAAGTTGTTTGTACTCGCTAATAATATGGCAGTCATGGTCAACGACGAAAGAAAAGCTCTTGGACTGCGTGAGCTTTATGTTGTACCATATTTGCAGGAATGTGCGAAAATCCGTGCGGAAGAAGCTTCTGTAAGTTATTCGCATACACGACCAAACGGTGAATACTGCTCAGATGTCATTGACTATAACAAGTTTGAATATGGCTATTTTGCGGAGAATTTAGCTTGTGGTAAATCTACTGTATATGAAATTTTTCAGCAATGGAAAAACTCATCAAAGCACTGGGCAGCAATCACAAATGAAAATGTAACTCATATGGGTATGAGCGTTTTCTACAGTCCTGACAGTGAATATGGCTGGTACTGGTCACAGATTTTCACAAATGACCTCAATGGTGAAGTTGAGTATGACGGACAGTATCTTCCTGAAAGAATCAACCTGAATAACCAAATCAGCGTGCTTGTTACTGATGAGGACGGAAATCCTATCGAAGATGCGAATATCAAAATTTCTGAATTTTCCAACGGTCCTGATACACTGCAAAATATAAAAGTCGGAAAAAACGGCGAAATATCAACTGAAAAAATGTTTACATCTTCATCAGACAGCAGAACAATGCTTGTTAAGTCGACTGCTGAACCGGTTATTTTCTATGACCTCGAAACAGATAATACATATGTGCTAAATGCTGAAAAATCAGGATATAATTGCGTTTCAAGTATGATTGGTTTTTACTTTGATTCAAATGGTAAAATCATTGATTCCTTTTTTGGTAATAATTACGAAGAAAATTTTGTTATTACAATGCGTTCGACAGCGGTTTTGATTCTTGGAGCTTTTGAAAATGCCGAAAAACTGAGGAAAATTATAATACCGGAATCAGTAAAAAAAATCGGAAACAGAAGCTTTTCAGGTACTGCATTGAAATCCATAAAAATAGCATTGGACTGTGAATATTCAGCTACATCTTTTCCGGAATGCTGTGAAATAGAATTTTATGAATAAATTTTAGAAGGTGAAAAAATGCAGAATGTAATCACAATTATAATTTCAGTCCTGTCCGCATCAGGCATACTCGGAATCGGTACAAAAGCTATCCTGACACGTCTGAGGAATCAGGAAACACGTCAGAAAGCTGTTGAATCAGGAGTGCAGGCATTGTTGCGTGACCGTATGTTACACAATTACAATAAGTATACTGAACTGGGATATGCTCCGATTTATGCCAAGGAAAACTTTGAAAATATGTACCAGCAGTATCACGGACTTGGCGGTAATGGCGTAATGACGCAGTTACACGCTGATTTTATGGAACTGCCGACAGAAAAGGAGAATAATGCATGAGAAACTGGAAAAAATGGCTTAAAGCAGCCATTATAAGAGCAGTAAAAACTGTTGCTCAGACTGCTGCTGCAACTATCGGAACATCTGCTGTGATGGGTGATGTGAACTGGATTGCTGTTGGTTCTGCATCTGTTCTGGCTGGAATTTTATCCATGCTTACAAGCGTTGCAGGTCTGCCCGAAGAATGAAGGAGGATTAAATTATGAATTTTGAAAAGTATGTAGGTATAAAACAGCTTGAAACTGTTCCAATGACAAGAGGAGAATATAACGCATATCGAGGCTGGACTATTCCGGCTGATGAAAATCCGGAAGATAAAGGGTATCTTGTGAAGTATAGTGACGGATATATTTCATGGTCTCCTGAAAAACAATTTGAAGAAGCATACAGTAAAACCGGAGAAAATCTGCTGTATGATACTGCTGTCCTGATGAAAAGCGATGATTTTAAGGAACGTTTCCAAGCTGAATATATTCAGCTGAAAATCAGATATACCAGACTGAAAGCAATGCTTGAAAAATATAAAGCCGGAACATTACCTTTCAAGCCAAAATGTTCCTATGAACTTCTTTTTACACAGCTTGTGTATATGAAAAATTATATGAATGTGCTGGAAGAACGTGCAGAACTTGAAGATATATCAATATGAATGAATTGTTAACTAAAATAATAGTTTCTACAGAAAATAAAAAATGGAGGAAAATTAAATGACTAAAACTTTTAAATCAACTGACAAAACACAGCTCACAACACACTTCAATGTTTCAGAGTTTCGCTGTAAATGCGGAGGTTCGCACGATACAAAGCTTGATACCACACTTGTGGACAATCTTGAAAAGCTCCATACTGCCATGAACTGCTCGAAAATCATCATCAATTCAGGCTACCGCTGTTCATCACACGACAGGAATGTAGGCGGTTCTGGCAGTGGTCAACACGTGAACGGCTGTGCGGCTGATATTGTGTGTTATGACCAGAAGGGCAACAGAATAAGCTCCAAGAAAGTTTGCTGTGCCGCTCAGGATATTGGCTTTGGCGGTATTGCAAATATAGATTCTACATACACGGCAACCCATGTTGATACACGCACAGCTAATTTCTGGAAAGGCGACGAAGTTAAAACAACTGCTTATTCCGTGACTGATGATTTCTATAAATACTACGGATTATCAAAAACAGACGTTTATCCGACTACAGTAAATAAAAGCCAAAAAAATATCACGCTTACAATTGATGGTGTGACCTACGAGGGCACGCTTGAGGAAAAATAAGTAAAAAAACAGTCTCTCCAAAATCGAGGAACTGTTTTTTTAAGGAGGATTTTTATGAAAAGTTTTATTCCATGGATGGGCGGAAAAAGTCTGCTCGCAAAGAAAATCACAAAAAAGTATTGCTTTTTTATAAAAATGTGCTATAATATATGTATCAAGATGAGCATATTAAGAATAATCATATAAAATTTGTTAATAATATAATATAAATTTAAACTTATACTTAAAAGGGGAAAGTTATGAATAAAGTTTTAAAACTTAAAAATATTGGAAAACTTTCAGAAGCTGAAATATATCTTGAAGGTATTACTGTTATCTGTGGAGAGAATAATTCAGGTAAATCTACAATCGGAAAAGCACTATATAATGTTTTCTATTCATTTTTAGATAATGAAGAAATAGCTAATAATCAAAAAAGCGATAAAATAGGTAATGAATTTGATGAAATTCATAAACAGTTAATGTTTACTTTTAAAAAATTTACACCATCGGATGAAATGTTTTCAGAAAAATATTTTTCAACAATAAAGAAAAACTTTAAAGCTCGTTTAAAAAAATGTGATTCTTCCAATATAGAAAAAGTGTTTGATGAATATTTTGAAAATTGTATCAATCTTTTCAAAATAAATAATGTAACAGAAGACAAGAACTTTTGCGAATTTGACGGTTTAAAAGCAACTTGGAAAACTATCTTGGTGAATTTGTGTAAGATTTCAACTGAAGACATAGTTAAAGATATTGTTTCTGTTCAAACAGAAAAAGTATTTCATGGACAAATAACTAAAATTTCCTGTGAAGAAGCCTATATAGAATTCTATGATGATATAAAAGGAAAATTATCAATGAATTATTCATCAAACGATAAATGTACAGAAGCGATTCAGAAATTTATTGTTAATAGTGATAGTATTCCAATATATATAGAAAATCCTCGGGTTATTGATTTGCTCAGCAATCCAATAATAAAATCAAAAGAATTTATCAAAACGATTCTTTCTCCTTCAAATAGCTATAATGATATTTATGGACAGTTGCTTTCAGGAAATTTTGCTGTATCATTAACCAAATCATTAAAAAAATGGACAAAACATTCTCAATCAAATGATTCAAGAATGGATATCATCCAAACTGAAAAGAAAGTAACAGAAATGATTAAAGAACTTAACAAACTCTTAAATGGAAAATTTGTAGCTAATGATTATACCATTCGATTTAAAGATAATGATATTGCAGCTGCACTTGATGTTCGTAATCTTTCTACTGGCGTAAAGTCAATGGCTGTTATTGAGAGATGTCTTAGTCTCGGAATCATTAAAGAAGGGAGTATCCTTATACTTGATGAGCCTGAAATACATCTTCACCCTGAATGGCAATTGAAATATGCTGAATTTATTATTATTCTTCAAAAAGCTTTAAATCTTACTGTTCTGATAACTACTCATAGTCCTCAATTTTTAAGAGCTATTGAATGTTATATGGACAAATATGAAATAATGGACAGATTGAATGTTTATTCGATTGAAAATGGAAGTATTACAAATGTGTCATACAGTGAATATGGTATCAGTGAAATATATGATAAACTTTCAAAACCTTATGATGAACTTCAACAGATGCTTGATGAAAAATATGGTGAATACAATGATTAAATTCTGTTATTTATTAAAAGCTGATTATGAAAGTGAGTTTGAGTATGCTGATGAACGACTCATATCAAATTTGTACTATACTTCACTTTCCTATTCTTTAAGAGAAGAAAAAAACTCTGAAGTTTTTAAAGAAAAAAATAAATGGTTATTCAATTCAGAAGATATTGATGGAAGTATTTCTACTATAAATTTTGATGTATTATCCAAACTGTGCGGATGTGAAGCTATGTCATCATGTGATGCTTTTTTCTATGATTATAATGGAAATAGAAAAAGTTTGCTAATTGAATTTAAAAACTGTGATAAGGCTACCTTACAAAATAAATATTTTAAATTAACTTCAAATGATAGTATTATGGTAAAAATAAAAGATTCAAAAAATCTTATAAGTTCTCAACTTTATTTTGAAGGAAAGTATACAGGGATTGATCTTGTTTCAAACACACATATAATTATAGTATATATTGGAAAAAATAATATGCCATCAAAAAATATTTCTCTATCATACAATCCAAAAGTTAGAAGGTCTGAGAGAGGAAAACCAACAAGAGCTTCATCAATGTCATTCACTAAATCTGTTAACGAAGAAAAGGATAGATTTGGTTTAGAAATTAAAAAAATCGGATTCTCACAATGTACAAGCAGTGACTTTCCAGTGCGGGGTGAACCAGATTTTATAAAATCCAAAGGTATTGGAAAAATAAGAAATTACACATTATTTTCTGCATTTGACTTTAAAAAATTGATAGATATAGGATATTTTAATGAATGGGACTGGGGCGATTATGCTACATATATACTGGGGGTCGGTAGTGCAGAAGATTCAAAATCTCCTACTTCTTTAGAACACTGTGATACAGTGGACTGAACCGACATTGTGGGACGGCTGACAATGCTCCTTACAACAAAGATTTACTCCTAAAAAAGCCTCTCACATTTGAAAGGTTGTTTTTTAGTTTTTCTTTAAACTTTTTGCATTCTTCACAACAAAAAGCATAGTCATTCTTATTTTCCGGAATAGTAAGTAAATATTGTTTTAATCTCACACAGTCACCGCTTTTTACAGTTTAATTCTGATTTAAGTTTATCAGCTGATTTTTAAGGATGAAAAACACAGAAACTGTAAAAAATAATTTCAAAACAATATTAAAACGCTCTTTGAAGACTGTCTGAATGGTCTTTTAAGAGCGTTTTTTCTGTTTTCAGCAATAATCTCAACTTTAAGTTTTTTACTTTCTGTAAATTTTTTTGTATTTTGCGTGCAAAGCAACAGTTTTACAGGCATTGTGCATATCAATAGAGAGTATATTTATACTCATCTTGATGTGTATGAAAACGGTACATATTTCGTAGATGAAACTAAAGACAATAACTCTGTGATATCTGATTTTTACAGCTATTTCAGAATATCATATACTACCAGAGTTATTGCAAAAGGAATTGATGTAGCTAAGCATCAGGAGAAGTTGATTTTGCTATACTTCGTGCAGGTTATGGTAAGGAAAGTAATCAGATTGACAGGTAGTTTGAACGCAACTGCAACGAATGTAAACGGCTGAAAATCCCCTGGGTACAGTTATGCCACAACTGCCGATAAAGCCGAACAGGAGTCTTCTGTGTGCTTCAGAACGCTTGCTGATAAGTTGTTTGAATACCCGATAATCTTTGATATTGAAGATCAGAAAAGTCTTGCAAATCCTCAGAACTGTGTGACACTTTCTGTTCTGTACTTGAAAAAGCGAGATATTATTATGATGCTTTTTTGTCACATATCGGAGTTGAAAAAAATAGACTATAATGGAACATTCGGCTTGTGGCAGTATTCCTGGAATGGCAGAATTGACGGTATTTCAGGTGATGTCGACTTGGATTATGCTTATAAAGATTATCCAACGATTATTAAAAGTGCCAGATCGAACGGCTTTATTGTTAATACTCATGATGAAAGTAATACGCTGGAAAAGATTTTACAGCACGTCGTAAGTATTGATAACAAGCTGAAATAATTATAGGCGGTCAACCCAGGTTGTCCGCCTTTTATGTTATGTAATAAATTATTGTGTTTAATTTTTTAAATAGTTAACTAAAATTTGTTCAAATTCATTTGGTGCATATGCAAAAGCATCACGAAATAGATAGCCACGAAATTTATTTTTTATTTTTGAATTAAATCCACATAATCCCTCGTTGGTTTCGCCTGCAAGTTTCTTCCAATGGTCTCTCATTTTAGTTTTTGCAGTATTTTTGTTTTCATTATATATAAGGTAATACATACTATGTTCTTTTAAATATTTTAATGGATTTTCTTTTATATGAGAAATTCTTTTATCAGTACTATCAAGAATATAAGATAAAAATATATTGATACTATCATATATTTTTTCTCTCAATTCAATACTTTTTTCTTCACTAAGATTTCCATCTTTATCTAAAAGATTGCCGTTTTTAAATTCAATCCATACTATATTCCCATATTTTTTATCTTTTTCTTTCATTACAATAAAAGCGTCATTTGATTTTAATTTCTTATTGTAATTTTCCTTGACTTTATCAAAATCAATTACTATTATATCCTCTTGATCAATCATTGATTCACTATTATCACTATCTTTTGATACTATTTTCATATTAGAAATGACACTTTTATTTGGATTGTTTTCTTTTTGAAAAACTTTTATAACCCACTCTGGAAGTAAAGGATAACTTTTTTCTTCCATATCAAATTTCTTCCTCTTCTAAACGTTTTAATGGAGAATACATTTTTTCATATATTTTGTTAAGTTCTCCAGTTACTTCTTCTATTATACTGCATCCAGCTGAAGTGTTTTTTGCTAAATAGTAATTTAATACCTTTTTTCTATCATGTTTTTTACTATACACTTCAATAGCTTCTAAAAAATATGGGCTATGTGTTGTTATTAGAATTGTTAAATCAAATTCTTTCTGTAAAAGAACTATAGCTTCTGCATAGATAAGTTGCCATTCAGGGTGAAGATGAATTTCAGGTTCATCAAGAATCAGTACATCTTTAGATTTCAGTTTGCCGCTTTCCAATAATTGTTCAATTAAAGCAAAAGATTTTAACCCTGTGGACAGGTTTCGGAAGTCGACATCGTTTTTACCATCATTGTAAAAATACAGTCCGTTTTTTCTTATTGTTCTGCCATTATAGGCACGATGAAGTAATTTCTTAATTTCCCCAAGTTTATCTTTATTTGCTACTGCATCAAAAATATTTGACATTTTATCAGCATCTTGTTCCAATTGAGCTTTTTCGATAGTATCAATGATATTGCGGTCTAACTCGCTTAAAATTGTCATTCTTAAACGTGAAGCATTGTTTAAATAATCCACAACAAAAGGATTATTAATATAGTATGCACAGTGAATAATCGGTACTTCTTGATTTAATTTGCACTTCGTTGTCAAAAAATTAATTGTATTAGTGCCATTTTTAAATATAGTCTTGATAATACCTTGTTTTGCCCCCATGTTTGCAGTTTTAACTTGACCATTGAACACGTCTGTAAAATATCTGAAAATATATTCACTCAATAAATCTTCATTGGGCATAGTTAATATTAAATAAATATCCTTAGATAAAGATTTTTTATCTTTTATGTCTAGATAATTACATATAACTGAATTTATATCTTTAATATTAACACTATTACTATCTAAAGATATAAATGAATTAAAATCTTCATCAATGTCCGATAAATATACCAATACTTTTGCTGGAGAACTATATTTTATAATGCAATTTTCTATTTCTGTGATTTTTTGTTCTTTAATTTTACTCTCAAAATCACAAATTGAATTAAAATAAGAAAAAAGTACTTTACCAATAGTACTCTTTCCTGTATTATTTTCACCACATATTACAGTAATTCCATCAAGTTTTATATTTGCTGATTCAATTTTTCCGATATTTTTTATATTTAATTCCATAATCAGAAACACTCCTTATCATTTGGGCAAACACAAATACCCATTATATATTTTATGTTATTTTTATTGGTATGTCAATTATTGAGAATAAAGATTGTTTGTTATCACAATTATACACCTTAAATTATATGAATATTTAATAAAAATATTCAATGCATATTAACATAATTTACAAAGAAACGCATGAAAATACAGATATTTCATCAAGTAAATTTACTGATTAATATGTATGTTAAGTATTTTTTGAATTTTATCAAAAAATTATAACTATTTTTATAGAATAGCACATCTTAAAAGTCAATAATTTTGAGAAAAAATATCAAAAGAAAGGAGTCATTTTTATGACAGTAAAAACCTATAATTTTAATGATAATACACAGCTCACCATACACTTCAATATTTCAGAGTTTCGCTGTAAATGTGGAGGTTCACACGATACAAAGCTTGATACTGACCTTGCGGACAAGCTTGAAAAGCTCCACAAGGCTCTGAACTGTTCGAAGATTATCATCAATTCAGGCTATCGCTGTTCATTACACGATAAGAATGTGGGCGGTTCGGGCAGTGGTCAGCACGTCAATGGCTGCGCGGCTGATATTGTTTGTTATGACCAGAAGGGCAACAGAATCAGCTCCAAAAAGGTTTGCTGTGCCGCTCAGGATATTGGCTTCGGTGGTATTGCCAATATTGATTCTACATACACAGCAACTCATGTTGATACTCGTACGGCTAACTTCTGGAAAGGTGATGAAGTTAAAACAAATGCTTATTCAGTAACGGATGATTTTTATAAATATTATGGATTATCAAAGTCAGATGTTTATCCTGTATCTGCTAAAAAATCAAAAGAATTTACAATCACTGTTAACGGCGTGACCTATTCCGGAACGCTTACTGAAAAATAAATGACAGAAATGCACCTGAAGAATTTGTGTGGGTTCTTCAGGTGCATTTTTTATTTATATGTTAAGAAAGGAAAACTTATGAAATTTTTACAATTTATATAAAAGACTGTCCACTCTCATTATGTTCGAACATTGGCTTGCTTACACCTGTTATTTCTGCAGCTTCATATAACGAATGTTTTTAAGATGTTTTCCAATATTCAAATTTTCCATTTTTCGTCCTCGTTTATAATATAACATATTTTATTATATTATAACACACAATTCATTAAAAGTTAAATTAAGTGAATATACATATGAATTTAAATAATAGCCTAAATCTCCTATATATTCTCGCCTAATTAATAGAATTTAATATTTTCATTTTTAAAAATAATTATCCGTTTCTTTTCTATACATCAATCCTGTCAATCATAATAATCTTGTCCACACAATTTACTACTAAAACCCTTCTGCCAACTCAGGTTTACCATTCGATATGTTTCCAAAGCCTTGATTTTACGGAATTTAACAGACTTATTAACATTTAAAAATTGCCCTGCAACCGCCACAAATCTATTGAAATCAGCGCCTTTTCACACACCTACTTTTTCACTCTTGACATCAACACAGCAAACTCCATATACTTTGTATCTGAAAACATATCAATATATCTATTCCATACAAAAATTATTATTAAATTACTTCAACATATGCTAATATACAACTATCTTCGGTTAACAGCCTGTCCACTAAATTATTCGTGTATTGATGCATAAAGTTCTATCATATTATTTAGTAATTTTGTTGTCAATTTCCTTATGTAATATTATATTATAAAAAGTCATACTAGAACCGAAAATGTCCAAATGTAAAAATTAGTAATTTATATATTTTCTGTTACTAAAGCTAATATACCACAAAAAAGAATAAAAATCAATACTTCTGCACCATTTGGCCAAAAATTATTGTATCAAATAAAAAAGTTTAATAAATATGGCTCTTAATATAAATTTTAAGTTAAATATTCACTGAAATCTGATTATATTATATCTTTTTGAAACTTATCCCCCAAAATCTTTGCTCGCAGGTTCTTTCCTTTTTGTTACAACACATAAAAATAACTCTCTGCCTTTGCTTATTCAGTTCAAAAACAGAGAGATTTTTATTATATAGAATACTGATTAAAATTATTTTTATTTAAATTTCTCTATAGAGAAAGACTTTTTATTTATTATGCTTAATATTATTTTTATATTTTTGAATCATTTTTGTAAAATACCATTGTTGAAGTACATATGACACTCTTTTTTATTATCAAACATTCTCACGTCATATTTATATGTATTGCCTAAAATAGTAATTTTACCCTCAAGAAAACCAGCTAATATCTTAGCCTTTTTAATTTTATCATAATTATCAGCAGAATGTTTGGATTGCATAAATGATAGTAATTTATTATGATTTTTCTGAACTTTCATTATTGGTTCTATTTCTTTTATTCTACGTTCAAAATCATCATTTTCTGTAATAACACCAATATAAATATCTGATATTTCATAATTTTGCAACTCACCTATACAATAATTTGCAGTTCTGATGCTATTCTGCCACTGTTCAATTAGATGAATAATAACATCAATCCCAGCAAATGTTTTCTTCATATCATATAAATAAACTATAACTTTTTTATCTTTTGAAAAATAATAATATGAAAAATCAGTCTTTTGAGAATCTTTTAAAAAGTTAAGACAAAACTCATTTCCTATCATAGCAGAAGAATCATCATCAAACTTGGAATAAATAAAAATGACTTCGTCTTCTTTTTGTTCGTCTATACGAGCAATATGTTCATTATTATCTTTATCTATCAGCTTGGGAGTATTTTTTTGTAAAATAAACACTCCATTGTCTAAATCTTTTGATTTAACTTTAGCA
>CAJTOG010000053.1 GCA_910577575.1 uncultured Ruminococcus sp. | reverse complement strand
TCTTCTGCTGTTTCTTCCGGTCAATAAGTTTTTGTTTAAGTTCAATAACTTTATCTTGTGCTGAAAGAATTTCGGCTATTTTCTGCTGAATTTCCAATGACGGAACAGAAATTTTTAAAGATTTAAAATTATTTCCGGTCAACTTTGGAATATTTCCATAAATTAAGTTTTTAATTTTAATAGTCTGAATAAAATAAAAAATATACCTCAATAAAACTCCATCTTTTTCCTGAATTATATGAGCATGATTATTAACCCATATTTTGCCTTCAGCCCAATTAACAACCGGATTTCCGTTTTCATTTACAACACTGCCATCTTCTCCGATAAGAACAAAAACACCATCAAAAATATAATCTGAAACATAATCCTGAATGCCATTTGCCCCATAATATGGATACACACCCGACTTCCTTGCTGTTTTTGTAACTGGCTTACGTTTATTGTCAAGAATTATACAACAATCTTCCAACCTTTTATATTCCACATTATTCAAACAAAGATTTTTCATAAAATTAATTTCCTGTTCCGTTAAAAATTCCAAGCAGTTCTTCAACACATTCTTGTTCGGTTATAATCTCCGATGATATATCAAAACCTGCCTTTTTAAGTTCCCATGCAAGTTCTGTAACCTGCGGAACATCCAGCCCGATTTTCTTTATTTCATCAACATGAGAGAACACGGCACGGGGAGTATCATTAAGAACAACCTTTCCCTTATCCATTACTATAACCCGTCCACACTGTGCGGCTTCGTCCATATAGTGAGTTATAAGAACTATTGTTACACCCTGCTCCCTGTTCATTTTTCTGATTACTTCCATAACTTCACGTCTGCCCTGCGGGTCAAGCATTGCGGTAGGTTCATCAAGAATTATGCATTTCGGACGCATTGCTATTATTCCCGCAATAGCTATCCTCTGTTTCTGACCGCCCGAAAGCTGTGCAGGAGAATGCAGTCTGTATTCATACATATTTACGGCTTTCAGTGCGTCATCAACACGTTTCCGCATTTCATCATATGGTACGCCCAAATTTTCAAGTGCAAAGGCTACATCTTCTTCAACTATCGATGAGACTATCTGATTATCGGGATTCTGAAAAACCATTCCTGCACGCTGTCTCAAATCAAATATTTTATCCTCGTCGGCTGTATCTATGCCGTCAACATAAACTTTTCCGGAAGACGGCACTAAAATAGCGTTTATATGTTTTGCAAGAGTGGATTTTCCTGAACCGTTATGCCCTAATACAGCGACAAATTCACCCTCTTCAATATCAAGGTTTATGCCTTTCAGTACCTCAGCAGGCTTTTCTTCCTCAATTTCATAACTGAAATGCAAATCCCTTATTTCAATTATATTGCTCATTTATTCTCCCACTCGCTCGGATTGCTTACCACAGGCTTGCCATACCTGTCAAGAAGAGGAGTCAAACCGCCTGAATACCCGTCCTCATGATAAAGATAATTCACTCCCGTTTCCTTATCAATCCAGATTTCCGTTACAGATACAACCCCCTGCTTATAAATTTTAAAAAATCTTTCATTAGCCATTTGTACTCTCCTGTTCTTTTTCTGATTCTGAAGCTTTCTCAAAAACTATTGTGTAATCATTCTTGATAATTGTCAGGGATTCAAGACTGTTTTCAATAAGAGCCTGTGCATTCTTATCTGCATTTTCAAACAGGCCGTTTGATACAGCCCTTTCTTCCATAAAGTTCTTACTTTCACCTATAAATTTATTTACATCATCAACCTCTATCGGATTGAATATATTTTTTGTCTGGTCAAGTGTTTCAAAGCTGTCCTCAAAAACCTCATGACTTAAAATTTCAGCGTCTGGCATTATTACAGTGATTTGCTTGGTAATCTCATTGACATCGCATTTAACATCGCTTATATTTATTCCCGCCTTGATTCTGCCGTCCCAGCGTACTATAAAAGATTTGCTTGTCAGCGGAATGTCAACGCCCTCAAGCCAGCCATCTTCAAACTGTTTTTTATCCTCGAATTTACCTGAATCAGTATAAAGATACTCAACAGTTGCAAGTTCATTAATGGCTTTAATCTGCGACATAACTTCATCAATTGAAACGATTGTTGTAATCTCCTCCATAACAGCAACATTTGCTTCTTTTTCTGCTTTTCTGTGTTCAGAATATTTTATAATAAACATTCCAATCAATAAACCTATGATAAATATGATTAGAAATATAATTATATTTTTTATACTTTTTCTAATGCCTGATTCCATTTTTTCAAAATTTATTCTCATCCCATTTATCCCCTTTATCACTAATCTACTTCTGCCATATTGCAGTTGAACCGCACGGAAGCACCATTCCCGTAGACTTTACAGGCAGACCTATTTCATCGAATGAAACGCTCCCGCCAAATTTTTCCGAAAGAATACTCCCCAGTATATAACCCATTACTGACGGCGAAAGTCCTGCCGTATAGCTGTTTATCAAGAAAAATAAAGGATTATCCGATAAAACTCCGGAACATAGTTTTACCAAATCATAAATGCAGTTTTCAAGCTTCCATACTTCTCCTCCCGGACCTCTGCCGTAACTCGGGGGGTCCATGATAACAGCGTCATATTTTCTTCCTCTTCTGATTTCCCTTGCAATGAACTTTTCACAGTCATCAACAATCCAGCGTACCGGTCTGTCAGAAAGTCCGGAAGATTCCGCATTATCTCTTGCCCACTGTACCATTCCCTTTGATGCGTCAACATGGCATACTGATGCCCCTGCATCCGCACAAGCAAGAGTTGCTCCTCCTGTATATGCAAAAAGATTAAGAACATTTATTTCTCTGCCCGCATTTTTAATCTTTTCTGCCATAAAATCCCAGTTTACTGCCTGTTCCGGAAAAAGTCCGGTATGCTTGAAACCTGTGGGACGTATATTGAAAGTAAGATTTCCATAACTTATAGTCCATTTTTCAGGAAGTCTTTTTCTGAATTCCCATTTTCCTCCGCCCTGATTTGAACGATGATAATAACCATCCGCATTAAGCCATACACTGTTTTTTCTTTCAGTTTTCCAGATAATCTGCGGGTCAGGTCTTACAAGACTGATATCTCCCCATTTTTCAAGTTTTTCGCCGTCTGATGTATCCAATATTATATAATCATTCCAGTTTACTGCTGTTCTCAATTTATTCAACTCCCGACTGTTATTTAAGTTCAAGTCTTTCTTTTATGGTATCAGCTATCTGAAGTGCCATTGTATTTATAGTAGAAAAGTCCTTGCCTTCAATTCTTATACGTATTGCTGGTTCTTTTCCTGCCTCACGCACAACAACTCTTCCCTCATCACCGAGTATTCCTTCAAAATCTTCAATAAGACCTGTAATTGCCCTGTCATTCTTCCATACTTCACGGAATCTTCTGTCTATAGGAATACTGAACATAACCTGCGGTGATTTTTTTATAAGGCACGAAATTTCACTCAGAGTTTCCCCTGTTTTCTTAAGTATTTCAAGCAGTCTTATACCTGTAAGCTGACCGTCGGCCGTCGGCATATCATCGGGAAAAACAATATGACCGGAAGGGTCTCCGCCTATGCTGTATCCGCATTCAATCATACGGCGAATCATTCCTCTTTCACCTGTAGGAGCTGATGCCGTTGCTATTTCACTTGCCTTTGCAAACTGAATAAGCCCCAAATTATTTGCCTGACTTACAATTATTGTATTATGACGCAGTCTGCCTTCCGATTTCATTTCTCTTGCACAGGCAGCAATAATGACATCTCCGTCAATAAGATTTCCCTGCTCATCCACTGCCATACAGCGTTCGCCTGCTCCGTCAAAGGCAATGCCACAGGTACATTCATTTTCCACTACAAAATTCATCAATGACTCTATATGGGTGCTTCCGCTTGTATTTATATTAAATCCGTCAGGAGAATTTCCGGTAATAAGAATTTCAGCACCAAGACCAGAAAAAATCTGCTCTGCTGTAAGTCCGGTACAACCATTTGCACAGTCTATTGCAACTTTGAAACCGTCAAGATTATCAGGTGCAAATTTCTTTATATGGGAAATATATTCGTCTATAGCTGTTAAATTATGTAATACCCTTCCATATTCTTTAAGCTTGACGGGCTTTATTTTTTCAGGATTATCCAGAATAAGCCTTTCTATTTCGTCTTCTCTGTCCTCGCCGAGACGATAACCATATGAAGAAAAAATTTTTATTCCATTATATTCCGAATTTATAGGAGATGCAGTAATCATAATTCCGCCACTTGCTTTGCATTCCCGTATATACCATGCAAGAAGCGGTGTAGGAACTTCTCCCAAAAGTTCCGCATCAACTCCGGCAGAACAGATTCCGGCACATACTGCCGCTTCAATCGTATCAGAAGAATTTCTTACATCTTTTCCTATAAGTATCCTGGGTTTATCTCCCTTATGACTTGCAAGAACAGCTGCGGCTGCCCGTCCAATCTGCATAGCAAGCTCACAGGTTAAATCTGTCACGGCAATGGCTCTCATGCCGTCTTTTCCGAAAATTCGTCCCATTTCATACTCCTTATTATTATATTTATTTGATACAGTAGACTACAAGCGGTTTATTTCCGCCGAAAATATTTTTTATATCATCAGTTTTATAAATCACTGAATGCGGACAGTTATTATATCTGTTGTATACTCTTATACCATTGGTCGTCCGCACACAGAAAACCGTATGAACAGTTGAAAGAAAACGCTTACCAGTCCATGAAGATATGATAAACGCCTTGCAAGCACTGAATGATTTTGATTTCTCTGATTCTGTTCCAAAATGTTTCAATGCTTTGTCAAGACAATATATATTGCCACCGAAAAGTCCAAAAAACATACAATAACGCTTCATGAAACGCAGAACTTCATATATATCAAAAGATTTGCCCAAATATTTCAGTGCATTGTATACTGCTATAACTTCACAGCCATTGAAACTCATAGGGAAAAGTCCGTATTTCAACTTTGAGACTTCTCCCAATCCCTGTCCGTTTATCATTATAATTTAAGCTGTCCCGAACTGTCTTCAGGTGGAATGAGTCCCAGATGCTCATATGCAAGACGTGTAGCTATTCTTCCTCTTGGTGTTCTTCCGAGGAATCCTAACTGCATAAGAAACGGCTCACATACATCTTCCAGCGTTACCGCTTCTTCACCTATTGCAGAAGCAATCGTTTCAAGTCCGGCAGGTCCTCCGCCGTATCCTTTGATAATCATCTGAAGCATACGTCTGTCAAGACTATCAAGTCCGAGGGCATCAATTTCAAGTCTGCTCAATGCCACCGAAGCTATTTCCTGAGTTATTTCACCGTTTCCCATAACATCCGCAAAATCACGCACACGCTTTAAAAGTCTGTTTGCAATTCGGGGTGTGCCTCTTGCCCTGCCTGCGATTTCAGCTGCTCCGTCAGTACTGCATGGTATTCCCAAAATCATTGCACTTCTTCTTACAATATCAGTAAGCTGTTCTTTGTTATAAAGTTCCAAACGCTCAATAACTCCGAATCTGTCACGCAGGGGAGCTGAAAGCTGTCCGGCTCTTGTTGTTGCACCTATAAGGGTAAAAGGTTTCAAATCCATACGGATTGAACGTGCGGAAGGACCTTTGCCTATAATAATATCAATAACTCTGTCCTCTAAAGCCGGATAAAGTATTTCCTCGACAGCTCTTGAAAGACGGTGTATTTCATCAATAAAAAGAACATCATTATCCGAAAGGCTCGTAAGCAGAGAAACCAAATCACCGGGCTTTTCAATTGCAGGACCCGTGGTAATCCTGAGATTCACTCCAAGCTCATGGGCAATAATAGAGGAAAGGGTAGTTTTTCCCAATCCCGGAGGACCATAGAGCAGAACATGGTCCAGAGCTTCCCCACGGCGCTTTGCAGCTTCAATATATATAGCAATCTTTTCTTTTACCTTGTCCTGACCTACATATTCATGCAAGCTCTGCGGACGGAGAGTAAGCTCAATATCACCATCTTCCTGAATATTTTCGGGAGAAACCACTCTCGGAGCAAACTCCATATCTTCTGTTTGTATCATAAAACTCCTCCATTATTTCTTTGATACCATAAGCTTAAGGGTCTGTTTTATAAGCTCCTGAGTATCAAGGGTAGGGTCAAGCTTTCTCAGTATAGGGGAAATTTCACCCTGCGAATACCCCAGAACCATAAGTGCTTCAAGTGCCTCGCCTATTGACGACACATCTCCTGCCGATGATGAATATCCTGAATTTTCATCATAATAAGCTCCGCCAAGCGATTCAGATGAAACCTTGTCCTTAAGTTCAAGAACAAGCCTCTGGGCAGTCTTTGCACCTATACCTTTTGTCCTGGTAAAAGTCTTGCTGTCGCCTGATGCCACAAAAAAGGCAAAATTTTCAGGAGTCATATCTGAAAGAATGGATATTGCGGCTTTCGGACCTACTCCGTTTACTGAAATAAGCAGTCTGAAACAGTTAAGTTCCTGCTGACTTTCAAACCCGAAAAGTTCAATAATGTTTTCCTTTATATAAAAGTGAGTATAAAGATGAACAGTGCTTCCGGTTACTCCGAGCTTCGAAGATGTATTATATGATATTTTACATCCGTATCCCACTCCGCCACATTCAATAACAGCAAAATTCATTTCCTTAAGTACAAGCTTCCCGTTCAAGCTATAAATCATTTTATTTCTACCCCCATCGTGTTGAATGTCCATGACAAATTGCAATAGCAAGTGCATCGGCTGCATCATCGGGCTTGGGAATTTGTGCCAGATTCAGAAGCTGTCTTGTCATTTCCATAACCTGTTTCTTTTCCGCCTTGCCATATCCCACAACAGCAGACTTGACCTGCAAAGGTGTATATTCAAATACTGGAACAAATCTTTTGGCTGCTGACAGAACAGTTACACCCCTCGCCTGTGCAACATCAATGGCTGTTTTCTGATTAGTTGTAAAAAAAAGCTTTTCAATTGCCATACAATGCGGATGATATTTATCAAAGATGAATTCCATATCGGTATGTATAGCCATGAGTCTTTCATTAAACGGCGTGTGTGCCTCAGTAAGCACCGCACCGTATTCAATGGGTCTGAAATTGATTCCATCATATTCAACAATCCCAAAACCGACAATGGCATATCCGGGGTCAACACCTAAAATTCTTACGTTTTTCAATTTGTTCTTACCTGTTCTGAAAATTTTTATATATTTTATATTATAACACAAATCAACTGTACTTTGCAACAGTTTGACATAATAAATTTATATAAACATATTTTACTGAAAAGTATTGATATTTTTCTTTAAACAAGGTTTTTTTCGGCTATTGATTTTTCGACTTTTATCTGTTATAATAAAAATACCAAATATCCCAACGGAGGAAAAATTTATGGATTTAAACCAGCTCAGAAACAGCATTGACAACATAGACGAACAGATTCTTGCTCTTTTTATGGAACGAATGGAACTTTGCAAGGGTGTTGCTGACTATAAAAAAGCCAACAATCTTCCTGTTTTTCAGGGAAACCGTGAACAACAGATTATTGACAGAATAAAATCTCTCACTAATGACAGTAAACTGGAAGCAGGTACTGCTGCACTTTTTACCACTATAATGGATATAAGCAAAATCCTGCAAAACAGAAAACTTCTATCTGACAATACAGAAAATACATATAAAATCCCTGATTTTGAAAACGTTCAAAAAATAGGCTGTCAGGGTACTTACGGTTCTAATTCCGAAACCGCTGCAAAATTGATTTTCGGAGATAAAAAACCAATTTTCTATAGAACATTTGAGGACGTTTTTTCTGCCGTTCAGTCAGGTGAACTTGATTACGGCGTTTTGCCTGTATACAATTCAACGGCAGGAGCTGTAATAAGCACTTATGATTTAATGGCAAAATACAGTGTTTATAAAGTAAAAGAAGTATATATTGAAATAAATCACTGCCTTGCCGTTAAAAATAATATCGGCACTGATGATATAGAAACGGTATATTCTCACCCTCAAGCCATTGCACAATGCTTTGATTATCTTACAGCCCATAAACTAAAAACAGCCGAATACGGCAATACTGCTACTGCTGCGGAAATGGTAGCGGAAAGCAATAAAAATATTGCTGCTATATGCTCAGTTGAATGTGCGGAACATCTCGGACTTAATATTATTGCAAAAAATATTTCTGACTGTTCTGTAAACCGTACAAGATTTATCTGTATTTCACGTGATATGCAAATTGACCCTGAATCCGATTCAATTTCTGTCATGCTGAAAATTCCTGATACCGAAGGAAGTCTTTACAGGCTTTTGACTAAATTTTATGTAAACGGAATGAACCTGCAAAAAATCGAAAGCAGACCTCTTAAAGATGGAAGTTTCAATAATGTTATGTTCTACCTTGATTTTGATGGCAAGGTTGATGATAAAGGCGTTAAAGCTCTTATGAATGACTTGACTGAAAATGTTGAATACTTCAGATTGCTTGGTACTTTCAAGAATACTTTATAATTATTACCGCCTATCAATTAAAGAAATGAGGTTTTTATTATGACGGACTTTTATTCCCTGCTTGAAAGAAACGGTTTTATTTTTCTTGACGGCGGTATGGGTACTATGCTGCAATCTAAAGGAATTGACAGTCATATACCCGAACTTCTGAATATAACAAATCCGGAAGATATTATTAATATTCACAGCCTTTATGCAGAGGCGGGAGCAGATATCATATATGCCAATACTTTTGGTGCAAATTCCCTGAAGCTAAATAACAGCGGATATACTGTTGATGAAGTAATCGGTGCAGGAATATCAAATGCAAAAAAGGCTGCCGCCGGAAAATCACTTGTGGCTCTCGATATAGGGCCTCTCGGGCAACTTCTTGAACCTGCTGGAACTCTTGAATTTGAAAAAGCTTACGATTTATACAAAGAAATAATTATTGCAGGCAAAGACGCTGATTTAATTACCATTGAAACAATGACAGATTTATATGAAGTAAAAGCGGCACTCCTTGCAGCAAAAGAAAATTCAGACAAGCCCGTGCTTGTAACCATGACTTTCGAGGAAAATATGCGTACTTTTACAGGTGTTTCCCCCGAGTGTATGATTGCTGTCCTGGAAGGTCTCGGAGCGGACGCAATAGGTGTAAACTGTTCACTTGGTCCAGATGAGCTTTATCCGGTACTTGAAAAAATATGCCGTCTTACAACGCTTCCCGTCATAGCAAAACCAAATGCCGGACTTCCTGACCCTGTTACAAATAAATTCAATGTAAATCCTGAACAGTTTGCTGAAAGTGCGGTAAAGCTTGCAAAGACAGGAGTTAAAATATTCGGTGGCTGTTGTGGAACAACTCCAGAACATATAAAGGCTGTCATAAATTCACTTTCTGATATTGAATACACTCCGCAGGATATTATAAAGAGAAGCGTTGTATGCTCCGCTGTAAATTGTGTAGAAATAAATCAGCCGAGAGTTATCGGCGAACGGATTAATCCTACAGGCAAAAAACGCTTCAAACAGGCTCTCATCGAACACGATATAGACTATATTCTTTCACAAGCTCTGGAACAGATTCATGCAGGTGCCGATATTCTTGATGTTAATGTCGGTCTGCCTGATATTGATGAAAAAGAAATGATGATAACTTCCGTAAAGGCAGTTCAGAGTGTATGTGATACCCCGCTGCAGCTTGATTCCACTATTCCCGCAGTTCTTGACGCAGGTCTTAGAGTATACAACGGCAAACCTATAGTCAATTCAGTAAACGGTGAGGACGAATCACTTGATTCAATACTTCCGCTTGTAAAAAAATACGGTGCTTCTGTTGTCGGACTTACCCTTGATAAAAACGGTATTCCCAAAACTGCTGAGGGACGTTTTGCAATTGCCGAAAAAATACTTGACCGTGCAATAGAATACGGAATCCCAAAAGAAGACGTATTTATAGACTGTCTTACTCTTACTGCATCAGCAGAACAGGATGGTGTAATGGAAACACTCAACGCACTTCACAGAGTAAAGACAGAACTCGGACTTAAAACAGTTCTGGGCGTATCAAATATATCTTTCGGACTTCCGAACCGTGAAACCATAACACGTACTTTTCTCACAATGGCTCTTCAGCATGGTCTTGATTTACCTATAATAAACCCGAATATTGATTCCATTATCGGTGCGGTACGTGCTTACAAGCTCCTCGCCGGCATTGATAAGGATTCAAAGGAATTTATATCAGTCTATGCAAATCAGCCTGCACCCAAACCGGCAGTATCTGAAAAATCTGCTCCCGATTTGATATATGCAGTAGAAAACGGACTTAAATCAGACGCTTTAAAAGCTGTAAAGATACTTCTTGATACCACTGAACCAATGGAAATCATAAATAATTATTTAATACCTGCACTCGATTCGGCAGGTGCAAAATTTGAAAAAGGTACTGTTTTCCTGCCGCAGCTTATTCTTACAGCAGGTTCAGCACAGGCCTGTTTTGAAGTAATAAAAGAAAAACTTGCTGATTCGGGCAAAGAATCAGTATCAAAGGGAAAAGTAGTCCTTGCTACTGTAAAAGGTGATATTCATGATATAGGCAAGAATATAGTAAAAGTTCTGCTTGAAAGCTATGGATTTACCGTAATTGATTTAGGCAAGGACGTTGACCCTGAAATTGTTGTAAAATCAGCTATGGAAAATCAGGTTAAACTTGTCGGACTTTCTGCACTGATGACAACTACTTTGGGAGCTATGGCTGAAACTGTTGCACTTCTCAACAAAAAATATCCTGAATGCAAAACAGTTGTAGGCGGAGCTGTTCTTACTGCTTCATACGCTGAACAGATTCATGCTGATTTCTATGCAAAAGATGCCAAACAGACAGTTGATATCGCCGGAAAAATATATAAATAGTTCCGTTATTCGCTTGTGTTCAGAATAAGGTGATTTCATGGACACTTTTGCCGTTATTATTGTAATATGCCTGATTATTTTTACCATTTATCTGGCTTCACTGTCCAAAAAGCCGGATAATAAATCCGTATTAAAAATCTAAGTCCAAACCCGACTCCGACAAAAAACACAGGAAAAACTCACTGTTGAAATACTCAGCGGAAAAATCTCTCCTGATGATATTTCTGAAAAAGAAGGATATAATATTGAACACATAAAACAACGGAAAGAAGATTATATAAACTATGCTGTAAAATATGCCATAGCTACTCCGAAAACAACCGCAAGAATAGATTTGGTGGAAGATGATATTGAATGGTTCAAGGAAACCTGCCGTAAATATATAGGTGAAGACTTATAAGAAAAAACTGATTTTGAAAACAGAACAAGACATAAATACAAATAAAAACAGATTATAAAAGAAGCAACCTGTTTTTGTGCAATTGCAACAAATATTGCATGAATTTTTCTACATATCAGATTTTACAAATTTTATTGACTGTTTTTAAACAATATGTTACAATAAAATCAACTAAAAACTGAATAATGTTATTATTCAAAAAATAGTATGAAAAAGATTATTAATGAACATGGGAGGGTTTAAAATGTTCAAATCAAAAATCACTCGCTTTATAAGCGTTGCGGCTGCATCTGTATGCCTTGCTTCCGGAATCAGCTTTCCGACAGCTCCTGTAGATATCAATACACTTGCCGCTGATGAAAAAACTGCATTTGAAATTACAGAAGAAATGCAGCTCGGCTGGAATCTCGGAAATTCATTTGATGCCACAAGCTCAGTTGACAAACCCGGATTGAGTTCAGAAACAGCATGGGGCAACCCGAAAACTACAAATGAAATGCTTGACACCGTAAAGAATAAGGGATTCAACACTATCAGAGTTCCTGTAACGTGGTATCAGCATCTTGACGAAAATAATGTTATTGATGCTGAATGGCTTGCACGTGTAAAGGAAGTAGTCGACCACTGCTATAATAACGGAATGTATGTTATTCTTAATGTTCACCATGAAAAATGGGTAAACCGTGCAGACCTCGGTACAGCTTATAATGAAATGAAGCCAATACTTACAAGTATCTGGAAACAACTTGCTGAAACTTTCGCTGAATATGACCAGCATCTTATTTTTGAAGTTATGAACGAACCGAGAGCAGAAGGAACAGACCATGAATGGTGGGGGCCGAAAGACGATGAAATTGAAACTATCAACAAACTCAATGCTGATGCACTTGAAACCATCAGAAGCGTTGAATCACCCTACAGTGATACACGTCTTGTAATGCTTCCGGGCTACTGTGCTTCAAGTGATACAACTATCATGTCAAAAACCATCATGCCTGACGATGATTTTGTTGCCGCTTCTGTTCACGCTTATTCTCCATATAGTTTCGCTATGGATGACAAGGCTGACCATACAGAATTTACAGCAGCTCATCAGGCAGAGCTTATAAATATAATGGACGGTATCAGAAAAACTTTCAGCGATAAGGATATCCCCGTTGTTCTCGGTGAATTCAGTGCATCTGACTTCAATAATACAGACGCAAGATGTGAATGGGCTGAAGTATATCTGAAAACTACAAAGGCTTATGGTTTCCCAACTGTTCTCTGGGATAACAACAGCATCGGAGGAAGCAACAAGAGTGAAAATCACGGTTATCTCAACAGAAGCACCTGCACATGGTATGAAAACTCCGAACCCGTTATTGATACAATGCTCAAAGTTCTTGATGATGATTCGATAAAATGGGGAAGTGAAAAAAAATCTCCTGTTATATCACATGATGATATCTCCACCGGTACTCAGCTTATTGATAAAACATATGACCTTGATTCTTCTGTTACAGATGGAAACTGTACTCCCGGTCTGGATGCCAGCTGGACACTTCTCGAAAACGGAGACGTTGCTGTACAGTATACAGGAGATGAACCTGTTATAGCAGTATGCGACGGCGAATGGAATAACTGGACTGAAATCAAGGCTTATGATACAGATAAGGAAAAGGGTATTTCCTATTACTCATCGGAACATATCAAATCTGCATGGACCGGCGACCCCGCTGACATTGCTCATCTTTTCGTAAGAACAAACGGAAAAACAACTATCACTGCCATTGCTGTCATAGGCGGAGGCGAAGTTGTTGACCCGCCTGTTGATAATACAAAAATATATGATATTGACATTTCCAAGAGACCTACAAATGAACTCACATTCATCATTGAAGGAAAAGCAGGTTCAGTTACCAACGGATGCATCGGATATATGGGTGATGAATGGACTACTATTGAATGGGAAGGCACTATCGGAGCTGACGGAAAACTCACTGTAACCGCTGATATAAGCTCAATACCGACAAATGTTTCCTCTGCACAGATTCAGATTTGGTGGTGCGATGATGAAAATGCTGAAATGACAAACTATTACATCATAACAGAAGTATCAACAACAACAACTACTACTGCTGCTAATACTACATCAAATGATGTTGCTGATACAACCACAACTACAGCATCTGCATCCGGAAAGTTCCTTATGGGTGATGCAAACTGTGACGGAAAGGTAACAATTGCTGACGCAACCGCAATTATCCAGC
>CAJTOG010000052.1 GCA_910577575.1 uncultured Ruminococcus sp. | reverse complement strand
ATCATCACAGAAAAAAGCAAACCAAAAGAACCGAGAACAATGCAGAATCGTTTCAAAGCAATTCTGAAATTATGTGGTATCAGAAATGTCAATTTTCATCTCCTTAGACACATTTATGCGACTGTATGTGTTGAAAACGGTTTTGATGCAAAAACTCTGAGCGAACTGCTCGGTCATGCGGACGCATCAATAACTTTAAAACGTTATGTTCACTCCCCAATACAGATGAAACAGAATTATGTAAGCCGTCTTTCGTTGACAGCTTAATTTTTTAGCCGTCAGTTTTTTGTATATCTTCAGTTTATATATGCCTATTTTACGTTATTTCCAAATTATTATTTACTAATGTGCGAAATTGACGAAAAAATCACTAAGCATTCTATATCCTATTATAGCACAAAATCCACTAAATATTATTGCTTTATTTGTAAGAATATGGTATCATATTGTCAGCGGGGTGGTTTATATAATTCGTATTGCAATTGTGGATGATGAAAAAGAGCAGGTTTCGCTGATCAAAAAATTTGTAACTGATTTCTGTGAACAAAGAAATATGGAGTACAAGATTCTGCCGTTTTATTGCGGAGAAGCTCTGCTGAAATGCAATATTCCCATAGACGTTGCATTTCTGGACGTACAAATGGGTAAAATAGATGGAATAGAAACTGCACAGCGACTTTGTGCATGGAACAAATGGGTTGCTTTAATCTATGTTACTTCATATGGGGAATATATTACAAAAGCAATGACAATTCATCCGTTCTCCTACATTACAAAGCCATTTCAACCGGAACAGATCTCTAAAGTCCTTGAAGAGTTTTTGGAGTATCAGCACAGTGTCAACTCCAGGACAAAAGAATATTTTCAGCTGAACACAAATAATTCCTGTCGTTATCTTGAAATAAATGATATTTATTATTTCTACTATCTTAAGGATAGAACAGTTGAAGTCAAGCTTCGGAGAGAAAGTTATAAAATCAAAGACAGCATCACAAATATATATAACATTGTAAATCATCGTTGCTTTATCATGCCGACTCCAAGTACCATTATAAATATACAGCATATCCGTAAGATTGACGGGAAAAATAAAAAGCTGATTCTGGAAAATGACGACGAAATCCTCATTTCACGCAGAAAATACAAAGAAGTATTTGATGCATTGAACAGCTATATTACAAATGGATAGTTGTGAATATGACATATGTTTTAGATTGTATTACATTATTTTTAACTGTAATCCTTTGTGTTTAATTGCTCTATGGAAAATATCCTTTAAGAAAAATACATACGGCAAGAAGAGCTGTAATGGTAATTTCAGAGGTGGTTGTAAAAGCTTTGGTTATGTTTTTCAAGATATCACCGCTGAATTTTATAACCAATTTTTTAATGATTGTTTTGATCATACGTCTGTTATTCAATTGCAATAAATCCTCGCTTTTTATTTATACATTATTGTTTGCTATGATTACACTGTGTTCAGACGCACTGTGGGTAATTATTGTTTCAGTATTCCATAAAAATACAATATCAGTAACAATGGGAACAAGCACCATTGCATGGAATCACCATTTGTGGGATTGGCTTATCCAAATAGTATTGACCAGAATGGCAAAATTACTGATTCTGAAGAAAGAACACTTCAAGATAATCTGGCATGAAATTATCTTTTATATTTTTCTGGTTTCATTTTAAGTTGGCATATTCGCTTATTTTTCTCATTTGACACATAACAAATCATCAGGATTTTTGATGCTTTTGATCATGGTAGGATTTTTATTTTAAGATCTATATATCATATATATTTTTAATAAGATATCAAATTTAAGGGAAAAGGAACATCAGACAAATTTGATGAACCAGAGAGAACAAATGCAATTGCAGATGTATCATGAACTTCAAAAAATGTATCGAACTACCTGTGAGTACATGATATCAACCAGCATGTTACTGCCTTGAAAACATGGATTTCCTGTAAATCATGTCAAAAAGCCGAACAATATTTATCTGATTTATCCGATGCAGCAAGGAATCAGAAATCAGATAAATATTGGAAATCATTTTAAATACAGTTGCCTCAACCTGTGAAAAAGAACAAATCAAGCTGGACAATGGGTATTGAGGATTTTTCTATGAAATTTATTTCAGATATGGATATTATAACGATATTTTCAAATTTGCTTGACAATGTAGTGGATGCGTGTATGGAAATAGAAAATGCTCCTAAAATGATACAAATTGTATTTTGTCAGAACATGGAATTGATTGCATTGTGTATTACAAATTCACGCATATATACAGAGATGGAACTTCCACAGAAATGGCATTCCACTAAAAAGAACCATACAGGCATCGGATTGTCCAATGTACAGAAAACTGTAGAAAAATATGAAGGTGTTGTGTCAGTAAAAACAAAACAGGAGATATTTCAGGTATACGTCACATTGCCAATAGATAAAATTTAAACAGTAGGAAATCGGCAAAATTGCTGATTTCCTTTTTTGTTGACCATTTGACGTAAAAAATCGACCATTTGGCGTAAACCTATTGAAATTTGGAATTGGTAATGGTATACTATGAAACGCAAGATGTCTTGAAATCAATGAACAGGAGGTTATATGTAATATTCAAAAAAAGAAACACAAAAAACAGTATTGAAGGACATGGCTTCCGCTGTTAAAAAGACAGTACAATTCAATGCAGACAACTTTTGCATGTGGTGACATTATCAGTCGAAAATGCCAAATGCAGTTAAGAAAATGCATAAGTCCCGATGTTTGAACGCTTACCCGAAAAATTTGCAAGGAAACTGATTAGTACCGGAATTATTTCCGAAACATATGCAGATGTGTATATATATGGATTTTTTCAATTATCTATTATACTTCTGAATATTATGACAACATACTGTTTCAGCTTCTGATTCCCTGTATTTTATTGAACTTAATTCATCCTGCTGTTCTGTTTGTTTTGTTGGTGGTTGTGATATGGAGTCTGGCTCCTGTAGAAGCAGAGAATAATCCATGGGAGGACACAGAAAAGTTTATATATCGCCGAAAAAGCAGAGTTATACTAGGAATTGAAATAATTGCTTTTGTAATAACTTTAATTTTTACAAAACCGAAATGATTGCACTTGGAGTTTTCACATAGTGTTTGATGCTTTTGATGGGAGCAGTAAAAAATCATTACAATAATGACAAAATATGAGCAATCAATGAAGACAAATCAAAGATAATTTTATACAAAAATCTAATTTGAATTTTGCAGATCTAATTTTAATCATTTGTAAACAAAGTAAGGGACTTTATGAATTTTTTGTAATAGAGTTCCTTATTTTAACGTGTAAAAATATTAATATCAAAGGAGGAAATAAATGAACAAAAAAATAAACCGTATTATTGCAGGAACTCTTTCTATGATGCTTGTAGGACAGGTTATGATGTTCGGTGATGGAACAGCAAACGGAATTCTTCATCCTGATACAATTGCATATGCTGCTGAGAGTATCAAAGAGAAGAAAACCGAAAAAGAACTTGCTAAAAAATTCGAGCAGGCAGTATCCGAACTTGGTCAGGTGGATTACTTCGATGAAACGGATTCCGGCAGCGGTTCAATGTCTTTAAGACGAGCAAGAGCAGGGTCTGCTGAAAGCGACCCTATGGACGATGTAAGCAGTTCACTTACTGTAAGTGGCAAGGTATCACTTGGAGAAGTATCAGGGGTTACAAGAGCTGATGATCCACCTATTTATGTGCGTATCTACACAGGAGATTGGCAGGAACTCACTCATCAGACCATTCATAACGGAGAATCTTACAATGTTTCTATCGAAGGCGGATATTCAGACGTTTATCATGTGAAGTATGAGTGTGACGGATATCTTCCTTTTTATCTGAAAGATTATGGAACAGGCTCATTTGTAGTAGGCTCTAACGGCTCACATGATACAGTTACACTTGTACCAGGTGATACAACTTATAATGCTAATGACAGTAATCAGTGGAGTGATGATAATCTCACCTCTGATGATGCACAGTATGTTAGCTCATGCCTGTACGCTGTAAGAGGTGCAAGTGATTTCAATATTATTATGGATTCTGACGGAAACGGTGATGTTTCACAGGAAGAACTCAACGAATGGCAGAATTTTTATATTGAACTTGGTGACGAAAGTATTATTGTACCTGAAAATGCATCATATTATGATGTGAACGACGATGGTATCATCAATTATAACGACTATCAGGCTCTTTATGATTACTATGATAATATTAAGGGAGCTCCTGTAAGAGTTCCTGATATGAACGGCGATGGCATTTTTGATGGAAGCGATGTCGATGAATATTGGAATTTTATTTTTGGTGAAGACGGAGCTGAAATTCTTTATTGGTATGATCTTGACCTTAATCATGACGGTGTTGTAGATTCAGCGGATCAGGAAAGACTTGAATATTATGCAAATCTTCCCACAAGTTCAGACAATTACTATGAATATATGGATAAAAACGCTAATGGAGTTATTGATTCTGACGATGTAAGATGGTTTAATGAAGCATACAGCAGTGATCTTAACTGGGATCGGGCATTCAAGAAATACATAAGACTTGAGGAAGGTGCTTATTTCCCATACAGTCTCAATCTTCATGACACAGACCTTGATATGAATGAGCATACTTTGATTGTTGCAGAGTATATGTCATTTAATACGGATATTCCACAATTCTGGTCTAACGGAATAGCTGCTAATCTCGATGTGAACGGCGGATTTTTGTACGTTGGAAAGAATCTTATATTCAGGACAGCTTCACCTGACGGTTGGGAATGTGCTGCTGGGCAGACTTTGAATATCAATGGCGGTTCTGTATTTATTGGTGAAAATTTCGATTTTGGTCAGGCTCACTGCTGTGATACTATTCTTATGACAAATGACAATGATGAACTTACTATATGCGGTAACTGGACATATATTACAGATACCGATATGGAGGGTAAGTGGACAGCAGGACAGATACATTTTTATGGTGAACATTGGAATGTAAATGAGCCTTCCGGAGCCAAGGCTATATATTCCTCTGGTACACATTCAATTGAGTTCCTTAATCCCAATGGACTTCAGACTATTTTATGGGCTAATACTGATACTTATACCGATGATGAGGGAAATTCCACAACAGGCAGGCGTTTTAACTTTGATTATTTTGATGAGAACGGTAATTGTCTGGGTGTTGTTTTCCCATGGGGATACTCACCTGAGATGTATTGGTTCAGACCTTGGTTCAGGACAAGCGAAGACGAGCTTACAGCTTACCGTAAAGCGTGGGAAGGACCTGATGGTGTCCATGCTGCTACAGGTAACTACAAGAAGAGCTTTGAGGATTACAGCATTACAACTCCCGGAGTCGGGGCTGATTTTGTTCGTTCATATAACTCAACAAATCCTGAGGAAGGTTCTTTCGGTACAGGCTGGGGCTTCAATATTGATGTCAGCAAAATTGTAACAAGCAGTTACAGCAATTATTTTCAGGTAGTTCTTCCCGACGGTTCAAATACAACATTTGAGAAAATTGGACCAAACAATTTTAAGTGTCTTAACGCTCACAGCACTATTGAAGAAATTCAGGTAGGAGACAAGTTTGAATACACAGTTACCAACGTTGCTCAGAGTCAGTATCACTTCAATACTGATGGCGAGCTTGACTGGATAGCTGATGCCAACGGAAATAGAATGACTATCTCATCTGTTGAGAATAATAAGAGAACAGTTACTGACTCTATCGGACGAAAGTATTATATCTACTATAATGGAAACAGTGACCACAGAAGGATAACAAAGATTGAAGACGAGAGTGCTCATAAAGAAGTTATCTATGAGTATAATGACAATAATCAGCTCCAGTCCGCTACAAACGTAAAGGGTGCAAAAGAGTTTTATTACTACGATGAGAACGGTAAACTCAACAGAATAGTTAACTGTTTCAACGAGGTTATTCTCACTGTTGCATATATAGATAATGGCAGGGTTGACAACACTGTAAACGAGCATGGACTGAAGCAGGTTTATGTATATGACAGAGAAAATTGTCAGACGGGCATGGAAGAGTACAGCGGAAGTGAACTGCTGAAGAAAGTTACATACGAATATGATGAGGACTATGCTATAGTTGCAAACCATACTTTTGTAGATGGAATAGAGTATATGGATCGGTCTGAATATTACAAAAATGACGAAGACAAGAACAAGTACGACGAGCTTAAAAGGGCTACTGATGTTTCAGGAAATATTACAGAATATGAATATGATTCAAATGGAAATATAACAAAGACTGTTAATCCTGATGGAACTTATACTCTTAAAAGATACAATGGCAAAAATATGCCTCTTGTTGAAGTGGATGAGAGCAAGAATGTTATTATCTATCAGTATGATGAAAATGATATCAATGTTATTCGAGCCGGACAGAGTATTCACCCGATAGCCGATATTTATGATAGGATTGATGCCAATAATTTTGATTTCAATAGTTTTAATATAAATGACTTTGCTGTTACATCTTATGATTATTATGAATATAGCGAAGACGAAACAGCAGCTATTGCAGGTCTTATAAGAGCAACTACAGACCCCGAAGGCAATGTTACCGAAAACACTTACAATTCTGATGGACTCGTCGAAACTACTGTAGTTAAGGACAAAGATGGTAATATTTGTAGTAAGATATCCTTCATTTACAATGACGCACTTCAGCCTTCAGAAGTAAAGGAATATGTTGACATTGCAAACGATGTATACACAAGAACTACATACGAATACGATAATTTCAACAACATTACAAAGATAGTCACCTACGGTACGGGCGATGAGGGTATTGTTGTAACATACGATTATGATGAGCTGGGAAGAAAGATTGCGGAGTACACTCCCAAGTACGCTGAGGATAAGAGTGTAGGCTCAAAATACACCTTTAATCGTGGAAATCTTCCGTTAACTGTCAAAGATGCTTTAGGAAATGTTACTTACTTTGCATATGATGCCTACGGAAATCTTATCAGAACTATCAATCCTGACGGCTCAATAAGCATAACTGAATACGACGCACTTCAGAGAGAAACAGCTTCATATTTTCAGGATAGTGCTTCTTCACCGAGGCAGATAATCTCAAAGAACGAATATGAATATGTTGATGCTGATTATACGATTTATTTATCTCTTGAAGATAGTGAAACAAGACATTTATATGGACTCAGGGAGAGAAGCTATGCTTACATTACTGCTGACAAGAAGGTAATTACAGAAACACTTCAGGATTTCAGAGGCAATACAGTTTCTGAATCTGTAAATGGTAAAATAAAGAGAACAAGCAGTTACTATGCCAACGGTTCTCTTGCAAGGCAGACTGACGCTCTTGGAAATATCACAAAGTATGAGTATGGATTCCTCGGAGCTATTACCAAAACACATACTCCTTTCAATAAGGACGAAAATGGAAATACTAAGTATGCAGTTTCTGAGACAGTATATGATAAAAATGGCAATGTTATCAGAACTATTGAGCCTGTAAATGAGCAGAACGCTGAAACAGACAAGTACAGCATTACTGAATTTAAATACGACGGAGTAGGTAATCTCACAGAGGTAAAGCTTGTAGATTCCGATAATAACACTGAAAATATCACTAAATATACCTATGACAACGCAGGAAATGTTCTTAAGAGATATACCGGACTTTCATCTGATAATGATGCTGATTATCTCCTTACAGAATATGAGTATGACCAGTACCTCAGACCAATCAGGATATCAGACAGTACAGGATATGTTTCAGGAACAACAGAGTATGACATCAATGGTAACGTTATCAAAGCTACACACCCCAACGGAAATATTACTGTAAGTAGCTATGATGTTTTAGACAGACTCATCAAATCAGAAACAACTAATGGTGCAGATACGGATGATACAATCGTTACATCATACAGACTTGACAAGCTCGGAAGAACTCTAAGCTCTTCTGTGGGTGGTGCAACTACATATTATGAATATGACAAACTTGGACGTATCATAAGCGAAACAGACGGAAACGGAAACTTCAAGGGTTATTTTTATGAAGGCATTTCAGACTATGTTTCAAGAGCTATAACAGGTAAGAGACAACTGCTCCTTTACTCGGATGTTTCCTATGAGTATGATGATGAAATGAGAGCTTCATCTATTTCAGAATCAGGCAGAGAGATAGTATCTTACGAGTACGACGCAAACGGAAACAGGAGCAAAGAAACACTTGCAAACGGAATTACAACAGAGTATGCATATAACTGCGTGAACGCTGTTGTTAATATCAGAAGTTTCAATGGTACAGACGAGATTGCTTCTTCGACATATAAATATTATCTTGATGGTTCAGACTCTTGCAAAACAGTATCAGAATGTGGTATAATAGAAAAGACCTCATATGTCTATAACAGTTTCGGTCAGCTTACAGAAGAAAAGATTGAGAACGGTTCTCTTACGGATAAGTATACATATGCTTATGACGACCATGGCAACCGTACAAGAATGACTGCAACAGGCTCAGAGAGCTTCACGACTGTATATAACTACAATAATGCTGATAACAAGTATACAGCACTTCTTCAAAGCGAGACAAAGACAGGTCTTAATGACGAAACCGATACTGAGGAAACTGACATTACTGCTTACACATACGATAAGAACGGTAACCAGATTTCCAAAATATCAAACGAAAAGACCGAGGACTTCACTTATGACGTTCTTAATCAGCTTGTCGGCTATACAGACGGCGAAACAACAGCAAGCTATACTTAACAATGCTGACGGATTAAGAGCTTCAAAGACTGTAAACGGTCACACTGTTGAACACGTGTGGGATGGTAATCAGCAGATAATCGCTGACGTAAATGACGGCGAAGCATACTCTGCGGACTGCTATTTCTTCGGTACAGGCATTACAGCAAAATATAACTATAAGAGTGGTGTCAAATCCGATTACAGTTACTACCGAAAGAATGCTCATGGTGATGTTGTAAGCATTACAGACACTTCGGCAAACAATGTCAAAACTTACAGATACGACGCTTTCGGTGTTGAAAAGAACATCGACGAGAGCGATACGAATGCGTTCAGATACTGCGGAGAATATTACGACAAGGAAACTGATACAGTATATCTCAGAGCAAGATATTATTCTCCTTCATCAGGAAGATTTATTTCAAGAGACAGTGTCGCCGGAAATGCAAATGACCCATTAAGCCTTAATCTCTATACATACTGTCATAACAATCCAATACTCAACTTTGACCCGAGCGGACATTCCATATGGAGTTCTGTTAAGAAAGGCTGGAACAGTGTAAAGCAGTGGGGTAAGGACAGAGTAGACGACTGGAAGACAGGTATAGGAGTACTGGAAGACAGCGGTCCGGCAGGGCAGGTATTTGCAAGTTATTGCAATGGTGTAGTTGATACTCTGGGCTCACAGGCAAGTGTAATCAGGCATCCTGTTCAGACAGCAAAGTCCATGATCAGCGGAGTCAAGTCCTTTGCAAACGACCCTGTCGGAAGCATAAAGGGCATGGCGATAGAGAAGTACAATTCTCTTTGCAGTATTGCCAAGGATGTTCATAACGGAAACTGGCAGAGTCTTGCGAATAAAGCGGCTTATTCACTCGGCGGTGCTTCTGTAGGAATAGCTGAAGGTGCGATAGGCAAGGTTGCAATGGCTAAAGCCCCTGCTGTATTCAGCAAGGCAAAGTGTGCAATTACAGGAAAAGGCTGTTTTGTAGCCGGAACACTTGTAGCGACAATAAGCGGCGACAAGGCAATTGAAGATGTGGAAGTTGGCGACAAGGTTCTTGCATCTGACCCTGAAACAGGAGAAACAGCATACAAGGAAGTATTAAAGACATATACCTATGTCAAGGACACTCTCGTATATGTAACAGTTGACGGAGAAACTATTGAGACTACCAAGGAACACCCATTCTGGGTAGAGGGACAGGGCTGGACAAAGGCTAAATTCCTTGAATCAGGAGATATACTCCGTGATAAAAACGGTGAAAATCTTGTTATTGAAGATGTTGATATTGTTCCGCTTCCTGAAAACCAGTATACTCTTGTCTATAACTTTGAGGTCGCCGACTTCCATACTTATTATGTTGCTGATTCTTATGTTTTGGTACATAATAATTGTGTTGAAAAAATTGCAGAAAAGATAAGGCTGACCAGTATGTAGAATTAGATGAATTACTAACTTACTGTTTAAGAAGCGAAACAAAAAATAAAGCAATTCTTGGTAAAACACATTCTGCGATTATAAGAGTAACCAATTTTAATTTTATCATACAGATTTAAATCATAAACATCAACATTATTTTTAATAAGATATTTTATTCTATATTCAGAATTATCAATTAGTGTTTTCAATTTTTATTTAATCACTCCATTCTTTAATTTCCTTAATAAAATCATCCCACATTCCGTTTTTGATAATTTTATCCTTAAGGAAAATATGACCAACTGTATTACCACCATCCATTGAAAAATTTATATGTGGAAATTTACAAAGTCCATCACCTTTCATCCAATCATCATGATTCCAATAAGCAGTGTTAACATTGTCCAAATTTTTCCAACACTGCCATACTGCGTTTTTACTCTTTTCTTTCCCTTTAGGAAAACCAAACGTTTTTTCAGTATTATGACCAACTATATTTTTTCTTGCATAATTCTTAGCACTGCTCATATTATCCGCTAAATAATTGACTTTATTTTTTCCTTTTTTAGTTATCTTTTATAATTGATAAAATCTGTCCCCTTAATTCAGCAGTTGATACATCAAACGAAAAAGAATTTTCTTTTTTTCCGTTGCCAGAAAAGCTTATATTAGGTGTGACGCTTTGTGCATTGTATCCTCTTCTGCTAAATCCACCTTTAAATCTTTCTTGATGCAATCGTATATCCTGAGCAGGATGTAAATACTTATAATACAATAATGTTGTCAAAACAGTATATAATCCTTTTTTCTTACTACTATTACTTCCAATTTCTATAACATAACTTCTAATCTCATTCGGAATATCTTTAATATCATATATCGAAAGTGAATAGAAAGGAATCACAGCCACCATACAGAGCTTTCTATGTATTCCATAAACGACCTTGAAGCCATACGGCATCACTCCTTTATTTTTGAAAATAAGAAAAGAGCTTGCTGTTTCACAAGTTCTATGTATTAAAATGTATACTGTCAGATAAGGGTATCGATTTTTCCGATTAACACATCGAGCATGATGTCGCCACCGTCATCGAAGGGTGTCGGTGCAGTTGTTCTGAGGTTCAAACTACACTCGACGTAACTAAATTCGAGTTCCTCCTTATTTTATATAAATTCATAAATTGCTGCCTCAAAAGCCCTGTCATCAAAACTTTACCGCTATACTTCAGTACCGCCCCCTGCTGAGCACATCTGCTGCCCCGGAGATGTTCCATTGTTGTAACCTGTTCCCATTTTATTTTCATTCTCCTCCTAACAGGGTCGAAAATCCTCTGTCTCACTTCATCCGACATTCTCCATACATTGTATGGAGTCACCGTATTTTCGTAGTGTATATTATGACCATAAGGTAGATATATCAAGCGACTAAACTACCAGAATGTACAGGGCAATTTTACTCCGTTTGTTGTGTACATTTGAAGGAGAATTGCTGTTTTTATATTCGTATCCTCCGTTTAGATTTGAATTCTGCACATTATCAAACCTGAATAATCAAAATTATGAGGTATTTTACGGAAATAGGGAAAAGAAATTCGTTGGAAATGAAAGAAAGCCCACACGAGCGTAGGGCTTATGTTATGGTTTAGCCGTAGTTACAGAAGAAAATCGGTAAATTTCTTATCAAGAAAAATTATGAAAACTTTAAAAAATAATTCCTCAAATAACATTAAAACGCTCTTTTAAGAGTGTTAAAAAGGTCTTAAAAGAGCGTTTTTTATATTTAAAATCATATATTTATTTTAATGCTTTTTACTTATTGTAAAACTTTTCTCTTATTTTTTCCATTTTGCCTGTCAAGCTAAAACTAAATTTCTAATATTCAACTGCTCTTTCGGAAATTTTTATCTGTAAAAATTCTTGCAAAAATTAAGCCAAGAGGAAGTGCTACTATAATAAGAATCGCTTTTGTAATCCAAAGAGAACCATTTTGTACATCATTAAGAGCAAGATAATATATACCCTTGTACATGAACATTCCCGGAACCATTATAACAATTGATGGAACTGTAAGAGTGATTCTTGGAAAACCTACTTTTTTCTTAAGCAAGGAAGCAAGTAATCCTGAACATAATGCTCCGATAAATGCAGCTGCACTTGCCGGTATTGATGTGAAATCTATAAGTTCCAGACGCAAGGTATTTACTAACATACCGATAATTCCGGCAGTAAATGCCATTTTACGGGGACTGTTGAACATAAGTGAAAAACCGTATACCCCGCAAAAACTTGTTGTCAGTCTCAATAAGAGCATAAGTATGGGATTAAGAGAAAGTTCCATAAACTCTGATGGCTGAAATTGAAATATTGTTGCAGTTATCCAGCCCGTAAGGGTTGCCATTACAATTATCAGCAAAGCATATGCTACACGTTCCAATCCGGAACGCAAATCAAGTTTGGCAAGGTCAATTCCTCCAGTAATCAGCGGAAACCCCGGTATCACAAAAAGCATTGAACATATATAGCCCGCCTGATGTATATTCGAAACATTAAAAATTATTTCGGCAAGCTTTATAAGCATAACATATACACAACATGCTGAGGCCACTCCGGCAGTTACATTTGCAAGCAGAGTTATATGATTTTCTATGAGTTTTTTACGGATAAAGTTTCCGATTCCTGCTCCGAAAAATGCACATATCATTTCTACAATTCCACCGCCGAGCAAGAATGTAAACGAACAACAGGCAATTGCTGATGCAAGACCAAGGTTCCATGCTTTATAATTTCCAGGCATTTCCTGAAGTTTATCAAGAATCTGATGAAACTGTTCTACAGAATAACGACCAGCTCTTTCCTGAAATCCATCTGCGAAAGACTCCAGTGAATTAAGTTTATCAGTATTGACACCGGTTGTATTAAGTGAAAGTGCATTTGTATAAGTTTCTCCGTTTTCTATACAGGTGTATTCTATGGAAAGAAGCCCTATATCAGCATTGCAGGTAATATTCAATGCTCGGGAAATCTTGTTCATAGAAGCTCTTACTCTCCATGCACCCGTGCCGACTGAAAGCATCATAAGACCCAATCTTCCGACAAGAGTTGCTTTTTCCTTCAGTGAAGCGTTTATTGCAGGTGCCGTATCTTCGCTTTCAATAATTTCATGCCATGATATCGGCATATGCTGTTTTCTGAACTGACTCATTTAATTCCTCCTAAATAATGTTAGAATAATATTACTGAAATTTGCTCTGTTATAATTTTTAAGATTCTTCTTTCAGCTATTATATTATACCACAAAAGTAATAATTTGACAACTATCTACAATTAAATAATAAAATTTACATAATAAGGAATTAATATTTATATCTAAAACAGTTATCAGTTATTCTGAATCAGCATTTTTCTCATTATACACAAGTCAAATACATCAAGAACATCGTCTTCACATAAATCTGCGGACTTCCAGTTATCAAGCTTTACATCTGGTAATGCTAACAGCCATTTTTGAAACAGTATTATATCAGCTATAGAAAATTCACCATCATTATTTACATCTCCAGAAATGTTTTCCTTGCCTTTATTTATGATTTCATGAAATGCCTTTTTCAATTCTAAATCATACATTTTACACGTTTCCCTGTTATAATGAAGTTTAGTAATATCCCATAGTACAGGACAT
>CAJTOG010000051.1 GCA_910577575.1 uncultured Ruminococcus sp. | reverse complement strand
AGAATAAAATTATAAGCAGGGAAATTTAAAAAATCAAATTCTCATTGGACTCAGCCTTTGCAATAAATTTTTGATAATATATCTAAAGACCTATAGTCGAAGTTTCAGAAAATCCTGTATCTGAATTATCAACCCGCATCAAAAAGTGCGAACTTAGACTGAAACCGATTTTAATTTTTCAGCATTTACGTTTGCATCGTAACCAGATTATATCTTTTAACTTCAATATACAGAACAAGTCTTATATGTGACCTATATTCCCACTTTTTTAATCTGATTATTTAACAAACCGCCGGCTTCATGCTGTGACTCAACAGCAGACTCCATTGGACTCACTTACCTTTCCGCTTAAAATAATTTACATTGGGATTAAATCCCAGACCAAGTAAATTTAGCTTTGAGTAAACTTTGTTTACTCTTTTTCCTTGATTATATAATATCACATCTTTTGGTAAAAGTCAATAGTATTTTTATAATTTCTTGAAGATTTTAATAAATTTGTTATAATTCACAAATTCAAAATTTATTTTTGGATATATTGACCATAATGGAAATTAATCATTTTACTTTTACTTTTATTAAGTAAAAAAAGCAGTCTTTTACGGACTGCTTTTTTATGATTATTCAAATGAATCAAGGTCGATGCCTGCAAGAATTTCTTTCAGTGCAGCGAGGTCATCAGCAGTAAGGGTAACGCCCTTTCCCATTCTTGAATGGTCCGGAGACCAGTCACGAATATCATATTTAGGGTCGTGGTCGCCCCAGCTTACCATATTAAGCTCTTTTGTCCAGCCCTTTGCATTTTCTGAAAGAGTACCGATATGTTCAGTAATTTCAAATTTAAGTTCTGCCATAATAAAATCTCCTTTCTGGTTATTTAAAATATATTCTATCACAAAATTTCCGGTTTGTCTATACCTGATTTATTAAATTAAGTATTTTTTCCGAAATTTTTCAAGATAATCTCATAAAATTTTAAGAATTTAACCAAAACGATACTTGAAAATTGGATTATTTTGTGATATAATAATTATATTAAATATACATTATGGGCTGTTTTTTGATACAGGAAAAAGGTGCTATTATGAAAAAATTTGCAGTTTACAAATCAGAAACGGGTTATTATTATTATGAATATATTGAAAGACTTGAACAGTTAAGAGATACTTGTTTTGAAGAAATTATAACAGAGGATAAATTGCCGGTTGTTCTTGATAATAGTGGGGGATATTTTCATTTTGTTGAGAATGATTATTGCTTTTCTGAAATTATAGAAACTGAAAAAAACTGTCCTCTGTCTTTGGAAAAAATGTATTTTAAAAATCATGATAATTTTAAACTCGGATGGATGTCTCCGACAGGCGATACATATTCATGCAGTTATACAGGACACACGAAAGCAGCTTTTGCTATATGTGCAAAATATTTTCCTGATGCAAAACTTCCTGAACGTACTCTTGGAAATGCAGGATGGCTTAAAATTATAGATTCTTGGGATGGAACAGAACATACTCATAGACAATTTGTTTATTCAATTACAGGTAAAATAACAAAAGCTCAGGCGGATAAACTTTTTGATATAGGCTTATACTATAATGATGAAGTTAAAGAACTGATTGAATCCTGTGCTGATAACTGGTAACATTTTTAACTGTATTTTTGTATATATTATACATAAAATTTAGAAAAATTATATGCATGATTATTATTGTTTTTTTTATAATAAAATGTTATAATAATTAAAGAATATATTCTTTTATTGTCGGCTTTTGTTTTTTATACAGATGTCAATTAATCAAACGATAATGTGGGGAGAAAATTTCATGTCTGAAACAAGATTTATAAAAGCAGCGGCATTCGGCGGGTATGACAAAGCTGACGTTGATAAACAGCTTGAAACACTTTATTCCCTTGCTTATGAGTTGAAAAATGAGCTTCGTGAAACAAAACTGCTTCTTGAAAAATATCAGGAAGATTCAGAAGAGGAAGAAATTTTTGAAAATATTATTGCACTTGAAAGAAATAAAATTACTCAGCTTCAGGTTAAGAATGAAAATCTTTCTAAAAAAAGTAATTTTTTTATGGAAGAAGCACGAATAAAAGACGATGAAAATTTAAAGCTTCATGAAATTATCAAAGAGCTTCAGAATGAATTGTCTGATGCAAAACTTAAAATTGTTACACTTGAAGGTCAGAATGCCACAGAAGTTCACGGACTTGCTTTTATTGAAGTTCAAAAATCAAAGGATTTAATTGTTAATGCAGCTAAAGCAGAAGCACAGGAAATTCAAGATAATTCAAGGAAATTTGCACAGGAATTTATCATTGATGCCAATAATAAGGCTGCTGAAATCATATATGATGCTGAAAGACGTGCAGCAGAAATTATTGCTTTCGCACGTAATTCTGCTGAACGAATTCGTGTATCTTCAAATAATCTGAAAGTTTCCATTTTGGATGATATAAGTAAAATAAGCGGTGAAATTTCCAATATTAAAAATTTTATCAATATTTTTAACCGAAACAGTACAGAGATGATTTCAGAGTCAGAATTATTTTTGCAGTCCGTCGAATATGAATTGAAAAGTGGCGGAATATCCATATTTGAAACTCCTGAAGTTTTTGAACCTGAATATCCTGAAAAGCCTGTATATCAGCAGATTCAGCCTGTTTCTGTCGAAGAACAGTCTGAAAAGAAAAATAGTATAAAATTAGATGATTTGGCAAAACAGGCGGCAGCTCTCACAGAATCCGGTAATAAAGCTAAAGTTTCTGACAGACCTGTAAAATCACTAAAAAATCAAAGTGCCGGAAAAAGCAGCGGCATTAATCTTGCTGACCTTATGAAACAGGCTGCTGCACTTGAAGGGGAAAATAAATAGTTCTGAGGAGTTGTCAGAAATGAATAAAATCATTATTGTTAAACCTGAAAAATGCGTGGGGTGCAACGCTTGTGTAAGAAACTGTCCTGCACCTGAAGCAAATATTACAAAGATGCTTGAAGGCGGCAGATTTGTTACAACTGTTAATCCTGAAAAGTGCATCACCTGTGGCGAATGCGTAAGAACTTGCAACCATGGTGCAAGGGATTTCATTGATGATACAAGGGAATGTATGCAGAGGCTTTCAAAAGAAAAGCTTATTATTCTCGCCACACCTGCTATTAAAAGTGTTTTCCCGACTCAGTGGATGGGTGTTCTTGACTGGTTTAAAAATAATGGCTGTATGATTTTTGATGTTTCACTCGGTGCTGATATATGTACATGGGCACACCTCAGAGCAATTGAAAATAGAAAAGTCGGAAATGTAATAACACAGCCTTGTGCAGCTATTGTTAAGTATATTGAAATTTATCAGCCAAAACTTATGAATAATCTTTCACCTATACACAGCCCTATTGCCTGTGCTGTTACATATATTAAAAAATATCTCAGACTTACAAATCCGATTGCCGTTCTTTCTCCTTGTATTGCCAAAAAAACTGAATTTATGGAAACAGGCCTTGTTGAGTATAATGTCACTTTTGAGAAACTAAGAGAATATTTTGACGCAAACGGAATTAGAATCCATGCCAATTCTGAACATGAATTTGAATATGGTTTCAATGAACAGCAGGGACAGGTCGGTGCGGTTTATTCGCGTCCGGGCGGACTGCGGGATAATCTTTGGCTTCATAATCCTGATATAAATATCACAACTTCCGAGGGAGTTCATAAGGTATATCCCGAACTTGATATGTATGCTGCGATGCCGGAATTTAAACATCCTGAGGTATTTGATGTTCTATCATGTGAATTTGGATGCAATGTCGGACCGGCTTCCGGCACGAAACAGACTGTATTCGATGTTATGGCCACTATGCGGGAAGTTGAAAAAGAGGCTAAAAAGCGTCGTAAAACCGGTATTTTTCGTCAGGGTGAAGACAAACTGTTTAAAAAATTTGATGAAACACTGAGGATTTCTGATTTCATGAGGACTTATAAGAGGCTTACTCCTTCTGCACTTCCTTCTGAAAAACAGCTTGAAGCAGTATTTAAACTTATGGGAAAGCATACTGAAGCAGACAGGCATTTTGATTGTCATGCATGCGGATATAAATCGTGTCATGATATGGCAACAGCTATATGCCGTGGTCTTAATACTCCTGACAACTGTATTGTTCATGCAAAGTCGGTGCTTACTGCACGTCACAGCGAACTTACTGCACAGCACGAAAGACTTACTGAAATCACTTCAAAGTGTCTTTCAATTTCAGAAGAACTCAGGAAAAATGTCTGTGAGATTAAGAAAAATATTGATACAATCGGAGATTCCACCAATAAAACAAGCGACAGAACACACGTTGTCAATGAACTTCTTTCAAATATTGTTGCATTTTGCAAAGATAATCATACTATGGACGCCGATAGTGTCAAGCAGATGATTGTTATTCTTGAAACGATTATGAAGGCTTTCGGTACACTTGATGAAAATGTCAATACAACCAATCAAAGCTCAAATTTGATTATTCATTCGATTTTGGAAATAAGAAATCTTGTTGACGGAATAAATGAAATTCTTGTCAAGAGTGTCGATTTGAAATAATAATTTTATTATTTGAATGAGGAGGATTAATTTATGCAATGTGAAATCTGTCATTCCGAACTCAGTCCGGAAGATTTAGCCTGTAAAGAATGCGGCACACCAGTATTGCAAAATGTAGAGGGATTTGAAAATTCTATGGCCATTCAGCGTATTCTTCGTACTCTGATTGTAGATAATTTTAAAAACGCACCTGTAAATACAAGAAGCCTTGTTGCACTTCTGAAAGATTATTTGACTGAATACAAATCTGAATGCCGTCTTTTGATTTATACAATAAATTCAGGAGTACTCAGGAATATGATTTCGGAGGAAAACAGAAATATAGCAATTATGAGAGCAAAAAGCTGTCTTATAAGTGAGTGTTTTATTTCTGAAAGTGCAGCGGAATTTGTTCTTGCCTGTCTTACATATATGCTGAAATGGCCTTATAAAATTACGCTCAAATCAAATGAGGAAGATGATGATGTTCCGACTGTAAATAAAAGAGCTGTTAAAACAGGAACTGAAATCACCGCTTCAGGACCGGTTGATATTGAAGCAAAAGTTTTCCGTCCAAGTGATGCAGTAAGATTCAGATTGTCAAAAAACGTTAATATATCAAAAGAATATACCAAAATAGAAGGATTCTGCTTCGACAGGTATAATTTTATGAAGACTATAAAGCTTCCGTCTACTCTTATAGCCATCGGCGAATATGCATTTTCAGGCTGTAAACATCTCAGAAGCATTGAACTGCCTGACAGTGTAAAGATAATAAGACAGGGAGCGTTCAGTCAGTGTACAGAACTTGAAAAAATAACAATACCAAGAGGAGTTCTTGAGATTGAGGATAATACGTTTTTATGCTGTGAGGCTCTTGAAATAGTTGAGATTCCATCAACTGTAAGCAGTATCGGAGTGCAGGCGTTTTCAGGCTGTGAAAAGCTGAAAAGGCTTTATCTTCCGGATAGTATAAAATTTATTGATGAAAATTCATTCCTGTATTGTCCTGACCTTACTATTATATGTTATGAAAATTCCTATACCCATAAGTATTGTATTGATAACGGAATCAAAGCGGAAACTGTTCCGGTGGGCAAAGATTTGAAAGCAAAGTATTGAAGGAAGGATATAATTTAGATGGTTGAACTTAAAATTGGACAGCAGGTTGATTTGGAATTTGGCGGAAAGGCAACGGTTTCGGATATTATCGGCAGTGGAGGTCAGGGTACAGTGTATCAGGTTGATTTCAACGGAATGAAATGGGCATTGAAATGGTATGATATTGATAAAATAAGAAAACCAAAAGATTTTCGTGAAAATATCAAGAATAATATTGCTGATGGTGCACCGAGCAAAAGATTTCTCTGGCCTAAGTATCTTACCAAGGAACTTCCTGATGGCAGTTTTGGTTATCTTATGGAGCTGAAGCCTGACAGTTTTGATTCCTTTGTTGATATTCTCAACACATATAAACTTGTCATTGACCCGTTTACAGGTCGTGCATCTAAAAAATCAGTCAGATTTGCCAGCCTTTATGCTATGGTGACTGCTGTTATAAATATAGTCAATGCATTCCGTCAGCTTCATCGTTCGGGAAAAAGTTATCAGGATTTGAATGACGGCGGATTTTTCATAAATGTTGATACAGGTGCTGTGCTTGTCTGTGATTGTGACAATATCGCACCGGAGGGAAGTAATTTCGGAATAGGAGGAAAGCCGGGCTATATGGCTCCTGAAGTTGTTCGTGGAGTGGCAAAGCCTGATGTACAGACTGATAAATATTCTCTTGCAGTTGTACTTTTCAAGCTTCTTTTCAGGGGTGACCCGATGGAAGGCGAAAAGGTTGTAAGAGATGTTTGTCTTACTGAATCGTCAGAATTAAAACACTACGGACAGAATGCACTTTTTGTATATGACCCTGATGATGTATCAAATCGTCCTGTACGAGGAATACATGACAATGTAATAAAATTCTGGAGAGTTTATCCGGATTATATAAAAGAAGCATTTGTGCGTTCGTTTACTGTCGGTATATCAGACCCCAATAAGCGTATTATTGAAAACGAATGGCAGGAACTTTTTATACGTCTGCGTTCTGAGATTATCATGTGTAGCTGCGGAAGAACCAATTTTACATCAATGTTTGAAAAACCAACAGAAAATATATATAAATGCCCGAAATGTGGTATGAGTTTTCCAACTATGAGCTTTTCAAACAGTAATTCTCGTGTACCTCTTTATCTTGGAAGAAAATTCTTTGAATGTGAAATTAATCCTGATTGTGATGATTTTTTGAATGTTATAGGCGAGCTTGTTGAAAATAAACTCCGTCCTGGTGTTCTTGGTATAAAAAATTGTTCTGAAAAAACATGGAGAGTTAAAATGCCGGATGGTATTTTCCATGATGTAATTTCCGGCAAGGGATGCCCCATATGGAAGGAGCTTGAAATAGATTTCGGAGGAGTCAGGGCGAAAATTTAATTATTCTTTTAACGAAAGGAAATAAATGTTATGAGTGATATGATGAATACACAGGCTAAGGGCGGATTTGATTTTGATGATGACGACCCGCTCGGAGCTACAAGTGTTTCTAAAAAAAGTCTTGTTATATTTTTTATGATTGATACATCAGCAAGCATGAAAGGTAAAAAAATGGGAGAGCTTAATACAGTTATGGAAGAGCTTATCCCTGAAATTAGGCGTGTTGGCGAAGCTGATACTGATGTTAAGATTGCTGTTCTTACTTTTTCAACGGATGTAAAATGGATGTATTCCGCACCGGTTTCCATTGAAGAATTTGAGTGGACACGTCTTAATGCTTCAGGTGTTACAAGTATGGGGGCTGCCTTCAGTGAAATTTCATCAAGAATGTCAAGAAACGGATTTCTCAATTCTCCGTCTCTTTCCTTTGCACCGGTCATATTTCTTATGACTGATGGCTATCCTTCGGATGACTATAAAAAAGGACTCAAAGAACTTCAGTCGAACAGCTGGTATAAATTCGGTCTGAAGGCGGCACTCGGCATAGGAAATGAAGCAAACGACGATATGCTTGCAGAATTTACAGGTTCGCCTGAAACCGTAGTCCACGCATATACAGGCGGACAGCTTGCACAGATGATTAAAATTGTTGCCGTTACTGCTTCTCAGATTGGAAGCAAAAGTATGACTCTTTCAGATGAACCCACTAAGGAGCTTAATGCTGAAGACGTTTTTGCAGCAAAACAGAAACTTCTCGGTCAACAGATTCAGGAACTTGTTACACAAGACGACGGAAGTGATGTATCATTTGATACCGGCTGGTAATCTATTGTTTAGATAAAGGAGCAGAGAATATATGTTTAATGGTTTCAGCCATTCTGTTAAGGGTGCAAGTCATAAAGCAAGTGGGACAGTATGTCAGGACAGCTCTGCATATCTGGCAGAAGAAAGATATGCAGTTGCTGTTGTTGCGGATGGTCATGGCAGCAAAAAACATTTCAGAAGTAATATTGGTTCAGAATTTGCTGTTAATTGCACTATTGAGACAGTTAAAAGGTTTTATAGAAATCCTGAAGAATTTGAAAATAATTTTCCTAAAAATCATAAAATGGTTATAAGAAATATTCAGAAACAGATTATTTCAGCATGGAATATAAAGGTTGCCGGACATTTTAAAACAAATCCGGTTACTCCTGAGGAAAAGAGCAAGTTTACTGCTGATGAATTTGCAAAAATTTCTGTTGAATCATATTACGGTACAACTCTTGTTGCTGCTGTTGCCTGCAAAGGTTTTACTTTCGGTTTCCAGATTGGAGACGGAAGTCTTGTTGCTGTTTTTGATGACGGTGAAACAAATATGCTTATAGATTATGAAGAATCAAATCCGGCAAATATAACGTCATCAATATGCAACAATAATGCAGCGTCAATGTTTGACAGCTTTTATATTGAAAATAAGCGTGTTTTTGCATTGTATGCATCAACAGACGGGTTATATACATCTTTCGGGAGTGATAATGATTTTCTTGATTATCATACAATTATTACAAGTCAGCTCAGAGAAGCAGGAATGTTTGAATCGGCGGTTATAAAAAATCTTAAAAAACGTTCCAATTTCGGTACACAGGACGATATTTCACTTTCGTGTATATATGACAAAGATTTAATTAATTCCAGAATGGATGTCATAATGAAAAAAATCGAAGAAAATAAACAGCGTCAGATTGCAGAAAAAGCAAAGTTAATTGATGGCTGATTTGAAAGAAGCGGTGTTTAGTATGGGTACAAATATTTTTTATAATGTTGTTAAGGAATACGCAGAAGCTTTGGTCAATCAGCGTCCGGACTGTGCTTCTTTTGATGGTGCTGCAATCTGTGCAATTTTAACAAGTGCACATGATATTTTTGCAGGAGTTACAGGTGTATCATTATGTAATAATCTTGTTAAGCCTATTTCGGCTGAATATATGGCTGTTACTGCAATGAAATGTGCGGGACAGACAAAAGCACTTCAGATGATAACACTTTTATTTGAAGATTTCAGTGTTATAGAACCTGAAAGTGAAGGAATTGAAATAATGATTGAAGCAAACCCCGAAAATAATAAATGTGAAATTTTTATTTCTAAAAATGAATCGGTAAGTGCAGCATCGTTTATTGGTTCTGATGAAACTCAGCAAAATGAAATAAATTCCGAAACACATAAAGAGCCTGTTTCTGAATCTGTTGAAACTGATAGTATCAGAAGTGAAGATTTTGAAAAAATGGAAACAGTGAATGATTCGGTAGCAGAAACTACTGAAACAACGAACAAGAACAGAAGTTCATCTTTGGGTACACCTGCTGATTTTTCAAGCGGATTTGATATTGACGAAAACAATCCTTTTTATGAACCGCCTGCTTTGCATAAGGATGTCAAAACCATATCAACTATTGCAGACGGAGTTCCGACAGTGAAGACAGATTCAGATAGTTCAACATCGGCTTTCTGTGCTCCTGCAAATGAAAATAAGAAAGAAACACTTTCAAAGAATGATTTGCTTAAGCAGGCAAAGAAAAAGAAAAAGATTGCAAAGGCTAATTTTGGTTTCAGGAAAAGATAATCTATTTTTAAATTTTGACAGAAAGGAAGTTGTTTATGGCTTTATATTTATACAGCATCGATGAGGCTATTGACAGAAAATACGTTGTAACAAAGTCTATGAACAGTCAAGCTAAAGCAGGCTCGTTAATTCATGTTATGGATTGTTCAGAAAAAAGTGACGGCAGTATTTCTGTTAGTTATCGTGTAACTGAAACAGGTCAGAATTTTGATATAAGCTTCAGTAATCTTAAACAGTTCTGCAAATGGGCAAGACCTGATAATTTTATTGCAAGACATTATGAAAATCTTACTACCAAGGATATTTTATATTATATCAGAGTTACAAGCCGAACGTTTATGTCATTTTATCTGCCGATTCTGATTGCTGCACTGATATTGATTTGGATTATTTCGTTGGCTCTTATCAAAGGTATTACAGGTATTATTATCGGTTTGGTTTTATCAGTTGTGACCGCCATTGTTGTTATATTTTATTATAAATATCAGAAAAAGCGTGTTTCCATGAATATGTATAGTAAAATTGGCAGTAACAGCTGGGGCGTTGTAATAAAATAATACATAAAAAATGCAGGATTTTGATTCCTGCATTTTTTATTATTCGATATTCTGACAAAGTGTAATAACAAGAACATCATCAACAGATGGATTTTTAACAAATATATTTGTTATTTCAACATTTCGGTATACTCCGTCATTTCCGAGCTGTCTTGTTATTATTTTTACTGATTTTTCACCGTTTTTATAAGCAGTCATAAGATTATCTGCGGAAAATATTGTTTTAAAAAGTTCTCTGTCTTCGGGATGCATTGAATCAGCACCATATTTTATAAGGTCATCGAAAGCACCTGTTGATGGGCATGAAGTTGCTGAAAAATTTTCATAGGTTATCATATAATAGCTGTTTCTTGTGATATTTGACATTATAACTAATGGAAATTTTGTAAATACGGCTTCTATAAGAAGATTTGTTGTGCTTGCCGGTGCCTGTGTTATAAGAATATCTTCTTTATATTCATTTATAACTCTCTGGGAACAAGCTTCGCCGAATTCTTTTTCAGACATAGGTTTTGCAAAGAGAAATCCTTGAATAAGGCGACAGTCGCAGGTACGCAGAAATCCGAGCTGTTCTCTTGTTTCAACACCCTCTGCAATGGTAGTAAGTTTAAGACGGTGAGCGAATGTGAATATACTTTCGAGAACGATACGTTCTTTTTCATTTTCGCAGTTTCCGCTTAGAAGTGAACGGTCTATTTTTAAAACATTTGCTGAAATATCTTTAACAAGACTTAATGAGGAAAGACCGCTTCCGAAATCGTCAATAGCAACATTGAAACCCTCGTTTCTTATTTCTGAAACAATTTTTATAATAGCTTCACTGTCACGCATAATCGCTGATTCAGTGAGTTCAACTTCAATAAATTCTCTGGGAAGATTGTAACTGTCAACGATTTTACACAGACGTTTTTTAAAATTGCTTTCATTGATATGTTTTCTTGAAAAATTTACTGCAATCGGTACGCATCTGTTTTTTTCATCACGTCTTTTTTTAAGAAATTTACAAACTTCATTAAGTATATACCAATCAATTTTAAGTATAAGATTTGTTTTTTCTGCAATGGGAATAAATTTATTTGGAGGAATAATAGTACCGTCAGGCTTAATCCATCTTGCGAGAGCTTCCGCACTTACAAGTCTGCCTGTAACTGAATCATATTGAGGTTGATAAAAGGCTTTAAATTCAAAATTTTCAAGAGCCGTTTCGATTTTTTGCATCTGAATTTCATCCTGTTCTGTAATAACGGATATCATAAATTTTCACCTTCTATTTGTAAATTCAAAAACTTTTTAATAAAGTTTATGAACAAATTATAACATATTTTGGAGAATCTGTCAAGCGTTTGAAAATTTATATTTTGTTTTAATCAAATGTGATGTAATATTATAAAAAACTGCCGATTATTATACTTGCAAATTAAGGTAAAGTGTTGTATAATAATCTAAAGGCGGTGAAAATTATGATTCCTGAAAAATGTATATATATTCTTTCAGCACTTGAAAAATCAGGATTTCAGGCATATATAGTCGGGGGCTGTGTTCGTGATATGATTATGGGGCGGTCTGTACATGATTTTGATATTACTACAGATGCACTTCCGAATCAGATTATTGAAATTTTTTCAGAAGACAAAATTATACCAACAGGCGTGAAACATGGAACAGTTACAGTTCTTCACAAGGGAGAAGCGTTTGAAATTACTACGTTCAGGGTTGATGGTTCTTATACTGATTTAAGAAGACCTGATACTGTAAGTTTTACATCAAGTCTGAAAGAAGATTTGGCAAGGCGTGATTTTACTATGAATGCTGTTGCGATGAATTTATCAGGTAAAATTTTTGACTTTTTTGGCGGAATATCTGATATAGAAAATAAACTGATAAGATGTGTAGGAAAACCGGAACAAAGGTTCAGTGAAGATGCACTGAGAATTTTACGTGCCATAAGATTTGCATCTATTCTGAATTTTGAAATTGAATCCGAAACGGCTGAATCTGCAATAAAATTAAAAGATAGACTTGATTTTATTTCTGCCGAACGCATAAAAAGTGAATTTGTCAAACTTCTCTGCGGAGAAAATGCTGTAGATACCTTGTTGAAATACAGAGAAATCATAGGTCAGATTGTACCTGAAATAAAAGATTGCTTTAACTTCAGTCAGCATTCAAAATATCATAAATATGATGTATATGAACATATAGCAAGGGCAGTCGGAATGATTCCGGCTGACTCTGAAAATGTTGAAATTCTGCGTATAGCATTGTTTTTCCACGATATTGGCAAGCCCTCAACATTCAGTTTGGATGAAAACGGGCGGGGGCATTTTAAAGGTCATGCAGGAAAAAGTGCAGAAATAGCTGAAAAAGTTATGCATCGGCTTAAATTTGATAACAGAACTGTTGATATAGTCTGTATGATTATTTCACATCACAGCGATAATTTTGATTTTGGCGATGAGGACAGAAAAAGTATGCCTTTGAGTGAAATAAAGCGTATGATTTCAAAAATTGGTGCGGACAGATTCTTTTTGCTTCTTGAACTGAAAAAAGCTGATAATTCAGCAAAACATGATTTTGTACTTCATGAAAATAATGAAATAGAAAATATCTCGAAAACTGCCCAGCGTCTTATTAATGAAAACTGCTGTATAAAAATATCCCAACTTGAAATAAATGGTAATAATCTTATTCAACTTGGTTTCAGAGGGCGGGAAATAGGCAGATGTCTTGAAACTCTGCTTGAAAATGTTATAGATGGTAATATTGAAAATAATTACAGTGAACTTATGAAATTTGCTAAGGAGATGTTATAATGAAAGGTTATATTCATTCAACTGAAAGTTTCGGAACTGTTGACGGTCCTGGAATTCGTTTTGTTGTGTTTTTTCAAGGCTGTCCGATACGGTGTAAATACTGTCATAATCCTGATACATGGGAATTTAAAAAGGGCAGGGAAGTATCAGCAGAGGAAATTATCAAGGAATATGATTCATATAAGGAATTTCTTAAATCCGGCGGAATTACTGCAACAGGCGGAGAACCTCTTGCACAGCCGGAATTTCTTGCAGAACTTTTTTCAATTGCAAAACATAATAATATCCATACTTGCCTTGATACTTCCGGAGCAGTATATAATTCCGAAAATCATGATAAAATTGACAAGGTGCTGAAGTATACGGATTTGGTGATGCTTGATATAAAACATATTGAAAATGCTGAACATAAAAAGCTTACAGGGACAGGCAATGAAAATATACTTGAATTTGCCATGCATCTTAAAGACCTGAATATTCCTGTCTGGATTCGTCATGTCGTAGTACCGCAGATAACGGATTCCCCCGATTATCTATTTAAGCTGGGTGAATTTATTTCACAGCTTAAAAATCTTAAAGCACTTGATGTGCTTCCGTATCATGACATGGCAAAGGCAAAATATGAAAATCTTGGCATAGAATATCCCCTTGGAGATATACCTCCGCTTTCAAAGGAAGATGCTGTAAAGGCAAGGGATATTATAATGTCAGGAATAAAATCCGGACTGAAAAACTCTTATTGATGTCAGGGGGAAAAATGAAATTTTGTTTTATTTTTTTAATTGTTATGAATATATTTTCATTGATTATGTATGCTTCTGATAAATCAAGAGCTTTAAAAAAACAGTGGCGTATAAAAGAATCAACACTTCTTGGTTTAGGATTTTTTGGCGGAGCTTTTGGTGCGATTATCGGAATGAAATTTTTTCATCACAAAACAAGGCATAATAATTTTTGGATGGTCAATATTATTGGAGTAATATGGCAGACAGCATTGATAATATTTTTACTTATCAGACATAATTGATTATTTGTCTGAATATCCGACATATAATTAATTA
>CAJTOG010000050.1 GCA_910577575.1 uncultured Ruminococcus sp. | reverse complement strand
TATACACATCGTATGTCAATTATTCCACAGTATTTTGAATTCAGATGAAACGAAATGCTTTGAGTGTTTTTTGACTGAATCGGAAGGAGTAAATTAAAAGTATTTATTTCATTGCTGAAAATATTGCAATATTCAATAAATGCTTCTGCTTTTCCTATCGGAAAGATACTTCTATTTGTTATTTTGAGCAGTACAGGAAATTCCTCATTTTTCATAACAGTATCTTCTTTTATGGAAAAATTAACATCAATAAGTTTTTTTGTTATGTATGTCGATATAAACATCAGAACCGGTATTGCTACAATTGTTATCAGGAGTACAAGAGCAAAGTCCCATAAATACATTATGTAAAATATTATACATATGATTATAAGTATCAGAAAAAATATTTTCATTATAAGCATTACTGTTTACCTATCTTACAGAAATTGACGGAGCAGGAGTATTTTTTATAATATCAGCAATTATATTTTCAGCTGAAATTCCTGTCAGACGTGCTTTGGAATTAAGCATTATGCGGTGTATAAAGACATCCGGACAAATATATATAACATCATCAGGAATAATATAATCACGTCCCATTGCTGCTGCTATACCTTTGGAAATTTGCATCAGTGCAAGAGTACCACGAGGACTTATTCCCACCTTAATCATAGGATGATTTCTCGTTGCATTTGAAAGGCTTACTATAAATTCATAAACTTTGTCATCAACATATATGTTTGATATATGTTCCTGTAATTCATTTATAGTATATATATTTGCTACAGCATTGATATTTTCGAGAGGAGAGGAATTGAATTTTGCTTTTAATATAGCGACTTCACCGTTGAAGTCAGGATAGCCCATACTCAGTTTTATCATGAATCTGTCAAGCTGTGAATCCGGAAGATTATGAGTACCGGCTGAACCTATAGGATTCTGAGTTGCTATTACTGTATAAGGTTCAGGAAGCTTGTATGTATTTCCATCAACTGTGATACTTTTTTCTTCCATCAGTTCAAGAAGTGCAGACTGTGTTTTGCTTGATGTTCGGTTTATTTCATCGGCAAGAAACAAATTGCAGAAAGCGACTCCTTCACGAAATTCAAAAGTATTCTTTAATTTATTATAAACGGAAAAGCCTGTTATATCAGACGGAAGAACATCAGGAGTAAACTGCATACGATTGTGTTTCAATGAAAGTGCTTTTGAAAAAGCAAGTGCAAGGGTAGTCTTTCCCACACCCGGAATATCTTCTATAAGAATATGACCTTTGCAGAGTATGGCGAGCAGTGTTTTTATTATTATTGCATCTTTGCCTATAACAGCTTTTTTGACTTCTGCTAAGATATCATTGATTTGTTTTGCATAATGAGCATTGTTCATTAAAATAATCTCCTATCATTTTTATTATGTATTCAGTACACATATTTTATTATATCATCTTTCTTTGTATATTGCAAGAAAAATTTCTCATATAAAAATAAATACAATGGAGGAATTTTTTAAGTAGAAGAAAACTTTGTTACTGTTGCAAACGTGCGTATAACAAAGGCTATGAAACCAATTGCAACATGCTGAAGCGAAAAAAGAAATAGATTCAAATATTATAAGTGACGAACAACAATTACTTCAAAGTGAAGATAAAGCTACTAAAGGATTTCCAAAGCAATATTCAAAAGAAACAGTCTTTCTTTATAAAGCTTCGGTTGATTACAATTGTAAAACTTGGCTTATAAGATTTACCAATATTGATTATCAAGGATGTTTATCTAAGTTTATTATGAATAAAGACAGACCACCTTTATTTATAAATAGAAACAAGCTTTTCTATAAAAAAGAACCAAATAAAATTGGATGCTATAATGCTTGGAACTGGACTGTAGTTCCTAATATAAATAATCCTGAAAGAGATTATGTTACTACTATTTTCTTAACATCTTTATGCTTAATGTCATGCAAATCAGATTGATGACAGAAGTTGTTTTTGCAACACCGACCTTGTTATTGAAAATACCGATTTTCTTTGAATTTTTCATTATATTCAAGCCTTTCCTATGAGTGTTTTCATTAAACAAATGAGTAATCCAGAGTCAGTCCATCAGGAAGCGGATACTTAATAATCGGGCAGATACTGCCTTAGCGGTCTGTTATTTTGCCGTGCCATATGAAGCAGCTTTGCTCCTTTTTTCTTAATACTACATAATATATATAAGGAGGTGTCAAGTAATGAATCAGAATAACAGTAAAAATAGAAATATGAACGATTGTAATAATGTGCCTTTGTCCTTTCCGCCACAGCATCAGAACAGACAGCCAGGATTTGAATATGTAATGAATCCAAGACCCATGTCGGAATGCTGTAAGCCGTGCAGAAAGCTTGAAAACAAGGTTGCATTGATTACGGGTGGTGACAGCGGTATTGGTAGAGCCGTTGCATACGATTTTGTCAAAGAGGGTGCAGACGTTGTTATTGTATATTATGACGAGGACCGTGATGCCAAGGAAACCGCCGAAAAAATAAAACAGCTCGGAGGCAGATGTCTGCTTATTCAGGGAGATTTAAAAAATCCAAGTTTCGCAAAAATGTGCGTGGACAAAGCAATAAATATTTTCGGTAAGATTGATATACTGGTAAATAATCATGCAGTACAGTTTGTTCAGCGAAGTATTCTTGATATTTCTCATGAACAGCTTGAATTTACATTTAAAAACAACGTATTTTCATTTTTTTATTTAATACAGTATGCTCTACCTTACATGAAAAAAGGAAGCTGTATCATAAATACGACTTCTGTTACGGCATATGAGGGCAATAAGGATCTTATAGATTACAGTTCAACTAAGGGTGCGATTGTTGCGTTGACAAGGTCACTGTCGCTATCTCTTGTTGAAAAAGGAATCAGGGTAAATGCAGTTGCTCCTGGACCTATATGGACACCGCTTATTCCTGCGTCGTTCTCAGCGGAAGAAGTTAAAACATTTGGTTCAAAAACTTCGAAAGTACCGATGATGAGAGCAGGACAGCCGTTTGAGGTCTCTCCATGTTATGTGTTTCTTGCTTCTGACGATTCAAGCTATATGACAGGTCAGGTTCTACATCCAAACGGCGGCACAATAGTGGGCTCTTAAACAGAATAATATTTGCGAACATGGAAATAATACTCATGGGGAAACGGAGGTTATTTTTATGTTTAAACATGAAAAAAAGTTATTTCATCCTGTGGAGATTGAGAAGCCCAATCCGCAGTATGCCGCTCTTTTACAGGAACAGCTTGGCGGTGCAAACGGAGAACTGAAAGCAGCTATGCAGTATATGTCCCAGAGTTTCAGGATAAAAGATTCTGAAATCAAAGATTTATTCCTTGATATTGCAGCAGAGGAACTTGGTCATATGGAAATGGTAGCTCAGACTATTAATTTGCTTAATGGTCATGATGTAAATGCTCAGAGTGTTCCGGCTGGGGAGATAGAATCTCATGTTCTTTTGGGCTTGAATCCGGGACTTATTAACGCTTCGGGTTATTCATGGACAGGAGATTATGTCACTGTAACAGGCGACCTGTGTGCCGATATTCTGTCCAATATTGCGTCGGAACAGAGGGCAAAAGTAGTATATGAATATCTTTACAGACAGATTGAAGATAAGAAAGTAAGGGAAACTATTGATTTTCTGGTGAATCGTGAAGAGGCACACAACGCGATGTTCAGGGAAGCGTTTAACAAAGTACAGAATACAGGTTCAAATCGTGATTTCGGTACGACGAAAGCAGCAAAAATGTATTTCAGTATGTCGGAACCATCTTCTGCTGATAGTCCGTTTCCGAATACTGATGTTACTCCTCCATCATTCGGTTAAGTGATGATATATAAAAATTTAGTCTGTCATGAAACATCTTGAAATTGAGATTTTTAAATGCAAATCAGGCACTCTCAAAATAATTGGGAGTGCTTGTTTTTGTTAACATAAAGTTGAATAATTAATCATATATATAATATTGGAAAGGAGGAATTTATATGCCAAATTTTAAGTATGATGGTTTTACAGAAGTAGTAATGAAATCACAGAAAGAACCTTTGAGTGGGCAAAAGAATCGTTCAAGCGGAAATTATTTGTTTACAGGAGAAGTTTTTGTTCCGTGCAGTAAGGTTAAATGGAGTTGTCCTTCAGGAATATCATTTAATGTTATGAAAGACCATAAGGCTGCAAAGGATGAAGTAATATTAACAGGTGTTTGTGATGGTTCTATTACAAAATTACCGGCTGGGGAGGGAATATACATATCCAATCCTGTTGGTGCTTCAGGAGAATTTAACATCCGAGTAACAAAATATGAATAATATAAAAAGACTGATGCCGAAACATCAGTCTTTTTAATAACCCGATTAGATGAAGAAGAATCATTCCGCAAAGTTATCTTGATAGTATTCCATTCGGAAATTGGGCTGAAAGTTTAAATAATACCAGACTTCATTTATTAATTATGATTGAAGATGAAAAAATAATAGGAAATTCAAGTTTCTGTAAATCATGGTTCGGTGATTTTACCAGATTCGGTGAATTTGTATTTGTTTATCTTCTTCCGGAATATATCTAAAAAGGTTATAGAGAAAAGTTATTTTGAACTGTAATTGATGAATTATATAAGTTTATTTTTCATGATATTTTTCTGTAAGTTCTTAAAGAAAATATGAGAGCAAAAACTTTTTATGAAAAAGCAGGTTTTTTACGGGGAAATAAATTTCTGGATAATAATATCGGAGGAGAAATTCAATATTTCAATCATATTAAACAAAATCGTTAAAATTATTAATATTATATTTATTGTATATTGCACAAAATGTATTGCATAAATTTGTTGAAAATGCAGATTTTATTCGAAAACTATTGACTTAGAGTTAACTCAAAGTTGTATAATAATTCCAGTGAGGTGAGAGTCATGACAATCAAAGAGGTCAGTGAAAAATATAACATTCCGTCTGATACGCTACGCTATTATGAACGTGTAGGGGCAATTCCTCTTGTAACAAGAACTTCCGGAGGAATACGCAATTATACGGAGCAAGATATTTCATGGGTTCAGCTTGCACAGTGTATGCGTTCAGCAGGTATTCCTATTGAAGTATTGATTGAATATGTACAGCTTTATAAACAGGGTGATTCAACTATTTCTGCAAGATTACAGCTTTTGACAGAACAGCGTGAAGTGCTTCTTGAACAGAAAAAATCCATTGATGAAATGCTGGACAGGCTGAATTATAAAATATCGAGATATGAAATTGCTGTTGAAACAGGTATATTATCATGGGAAGAGGAGTAAGTAATATGAAGGTACTTATGATTAACGGAAGTCCTCGTTCAAATGGAAATACATATGTTGCTTTTAATGAAATGGAGCAGATTTTTCAGAATGAAGGAATTGAAACGGAGATTGTTAATATTGGAAGCAAAGCGATACGTGGCTGTATTGCCTGTAATTCGTGCAGTAAAAACGGTAGGTGTATTTTTGATGACGAAGTAAATATGCTTGCTCCGAAATTTGAAAATGCCGATGGACTGGTAGTAGGTTCTCCTGTTTATTATGCTTCTGCAAATGCTACGCTTATAGCTTGCCTTGACCGGCTTTTTTACAGCACACATTTTGACAAGACTATGAAAGTCGGAGCTGCTGTTGCAGTTGCAAGACGTGGTGGTATTACATCAACTTTTGATGAGCTGAATAAGTATTTTGCAATCTGTGGAATGCCGATTGCTTCAGGACAGTACTGGAACGGAGTTCATGGACGTGAACAGGGTGAAGCAATTCACGATGCAGAAGGTTTGCAGCAAATGAGAACTCTTGCAGGAAATATGGTTTTCCTGATGAAGAGTATTGCTCTTGGAAAAGAAAAATATGGTATTCCTGAAAAAGAATTTTTTCAGATGACCAATTTTATAAGATAATATAAAAGGAGAATTAATATGGCAGTAAAACAGACAGCAGGCAGGGATTCTCTTGGAAAATTTGCCCCGAAATTTGCAGAACTGAATGATGATGTACTTTTCGGTGAGATATGGAACAGAGAAGATAGACTTTCACTTCGTGACAGAAGCCTTGTGACTGTAGTTTCGCTTATGGCACAGGGTCTGACAGATGAATCCTTTCGTTATCATCTTATCAGTGCAAAGGCAAACGGAATTACAAGGACTGAAATTGCCGAAATAGTAACACATGCGGCTTTTTATTGCGGTTGGCCTAAGGCATGGGCAGTGTTCCGCATGGCAAAGGAAATCTGGAACGATGAAACAGATTATTCAGACTTAAAGAAAATTCATGAAAACAGTATTATTTTTCCAATTGGTCAGCCCAATGACGAATTTTCAGACTATTTTACCGGTCAGAGCTATATTGCGCCTGTTTCGATGTCTCAGGTAGGAATTTTCAATATTACGTTTGAGCCGAAATGCCGTAACAACTGGCATATTCACCATGCTGGCAACGGAGGCGGACAAATTCTTGTGTGTATTTCAGGGCGTGGATATTATCAGGAATGGGGAAAACCTGCACAGGAACTTCACGCAGGAGATGTTGTAAATATTCCTGCCGATGTAAAGCATTGGCATGGTGCGGCTCATGACAGTTGGTTTTCGCATCTTGCAATTGAAGTACCTGCTGAAAACGCTTCAAATGAGTGGCTGGAAGAAGTTGCTGACGAGGATTATAATAAACTGAAATGAGGTGATACATATTTATAAAATTCTATGATACTTTATAATATATGCATTAACAGGTTATAGGAGAAAAGAAAAACAAATAAAGGAGTTTTTATTATGAGTAAAAAACTGGTAGCATATTTCAGTGCAAGCGGTGTAACTGAAAAACTTGCAAAGACATTGGCAGCCGCTGTTGGTGCGGATATTTTTGAAATCAGACCGGAACAGCCTTATACTGATGCAGACCTCAACTGGCAGGATAAGAACAGTCGTTCAAGTATTGAAATGAGAGATAAGTCTTTCAGACCTGCCGTTGCTGATAAGATAGAAAATATGGCTGATTATGATACAATCTATGTAGGATTTCCGATTTGGTGGTATGTTGCTCCGACAATTATTAATACTTTTCTTGAACAGTATGACCTTACCGGAAAAACAATTGTACCGTTTGCAACTTCCGGAGGAAGCGGTATGGGAAATACAAATACGGAGCTTGCACCATCATGTAAGGGAGCAATTCTTAAAGAAGGAAAGAAATTTTCCGTAAATACAGATAAAACTGAACTTAAAACATGGTCTGAAAATTTATAATTAAGGAGGAATTTATTATGAATGACTTTATTTTTCACAATCCTGACAAGGTATATTTCGGAAAGGATATAATGGAGAATCTTCCGAAAGAACTGCTGAATTTTGGCAAAAAGGTTCTTATGGTCTATGGTGGTGGTTCAATTAAGAAAAATGGTCTTTATGACCTTGTAAAAAAACTTTGTGCAGATAATGAAATTGAGCTTTTTGAACTCAGCGGAGTTGAGCCTAATCCACGTCACAAGACAGCGAATAAAGGTGCAGAAATCTGTAAAAAGGAGAGCATTGACGTTGTTCTTGCAGTCGGAGGAGGTTCGACTATTGACTGTGCAAAGGGAGTAGCAGCTGCGGCTGTAACTGAATCCGGCAATGTATGGGATTTGGTAAGTTCGGGGACATGGGTAACAGATGCACTTCCTGTTGTTGCAGTTCTTACAAATGCCGCTACAGGTTCTGAAATGGACGGATGGGCTGTTATATCCAATATGGATACAAATGAGAAAATTGGTCTCGGAGGTTCTGCACTTATTCCTAGAGTAGCTTTTGAAAATCCTGAATACAGCTATACTTTACCGACTTATCAGACTGTATGCGGTGCGGTTGATATTTTCAATCATGTTCTTGATAATTACTATCTTGCAGGTGATGCAACTTTTGATATGATTCTTGAGATGCAAGAGGCTGTCATGAGAACTGTTGTAAAGTGGACACCTGTAGCAATGGCTGAACCAGAAAATTATGAGGCAAGAGCAAACCTGATGTGGGCGTCTTCAATGGCACTCAATACAATTCTTGATGCTGGAACGGTTCATGGCTGTGCATGTCATGCTATGGAGCATGAACTTTCTGCCTATTATGATATTACACATGGTCACGGGCTTGCAATTTTGACACCTCGCTGGCTGGAATATATTCTTGATGAAAATACTGCCCCTGCGATTGCACGTTTCGGAGTTAAAGTATTCGGACTTTCTGAAAATTCTGATTCCATGGAAGGTGCAAGGAAAGCTATAAAAGCTGTTTCTGATTTCTGCTTCGGTACTCTCGGGCTTAAATCAACTCTTACGGAACTGGATATTGACAGAACTCATTTCCGTGCAATGGCTGAACATGCCTGTGCCGACGGTATAATTACAGGAGCAAAAAATCTTTCTCCTGATGATGTTGAAAAAATTTACGAAATGTGCCTTTAAAATATGATAAGCCAAAAGCCTTCTGTAAAAAACAGAAGGCTTAAATTATTTTTTTGATTTTAATGAAGTGCTTTCAAATCATCATTCTATTGCACATACAATGGTGATTAAACTGTTCTTCAGTCTTGGTCAGATTCTTTTTAACGGGGATGATGTAAAATCGGTTGCAATCTATTCTATATGTCAGGCAATTCTTCTTTCTGCTTCATTTTCATATCTTATTTTTACACTGTATAAATTCAGATTACTGTATTAAGAAAAAAAGCTTTGTTACAGTCGGCATTTCAGAGGCTGTACTTATTATTCCGTTCTTTAATGACAATCATCTTGAATTTAATTTAAATAAAGATGCAGAAAAAACTTTTGATGTTTCTAAGTTGGAAAATATTGATATAGAAGAAAATACTGTTTTGTAGAATGTCTGAATAATATAAAACTATCCCATTAAAAAGGTGGTTTTTGGTTATTATATCAGACAAAAAATTTTTTTGTTATCTGTTCTTTTATTTTCTTGTTCCTGTTGAAAAGAAGCAAGATAGCACCGACTGCTAAAAAGGTAACAAAAGGATAATAAGACCATAGGAAATTTATCTGATTTAGAAAAGTTTTATTTATAAGAAATTCTATAAGAATACAGTCAGCACCGGTAAATATGAAAACTATTGCAAAAACAAACAGATATGATGCTTTAGTGAATCTTTTTATCAGGATTGCTGACATTGTAATAAGTTCTGCAGATAATATAAGAGGCATTGCAAACGAAAAAAACCAGTGTCCGCCGGTTGTGTATGAAAGATGCCACTGAAACAGCAAAAGGGCTGAGAAATCAATTCCAAGATAGAGAAGAGTATCTTTTTTAGGAAAAATCAATGGAATAAAAATCAGGCAGTATAAAAAGCATACAGAACTTAATACAATATCAGACCATACAAATTCAGAGTTTATTTTATAGTCGCATATGAGTGTCAGAAGTGTGGGAATAAAAATGATAATTGTCGCAATTATGATTTTATATTTTTTATTCATCTGTCGGAGCAGGATTATATGCTCTTCCGGATATGGAGGTACAGCATTGTCAGGAAGTTTTATATCAGGGTGATAAACAACTGTCCGGCATAACGGACATTTCTTTTCGCTGTCCTCAAGCTTTACTCCGCATTTTATACAATATGCCATATTTATCTATCCTTTCCTATTACTTTCAACAGATACTGCAATTCCCATTTTAACAAGATTTGTAAAAAATAGACGTTCGAGTTCTGATTCTTCAATATTTCTTATCATATTGATATACAGCTCGTCCTTATATGACAGAATACCGCAGTTATTTGAGCCTGTATACTGTACTCCGAGAGTGAAGTCAAATCGTTTGATTGAATTTTCCATCTGTTCCGGAACTGAAACTGCTCCCAGATTTGACATTGTTATACACGACTTCTTTTCTCCTGCAAATGAAAACATTAATTTTAAACCCATATTTTTTACAAACAATGGCATGAATTTAAGAAATTTGTTTCTTTCTGCTTTGACATTTGCAGTTATTCTTGCCCTCATCTGCTTTTCAGTAAGCAGTAGCTTCATCTGATGATGAACTATATGAACGATTTCATCAAAATCAAAATCTCCCATGTTTGCATCTATTCCTGGAGTGATATAAAGAACAAAATTTCTGAGAGAATTACTTTTGAAATAATTTCTCAGGTTTACAGGAATCAGTATTTTTATAGGTTTCTGTTTTCTTTTATTATGAATTTCCTTGTTTTGAATCTGCTGAATTGAAAGAATCATTATTGAAACAAGGAATGCTGTGAGACTTACACCATATTTTTTTGCAGTTGCCAGTGCATCGTTTAAGTTTACAATACCCGTAATCACATTATTAAAGCCATTTTTTTCTTTTGTTCCATGAACCTGATATGCTGTTGACTCACTTCTCGGATATGATACAAATCCGTCATATTTAAGAAAACTGTCTTCAAATTCTGACTGATTCGGAGTTTCTGTGCAGTCAAGCACTCCGTTTTCAAATGAAATTTTTATATTGTTTTTCTGAGAAAGATATTCGGCCAAAAGGGTTTTCAGAAAAATCAGTCCTCCGTTTCCGTCAGTCAGGGAATGAAAAAACTCCACTGCTATCCTGCATTCATAATAAAGTACACGGAATGCACATTTTTTTAAGTCATATGGGGTCATTTTACTGCATGGATATGGTTTTTCAGGAATTACTTTCGGTGCATCTGCTGCTTCTAAATAATACCAGAATAAACCTTTGCAGAGTTTCATTGATATTGACGGAAATCTTTTGACTGTTACATTAAGTGCTGACTGAAGAATATCAGAGTCGATTTTTTCGTTTACAGTTACGGACAGACGGAATACATTACACCAGTTTTTTGTTTTTACGGCAGGATATAATTTTGCTGCATTATCCAGTCTGAGCCAGAACAGATTATTGTTTGACATTGAGTATCTCCTTTAAAAATTCAGGAATCATTTTCATATCCTCTTTTGCCTGTTTAGTACTATAGAGAAGATATATATGCCACATTTCCGGAGCGATATGAAGTTTTGATTTACAGCCTGAACCGCATAGTTTTTTATGCAAGTCTACCGAATCACTTAGCATTATTTCATCTCCTCCGACAAATATCAGAGACGGCGGAAGTCCTTTTAAGTTTCCGAACAGGGGAGACACAAACGGAGAGTCTGTCCGGTCAGTATAACAATTTGCATAACACTGAAGTCTCTTTTTAGTCATTGAAGGGTCTTTTTCACGGTTTTCTTGGTATGAGTCTCCGGACATAGTCAGGTCGCTCCATGGAGAAATTGCAATAATACCGCATGGAAGTTCAATTCCCTGTTCTTTTAGTTTAAGTGCAAGAGCAAAGACCAGTCCTCCGCCTGCCGATTCTCCGCACAGCACAATCTGCGATGGTGAATATCCGTCCGATATTAATTGACAATATGCCTTAACTGCGTCATCAAGGGCGGCAGGATAAACATTTTCAGGTGCCAAACGGTATGCGAGACAACATACTCTGATATTATTCTGTACTGCTAAGATTGTACCGAATCCTTTTGCATATTTCAAATCTCCGGAAACATATCCTCCGCCGTGAAGATATAAAATTACTCCATCATTTTTCAGCTTTTTCGGAGTTACATATTCTGCCTGAATATCAGGCGAGTTTACCGTCTGGGTTGTGATTTCGCTGATATATTCATGAGCCATATAACCGCCTATTCTGTCCTGTAGGGTTCTTTGTACCGTGTGCGATTTTTCAGATGTGCCGATATCAGCCAGTTTGTTTACTGCCGCAATATTTGCTCTCAGCATTTTTGTAAATAATTCCATTGTTTCTCCATTTCTAATAAATCCAAAATTTATTGTTTAAGTTATTATATCATATAGCATTATGAATGTCAATAAAAAATTAATTTCATGTTACATTTAAAGCATGACAAAAAATATTTTCTGAAAACTATTGACAAATACATATTTTTATGGTATAATATGTATTGTGGAAACATTTAATCCATAACAAAATTTTTAAGGAGTGATAATATGCAACAGAAATTAAAAGACTGGAAAAAAGTCAGGCTTGGTGAAATTTTTTCAGAACGTACAGAAAGGAATTCTGAAAATCTTATGTTACTTGCCATTACTGCGGCGAAAGGAATTATACCACGTTCCGAATTGGATTTAAAAGATAATTCAAGAGACGATAAGTCAAAATATTTAAAAATATGTACGGGAGATATTGGATATAATACTATGAGAATGTGGCAAGGTGTTTCGGCTTATTCTTATTATGAAGGAATAGTCAGCCCTGCATATACTGTTCTTAAACCTATAAATTCAATAGATTCAAAATATTTTTCTTATCTTTTTAAAATGCCTGAAATTATATTCATGTTTTACAGGTATTCACAGGGCTTAGTTGATGACACAAGAAGCCTTAAATATCAGAATTTTAAGAAAATATCTGTCTGGTATCCTATTAATAAGAAAGAACAGGAAAAAATAGCGGAAATTCTCTCAACGCAGGACAAGATTATAGAATTAAAGCAAAAACTTATTGACCAGAAAAAACAGCAGAAGAAATGGCTTATGCAAAATCTTCTTACAGGAAAAATCAGATTAAAAGGTTTTGAGGGAGAATGGGAAAAAGTCAGGCTTGGCGATATTTTTTCTGAACGCATAGAAAGAAATTTTGAAAATCTTATGTTACTTTCAGTTACTGGAACACATGGAATAATACCACGTTCCGAATTGGATTTAAAAGACAATTCAAGTGAAGATAAATCTAAATATCTGAAGATATGTGTTGGCGACATCGGATATAATACTATGAGAATGTGGCAAGGTGTATCAGCTTATTCAAATTATGAAGGTATTGTCAGTCCTGCATATACTGTTTTGAAACCATCTGCTTGTGTAAATTCAAAATATTTCTCATATCTTTTCAAAATGCCTAAAATTATATCTAATTTTTACAGATTTTCGCAGGGATTGGTTGATGATACAAGAAATCTTAAATATAACAATTTTAGCAAAATAAAAGTTTTTTATTCTGTTGAGAAAAATGAACAAACCGCAATAGCCGAAATTCTTTCATCACAGGACAAAGAAATAGAACTGCTTGAAAAAGAGCTGGAGCAGGAAAAATTAAAGAAAAAAGCACTTATGCAGATACTTTTAACAGGAAAGGTAAGGGTAAAAATATGAACAATAATATGTATCTTGAAAAAAATTCAAGCCAGAAGCCCGCAATAGAGCTTCTTGAAAAGCTCGGCTATAAATATATTTCTCCTGCGGAATGCAGAAAACAGCGTAACGGACTTTATAATGTGATTCTCAGGGATATTCTTCGCAGTAAACTTGTTGAACTCAACAGTTATAGCTATGGCGGAACAGAATATAAATTCAGTAATGAAAATATTGAACGTGCTGTAAATGAAATTGACGAACCCCTTGCGGATAATCTTGTTGCATCAAGTGAAAAAGTTTATGATGATTTGATGCTGGGAAAAAGCTATCCTGAAAAACTGCCTGACGGCAGACTTATGAATTTCAATATACACTATATTGACTGGGAAAATTTCAGTAATAATGTTTTCCACGTAACAGAAGAGTTTTCTGTTCACAGTTCAGACCGACAGCATGATACACGTTCTGATATTGTACTTTTTGTAAACGGTATTCCTTTTGCAGTCATGGAATGTAAATCTCCCGTTATTCCGGTTGAAAGAGCTGTCGAGCAGATTATCCGTAATCAGAAATCAGAATATACTCCGCAGCTTTTCAAATTTGCACAGATTGTTGCTGCAATTAATGGAAATTCAGTCAAGTATGCAACTACTGGTACGCCGAAAAAGTTCTGGAATGTCTGGAAGGAGGAAGAGAAGGAGTGGCTTGAAAACAGGCTGAATATGCTTATAACAGACAGAAGTGTTATTCAGCAGGACAAGGATATAATATCGCTTCTTTCGCCTGAAAGACTTATGGAAATTACAGAATATTTTGTTATTTATGATGCAAATGTCAAAAAAATCTGCCGTCATCAGCAATTTTTCGGAATCCGTGAAATTATACGTACTGTCAATTCAGATGACGTATGCGGAAATCGTCAGGGCGGTGTTGTATGGCATACACAGGGGAGCGGAAAATCACTTACTATGGTTATGCTTTCAAAATATATTCTCACGGAGCTATCGGAATTTCATCCAAGAGTTATAATAGTTACCGACCGTAAAGACCTTGATAATCAGATTGCAAAGACTTTTTCCCATACACGTCTTTCACCTGCAAAGGCAACAAGCGGAAAGCATCTTATTGAACTTATCAGAAACAATAAAGCAGATGTTATAACATCTATTA
>CAJTOG010000049.1 GCA_910577575.1 uncultured Ruminococcus sp. | reverse complement strand
TGGTAGAGTCGCTGAGTGAAATCTCATCAAGCTTATCCTTTCCGTAAACTACCATACCGCTTTCTGAACCGAGTTTCATGAGTACCTGTGCAACTGTTACAATAAGTGACGGGTCATAAACTCCGAGAACATGATGCTTGGGAGACGCAGGATTGGTAAGAGGTCCGAGGATATTGAAAACGGTTCTGATGCCGAGCTCTTTTCTTATTCCACCCACATATTTCATTGATGTATGATATTTCTGTGCAAAGAAAAAGCAAAAATTTGTCTTTTCAAGCATTTCACGGCATTTGTAGGGTTCAAGATTTATATTCACTCCCAAAGCTTCGAGACAATCGGCAGTTCCTGAAAGTGATGAGGCTGCACGGTTGCCGTGTTTTGATACGAGTATACCGGAAGCGGCAATGACCATGGCTGAAGTTGTGGATATATTGAAGCTTTGTGCATTATCTCCGCCGGTGCCGACAATTTCAAGCAAATCCATATCGTTTTCAAATTTTATGGCAGCGTCACGCATGGCAGCTGCACAGCCTGTAATTTCGTCAATTGTTTCAGCTTTTGCACTTTTTGTTGAAAGTGCGGCAAGAAAAGCTGCATTCTGGGTCGGAGTTGTCTGTCCTGTCATTATTTCAGACATTACCTGATAAGCTTCGTTATATGATAAATCCTGTTTGTCAACAATCTTCACAATGGCTTCTTTAATCATAATAAAATCTCCTTAAAGGTTAATAAAGTTGCTTAACATTTTCTTTCCGTCCGGAGTCATGATTGATTCAGGGTGGAACTGTACACCGTAAATCTGGTATTTTCTGTGCTGAACTGCCATAATTTCACCGTCATCGGCAACGGCAGTAATTTCAAAACAGTCAGGGATTGTATCTGTATCTGCCGCAAGTGAATGATAACGGGCAACGAGTGCGTCTTCATTGATTCCCATGAAAATAGGGCTTGAACCTTTTAATTTAATCCTTGATTGTTTTCCGTGCATGAGGATTTTGGCATATGTTATTTCTGAACCGTAAGCTGAACAGATAGCCTGATGACCTAAACAAACTCCGAGAGTGGGAATTTTCTGGCATACTGTTTTTGCAGCTTCTGTTATAATGCCTGCATCTTCGGGTCTTCCCGGTCCGGGTGAGATAATAATCTTGTCGGGTGCAAGCTGTTCAATTTCGGATACGGTCATTTCATCATTTCTTATTACTTTTATATCCGGACATATTTCTCCGACGAGCTGAAAAAGATTGTATGAAAAACTGTCATAATTGTCAATCAACAAAATCATGAGTCTGCCTCCTCTGCCAGTTTGAGTGCATTGACAATGGCTGCCGCCTTGTTTATGCATTCCTGATATTCGTTTTCAGGAATCGAATCAGCAACTATGCCCGCTCCGCTTCTTACAAATACTTTTCCGTTTTTCTTATATGCGATTCTTATAGCGATACAGGTGTCAAGATTGCCTGTGAAGTCAATATATCCGATTGCACCGCCGTAAATTCCACGTTTATTATTTTCAAGTCCTGCAATAATCTGGCAGGCACGTATTTTAGGTGCACCTGAGAGCGTTCCGGCAGGAAGAACCGCACTTACAGCGTCAAGGCTGTCAAATTCCTCACGTATTTCGCCTCTGACAGTTGAGCCAATATGCATAACGTGCGAATAACGTTCGATGCTGTGAAGTTTTTCGACTTTAACACTTCCGAATTTACTTATTTTTCCCAAGTCATTTCTGCCTAAATCCACAAGCATATTGTGTTCGGAAAGTTCTTTTTCGTCTTTAAGCAAGTCAATTTCAAGTTCTTTGTCTTCTGTCTCTGTTCTTCCTCTTGGACGAGTACCTGCAAGCGGAAATGTATGAAGTATGCCGTCTTCGAGTTTTACAAGTGTTTCAGGCGATGCACCTGCAATTTCAACATCAGTACCTGAAAAATAGAACATATATGGAGATGGATTTGTTGTGCGCAGTATACGGTAGGTATTGAACAGACTTCCTTCAAATCCTGCACTCAGTCTGTTTGATAATACTATCTGGAAAATATCGCCTTCATAGATATGCTTTTTTGCAGTATTGACCATATTGCAGAACTGTTTTTTACTGAACATCGGTATTACTTCGGTAGTAAGATGCCCGGCTGGTTCATGGTGACGTTTACCGTGACGGAGCAGGTCGGCAAGTTGCTGAAGTTCAAGTTTTGCCTTGTTGTAGCCTGTTTCAGGGTCTTCGAGTGACATATTGGCAATAAGTATGATTTTTTGACGGAAGTTATCAAATGCTATGACTTTGTCGAAAAGCATAAGGTCAACATCTTTGAAATTCTCTGTATCTTCTGTATCAAATTTCAGTGATTTTTCCGTATATGCAAGAAAATCATATGAGAAATATCCGACAAATCCGCCTGTAAAAGAGGGGAGATAATCAAATTTGGGACTTCTGTAACCTGAAAGAATCTGACGTATTTGGATACTTGGATTTTCAGTAGTCATTTTTATATTATCAATAGTAATCTCGTTTCCGACTGCTGAAATATGAGTTTTCGGGTCAAATCCGAGAAAAGTATATCTTCCCCATTTTTCTTTTTCTGCAACTGATTCAAGCATATAGCAGTGGGTTGAAATATTCTTGAAAATCGTAATAGCTTCAATAGGTGTACATATATCGGAAAGGATTTCACAGCTTACTGGAAGAATATCATATTTTCCGCTTTCTGAGATTTCTTTTACCTTTTTGTAATCCGGCATAAAATTCATTTTAAAACACCTCCATAGTTATTTTATGAAATAAAAAAATCCCTGACAGAAAAAATTCTGTCAAGGACGAATAAACAATATCCGTGGTACCACCTTGATTCATGGTCAAAACCATGCACTTTGTCAGGATACAAGCATATCCCTGATGCTTGACGCACATCATAACGTTGCAGAATACTCTGTATTAACTGAAAAATACATTTGACTGCACCCTCAGCGGTCCATTTGCTAATCTGTGTTTTATCCGGCTCTCAGCTTTCCGGACTCTCTGTGAAATCATAATTAACTTTATCTCCGCTTCAACGGTTTGATATTTAATTCAAGATTATTTTATCATAGGAATTTTTATTTGTCAATAGTTTTGAAAAAAATAAATATTTTAACTTGAAATCAGTTATTTGGTTAAAAATGTTTTTTTGAAAAATATTACAAAAACGCTTGCAATTTTTTTCAGAATAGTGTAAAATATAGTTATAGTTGTTATTTAATTAACAACAGTCAAGAGTATATTTTAAAAACGAAAGGATGTCATACCAATGGCAGGATTAAACAAAGTTACTGTAGAAGACATTAATGTAAAAGGCAGAAAGGTACTCGTAAGAGTTGACTTTAATGTGCCTCTTAAAGACGGTGTTATTACTAACGATAACCGCATTCAGGCTGCCCTTCCTACAATCAACAAGCTTATTGAGAACGGTGCAAAGGTAGTTCTCTGTTCACATCTCGGTAAGCCGAAGAACGGTCCGGAAGCTAAGTTCTCACTTGCTCCGGCTGCTGTAAGACTTGCTGAACTTGTAAATGCTAAAGTAGTTTTTGCTGCTGATGATACTGTTGTAGGCGAGAATGCCAAAAAGGCTGTTGCTGAAATGAATGACGGAGAAATTGTAGTGCTTGAAAATACACGTTTCCGTGGTTCAGAAGAAACAAAGAACGGTGAAGACTTCTCTAAGGAACTTGCTGACCTTGTTGATGGTGAAGTATTTGTTATGGATGCTTTTGGTTCTGCTCACAGAGCTCATGCTTCAACAGCAGGCGTTACAAAATTCGTTAAGGAAACAGCAGTAGGTTATCTTATGCAGAAGGAAATTCAGTATCTCGGAAATGCCGTTGAAGTACCTGAAAGACCATTTGTCGCAATTCTCGGCGGTGCTAAAGTTGCAGACAAGCTTAATGTAATTTCAAATCTTCTTGAAAAGTGTGACACACTTATCATCGGCGGCGGTATGGCTTATACTTTTATCAAAGCTAACGGCGGTGAAATCGGAACATCTCTCGTTGATGACGAAAAGCTTGACTACTGTAAGGAAATGCTCGCAAAGGCTGAAAGTCTCGGAAAGAAAATTCTTCTTCCTGTTGATACAACTGTTGCAGCAGAGTTCCCGAATCCGATTGATGCTGAAATTGCCGTTGAAAACGTAGATTCAGACAAGATTCCTGCTGACAAAATGGGTCTTGATATCGGCATGAAAACTCAGGGAATTTTTGCAGAGGCTGTAAAGTCTGCAAAGACTGTTGTATGGAACGGACCTATGGGCGTATTCGAGAATCCTGTGCTTGCCAAGGGTACTATCGCAGTTGCAAAGGCACTTGCTGAAACAGATGCTACTACTATCATCGGCGGTGGCGATTCAGCAGCAGCAGTTATGCAGCTTGGTTTTGCTGACAAGATGAGTCACATTTCAACAGGCGGCGGTGCTTCACTTGAATACCTTGAAGGTAAGGTTCTCCCGGGTGTTGCAGCTATTGCTGAAAAGTAAGATATAAGTTTTAACAATATGGGCGGACAGCAATATCCGCCCTTGTTGCAGTACATAGCGGAATAATATAATTGAAGGGAACATTCTATTATGTATTTTGATTTGAAAGGTCATCCGTTGGGTGAAGTTCTCTGGGTTATACTTTTTATTTTTGGCGTTATAGTAATATTTTTTGTATGACTTATAGTGTTTTCAGTATTTTTGATTCTCGCAGTCAAAGAGTACAGAAAAATTGAAAACTCTGACAGCGACAAATTAAAAGCCTGTAAGAAAAAGATTGTTTTCCGTTCAGTTATGACTGTTATTCCATTATTGCTTTTATTTTTTATTATATAATGAGGCATTGATATGGCATATTTATTTTTGCTTGGCGTTGACACATCGCTTATGTTGATTTCTATATGCATACTTATTACATCAATAATAGTTGCGTTGCTTTTTCTTTTCAAGCTTATCGGGACAATACAAGTTTACTTTACAGCAAAAAAATTCTATCCGAACAGCATTGAATCAGTGAAAAAAGAAATGAAGAGATATATTATTGTTTTGGCTTCAATCCTGATGTTTGGTTGTTTGCAGTTTTTTGGAGTGATATGGATTTATATTCAAGCGCTTTTGACAAAAAATAACTTTTGAGGTGTCTGTATGAAAATTATTGATAAAATAAAAGAAAATTATTCAGTTGAAGAATTGCTTTTTGCTTTTGTCTGCTGTATTGCAGGAATTATTCTGGGACTGCTTATTTCACCTGTCAAAAAGGGAATAGCAGTCGGAAGTTACAATGGCTGTAACAATAAAATTGTAGATTCAAATAAAACTGAGAAAATTAAATAAAAAGGAGTTAATTACAATGAACAAATCAGTAAGAAAGGCTATTATTGCCGGAAACTGGAAAATGAACAATACAAGACCCGAAGCTAAGGCACTTCTTGAGGCTATCAAACCGCTCGTTGCAAATGCTGAAGGCAATGTTGAAGTTATTGCCTGTGTACCTTTCACAAATCTTGAAACAGCTATCAATACTACAGCAGGTTCTAATGTGAAAATCGGTGCAGAAAATGTACATTTTGAAGAAAAGGGTGCATTTACAGGAGAAATTTCTGCTCCAATGCTTACAGAACTCGGTGTTGAATATGTTGTAATTGGTCACAGTGAAAGAAGACAGTATTTCGGTGAAACTGACGAAACAGTAAACAAGAGAACTCTTGCCGCACTCAATGCAGGACTCAAACCTATTGTCTGTGTGGGTGAACTTCTTTGGGAGCGTGAATGCAATATTACAGAAGAAGTTATTGCACGTCAGATTAAACTTGACCTCTGGAGTGTAACAGCAGAGCAGGTAAAGAATGTTGTTATTGCTTATGAGCCTGTATGGGCTATTGGTACAGGTAAGGTTGCAACTCCTGAACAGGCTGAAGAAGTATGCGGCTTTATCCGTGCCCAGCTTGCAAAGCTCTATGATGAGACAACAGCTGAATCTGTAACAATCCAGTACGGCGGTTCTATGAATGCAAAGAATTGTACAGAGCTTCTTGCAAAGCCTAATATTGATGGTGGACTTATCGGCGGTGCTTCACTTAAGGCTGACGACTTCAATACTATCGTTCAGGCTGCTGTAAACGGCTGATTCTGAAAAAGGTATATTAATGGGTAAACTTTATGTTTGCCCATTGTATTTTAAAATAAAGAAACAGTTTAATCTTATTTAGCAAGAAATATCCCACCTCTATGCGGAGTATAGACGGTGGGAGTGTTTCACAATAAGAGAATTTGAAATTATGACTAATATAGGTCATCAGAACATAAATGAATAAAAATATTTAGGAGAATAATTATGTCAAAAAGACCCGTTGCACTTATAATTATGGACGGTTTCGGTTATAATTCCGATAATTACGGCAATGCTATAACTGCCGCAAAAAAACCGAACCTTGATAAATACATGAAAGGACCTCACACTCTTATCGGGGCAAGTGGTCTTGATGTAGGACTTCCTGACGGACAGATGGGTAACTCGGAAGTAGGCCATACAAATATCGGAGCAGGACGTATCGTTTATCAGATGCTTGTTAAAATTTCCAAGGATATAAAAGATGGTACGTTTTTCAGTAATAAGGCTTTACAGTCTGCTATGGATAATTGTAAGGCTAAAAATTCATCACTTCACCTCATGGGACTTCTTTCTCCGGGAGGTGTTCACAGTCATATGGAACACCTGTTCGGACTTGTTGAAATGGCTAAGAAAAACGGTCTTGAAAAGGTTTATATCCATGCATTTCTTGACGGTCGTGATGTTCCGCCGTCATCTGCTTCAGAATATATGGCTGAAACAGTTGCTGAACTGAATAAAATCGGCGTTGGCAAAGTTGCTACTATCTCCGGAAGATTCTATGCTATGGACAGAGACAATGCATGGGACAGAGTTGAGAAGGCTTATTCCGCGCTTGTTTATGGTGATGGTGTTAAGGAGACCGACCCTGTTCAGGCAATTAAAAATTCATATGCAAAAAATATAACAGATGAATTTATGCTCCCGACTGTTATTGCAGGTGGTGAAAAGATTAAGGCTGATGACAGTGTAATCTTCTTCAATTTCCGTCCTGACCGTGCAAGACAGATTACAAGAGCATTTGCTGACCCTGATTTTACAGAATTTACACGCAAAAGTGGATTCTTCCCCCTTAATTTTGTATGTATGGCTCAGTATGATGCCGATATGCCTAATGTATCAGTTGCATATCCTCCGGAACAGCTTACCATGACTATGGGCGAGTATCTTGCAAAACTTGGTAAAACTCAGCTTCGTATTGCTGAAACTCAGAAATATGCCCATGTTACATTCTTCTTCAACGGCGGTGAGGAAGAGCAGTTTGAGGGCGAAGACAGAATACTTATTAAGTCTCCTAATGTTCCTACTTTTGACCTTAAGCCTGAAATGAGTGCTTATGAAGTGTGTGATGCTGTTGTTGATGCTATCAATAATGATAAATATGACGTCATTATTCTTAACTATGCTAACTGTGATATGGTTGGTCATACAGGTATTTTTGATGCTGCTGTAAAGGCAGTGGAGGTTGTGGATGAATGTGTTGGCAGAATGGTTGATGCTATACTTGCAAAGGGTGGTGCAGCCTTGATTACTGCCGACCATGGCAATGCTGATAAGATGTATGAGCCTGACGGAAGTCCGTTTACTGCTCATACAATAAATCCTGTTCCGCTTATTGTAGTTGGGATTGATGGTGAACTTGCTGATGGCGGTGTACTTGCTGACCTTGCTCCTACAATGCTTGATATTATGGGAGTTCCTCAGCCTGAGGAAATGACAGGAAAGTCATTAGTTAAAAAATAAAAATCAAACGGCTGGTTAAAAAATAATCAGCCGTTTGGTTTTTACTGTATTAGTTGAGTGTAACAAATTTAAAAATCATATATTTTTATATAATTTTATTTTTAAATCATAATAATAATTATTGGTACGATTATTTTCTGAATTACAATGATTGATATAACTAATGAAGTAAGATTTACTATTACTGAAAAAACAGTATGTTGGAATGTTAATAAACATAACTTTGAAAGTAAATATGTTAATGAAGCAGGCGGTAATTCAGATAAACTATTCCGCATAAAGTTTGACAGTTTTTTATTAGATGCACAAGAAAGATATCATAAAGAAGGGGAATAACATTAATCCAACAAGATACCTCTTCAATTCCCTGCGGTGATTCCTTTGGTGACTCACTACGAAAAAATTGCTTGATTCCTTCAGAAATTCACTTTTTATTTCTTTCTGATGTTTCTTTACCTGTGTTTTCAGTATTTTTAATTCTTTCATTCCTATCTTCTTTGTAAGTTTTATTTCATGTATTTTGGATTTTTCATTATATTCTCTTTCCATCTTTGATGCACTTCTTTTTATTATAAAATATCAAATACAGTTCCCAAGGTCTTGTTGATGCCGCAAGACAAACACTCCTTCAGGCTGTAAGATAGCTGTTGCAAAGTTTTTTCAGATGTGATATAATAATCAGGAAAGGAGCAGTTATCATGAAGTTATGTGAAATTTTAGCATTGATTGTAAGTCTGATGATACTTTCAGTTGGATGCAGTGAAAAGACTGATGCTTTAACTAAAAAACAGCTTGATATTTTTGCAATGGATACATATATGAATCTTACTGTTTATGGTGATAGTGCCGAGACTGCTCTTGAAAATGCGTCAGAAAGAATAACAGAGCTTGAAAAAATTTTTTCTGTTACATCTGAAAACAGTGATGTGTGGCGTATTAATAATTCTAATGATGAATTTGTCAGTATATCAGACGATACAGCAAATATAATTTCGAAGTCTGTTGAATATGGAAATCTTACTGACGGAAATCTTGATATAACAATATACCCTATTCTGAAAGAATGGGGATTTACTACAGGCAATTATAAAGTTCCTGATGGTGAAACACTTGGAAATTTACTTGAAAATGTTGATTACAGTAAAATAATGTTAAATAATAATACTCTTTCAGTTCCTGAAAATTATCAGATTGATTTGGGTGCATTGGCCAAAGGCTATACGGGTGATGAAGTTATTGCCAATCTCAAAGAAAATGGCATAAAATCAGCAATAATAAGCCTTGGCGGAAACGTTCAGGCTCTTGGACTCAAACCTGATGGTTCAAAATGGAAAATAGCTGTAAGGAATCCGTTTTCACCTGATACTAATATGTGTATTCTTGAAATTGAAGACAAAGTGGTTATAACGTCCGGAAATTATGAAAGGTTTTTTATAGATAATGACGGCAGAAAATATTGTCATATAATTAATCCGGTTAACGGATTTCCTGCTGAAAACGGTCTTGTTTCTGTTACTGTGATAGGAGAAAGTGGTATAATGTGTGATGCTTTTTCAACTGCACTTTTTATAATGGGTACTGACAGTGCGGAAGATTTCTGGAGAAAAAACGGCGGATTTGATATGATTCTTGTAACTGATGACGGCAAAATTATTTATACTGACGGATTGACTAATAATTTAAAAAATATAAGTAGTATGCCTGTTGAGGTGATTAGCCGTGAGTAAAGGAGTAAAAAGCTGTATTATTGTTTTGGTAATTATTTTGACTCTATCAATAGTTTTCATTCTTATAAGAACTCAGAAAAATAAAAGCTGTTTTGTTGAAATTGTTCAGGATAATAAAATTCTTTATGAAATTGATATTTCAGATATTGAATTTCAGAAAATTAACATTGAAACAAAAGACGGGGGTTGGAACGATGTATTGATTGAAAATGGTAAAATTTTTGTCAAGGATGCTGACTGTCCTGACAAAAACTGCTGTCGTATGGGTTATCTGGATAATTTGCATAATCCAATAGTCTGTCTTCCGCATAAGTTGATTATAAGGTATAAGGATGAAAATGAAAACTAAACGAATTACAGAGCTTTCTCTTCTTACTTCCGCCGCATTGATAGTATTTATCATAGAAATGAGACTGCCTAATTTATCGCCTGTTCAGGGTGTTAAATTGGGACTTGCAAATATTTTTACTGTTTATGCTGTTTACAGATTCAGCGGAAAAGAAGTATTGTTAATGGTACTTGTAAGAGTATTTTTGGGGGCGGTATTAAGCAGTAACTTTTCGGCGTTGATTTACAGTATGTCGGGGGCATTATTATGTCTTGCGGGAATGTTACTGCTAAAAAGAATCATACCTGAAAATTATCTGTGGCTTTGCAGTATTTTCGGTGCAATATTTCATAATATCGGACAGGTTGTTGCTGCTGTTGCAGTTATGAAAACTATTGCTGTGATTACTTATCTTCCTATATTTATAATAACAAGCTGTGTTGCCGGACTTTTTACAGGTCTTTCTGCACAGTTTATACTTAAAAGAATTAATAGAAAATAATATGCTTGCAATTTCTTTTATTATGTGATATAATATATTATTATAGATATTAATAGTAAGAGGAGATGTAAAAAATGAATCCGCTTGGAATGCTTAAACTTAAGCCGCTTTTTGAAACTTTCTGTCAGAATCATCCTAAATTGCTGATGTTCTTTGCGGCGTCTGCTGACTCTATGGACGTTGGAAGTGTTCTGGAGATTTCACTGAAAAACTCTGAAGGTCAGACCATGAAAACAAATATTCTTGTAAACGAAAATGATGTTGAGCTTTTTGAAGAACTTAAAAAGCTGATTTCTAAAGAAAAGAATTAAGAATTTTCAGCGTATGTAAAAATGCATACGCTGAATTTTTTTATTTTTTTCAAAAAGCACTTGACAAATACTCCCATAGGGTATATAATATAATTGTAAATTAATACTTCATGGGGGTATAGTAGAGGAGGATTCTTTATTATGGATTCTGAAAATTGTTGCTGTCATTTCAAAAATACGCCTCGAAGCGATGAAACTTCAAAACAGCTCAGAAACAGAATTAACCGCATAATCGGACAACTTAACGGTATACAGAAGATGCTTGATGATAATCGTTACTGCGGTGATGTTCTCAATCAGATTGCGGCAGTCGAAAGTGCACTGCAGAGTGTCGGGTATATTATTCTGGAGGAGCATATGCAGACCTGCGTGATTGAAGAAGTAAAAAACGGTAATACTGATATTGTAAGAGAAGCCGTCGAGCTTATGAAAAAGCTGAAATAATGAGGTGACTTATTTGAAGAAATTAAAATTTGATGTTACCGGCATGACTTGTTCTGCCTGTCAGGCACACGTTGAAAAAGCAGTCAGAAATATTAATGGAGTAAAGTCAGTTAATGTAAATTTACTGCAAAATTTTATGCAGGTTGAACTTGATGAAAATATTACAGATGCTTTACAGATTGTTTCCGCTGTTGAATATGCAGGATATGGGGCTTCTGAAAGCGGTGCAAAATCAGCGGAAAAAACATATGATAATTCTGATGAACTTGAAAAAATGAAAAAACGTCTGATTTATTCAGTCTGCTTTCTTGTGCCGCTGTTCTATATCTGTATGGGACATATGATTGGATTACCTGTTCCGTCAATTCTGAGTGGTCATGAAAATATGATGATTTTTGCCTTGACTCAGTTATTGTTCACTGTCCCTATTATCGCACTTAATTTTCACTTTTTCCGCAACGGTTTCAAAAATTTAATCCACCGTTCTCCAAATATGGACAGTCTTATTGCCCTTGGAGCTTCGGCGGCTTTTGTCTACAGTCTTTATGGGACATATATGACTGCATATTTTATGGGAAGAAATGAATTTGGTACAGCTCATGGATATATGATGAATTTGTATTATGAATCGTGCGGAATGATTCTTACTCTTATAACAGTCGGAAAATATCTTGAGGAAAAAAGCAAACGTAAAACTTCTGACGCAGTCGGCAAACTGGTAAGTTTAGCACCCAAAACTGCAATTGTTATAAGGGATGGCAAAGAGACTGAAATCCCTGCATCAGATATAGCAATTGGAGATATATTTATTCTCAAAGCAGGTGCATCGGTACCATGTGACAGTACTGTTATAGAGGGAAGCTGTTCGGTTGACCAATCAGCACTGACCGGAGAAAGTATACCGGTTGAAAAGAATATTGGTGATACTCTTATGAGTGCTAGCGTATCTACAGGCGGATTTGTAAAATGCAGATGTGACAGGGCTGAAAAAGATTCCACACTTTCGCAGATTATCAGTCTTGTTGAGGAAGCATCAGCTTCAAAAGCACCAATAGCACGTCTTGCAGATAAAATAAGCGGAGTATTTGTTCCTGTTGTTATCGGAATTGCAGTTGTTTCAGCTATATTATGGATTGTTATTACAAATGATTTTTCAATGGCACTTAAATCTGCAATATCAGTACTTGTAATATCATGCCCATGTTCTTTGGGACTTGCAACACCTACTGCTATTATGGTTGGTACAGGAAAAGGTGCACAGAATGGTATTCTTATAAAATCGGCTGAAAGTCTTGAAACTGCACATCATATCAGTACAGTTGTACTTGATAAAACAGGTACTTGTACAGAGGGCAAGCCTTCAGTTAAAGAGATTATATTAAATGAAATAACTGAAGATGAATTTCTTACTCTTATCGGTTCACTTGAAAAAAATTCTTCACATCCTCTTGCAAAAGCTGTTATTGAATACTGTTCAGAAAAAAATATTGATTTTAAATCATGTACTGATTACACTGAAACAGCCGGAGGAGGTATTTCGGGAAAAGTAAACGGCAAAAGTATAATAGTCGGCAACAGACGTATAATGGAACAAAATAAAATTGATATTTCCGATTTGGTTTCAGAAGCAGAAAAAATGGCAGAAGACGGTGAAATTCCTCTCTATATTGCTGTTGATGGCAGAATTGCGGGTATAATATCACTTGCGGACAGAATAAAAGCTACTTCAGGAGAAGCAATCAGTTTATTCAAATCAATTAATATAAAAACTGTAATGCTTACAGGTGACAATGTCAAAACAGCACAGGCAATAGCCAGTCAGCTTGATATTGATGAAATTCATGCCGAATTGCTTCCAAAAGACAAGACTTCAATTATAAAGAAATTACAGGAAAACGGAGAAAGAGTCGCAATGATTGGCGACGGTATAAATGATGCTCCCGCACTTGCATCTGCTGATATTGGTATTGCTGTCGGAGCAGGTCAGGATATTGCACTTGAGTCTGCTGATATAGTACTGATGAAAAGTGATTTGCGTGATGCTGCCGAATCAATCCGGCTCAGCAGGGCAACAATCCGGAATATAAAACAGAATCTTTTCTGGGCTTTGTTCTATAATGCTCTTGGAATACCTCTTGCCGCAGGACTTTTCTATCCTGTTTTACATTGGCAATTAAATCCGATGTTCGGAGCAGCTGCAATGAGCTTAAGCTCTGTATGCGTAGTTACCAATGCGTTAAGACTTAATTTCTTTAAAACACAGAAAAGCAGTATTGAAGAAATCAAAATTGAACCAAATAAAGTAATTGAAAATCATGGGAAGGAGGTGAATTTAATGAAGAAGACGATGAAAATCGAAGGTATGATGTGCAGTCACTGTACTGGAATGGTTACTAAGGTACTGAATGCTATTGATGGTGTTTCTGCAAAAGTCTCACTTGATGACAAATGTGCTTATATTGAGATTTCAAAGGAAGTTTCAGATGAAATTTTAATAAAAGCAGTAACTGATGCAGGATATGACGTTATAAGTCTTGACTGATTCAATCTGAAAAACCTCTTGATTTTCAAGGGGTTTTTGTTTTATAAACTTGACAGATATATGCTTTTTATGGTATAATTTAATGGATAAATATTTGAATTAATGGAGTGGAAATAATGCCTGTTATTGAAATAAATGATTTGAATGTTCTTGAATTGATTCCATATGTTGCAAGTAATGAAATTCAGCTTAAACGATATTTTGAACCTGAGCTGGGAATATTTATTGCAGAAAGTCCAAAAGTTATACGTATTGCACTTGATACAGGATATGAACCGCTGTCAATACTGATTGAGCGTAAATATATTAACGGTCAGGCAAACGATATAGTTGAAAAATGCAGAAATATTCCGATATATACTGCTGAAAACAGTCTGATTACAAACCTTACAGGTTTTAAACTTACACAAGGAGTGCTTTGTGCAATGAGACGTAAAAAACTTCCACCGGCTGATGAAATATGCAGAAATGCATCAAGAATAGCAGTATTGGAAGATATCATGAATCAAACAAATATAGGGGCAATTATACGTTCAGCAGCGGCACTTGGTATTGATGCAGTGCTTCTGACTGATTCAAGCAGTGACCCATTATACAGGCGTTCTGTGCGTGTAAGTATGGGGAATGTTTTTAAAATTCCATGGACTTATATAAACGGTGAATCTCCTGAATATGTTAATTATCTTAAACATCTCGGATTTACAACAACTGCAATGGCACTTCACAGCAATACTGTTGATATTGATAATTCTGAACTTAAAAAATCAAAGAAAATAGCCATAATTCTTGGAACAGAGGGTGAGGGACTGAAAAAATCCACTATTGAAGCCTGTGATTATACTGTAAAGATTCCAATGTCAAATGAAGTTGATTCGCTTAATGTAGCGGCAGCAAGTGCAGTTGCGTTCTGGGAGCTGGGTAAAAAATAAAATGTATGCCTGACTTTCTCAGGCATATTTTTTTGATATGATGTCAACTAATTTATAAAAATAGGTTGACAAATGATTTTTAATATGATATAATATAATCAGGAGGTGAGAAAATGAAGCTTAAAGATTTAATTCTAATTTCAATGTTTGCAGCACTTTCAGCAGTTGGAGCATTTATAAAGATTCCTATGCCGTTTTGCCCGATAACTTTACAGATATTTTTTACTACTCTTGCAGGTGTACTTCTTGGCGGACGAAACGGAGCAATCAGTGTAGGAATATATGTTCTGCTCGGACTTATGGGAGTTCCTGTTTTTACTGGCGGGGGTGGTTTGTCATACGTTTTACAGCCTACATTCGGTTATCTGAT
>CAJTOG010000048.1 GCA_910577575.1 uncultured Ruminococcus sp. | reverse complement strand
CGGACATTATTACAACCATTATCAATAAGTTTGAGAAAGTGGAAAGCAGCGGAATAAAAAATATGAGTCGCAATATTTTTGTGCTTGTAGATGAAAGTCATCGCAGTAACTATGGTTCTCTTGCTGTTAAGATGCGTGCAGTTTTTCCGAACGGCTGTTATATCGGTTTTACAGGCACTCCGCTTATGAAGAAGGAAAAATCAACGGCAAAGCGTTTCGGAAAGCTTATTCATAAATATACTATAAGCGATGCTGTTGCGGATAAAGCGATTGTTCCGCTTATTTATGAAGGAAGATTTGTTGACCAGCAAGTTGATGAAACAAATATTGATTTATGGTTTGAAAAAACCACAAAACGCCTTAATGAGCATCAGCGTGAGGATTTAAAAAGAAAGTGGAGCAGTATTAAAAGACTTAATTCGACAGATGCAAGAATCAAGATAGTTGCTTTCGATATTGGGAATCACTTTATCAACAATATAAAAAATACAGGCATGAAGGCGATGCTTGCAGTCAATTTTAAGCGTGATGCAGTACGTTATCTTGAATGTTTTGAAGGGTTCGGAAATTTGAATTGTGCAGTTGTGATATCTTCTCCTGATATGCGTGAGGGTGAAGAGGATATTTGTTCAGAAAAAGATAAGAAAGTTATTGATTTCTGGGACAGAATGATGAAACAGTACGGCAATGCAGATATTTATGAAGAAACTGTAAAAAATCAATTCATTAACGGTGAGATTGATATACTTATCGTTTGCAGTAAACTTCTGACGGGTTTTGACGCACCTGTTTGTCAGGTTCTCTATATTGACAAGGAGCTTAAAGAACACGGACTTCTTCAGGCAATTGCACGTACAAATCGCCTTTATGAGGGTAAGGACTATGGTTTGATTGTTGATTACAGGGGGCTTATTACAAATCTTGACAATGCAATGAATATGTATGGAGCAGGGCTTGAGAACTTTGATGGCGGTGATTTGATGGGAACAATTGTTGACATTATTTCAGTTGTCGGAACCCTTCGTGAGGAATATTCCCAGCTTTGTGATTTGTTTTCAGATGTAAAAAATAAAGATGATTATAATGAATATGAGGATAAGCTTGCCAATGAAGATTTAAGAAAAAAATTTTATAACAGTCTTTGCAGTTTCGGAAAAGAACTTTCAAAAGTAATGAGTTCAGAAAAAGCATATGAGGCTTTAACAAGGAAAGAAGTAAACAAATACAAATCTGCCTTTGTGATGTTCTCAAAGATGAGAAAATCGGTAAAAATAAGGTATGCCGATGCAGTTGACAATAAGGAATACGAACCGCTTATGCAAAATCTGCTTGACAGGCATTTATCAGTTACAGGTCTTAAAATTGTTACTTCTCCTGTTGATATTCTTGATAATGATATTTTTGAAGAACAACTTAAGGAACTTAGTTCTGATCGTGCAAGGGCTGATGCAATACGTTCGAGAATGACAAAGAGCATTTCAGAAAAATATGACGAAAATCCTGCATATTATGAAAATTTTTCCAAAAAGATACGTGAGGTACTGGAGCAGTATAAAAATCATATTATAGGTGAATCCGAATATCGTTCAAAGATGAATGCTATTATGGAAAAGTATAGAAATGGAAAAACTGAGCTTACATATCCTGAAAGAATAAAGAATGATATACATTCCCAAGCTTTTTACGGTGTTGTTTCGGCAATTCTTAATGAAGTTATTCAGCTTGCCGATAATATTGATATAATTGCGGATTTGTCTGCTGATATTACGGAAATAATAAGGTCGTACAGTAAAGTCGACTGGACTTCAAACAGTGATATTCATAAAAAAATAAATCATGCACTTGATAATCTTCTTTATGATTACAGCGACAGCAATAACTGGAATCTCGGTATTGATATTATGGACAGAATTGAGAATAATGTAAAAACAATAGCTCTCAGGAGGTTTTGATGGAACTATTATCATCTGAAAAAAGAACAGTCAAGACTGCAAAGGGGGTTATTGAATATACATTTGAGCGTAAGGAAGTAAAAAATATAAATTTGAGAATACGCCATGACGGTAATGTTTATGTGTCGGCTTCTGTGAAAACTCCTGTAGAGACTGTTGAGAATTTTATTATCAGCAAAACAGATTACATTTTTAGAGCACTCAGCAATTTCAGTCACATGGAATTTTCAAAAACAGGGATGCAGTATATAAGTGGTGAAAATGTAACGCTTCTGGGCAGGAACATGAGAATTAAAGTTGAGAAGGACAATTCTGAATATGTATCATGCGACGGAATATATGTATATATTCATGTGAAGCGTCCTGATTATTACAGCAGAAAAAGAAACCTTCTTGATACATGGCTTGATGTTCAGTGCATAGATATTTTTTCTGATATCATGAGTCAGGTTTATAAAAAATTTGAACCGTATAATATTGAATTTCCTAAATTGAAAGTCAGAAATATGACATCACGGTGGGGAAGCTGTCAGTCGGTTAAGGGAATTATTACTCTTAATAAAAGACTTATTGAAACACCAAGAATTTGTATTGAATATGTTATTACACATGAGTTTTGCCATCTGATTCATCCGAATCATTCGGGTAAATTTTATTCGCTTTTGCAGGTAATGCTTCCGGATTGGAAAGAAAATAAGAATTTTCTTGAGGAATCTTTTATTTTATAATTACTTATAATACAATTTTTCGTTTATGTCTCAATTTAAAGTTGAATATATGGAATTTATGTTGCTTGATTTCAACTGCAATTTGTGGTATAATATGGTTAAAGCAAATGAATGGGGGTGGATTTCCATAAGTTTCGGAGAAAATTTAGCCGGATTTAGAAAACGCTGTGGTCTTACGCAGGTTCAGCTTGCTAAGATACTCAATGTTACTCCGCAGGCTGTATCAAAATGGGAGAAGGGAAGTTATCCTGACAGTGAGCTTTTACCTTCAATTTCTTCGGCTCTTGGTGTTTCTATCGATTCTCTTTTCGGAGTTGATGAGGTATGCAGTGAAATTGACATTGAACTTATAATAAATAAAATTATCAGGCAGACTCCTGAAAATGAACGTGCTGACCTGATTATGAAAATTTTTTATTCTGCAATGGGAGCTTTTACGAAATATAGGAAATCAAAGATTCATTATCCTGAAAATCTTGAACTTGAAACTTATGGCGAGATAAAGACTGACTATGAAATGGCTCTTACAAGACTTAATGAAGACCTGAAATATTTCTGCTTTGTAAAAGTTCCGGAAGAAGGATTGTATCCTTATGTGAAGAATACTGAAATGATGGTGACTATTTTTGAAACTCTCGCTGACCCTGATACGCTTAAACTTATTTATTATCTTGGAAGTGGAAGAAGAGACAGACTTCAGTCAATTGATTATCTTACAAGACATCTTGATATCTTACCCGAAAAACTTAAATATATAGTTGACAGGCTTGACCGTCTCGGCATTATGTGGAGGATTGCTGTTGATGATTCAGAGGAAGCTTCTATTGTATATGGTTACAGCAACAGTACTGCCTTGACTGTTATGCTTATTCTTGCACAGTCGCTTTCGAGATATATTCAGTTTCTGGACTGCAATATAGATAACTGGCAGCACGGACCTTTTCGTATGCCGAATACAAGTAATAATAAACCCGTACCTGAAGTGAGTTTATGGTGCGAGGAAAAAAATAATTTTCAGGAGGAATGATTATCATGAAAAAAATTAAACCGTTTCTGACTGCTATGATGTTTGCAGTTACTTCTGTACCTATTGCATTCAATGCCGCTGCTGCAGAAAATTCATATAATATGAATGTAACTGTTGACCTTTCAGGTGAGAAAAAGGAAATCAGTCCGTATATTTACGGAATCAACCAATATGGAAATGTCAATAACTATAAGAATGTAAAAGTCAATGCTGTACGTCAGGGCGGAAACAGATATACAGGTTACAACTGGGAAACCAACTGGTCAAATGCAGGTGAAGACTGGGTAAACAGTTCTGATACAAATATTGGTGATGAGAATAACGGAGCAGGTTATGCAGCAAGAAAACTTTCGGAAGAATGCGAGGAGTATAATGTTCCATATAAAATTACAACTTTGCAAATGGCAGGATACGTTTCTGCTGATAAGAAAGGAACAGTAAACGAAAGTGAAAAAGCACCATCTGCAAGGTGGAATGAAGTTTTATTCAGAAAAAATGGTGAACTTTCGCTTACTCCTGACCTGACGGACAATAAGGTTTATATGGATGAATATGTAAACTATCTTGTTAAGACTCTTGGGGGTGCAAATACTTCTGCGGGTATTCAGGGATACAGCCTTGATAATGAACCGTTTTTATGGAATGATACCCATCCGCTCAATCATCCTGAAGAAGCAGGCTGTAACGAACTGATTGACAAATCAATTGAGCTTGCAACGGTAGTCAAGGAAATAGACCCTGATGCTGAAGTTTTCGGTCCTGCATTCTGGGGAATGCTTCCCTGTATCATGGCAGGAAACAGCGGGGAATTTACAGACCCTGACTGGGAAAAAATAAAGAATAATTACGACTGGTATGTTGATTATTATCTTGAGAGAATGGCTCAGGCTGAACAGGAAACAGGAAAACGTTTGCTTGATGTTTTTGATGTTCATTATTATGCACAGGACTGTGCTACTGATGATGCAAAATTGCAGGCAGCAAGAAGTCTTTATGATGAAAACTATGCAGAAAACAGCTGGCTTCAGCCTTATTACGGAAAATATTTTCCGTTCCTTACAAGACTTCAGGAATCCATTGAAAAATATTATCCCGGTACAAAGCTTGCTGTTTCTGAATACAATCTTGCTGATATTGCAAATGAAAAGATTACTGGCAAATCAGTTGTTTCAGCTATCGCAGAAACAGAGGCTCTGGGTGCTTTTGCTATGAACAATGTTTATTTTGCAACTTATTGGGGTACGCTTCCGGAATGTCCGTATGTTGAGTCAGCTATTAATCTCTATACCAATTATGACGGAAACGGTGCATCATTCGGTGATACTCTTGTAGAATCGAAGACAGATGATATTTCAAAATCTGCATCATTTGCTGCAATTAACGGTAGTGATGATTCAGAAATAACAGTTGTTTTGTCAAATAAAGATAAGACAAGCTCTGAAAAGGCTGTTATTGATATTGCCGGTTCTTCTTCAGATTATCAGAGTGCGGTTGTTTATGCTATAACACAGGACAGCAGTGAAATCCGTATTATTGATGTACAGAATGATATTTCAGGAAATAAAATTGAAGTTGAACTTCCCCCGCTTTCAGTTGCACAGATTGTTATTTCTGATGAAAAAACAGATAAGACAATTTATGAAGCTCCTGATATTACGGTCAAGGAAACTGTATATAATTTCAATGAACTTGAAGACAAAGATGGTGCTAAGATTATTTCACTCGGTGATAAGGAACACCTTAAAGAAATTATACTTTCGGTAAACAGCTATTCAAAAGAAGGTTCTTCTTATTACAGCGGTGGTGGCGGACTTTGTTTCAATGAGCTTATTCCTCTGACCGGTGGCGACGCATTCTGGGGCTGTAAAAATTATTCTTTCTCAAATGGGGTTACTGAAATTGTTATCCCTTTTGATGGTGAATTTATAGATGCAGATACAAAAAATGTAAAAGCATCAGTTGCCGGAGATACTGCTGAACTTCAGACAGGCTGGTGGGCATTCTCCGAAAAACAGGGAGATGGCGGAAGCGATATTGTTATTGAATATACAAAAGTTACTCTTGTATATGAATATGACAACAGTCAAACATCAACTGGTGTTAAGGGAGATGTAAATGCTGATGGTGAATTTACAATTGCTGACCTTGTTATGATGAAGAAATGGCTGCTCGGTGAAGGAAAGTTAATCGACTGGAAAGCAGGAGATTTATGCAAGGACGAAAAAATAGATGTTTATGACCTTATAAGCATGAGACAGGAATTTGTTAAAAAATAAAGCAATCTGCAATAAATCTGATTGCGGCACTGCACATAAGCCGTTTCGGAAATATTGTTTAAGATTATATAATGTGGGTATCCCTAACAGGGGGATAAATCAGAAAGACTGCATAGTTTCAGATACTATGCAGTTTTTTGTTTAAAATTATTTATAATATAAACCAAAATATTGTTAATATGAATAAAAAATTATATATATATTTTCCATTCAGACTCTTGAAATTTTAATCGGATTGTGCTATAATTATAATATAGTAAAATACAGGGAGGGATTAACTATATACTATTGTCATCTTGATTTTTATTTAACAGGCAATCCATGTGGAACATTTGATTTGATAAAGCAGATGCCGCCTATGGATTTCTTTTCTCATGATTTCTCTGAAACCGTAAGTTTTAATAATGATTTTGCTGAAAAAGCAGATGTTATATTTTATAACTATAATGGTGTAGACGGAAAAGAAATACTTAATCTTCTTATTAAAAGAAAAAAAGATAATGCACAGCTGATTCTGATTGCAAAAAAGGAACACATTTTAGGTTTATCCGAATTTTTATCGGAAATTACTGATATATGGACTCTTCCCATGTCAGATGATGAAATAGAATTCCGGTTTCTTAGGTGGCAGCAGACTTGTAAAATGAGTAAGGATTACTGGCAGACAAATCATTTTCTTGAGTCAACAATAAATAGTACTCCTAATCTTATTTGGTATAAGAACAAAGAAGGTATACATGAAAAAGTAAATGACAGCTTCTGTCAAACAGTAAATAAAACCAAAAAGCAGGTTGAGGGAAAAGACCATTTCTATATCTGGGATGTTGACCCCAGTGACCCTGAGAGTGGTCGTGATTGCATGGAATCAGACCTTGAAGTAATACGAAGCAAGCGGATTTGTGTTTCGGAAGAGACCGTTATGTCCGGAAATGAGATGAAGATACTTACAACTTATAAATTTCCGCTTTATGATTTGGACGGAACTGTTATGGGCACTGCCGGCATAGGAATTGATATAACTCAGGAAAGATTATATGAACAAGAAATTATAAAGAAAAATCATGTTCTTGAGGCTATTTTTGCATCCGTTGACTGTGGTATACTCTGTCATTCAACAGACGGAAAGCATATTATCAATGTTAACAGAACTGCACTTAAAATACTTGGTTATAAATCGTATGATGAATTGACAAGTAAGTTTGATATGATTGCTGAATCTGTAATTGATGAGGACAAACTGAATCTCCTTAGTGCAATAAAAACTCTTAATCATGAAGGGGACAGTGTAAGTGTAGAATATCGTGTTAAACACAATGACGGTAAGGTTATTCATGTTATGGGCAATGTAAAACTTTTGAAAGAAAACGGAGAATTTTTCTATCAGCGTTTTCTTCTTGACTGTACTGCTCAGAAACAGCAGGAGCAGGAAAATGAAAGACGTCAGATGGAAATGATACAGGCTCTTAGTATTGACTATAACCGTATAGTTCTTATTGACCTTGATGATGATACATGTACATCGCTTCGTTCAGATAATAACGGTGCATCTTCGCTTTATATTGATACAGACTCCTCGTTTGAAGAAAATATGGAAAAACATGTACATTCATTTGTATTTAGTGATGACAAGGAAATGATGCAGCAGTTTCTTTCTGTTGATTTCCTGAAAAAAGAATTTTCTTCAAAAGAACTTTTATATGTGAATTTCCGTATTGTAAAAAACGGAGAAATAGAATATTATGGAGCAAAAGCTGTAAAAGTCGGAACATGGAACGGACATCATCGTGTTGTACTCGGATTCAGAAATGTTGATGAAGAAACACGTCATGAAATGGAACAGAAACGGCTTCTTGAAACTGCTCTTGTTCAGGCTAACAGTGCAAACAAGGCAAAAAGCGTATTTCTTTCCAATATGTCCCATGATATACGTACTCCGATGAATGCAATTATAGGTTTCACAAATCTTGCTATTTCCAAAATAGAACATAAAGAAAAGGTTAAAGAGTATCTCTATAAGATTATATCATCCGGAAATCATCTGCTGGGACTGATTAATGATGTGCTTGATATAAGCCAGATTGAAAGCGGAAAGCTTCAGCTTGAGGAAACATTATGCAGTCTGCCGGAGTTCGTTAATGAATTGCAAAATATTATTCATACAAATATACAGTCAAAACAATTACATTTTGATATAGAAACAGATATTGTCAACAAAGAAATTTATTGTGATATCCTACAACTTAACAGAGTATTTATAAATATAATCAATAATTCTATAAAGTATACGGAAAACGGCGGAAAAATAAAAGTAAGAATTATGGAGAAAAACAATGCTCCGGCAGGATATGCAAATTATGAACTGAGTGTAAAGGACACCGGAATTGGTATGAGCAAAGAATTTGTGGACCATATTTTTGAATTGTTCTCCAGAGAAAGAAATACAACAAACAGCGGTATTCAGGGAACAGGTCTCGGAATGGCAATTACTAAGAATATTGTTGATATGATGAATGGTTCAATTGATGTGAAAAGTAAACAGGGTGTCGGTACAGAAGTTGTTATAAACTTTACTTTCAGGGTGCATTCTGAAAATAATTCAAATGAAATCAATATGCAATCTGTTTCTAATGATTTTCAGCATGAAGAAATAAATAATTTAAAAAAACCGGATAAAACTTCAGTATCACGTATTTTATTAGTAGAAGATAATGAATTGAATCAAGAAATAGCTTCTGAAATTCTGAAAGAAGTCGGATTTGAGGTTGAAATTGCTGGTAATGGTAAAGTAGCTGTAGAAATGCTGGCAAGGTCTAAACCGGATTATTACAAAATTGTCCTTATGGATATTCAAATGCCTGTGATGAACGGATATGAAGCAACTAAGGAAATACGTAAACTTGATAATAAAAAGCTTGCTTCAATACCGATTCTTGCAATGACTGCAAATGCTTTCGCTGAAGATCAGCAGGAAGCTTTGAAATGCGGAATGAACGGGCATCTTGCAAAGCCAATAGATGTTGGAAAACTGCTTGATGCGTTGAATAAATATTAAGTCAAAAGAAATCGGATAGTTTTTTCAGATTCGATACAATTATCGTGAAAGACGAATATGGGGATTGAAGACTATGATTACCGGAACCTGTACAATATAAATTCATAAACTGATAGAAATGATTTGGAATATTTATATAGAAACAAGTATGAAAACGACGAGTTTACTTCATTTTTAATTCACGGCATAAAAAATAGTACTCAAAATTATTCTGTCAGAAAATACAGTGCAAGCTTTCTGAGATTTAGAAACAATCAAGCTGAAAACTGCTGTATAATCGGCGATACATATAATATGATATGGTCAGAACAATTTTTTAATGCTGTATCATTGACTCAGAAATACGGATTTGAAGAACTGAATCTTTCAAAAATATATAGCTGTATCTGTAATAATGAACAAATATCAGAGTATGCATTGAAAAGATACAGCTTTGAACTTATTTATAATTTATCAGACACAGAAAGAAAAGATGTGTGAGCGAGGGTCATGCAGATGGAATCCTGTTATTTATATATCTGAAGGTTAATGGTATCTGGTAGCTGACGGTTGTGGTAATGGAGTTATCAGGTAAATTTTAGTTGGAATTGATAATCAGGTTTTCTGTAAAATAATATGAAAATTATGAAAACACCGGATTGAAATAAAATCAGTCCGGTGTTTTATATTACAGATAATTGTATTTTTTTCTTTTAAGGAATATGAAAAGTACAGAAATTGATGCAGCCATAAATTCAGCAAAAATCATTGAAGCCCATATACCGTCGATACCGAATATAAGCGGTAGAATTATAACGCTTGCAATCTGAAATACAAGAGTTCTTAGAAATGAAATAAGTGCGGATGTTAAACCGTCATTGAGAGCTGTAAAAAATCCTGAACCAAAAATTGCAAAGCCTGCAAACAGGAATGAGAATGAGAAAATTGAGAAAGCTCTGTTAGTTAGTTCACATAATTCATTGTCATATCCTACAAATATTTTTGCAAGAGGATTTGATAAAAGTTTGGCTGATAAAAACATAAATACGGCAAAAACTGAAATAATTACCGTACTTTTACGTAAAATGCTCTTGAGTTCATTACTGTTTCCTGCACCATAATGATAGCCCGTAACGGGAGCAGTACCGATTGAATAACCGATAAATATCGCAAGGAAAGCAAAATTTACATACATAAGTACACCATATGCGGAAACACCGTTTTCCTCTGCGTATTTTATAAGCTGAGTATTGTACAGCATACTTATCAATGAAGAGGAAATGTTGCTCATAAGTTCGGAAGAACCGTTTGTACAGGTTCTTGTAAGTACTGATATATCAAATTTTGTTTTTGTAAGACGCAGACAGCTTTTATTCGGACGACTGAAATATATTAGTGGAATAATACCGCCGACAACCTGACTTAATGCGGTTGCAGTAGCTGCACCCTGTAATCCCCATTTGAAAACAGCAACAAAAATTGCGTCAAGAATCATATTTGTAATGCCTGCCGAAACTGTCACTGCAAGACCGAGTGTAGGTTTTTCAGCAGTGATAAAGAAGCTCTGAAATACATACTGAAGAATGAATGCCGGAACTGCAAGTATTATAATGTGTCCATATATTACACAGTTTTCGAGGAGTTGTCCGTCTGCACCAAGAAGTTTAGCAATGGGTTTTACAAAGATGAATCCAAGAATTGCGATGATAAATCCGCTGATAAGTGAAGTATATATAATGAGTGAAAATATTTCCTTTGCTTTTTCTGATTTGCCTTCGCCCATTTTTTTGGCAGTCAACGCACTTCCGCCTGTTCCGAACATGAAGCCTGCTGCACCAAGAATCATAAGAAATGGATAAATAAAATTTACTGCTGCAAATGAAGTTTTTCCGACATAGTTTGAAACAAAATATCCGTCGACAACGCTGTAAATTGACGTAAAAACCATCATCACTATAGACGGCAGAGTAAATTTCAGAAGTTTTCCATAAGTGAAGTGGTCAGAAAGCTGAATAGGTTTCTTGTTCATTTTTTCACCTCTTCAATCATATTGAATTGTTTTTTCAAATCTTTGGCATATCGCTGATTAAGCTCAATATACAAATCTGCATCGTTTTCAGACCATGATTCTAAAATTTTGTTTTCGGCAGAAATAAGATGTGCTACAGTTTTGTCAGCAAAATCTCTGCCTTTTTCAGTAAGGAATACCGTTTTTGATTTTCCGTTGTGATTTTCAAGATAAATCATTCCATCATTTTCAAGCTTTCGGACCGCAGAGTTGATTGTCTGTTTTGGCACTCCTGACATTTTGCAAATATCATTAAGTAAACATTTTCCGTCCATTAAACTCACTCCGTAAAGAATTATCATAACACTGTCGGATATTCCTAATTTGCAAGCAATATCATGATATATACTTTCCAGTTCACTTACTGAATAATTAAGACGTTTTAGCTTGTTGTTTTCTTTATTCATTTTTTCCTCCTTATAGTATGAAAGCGTACCATATTTATATTATAGTATGTTTTCGTACTTTTGTCAATGTGTATAATAGTGTTATTAATATGAAATTTAAAAAGATTATTATCCATATTCCTATTAAATAACAAATTGGGGAATATTATTAAACGGTTTCCTGTTATATTGGAAAACGGTTGAAATTACTCTGAAAATATGGTATACTGGATATAGATTATATAATAAAAAATAATTATTCAGAACAAGATAACAAGGAGGTAAAATATGAAAATTCTTATTATAGAAGATGACACTGATATTAATAATATGCTCCGGATATTGCTGAATCAGAACGGATATGAAACATTGAGTGCATATTCCGGAACTGAAGGACTGCTTATATATAACAATGATGTGGATTTGATTCTTCTTGACCTTATGCTTCCGGGAAAAAGGGGTGAGGACATTATCAGACAGCTTAAAGCAAAGAACAGTGTTCCTATAATTGTTATGAGTGCAATTCATGATGTAGGAAAAAAGGTAGATTTATTTTCATACGGTGCGGATGATTATATTACAAAGCCTTTTCATAATGATGAATTGCTTGCAAGAATTTCAGCACGGCTGAGAAATTCTTCAAATGGAAATAATATCTGTAACAAGCTGTCTTATAAGGAAATTGAATTGAATAAAAGTGACTATTCTGCTGTTTGCTGTGGAATATCTATGGAACTTTCCAAACATGAATTTGATTTACTGTGTCTTCTTGTGGAAAATTCCAGACGCATATGCACAAAGGCTATGATTTATGACAATGTATGGGATTATGAAAATTCTGCTGATGACAATACACTTAATGTACATATTAGTAAGCTGAGAAAAAAATTAAAAGCCTGTAACCCCGATTGTGACTATATTGAAACAGTATGGGGTATAGGTTACAGACTGAAAAAATAAATTTAATACTTTTTTAAGATTTGATTTAAGTGTTTTTTTATAAATTCATGTTATTATGATTATATCAACTGAATAATAGGAGGTTAAATTATATGCATGAAGTTGTACTTAAAACAGAAAGACTCTGTAAAAGCTACAGAAGTTTTAATGCACTTGATAACGTAGATATGACTGTATATCGTGGAGATGTTTATGGTCTTATTGGAAGAAACGGTGCGGGAAAAACGACTGTCATGAAGATTCTTACAGGTCTTACAGAAAAATCAGGTGGTGAATTTGAAATTTTTTCAAAGAAAGGTTCATCAACTGAAAAGGAAAAGAGACGCATTGGCTGTCTGATTGAAAATCCTGCATTTTTCGGTGGACTTACTGCTTATCAGAATCTGAAATATTATGCTTATCAGAAAGGTATTTCTGATTTTAAACAGATTGATGAAGCTCTTTCACTTGTTAATCTTACAGAAGTAAAAAACAAGAAATTTCGGAAATTTTCTCTTGGCATGAAACAACGTCTCGGAATCGCATTTGCAATGATGGATAATCCTGACCTTATTATTCTTGATGAGCCAATTAACGGTCTTGACCCCATCGGTATCAGTGAATTGCGTGAAACGTTCAGAAAACTGAACACAGAACGTGGAATTACTTTCATAATTTCCAGTCACATTCTTTCCGAACTCCATATGACGGCTAATCGTTTTCTGATAATAGATCATGGAAAGGTTTTGAAAGAAATTACTAAAAAGGAACTTGACCTTGAATGTATGTGTTGTATTGCGGTCAGGACAAGCGATATAAAGGGTGCATCAAGAATAATTGAAAAAATAGGTATAACTGACTATAAAGTTATTGACAGAAGTGAAATCCGTATTTATCAGGAGAATATTAATCCCGAAGAACTGAACAGAACGCTTATAGAAAATAATATAGGTGTTTCATCGGTTTATGAAACAGGTATCACATTGGAAGATTATTTCAAATCACTTGTCGGGGAGGAAAAGTAAATGATAAATATGATTAAGGCGGATTTGTACCGTATTACAAGAAATATTGCTTTCTATATTGCTATCGGACTTGTTTTGCTTATGATTGGCGTAAGTATTTATTTAATTCAGCCTGGTTCAGTGGGACAGGCAAATGTCGGCGATGTCAGTACGGTACAGTATTCACAGGAAACACAGCTTGATGATACGATTGTTTTGGAGATTGATGACCTTTCAGCAAAAGATATACGTAAAGTAATGCTGAGTATGGAAGGATATGAACTTGATAAAGATGTTCTCGCTTCAAACATGAATCTTTATTATATATTCATTTTTATTGCCGTACTTGCCATAACTGTTGATTTTTCATCAGGAAGCGTAAAAAATACACTTTCTTCAGCAATCAACCGAAACAGGTATTTTTTTTCAAAAACATTGTTTGTTTTCGGAATATGCATTTTCATATTTTTTATGAATACATATGTATGTTATTTCGCAAATCTGATTTTCAATGGCGGAAAAGTTTCGTCAAATTTATGGACTGTTACCAAAATAAGTTTTTTACAGCTTCCGCCGATGATTGCACTTATGAGCGTACTTATCGGACTTGCCTTTACATTCAGAAAAACATCAGTATTCAATGTTATTGCAATTCCGCTTGTAATGGTATTTCAAGTTGTTATGAGTTTGGCTATTACACTGTTTAATCTTAATTCAGAAATTACAAATTTTGAACTTCAGATTATGATAGGCAAATTAGCAGCAGAACCGTCGGTAAATTATATTGCAAAAAGCTATATTTATTGTGCGGTGCTTATTATCGCATTTTTAAGTCTCGGATATACTTCATTCAGAAAATCGGAAATCAAATAATCAGGGGGAACAGCATATGACAGTATTACTTGTAATTTTAGGAATGGTATCAGTCGTAATGCTGTTCCTTTTATTTTTGCAAAGATGCGAAATAAAAAGCATTTCAGAACAGATTGACAGAATACTTTCACAGGATTCAAATGAACTTATACATTCGGAAAACGGAGGTATATACAGTAATCTTATAAATAAAATAAACCAACTTCTTAAGAAGCTTCGTCAAAATCAGATACTTTATAAAAAGAAAAATCATGAACTTGAACAGATGATAACAAATATATCCCATGACCTTCGTACTCCTCTGACTTCTGCAATGGGATATATAAATATAATTCTTAATTCTGATTTATCTGATGATGAAAAAGAAAGGGAAATCCGTATTATTGAACAGCGTTTATCACGTCTTGAGGAACTTATTAATTCATTCTTTGAATTTTCAAAGATGGTTTCAAATAACTTTAAACCAGAAACTGAACGTATTAATCTTGTGGAGATTCTACAGGAATCCATAGTACATTATTATGATGATTTTTGTGGTCAGGAACGTGAAATTATATTGATATGCGATACTTCAAAAATTATGATACAATCAAATAAAGATATGCTTATGAGGATTTTTGATAATCTGATTGGCAATGCGTTGAAGCATGGTATAGGAAATCTTAATGTCAAGATTTTACGTACAGGTAATATAAGCGTATGCTTTCAGAATGAACTGAATGATTCATATTTAGATATT
>CAJTOG010000047.1 GCA_910577575.1 uncultured Ruminococcus sp. | reverse complement strand
CACGATGTCAAAAAACATCTGAAAATTTTATCGGGACTTATCGGCGACGAGGACAGGACAAGGAAATATCTTGAGGAATTTATAGAAGAAACGGAAAAAATGAAGCCGCAGTTCAAGAGCAGAAACGCAATTTTAGACGTAATAATAAATCATAAAATACTTCAGGCGGAATTGAAAGGAATAGAATTTACAGTTGATTACACCGATGTTGATATGAGTTTCATATCCGATATGGATATAACGATAATGCTTGCAAATGCACTTGATAATTCATATGAAGCGGTTGAAGCACTTGAAAAGAACAGAAGGCAGGTAAAACTGATAATTACAAAAATGTCGGATTTTTTACTTATCAACATTTCAAACACTTACAATAATGTAGAGCAGAAACCGGATGGAAAATTTGCAACAACGAAGAAGAATCATTCAGGACTTGGATTGAAAAACGTTCAAAAAGCCGTTGAAAAATATGACGGAATATACAAAGCGGAGGTAGTCGAAGACAAATTTAAAGTTAAAATTACAATACCAATATTAAACTCAAGGGAGCGTTCTGTGTAAAAACAGGACGCTTTTTGGCAAATAGTGCGCGATATTGGCGATTAGTGCGTAAGTGTTGACATTGCAATTATTATATAGTAAAATAACAAATAATAAAAAATAATGGGGTTGTCAAAAATGATAAATATAATTTTAGATACATATCTTAAAAAACAGAAGGAAGTAAAAAAACGTTCAAAATTCATTGTTCTTTTTGGAATTATATTATTTAGTATTATAATCGCCTCATTATTTGTCATTAGTATAAAAAAAGATGCGATTTTGTTCTATGTACTTGATTTTGCTGCGATAATAATATTTTTCATTTGGTGCATATTTGTTCAAAAGAGAGAGATACAAAGATCCGGTGAACGTTTTACAGAGTACAATAAATCATTGGATTTATTAAATGATATTTTGGAAAAAGAATTAAAGGATGAAAAAGGAAAAGCGGTTTGCTGGAATTCTGAAAAGCAAATAGAACATCTTATACAAGAAGGTGAAAGTTGGATTGCTTCATTAGGAATCGGTAATCAGAATATCATGAATTATGCAAAAACAATAGTTTTTCCTATTATAGGATTTCTTGTTGGATTAGTAGCTAAAAAAGAAGATGCAGATGTTTTAATAGTCCTGACAACTGTAATTTTAATTTTGGCTGTGTATATTTATGGGTTTGGTAAGATGATTAAGGATTTTATTGATTCTATATTTAAGAGCGGTTCACCACGTGAAATGCGGAAATTAGTAACTATGCTTAAGGATCTTCAGGCACGGGAAAATAAATAGATTATGTATTGATAAAGAAAAGATATATTGATTGTCTATGTAAAGTTTTAATAATCAATGCTTATCTATTTTTAATTAGAATTCATAGAAAAATAAGTAAAATAATTATTATGAGGTGTTAAAATGGAAAAAAAGAAAAAAATACTTTACCTTGCTGTAACGGGGAATGAAGGTACTGATAATCATGCTTATTCAAACTTCTTCTATGCGTTGTTTTTATATGCTATGCGTATAGATAAAGATTTGTCAGATAAGTATGATGTTGCATCGTTTAAAAGGCATGATATGATAGGTTCTGACAATTTACAGGATAGTGTGTACGGCTGCATTGCAACATATGATGAATTTGTAGTGCTTTTGGATCAATACGATGAAAAAAATGGAGTCTTTAACAGCAATGTGTGGTTTGAACTTGGATTGATATCCTCACAGAATAAGCCAATATTGCTTGTTGCTAATAAAAAGAATTGTTCACCACCGCCATTCTATATTCAGAACATTAATATTCTTACTTTTGAGAATGATTTAATATCTGTTTTCAATGAAAAGAAGAGCGAATGCAATAGAAAAGCGAATGTTTCGGATTGGACAAAAGTTAAGAATCTTATTTCCTCTATTGCAGATAATGATGCGATATCTTCTTTTACAAACGTAATAATTAATAGACTCAAAACACTTGCTAATCCATTTAACTCTATTAGTTCATTTGCGAAAATTGCTGAACTGGGATTTGAAAGTATTGAAGATTTATTTTCGGAAAGAGGAATACTTGATATGCTTAACAATAAATATGTTAAGGCAGAATTTATTCCTGGTGAAAGAAGGGCATTTGAAGAACTTACGAAAGCAGTAAAGGATACTAAAGAAACATTAAGAACATCCAGATTTGCGAATCAATCAATTGTGGCGGGTTCACGGGAGAATTCAGATGTTCATAATGATTTTATGAATGCACTTTGTGCAGCATCAAAAAGAGTGGATCGTTGTGACAGAATTATATGCAACAATGATCCAAGCAAGTGGAATGATATACATAACGCATTATTATATGGGAGCAAGAATATGAGAGTTTTTGTTCGTAAATCTATGTATAGTATAGGTTTTGAACTCGTTGTCATTGATAACCAAGTTGCATTTATTCATTTTTATCAATTAGATAAAAGTGGAGATAAGAATTCTGATGGCAGCACAACTCATGATAATAAGCGAAACATTATTAATTCAACGTTAAAAATTGTTGGATATGAAGTTTGCAGTAAACTTTCACATATTTTTGACAGATTACATCACAGAGATTTTAGCACAATATGTAACGATCCGTCAAGGACTCTTTTAGGTATTCCACAAGAAAATGATATTGATGCGTTTAAAGATCGTGGATATTTCCAAATGAAAACCGATCCCAAAGAGGATATACATAATGACAGAACAGCCGAAACTACCAGATCAAGGGAGATTGTTAGTATGTTTTTTAATGCATTTGATTCTTGGTATAAAGAAATGCTGACAGAAGATAAGGTTAATATGGTTGTAGGTATATGTTCACTAAATTCACAATATAAGGATAAAATAAAGAATTCTATATATCAGTATTTCCCAGAATGTGCCGATCCTAAGAGTTCATATAAAATTGATGAAATAATAAAAGCAATAGATGAAACATGAAGTATATAAAACAGCTACTGATCATCCTCATTGTATCCTGTATAGGCGAACTACTTAACTTCTTCATTCCACTTCCAATTCCGGGGAGTATATACGGCATGATTCTGTTATTTATTCTTCTATGTTGTGGTGCTATCAAAATATCACAAATTAAGGAAACTGGAGATTTTTTAATAGATATCATGCCAATACTTTTCGTACCGTCTGCAGTAGGAATAATCTCACAGCTTGACCAATTAAAATCTATATGGATTCAGATCATCATAATAACGATAGTAACAACTTTTTTGGTTATGGGAATAACCGGCTTAGTCACACAGGCAGTAATAAGGAGGAAAAGAGGAAAAAATAAGAAATGAATATATTATCAGACACTGTGTATTGGGGAGTTGTGATAAGTATTGCCTCTTATCTTGTAGGTAAATTTCTTCAAGATAAGTTTAAGATAGTATTGTTTAATCCACTCTTGTTTTCAACTGTTTTCACAGTTTTATTTTTACTTGTATTAAAAGTGGATTACAGCATATACTATGAAAAATCAAACTATCTGCATTATTTACTTACTCCTACAACAGTCTGTCTTGCTATTCCGCTATACGAACAACTTCAGGCACTTAAAAAGAATTTGACCGCTATATTAGTAGGAATAGGTTCAGGAGTTATTGCAAGTCTTTGCAGTATACTTGCGTTTTCAGCACTGTTTAAATTCTCTCATACGATGTACTTGACATTATTGCCTAAATCCATCACTGCCGCTATGGGTATGGGAGTATCGGAAGAACTTGGAGGAATACCAAGCCTTACTGTGCCAATAATAATAATGACAGGAATTACCGGCAATATTATTGCTGAATTTGTGTGCCGTGTATTGAGAATCAGAGAGCCGATAGCAAAGGGCATAGCGATAGGTTCAGCATCTCATGCTATGGGAACGGCAAAAGCTATGGAAATGGGGGAGATAGAAGGTGCAATGAGTAGTTTATCAATTGCTGTTGCCGGATTAATGACAGTAATAGGCACTACAATATTTTCAAAACTATATTAATTGGAGTGATAAAAATGTTTGCAGGATTTAATTTAAAATTATCCAATGAATTTTTTTACAATAACTTTCAGTATTATATAGATATTGCTAAGGAAAGTTATAAAAAGTGTTCACAATCCATAACTTCAGAAATTAAGGATGCAATAATAAATCATTTTGAAGAAGGTACTCCATTAGATGGAAATATTATTTTAAAGAAGTGGTTTCCGAAGTACAGTGTTGATGTATTTATTTCTCATTCTCACGCTGATGAAGATCTGGCAAATGCTTTTGCCGGATGGCTGTATGAGAAATTTAATATAACTTCATTTGTTGATTCGAATGTATGGGGGTATATTGATGATTTGTTAGGCATATTAAATGATAACTACAGTCATAAGCGAAGAAATGGCGATTATGGTTATATATACGACCATGAAAGCTGTAAAAAAGCGTCGCAACATACTAACATAATGCTTTTGATGTCATTACAAACTATGATAGATAATACTGAATCAGTATTTTTTCTCAATACAGACAAATCGGTTAATGTTATTGATAAGAATGGTTTAAGTAGTACATATTCTCCTTGGATATACGCAGAGCTATTATGTGCGGATTTGATTCGCAAGAAACCGCTATCTGAATATAGAGATAAATATTTTAAGGAGAATTTTGCAATTAATGCAGCAACTGAGAGTCGTGCTGAACTTAAAATCACATATAATATTTCAACAAATAATTTAAAATCATTAAATGAGAAAAATCTTATTGATTGGAAAGAACGATATAAAAATGAACATAATGTAATTCCGATGGATCTGCTATATAAGATGTTTGTTAACGAGGTGTCAAATGGAAACAACAGTTACTAAAGAGGATATATATAAGGAGTTAGATCTCATACAATCATGTATCACAAGAATGGCAAGCAATTCTTTTTCCATGAAGGGGTGGCATATTGGTACGATTTCTGCATTGCTTGTTTTTTTCTTCAGTAAAGAATCAGTAAACTTGAATATGATTTTTTTTATCATCGCAGCAGTAACTGTTGCTTTTTGGTATCTTGATTCATACTATCTTATGGTTGAAAGAAAATACCGATGGAAATATGCATGGGTAATAAAAAATAGAGTAAATGCAAATTCTCCTAAAGCAGATTTTCTATTTGATCTTAATCCGGATAAAGAGGAAATGTGGGAAGTTGATATAAATTCAAAAGGTTACAAGGTTGCCAAACAAACAAAAAAAGCCTGTAAGAATGAGAAGCGAAACGGATTTATGATAAATCTGTGTATGTTGAGAGAAGTAATGAATGTTATGTTTTCAAATACAATGGAAATACAATATTTTGCTGTATTTGTAATATCTGCTTTATCGTATTTATGTTATATAATATAAAATCAGTTGTGCAATTGTAAGTAATGTTACAATTGATTTATAAAGATGTTAATGTAAACAGTATTAGCAAGTAGAGTGTTACAAAATTGTTATATTCTCACTATAAGCTCCGTTCAGCTTTAAAAGCGAAACGGAGCAATTTTATGCCCACAAAAAATTAAATAAGAAACAGAATAAGGATATAAATATAATCGTTTTAATCAATAAAGCGAATATATTTGTATCCTTTTTTTATGTCATCTTTTCTGAATACAGAGAAAGGACAGGATGATATTCAGATATAAATGGCTGTGCTGCAAAGCTGAATATCCTTAGCCTTCGTTTTGATTCGAAACAAGAAAATCAAAACGGAGGTTAAAATGAATAAAAATACAATTCGTGTATATGACACTATTACCAAGAAATATGTGGATATTGAGGTAAACGAAGAAATTCGTGCAGTATATAACAGAACAGGCTGGAACGTCGATGACAACGACGAGTCGTTCTATAAACATGAAATTCAGTTTTCGTCACTGAAAGGCAGTGCAGACGGAAACTTTGAAAATTTTCATGAATTCCAAACGGAAAACGATGTCGTTGAGAACAGTGTAATAAATCATCTGGAATCCGAAAAATTACATAAGTGCATGGAATTATTATCATCACAAGACAGGAAGCTCATAGAGCTTCTTTTTTTTGCAGGAAAAACAGAACGTGAATGTGCAGAGATTTATGGTATAAGTCAGAAAAATATAAACAAAAAGAAAACAAGAATTTTGTGCAGACTTCACAAACTTTTGGAAAAGTTTAATTTTTAGGGGTATCAAAATTCTGACTTCTTCCCCTATACAGGTATAAGGGCATAAAAACTCTTAAGCACCTTGAAAACAGAATCGACAGCATCAGAAATACATGAATCCTGCGGACGGTATAAAATCTCGTCAGCTGCACGGACCATACGCCAAGACCTCATAAGAGCGAGCGAAAAATATGAAGTCCGGAAATCGGGACAGCTTCCCGTGAGCAACGAAACGCAGGAGGACAATTCTACTTCCGTCCAGCCACAGACTCAGGCAATGGGGACGGCTCTGTGAGAACCACAGAGGGATGAGAATTCCATGAGATGAATACGCTGTTCATCGTTTCTGACGTTCCGCCGTGACGGGTATCGGGGATAAATATCACGGAAAATCGTCTGAAGAATCAGACGAAGGCAAAAAGGTTACGGCGGATTCTGTAATTTACAGACCGCCGTCTTACATAAAAAATTCAAAGGGAGTGTGGTGTATGAGTGATGAAAAAATGTCTGATTTACAGCAGAAATTTGGAGTTGATATTCCAATTCCAACAATAAAGTTACCAAGCAGGCATCCGTGCAGCGGCTGTATCTGGTACGCAAGGGATACGGATGTGCTTTTTTGTCCGTTTCACAGCTGTGTGAGGAATAAAAAAGGCTTTAAACCGCCGGAAAATGGGAGTGATAGAAATGTTGATTAAGCGTGGTGATATTTTTTATGCCGACCTGAACCCTGTGATTGGCTCAGAACAGGGCGGTGTCCGTCCGGTGCTGATTGTGCAGAATGATGTCGGGAACAGGCACAGTCCGACGGTTATCGCTGTTCCGATTTCGTCAGCGGAAAAGAGTAAACTGCCTGTTCACATAAAAATCAGAGGTTCGGGTTTGCCGAAGAATTCCACGATTCTTGCGGAGCAGATAAGGACGCTTGACCGCTGTCGGATAGGCAGGTATGTCGGTTCGCTGGATAGCGGAATGATGCGGAATATCGACGAAATAATCAAAATAAGTCTGGGAGTGAATGTGAATGAATAAGTACGGAACGGCAGAATTTATGTACCGTCAGATGGAGATATTTTTGATGGCACTGACTTGTCTGACTGAAGAGCAGAAAGAAAAAATCAGCGAACTCAATGAAAAAGAAGTGTTTTCGGAATATCCGTCTGTGTGGGAATATGAGGTGGCGGCATGATAGGATTTTTAATCGGATGTATGGTCGGAGGAACGATTGGGATTTTCACAATGTGCCTTTGCATAGCAGCCTCAGATGCCGATAAATGTATGGATTCCACAGATTCTGAAAAGTAAATTTGTCGGATTTGGTGATACCATTCCGGCAGAAAATGTGGTATTCTTGTTGAGTGAAAGGAGTGATTGAAATGCCAACAGTAACGGTGATACAGCCGACAATAACAGAAGAAAAAAGTACGATGATTCGCTGTGCTGCATACTGCCGAGTGAGTTCCGACAGCGAGGATCAGCTGAATTCTTTCATGGCTCAGACAAGGTACTACAGCCGGATTTTTGAGAATTCAGAAACGGAAACTTTAATCGACATTTATGCCGACGAGGGTGTGACAGGTACCCGTGAGGACAAGCGTGACGAGTTTCAGCGGATGATGAAGGACTGCCGAAAGGGTAAAATCGACAGAATCTATACGAAGTCGATAAGCCGTTTCGCCCGAAATACAAGGGATTGCCTTAAAAATATCCGTGAACTGAAATCGCTCGGAATTACGATATATTTTGAAAAAGAGAACCTCGACACAGCCAATATGACCGACGAAATGATGATAACTATCATGGGCGGTCTGGCTCAGGAGGAATCAGTTTCAATTTCGCAGAATATACAGTGGTCAATAAAAAACAGAATGAAAAACGGTACATATATCGTTTCAAACATGCCGTTTGGATACCGAAAAGAGAACGGAAAATTTGTAATATTTGAGGAAGAAGCCATGATTGTCCGTAGGATTTATGCTGAATTTCTGAATGGAAACGGATTGAACTGTATCTGTGATATTCTTAACCGAGAGGGGAAAGTCATGGGAAAATCCGGCTGTATATGGAAGAAAAAAGCGGTCAGGTATATTCTGACAAACGAAAAATATATCGGCGACTGTCTGTGGCGGAAAAAGATAACAGAGAACGTATTTCCATTTAAAAAAAGCAGAAATAAAGGTCAGGCGGAACAGTACTATGTTTCGGATAACCATGAGCCGATTGTTTCAAGGGAAGATTTTGAAACTGTTCAGAGACTTCTTGCGGAAAAAGGCGAATATTTTGGTCGCACGGAATTCCACGAATATCCGTTGAGCAAAAAAATGATTTGCGGTAACTGTGGTTCGATTTACAGACGAAAATGCGTTAACGTAAAGGTATATTGGGTGTGTTCAAAACACAATTTTCATGCGGTTGAATGCAGCTCAAAATGGATAGCCGAACATAAAATTTACAACGCTTTCATAGTGCTGTATAGTAAACTTTGGCACAATTACAGGCAGATTCTTGTACCCTTGCAGACAGCACTTCAAGAACTGAAAATACGCCGATTCAACGGTAATTCCAACGTTATGGACATTCACAAAGAGATTGCAAAACTCAAAGAACAGACTCACGTTCTTGCACGACTGAAAACTAAGGGATTTCTTGATAATGCGAAATATCTTGAACAGACCACTGAACTTACAGCAAAAATAAATAAATTACAGTCGGAATTAAAAAAGTTAACCCGTTCTGATGACGAAGATGAAACGCTGAAACAGATTGAAATGCTGACAGATTACTTTGAAAAGCAAGTTGATCCGATAAGTGAATTTGAGGAATCAGCGTTTGAAAATATCGTTGAGAAAATTGTGGTTATAAATCAGAATGAGCTGGAATTTCATCTGATTGGCGGATTGAAATTCAGAGAAAAAATATAGAAGAATATGTCCTGAAAGTCAAATTTCAGGACGATTCTTTGTTGGTTTTGATACTGGATTTCTGCAGTAAAATGTGGTATTCTTGTTGGTGAAAGGAAGTGAAATTATGGCTAAAAATCGTACAATACCGTTTGGCTACTGTATGCGGAAAGGTGAGATAATCACAGCTCCGACAGAATCCAAAGCAGTGGTCAGAATTTTTGAGGAATACCTCAACGGCAGCAGCTTTTTACAAATCGCAAGGTTAATGGAGTCTGAAAAAATTCGATATACCGCTGACTCTGAGCATTGGAACAAAAACATGGTCAAGAGGATTATCGAAAATGAAAAGTATCTCGGAAACAGCAAATATCCGCAGATTATCGACGGGAAAACTTTTAAAATTGCGAATAAAAAGCGTGTTCAGAAAGCAACTTCTGTGTGCGTAATTTCGGAAGATTTACAAGAGATCAGAAGTCGTACATACTGTTTGGAATGCGGTCACAGGCTTTCACGAATCGGCGGTAACTGCCGTCATGAAAAATGGGACTGCCGTAATCCCGACTGTTACAGATTGGAATATCAGCTTACAGATCAGATGATAATCGGAGCGGTGTTAACCGTTCTGAATACGGCAATTGCAAATCCGAATTTAATTGAAAACAATGGTGAAATTAGCGTGTATTCTCCGACTACAGATGTAATTCGCAAGCAGAATGAAATCAGTCAAATGACGGATTCCGCGCAGCCGGATTTTGACAGAATAAAATCTGAAATTTTCAAGCTTGCGGAGATGAAATATGACTGCTGTACCTACAATGGAAATCCGCAGAAAACAGCAGAAATCAAGGCTCTTATTGAAAATCACGAACTACTGAATACCATTGATATTGGCTTATTTAAATTCTGCATAAACAGGGTTTTAATAAGTCATTTTTGCACCGTTGAAATTGAATTTATCAATGGAATCGTAATAAAAAATATAACGGAAAGGAAGAATGAAAATGCCCATATCGCCCAATGTAACGATAATTCCTGCAAAGGCGCAAACGGCAGAAAATCGGGATAAATACCGCCAATTGAGGGTTGCTGCGTACTGTCGCGTCAGCACGGAACAGGAGGAACAGCAGAATTCATATCAGGTGCAGATTGCCTATTACACCGACCTCATCAACAGAAAAAAAGAATGGACACTCGCCGGAATTTTCGCTGACGAAGGAATCTCAGGTACTCAGACGAAAAAGCGTACAGAGTTTAACCGTATGATCCGAATGTGCAAGAACAAAAAAATTGATCTTGTAATAACAAAATCAATTAGCCGATTTGCCAGAAATACCGTTGATTGCCTTGAGTATGTCAGGCAGCTTAAAGACCTCGGAATCGGAGTAATATTTGAAAAAGAGAATATCAACACTTTGACCATGACCTCGGAATTTATGATCGCTTTGTACGGTTCATTTGCTCAGGCAGAATCGGAATCAATCAGCAAAAATGTTTCTTGGGGCAAGGAAAAAGCATATCGTGAAGGCAGAGTAACGTTCCAGTACAAGCACCTGCTTGGCTATAGAAAAGGTGCAGATGGTAAGCCTGAAATTGTGCCTGATGAGGCGGAAACGGTGAAGTTGATTTTTAAAATGTACCTTGATGGATACACGCTTCTGAACATCGCTCAGACCTTGACAGAGCAGAATCGTCTGACTGCTACGGGTAAAAAAATCTGGAGTAAAGGAGAAGTTCAGAGGATTCTTAAAAATGAAAAATACGTCGGTGACGCACTTCTGCAAAAGACTTTCACGGTCGACTGTATCACCCACAAAGTCGTGAAAAATAACGGTGAGCGACCGATGTATCTTGTTACTGACCACCACGCTCCAATAGTTGACCGTGACACGTTCAACCGTGTTCAGCAGGAGCTTGCAAGGCGTTCCAGTAAGCGTAAAATCAGCGACAAAACCAAGACAGAGCAAGGAAAATACAGCGGAAAATATTCGCTGTCGGAATTGATGATATGCGGTCACTGCGGTACGCCCTACAGACGTAAGACATGGATAAAAAACGGCGAAAAACTGGCGGTCTGGCGGTGTATCAGCCGTCTGGAACACGGTAAAAAATACTGTCCCGATTCGCCGACGATAAAGGAAGAATCGCTCCACAAAGCCATAATTCACGCAATAAATAACTATTATTCTTGTCGAAATGATATTGCAAGAATTCTCAAGGCGAATATCGGAACTGTGCTTGAATGTCAGGGACAGGAAGAAATTTTAGCAACTGAAAAACGTCTGAAAGAAATCAATAATGCGAGAAATGATGATTGTGTCAAGATATTTTCTAAATATTATTGGTAGAAAACCACACAAAGTTTTTTAATAGAGTTTGTGTAATTCTACCAATAACACCAGTAAGGATAGTTAATCTTTCTTTTCAGATTTTGTTTCTTTGGATTTTCCAATACTTCTTGTAATAATACCAACTATAAGAAGTACACCGCCACCAACAGCCAAAAATAAAACATGTTCATCAACAAAATAAGATAACGTTGAATCACTGTCACCAACAAATAAATAAAGGACAAGTCCAACCATTATTACACCAATAATGATAATCAGCATACCAACATCTTTAATTTCTTTTCCCCAGTTTCTTTTAGAATTTGCCATTTTCAAATCTCCTTATAAAACAGTATTTTTTCAAAAATGTGAAATAAGCTCCAATTTAAAACGCTGAATCATATCCGCATCATTCGTTGTAATTACACCATCACCATCAACATCAGCTGCTCTTCGTCTATTTTCGTCATCTATAGGATATTGTGCAGGATTGGTAATATACTGCTGTATCAAAACAGCATCTGACATATCTATTTTTCCATCACCATTGGAGTCACCCACAAGAACTGCCTCTATTTTGAGGGAAGCAGAAGTCATTTGCTTTCCGGAAGAATCCTTTGCATAACTGCCATCAAAGGATATATATCTGTAAAAGTCATCATTGATTTCTGAATTTACAGGCACAAACATATCTTCAGTTGCAAGTGTACCTGTTTGCATAATTGGTTCTCCTTTATAATTAGTAAAGTAGATACCTTTATCTTGGTTACCTCCAGACATGAATGTTCCTTGACACAGACTTGTCGCTTCACTTCGAAGAACTTTGATATTTGTGTCATATCTCAATTCAATATTAAATTCAGCAATCCCTGTTTTTGCTGCATCATAGTACACTCTGTAAGTGTTAAACTGTTCATTCGCAGCGTTTGCAGAAATTGTGCTAAACATCTGTATAGCACAGGCACAGGTTGCAAAAACAGCAACTATTTTAGATCTAAGTTTTTTCATACATAATCCTCCTCATAAATATCCATATTTTTGCAGAGAACAGCCAATGGACTATCTTGATGCAATATTATTTCAAAGTGTTCTGAATCAAACACATTGATACGTTTTACGAATTGCATATGTTCCTTAGTCAGCTCATCAGCAGCATAAAGACGTTTCAGAGTATCAATCGGACGTTCCGAACCATATTTCGTATTCAGTGCAACAGTTTTGCGACGTAACTGTAATTCATTCTGCTTTGCAGTTACCTGTGATGAAACATCTGAATTCTGTTTTTCAAACTCAGTCTGATTTATACTGCCATTGAAAAGCTGCTCAAAAATTTCCGCCTTTTTTTCTTTCAGTGAAGTAATTTCAGACTCAATTTCTGCAATATCTGAAAAAGAAAACTTCAATTTGTTGTCCGGAATATCAACATAAATAAATTCTTTCACTTTGTCAAGTACTGCCTTATAAAGAAAGTCACGCTTCAGAGAACCCTGAAAACAAGGCTTTTCACCTGTCTGATAACTGTTTTTACAGTAAAAGTGTACGTTTCTTTTTAATGTTTTCCCACATTTTGCACAATAAAGTTTCCGTGCCATAATGTGCTTTTCGGATACATTATGAATCACGCCTTTTGGCATGAGTTTCTGAACTTCTTCAAACATCTCACGGCTGATTATAGGCGGAAACGCATATTCGTCAACATACCATTCACTTTCAAGATTTGGAACATTCTTTTTTGTCTTCAAGTCTTTTTTATGTGTAAGTGAAACACGTCTGCCTGTATATTCCTCAGTTTTTAAAATTCTACGAACATATGCGGAAGTCCATTTTGATTCTTTATCTTTCTTAATTTTGTGTTTATTCAGCATACGTACAACATCTATACAATTTTTCTTTTCAAGATACAACTTGAAAATTTCACGGATTATTCCGGCTTTTTTCTCATCAATAACAGGTGTAAATCTGTCTTTCAGGATATAACCATAAGGAATACCGCCGATAAATTCGCCTTTTCTTATTCTTGATATGCATGAATTCCTGACTTTTTTGGATAGTTCCATGACATAGTATTCATTAAGAACCGACTGAAACGCTGTTGGCAAATCCATAGAATTTATCGTTTTGTAATTGCTGTCATAATTTTCAGAAATGGCTATAAACCGTACTTTCATGAACGGAAAAATGCTGTCCGTAAGTTTGCAGACATCAAGATAATTCCGACCGAGACGTGATAAATCCTTGACAATTACAACATCAATTTCACGCATTCTTACTTTTGAGAGCAATTCCTGAAATGCATTACGGTTCATGTCAATACCGCTGAATCCATTGTCGGTAAACTGAATTATTTCAGCACCCTGAAAATCCTTCTGATTGTTTATGTAACCTCTGATGACTGAAATCTGATTTTCTATGCTGTCATTCTCTTTGTCGGTGGATTTTCGGGCATAACAGGCGATTGTCATTCACTTTCACCTCTGCCAACAAACGTGATATTATATCGGTCAAAAATAAGGATTTTCTCAAATCTTTCATTCAGAAAATCCCTTGTTATTTCCGTATTTTCAGGTAGTTTAAGGTGATTCCGCACCATATTGTCCAGATTTTTTCCGCACGAAAAAACACCTTTGCAATGTCTGCAATTCAGTTCAAAATCAGCACGCTTACGTCTGAATCCACTTAAAACCCTTTTACCGCATTTTCCACAGAAAACAAGACTTTTATACGGATTTTCAGGACTTTCTTCATGTTTTTTGAATCTTCTTTCCGCAATAAGAGCGTTGACTTTGTCCCATAGTTCAGGTGTAACAATAGCCGGAACAGCACCCTCAGACCTGAATTGTTCACTTTTCGGAATTTTATGAAATGCTTCATTTTTATAAAGTGATTTTTCGGTTTTATGCTGTACCAGAACACCCTTATAAATTTCATTTTTCAGTATATTGCATATCTTTGAAATAGTCCATATACCGCCTAAATCCCTTGAAATTTTTACAGTTGTCTCTCCATTGGCAACTCTTTCAAAAAGTTTGCGGATAATTTCGGCTTCGTCATCTTTTATGATGAGTTTATACTTGTCATCAGGGTCACGTCGGTAGCCGAACGGAGCTTTGGAACTGATGAATTTTCCTTGCTTTTGAAGTTCCCGTGTTGCCATACCGACTTTTCGGGACGTTTCCTGTGCAAAATATTCATGTGCAAGATTTTTGAAAGAAGCTAAAAAATATTCCTGCGGTTCAAGATTCAGATTATCATAACCGTCATTTATAGCTATAAACCGCACCCCAAGAAAAGGGAATATGTTGTTCAGATAATCTTCCGCACCGATATGTTCCCTTGCAAAACGACTCAAATCACGTACAATGATACAGTCAATTTTCCGGTTGCGGACATCTTCCATAAGCCGTTCAAATTCAGGTCGCCGAAAGTTTGTACCGCTGTAGCCGTTGTCGGCATAAATGTCGGTAAGCTTGAAAATTCGGCGATTTTCTATGTAATGACGAATTTCATCAATCTGAGTTTCAATTTTTTCAAACTCCTGATTTTCCCTTGACAGACGTGCATAAATCGCCGTTTTATAGACTTTGAAATTTATTTTTTCAGTGTTGTTAATAGGATTTTTTCTTGACTTACGTGCCACTTATGTCACCGTCCGTTCTGAAAATAACCTTTTGA